>JAJPJB010000084.1 GCA_021324465.1 Hyphomicrobiaceae bacterium
TCCAAGGCCGCCTATGCCAAGGCGCTCGCCGGCGCGCGAATGGGCCCGATCACGACCGAGATCCTCGACGCGCCGCCGTTCTACTTCGCCGAGGACTACCACCAGCAATATCTCGCCAAGAACCCGCACGGCTATTGCGGACTTGGCGGCACCGGCGTGAGCTGCCCGATCGGAACGGGCGTCGCGGCGTAGTCGCCAGTAACGCGCTTTCCCTTTACGGTCCGTCGTCCTGGGTGTTCGGCGCGAAGCGCCGAGCCGCGAAAGGCGCAACGGCCGGAGAGTCTTCGGCTTCGTCCTGTCGCTTCGCTCGCACCTCGGGATGACGGACGAACGGCCTGAAAGCCGCTTCAACTGAAAACGAACGTGTTCTAAGACTTCCCGACTGCGAGCATGGAGGCACCATGGCCTGGCCCGACGGACGTTACACCCAGGCGGCGATCTTCTTCAGCCGCTGGCTGCTGGCGCCGTTTCTGCTCGGCCTGTTGGTCTGCATGGTGCTTCTGATGTACCGGTTCTTTGCCGACCTGATCGATCTCACCGTCCAGGTGCACAGCACGAACTGGCACGATCTGGTCACCAGCATCCTCAACCTGGTCGATCTCGCGCTCACCGCCAATCTGATCCTGATCGTGATTTTCTCGAGCTACGAGAATTTCATTCGCCGCATCGTAGCGGCCGATCATCCGGATTGGCCGGAGGGGCTGACGCAAGTCGATTTCGGCGCGCTGAAGCAGAAGCTGCTCGGCTCCGTAGTCGGTATCGCCGCGGTCGATGCGCTCGCCTGGTATTTCGATCTGGAGAAGCAGCTCGACACCTCGAAGCTGATCTGGGTGCTCGGCTTCCCGATCGTGTTCGCGCTGGTGATGCTGATCCTGGCGATCGCCGATTGGCTGAGCGACAATCGCAAAGCGCGGGCGAAATAGGCCGGCCATTCGCAAGCGAGCATGACCCGCAACAGCGCCTGGACCCGTCTCCCGAGGGGCAAGCGAAAGCGAGCCTCGAACGATGGCGGGCCGCGGCGCAGGGGCTTCTTGCCGCTCCGTCGTCCCGTCGCCCTGGTGAGGGTTTGTTAACCATAACCGGCGTTAATCTGACCTGACTTTGGCTCGAACGGGGTCGGATGACGCGTATGCGGGTCACCCGCTTGCTTCTGCTGTTCTTCGCCGTGGCGCTAGCGGCAGGAGGATGCGCGCAGCAGCCGCGCGCCCGCTATGCGGCACCGGCGCCCGCCCCGCAAGGCATCGACAACGTTGTCTACGGCTCGCCGGCAGCCGCAGCGTCCGCTTACCGGGTCAGCCCGGCCTATCCAACGCCGGCTAACGCCGCAGCGCCGGCACCGGCTTACGGGCCGGCGGTCACTGCGGCGGTGGTGCGGCCGACCGCTGCCGCCATGGTGACGCCGGCAGCGGCCGTCGCCGCTCCGACGGCGGTACCGGCCGCCTACAGCGCCCCGTTCCGGCAAGGCGGCTACGCGCTCGATTCGGGCGATCGCCTGCGCGTCGTGGTATTCGGCCAGGACGGCTTGACCAACTCCTACATCGTCGATGCCAGCGGCCATATCGACATGCCGCTTATCGGCACCGTGCTGGCGCGCGGCCTGACCACCGATCAGCTCTCCGCACGGATCGCCGAACAATTACGGCAGGGCTTCATCCGCGAGCCGCATGTTGCGGTCGAGATCGAGGCCTATCGGCCGTTCTTCATCCTCGGCGAGGTTACGCAGCCCGGCCAATATCCCTATGTCGCCAATATGACGGTCGAGACGGCAGTGGCGATCGCCGGCGGCTTCAGCCCGCGCGGCTATCGCAAGAGCGTCATCATCAGCCGCAATTTCGGCGGGCAGACCTATCGCTTCGAAGTGCCGATAACCTACCCGATCTGCCCGGGGGATACCGTGCAGGTGCAGGAGCGCTGGTTCTGAAAATTGCCTTGCGTTTCCCGGCCGCAGCGCGGCATGCAATGCTGCGCGGCTGACCGGGGATCGTTGCAAACTCAGATTTTGCGAAGCTTCCCGGATCGGCGGTGCATGATTGCGTGCCGCACCGCCTCGGGAAACCGATCACTTCACGTGCTTGGCCAGAAACGGCATCGCCCGCGACCAGGCGAGCTTGGCTGCGGCTTCGTTGTAGCTGCCGCGCTCGTCGCAATGAAAGCCGTGCTGCGCATCCGGATAGACATAGATTTCGCAGTCGCCGCCGCGTTTTTGTTTGATGAGCTCGACATCGCTCATCGGGATCGAGGCGTCCTTCTCGCCGAAATGCATCTGCGTCGGAATCTTCGGCTTCTTGTCGGCATTCTTGGCGATCTGGCCGCCGTAATAGCAGACCGCGGCGGACAGGCCGTTGAGATCGCAGGCGGCCAGGAAGGAAACGGTGCCGCCCATGCAGAAGCCCATGATGCCGACCGGACCGCCCTTTTTCAGCTCGTCGATCGCCGCCTGCACGTCGCGCAGCATCGCGCCCCAATCCGGATTGGCGACAAATTTGCGCGCATTGGCGATCTCGTCCGGGGAATAGCCGGACTCGAAATTGGGCTGCTGGCGGTCGAACACCGCGGGCGCGACCGCCGCATAGCCTTCGCCGGCGAGCCGGTCGCATACCGCACGAATGTGATGATTGACGCCAAAAATCTCCTGGATGACGACGACGCCGCCCTTGCGCGCGCCGGCCGGGTCGGCCCGATAGGCTCCGAGCTTGAAATTATCGGACGAGGTCAAAGTAAAGTGCATACCCAAGGCGATCCTCCTGTGACTTGAAACAAACGATCCCGCAGCAGCCGGCCAGCGCCGCCGCCGGCGCAAGATACAATGTCGCTGATGTCGGTTAAATGGCGTGTGCCTACGATTGTAGATCGGGTAACCTCACCGCGCGACGACGATGAAATCCGTGCCCTCGCCGGTCTCGGAGCCGAGGCCTTGATCCGAAATGATCAGCGAAGAGCCGGGCACAATCATTTGCGAGATCGCGTCAACCGCGTCCTGCGGAATGGTGATGCGGGCGAGCGCCTGCTGCGGCGTCGAGGGCGGCGGTAGATCGCCGGCCTCCTGCGCTTCATTGTGCCGCTTGCGCCTGGAGCGCCGCGCGTATCGATCGTCTTCCTCATCGCGCATGATGCGCAGCGATCTTGCGGGCCGCGCCGCCTCGCCTGGCAGCGACACCACAGTCCAGCGAAACGTCTTGTTGTCGGGCAGATATTCCATCGCGGTGAACACGTGCGTGCCGAGCGGCTGGTCCGGATTGTCGATCGTCACCGGCGCCTCATAAACCGGCTCGAAATTCTGCCGCACATAAATTTTCTTGTCCCGGCGGCTGATGAAAATCGCGATCGGCGATCTTTTTGCCGCCGGCGCTTTGGCGCTGTCAGCCGGCGCGGCTGCGGGCGCCGAAGTCGCCTCCGGTGTCGCAATGACGGGGATCGGCTGGGCCGTCGCTTCGGCTTTCTCCGGATCGGATTTTGCCGGCGCGGCTGCATCGGTCTTCGCCGGCTGTTGTGCCGCAACGTCGGTGAAATACGTCCCGGAATTGCCGTTGCTGCCGCGCAGGCCCAAGGCCGCGGTCTTCCCCGCGGCGTCGGAAGAAGCGGCATCGGGCGCCTTGTCCGCGGCGCCCTGCGCGGCCCTTGCAGCATCGACCGCGGCGGGCGCAGCGGTGGGAGCCTGATCCTTATGCACGAACAGATGCGGGTCGGCGAAATCAACCGGCTTGAGCTCGCCATTCGCAATGATCACCCGCGCGCCGATCTTGGTCAGCTTGTAAAGCCTGACCGCAAAATCGTGCGGCATGCGGATGCAGCCGTGCGAAGCGCGATGGCCGATATTCTCGCCTTCGTGGAGCGCGACGCCCGACCAGGTGATGCGCTGCATGAAGGGCATCGGCGCGTTGCTGTAGAGATTGGAACGATGGAAGACCTGCTTCTGGATGACACTGAAGACGCCGAGCGGCGTCGGCAGGCTTGGCACGCCGGTCGCGATCGAGGTGTCGGCGACATGGACCCCGTCGCTGTAGAGATGCAGCTTCTGCTGATTGATCGAGATGATGATGGTCAGCGGGCCTTTTGGAATGTCGCCGAACGGCTCTTTGCCGGCGGTATCGAGCTGCTTTCTTTCCTTCTCACGATGCTCCGTCTTGTGATGGAAATAATAATGATACGGCACCCAATAGGGCGACCAATATTGGGCATGCGCCGGCGCGACGCCGAGCGCCAAGCTCGGCGCCACCACCATGCCGATGGCCGACGCACCGAGCATCAATCTGGCAGGCCACCAGACGACGGGCGCGCCGCGGTGCGAGCTATATGCGGTGCTCAACGCGATCCCCCGAACTGCCGGCATAACACCAAAGGCAGACGACACCGGCCAATGACTGTAACGGACGCGAGCGCTCCTTTCCACATAACGATGAATGGTTGAAGGAGTTTTGACAATCGGCACGGCACGAGCGCGGTTCGTTGCGACGGCCGCGGTTCGGCCTCGACCTCTCTCCGCCGCCTAAGTCCTTGGGACAAGAGAAAAAGCCCGCGCCAGCAATTCATAGGAATGGCGGCGCGCGCCATGATCATAAACCATCGTGGTGATCATAAGTTCGTCCGCCTGGGTCGCCTCGCGCAGGCCGAGCAGGCGTTCCTTCACGCGTTCGATACTGCCGACCACGAGCCGGCTGCGCTGGCGGGCAATGCGCTCGCGGTCGATTGGCGTATAGTCATAAGCGGCCGCTTCCTCGGGCGATGCGAGCGGCAGATATTCGCCCTTGGCCCGGCGCGCATAATGCAGGTCGGCGCTCCCTGCAATGCGTTCGGCCTCGGCATCGGTGTCGGCCGCGATCACCGCCGTGCCGAGTATTGCGTAGGGCGTGGCGAGCGCCGGCGACGGCTTGAAATGCTCGCGATAGCTCAGCATGGCGCTCCTCGCATCGTAATCGGCAAAATGATGCGCAAAGGCGAAGCCGAGGCCGACGGCGGCGGCGAGCTCCGCGCTGTAACCGCTTGAACCAAGCAGCCAGATCGGCGGCAGCGCCACATCGGTTGGCACGGCACGCACTTTGCGAAACGGATGGCCCTCCGGAAAGCCGCCGCCCTCGAGCAGCAACAATTCCTGAAAGCGCTCGAGAAAGTCATCGCCCTCCCGCGGATCCTGCCGCGCGCGCAACGCATAGGAGGTGACCGGATCAGTGCCCGGTGCGCGGCCGAGCCCGAGGTCGATACGGCCCGGATACAGCGCCTCCAGCACTTTGAACCGCTCCGCGACCATCAACGGCGCATGATTCGGCAGCATCACGCCGCCCGAGCCGACACGGATATGCGATGTCACCGCCGCGATCTGCCCGATCATGATCTCGGGCGCCGAACTGCCGACATTGGCGAGGTTGTGGTGCTCGGCCACCCAGTAGCGGGTGTAACCGAGCCGATCGGCAAGGCGCGCCAGATCAAGCGAATTGCGCAACGCAACCGAGCCAGGCGTGGCCGTGGTGACGGGCGACAGATCAAGGATGGAAAGCGGGATCACGCGAGACTCTTGCTGCCTGGAGCGCCGGGCAGACTTATCAGCCTCGCACTGCGGCGCGCGTCAATGCCGTCGGCGGGCGTGCCGGCTATGCGCCGGTCAGTTCACCGGATCGTGGCGTCGGGAGAAGCAGCTTTTGTCGTGCGGCGCACTTTCCCGACCCTGGGCTTGGCCGTTGCATTGCGCGCCGTCGGCGTCGACTGAAATGTCGGCTGCGTGAAGTTGTTTGGTTGGACATAAAGGTTCGGCTGCACATAAGCGTTGACATTAGGCTGCAGCAAACCGGGCTCCATCAGGCCCGAATTGGGATTGGTCACGAGCTGCAACGGCCTCGCCCGCGGCTTGCGCGCGGGACGGGGCTTGATCGCGACTCTGCGCGGCGTTTTGACCTTGCGCGACGCTTCCGCCCGGGGCTTCGGCGGAGCCGTGCTGGTGCTTGCGGGATTGTCGGCCTGGCGAGCGATCTGTTCGTCCCGTTGTATGTTCTGAATGTTCTGGACCGCCTCCAAGCCACTTGCCGGAGCCGACGGCGGCATCGCCGGCGGCGACGAGGCGGCAATCGCACCGGGCGCACCGCCTTTGCCGGCCTCGACCTTAGCCCCGCCCGCTTGCGGCACATCGTCCGCAGCAAGGGCGTCGGTGCCCACGTCAGTGGACGTTGCTTTTGCAGGAATCCGCGTCGTCTCAGGTGGCGGGTCCTGTTCCGTCCGAGGTGCGCTTTGCGTCGCTTCAGGTGCTGCGTTTCGGGTGACTTCAGGTGTCGCACCCTGCGTCGCTTCGAGTGCTGCGCTTGGCGCAGTTTCAGGTATCGCACTCGGCGTCGCACCGGGCGCTGCGCTCGGCGTCGTTTCGGGTATCGCATTTAGCGTCACTGGGGGCGCTGCCCTCGGCGTCGTTTCGGGCGTCGCGCTTTGCGGCGCATCAGGCTTTGGCGACGGCGGGACCGGCTCAGTTTGGCGATCCAAGGCTGCGGTCGTGTCGGCCCGTGAGCCGGGCTGCGGCGGGGATTGCAGCGCCGGCCCATGATCGGGTGCGACCGGCGTTATCTTTGCGCCGGACCCCGGTGCAGGTTTCACCTGAAAGCGCGTGCCGAATGGCGCCGGCCTGACGTCGCTCGGCGTCGATGCCTCTTCCAGCGCAAGCTGCAGCGGCGGTTTGCCCGTCGGCAACGCCGAGAACGGCTCGTGCGCGATGCTGAAGGCCGCGAACAGACCCATGAACAAGGTCATGCCGCAGACGACGGCAAGCAACGAAGCCGACATCGCCACGATCATCAATCGGACGCTGGGGAACATTCCACCTCGCAGCACGCCCGTGCGCTAATCCAAGGCGAAGCACGCGGCACTGGGCTCAGATCGTCGCGAGGGCGGATTCAGATCACCGCTTTTTATCCGTGCCACCGCGCCGACGTGATCAGCAGTCAGCAGCGCCCGGCCAGCGCGGCTTTGGACCCGCAGGTTGCAATCCCGACATTAGCTGAGTCGTTGAAAAATCAATCACAAAAATGATTCGCGCAACGGGCGGAAGCGACTTGCGCCACCCGTTGTGACAATCGTGCACCACCGTGATGGGGATAGAACGCCGCCTGCGGATTCAGCGCGCGACCGGCGCTTGCACAGCCGAGGCGCTGGTCTGCGCGCCCGGCAAGACGACCACGCGCGTGCCGACACTCACTCGGCTGTAGAGGTCCTCGACGTCTTCGTTGGTGAGCCGGATACAGCCCGAGGACACGAAGCTGCCGATGGTGGACGGCTGATTGGTGCCGTGAATGCGATAGAGCGTATTGCCCAGATACATGGCGCGGGCGCCGAGCGGATTGGTTTCACCGCCCGCCATGAAGCGCGGCAGATAGGGTTGGCGCTCGATCATTTCCTTTGGCGGAAACCAGTCCGGCCATTCCTTCATGCGGCTGATGCGCTCGGTGCCGGACCACGTAAAGCCTTCGCGGCCGACGCCGATGCCGTAACGCAGCGCTTTGCCGTTGCCGAGCACGAGGTAGAGGTAGGTGTGCGGCGTATCAATGATGATCGTTCCGGCGGGCTCAATTGTCGTATAGTCGACAATCTGGCGGCGGAACTGCGGCGGCAATTCCTTGGCCGGGCCCTGTTCGGGTTGCACGTCGGGCGGCAAGGCGGCGACGACCGTACCACCCTGCGGCTGCGCTTGCGGCGCGGGAGCCGCTTGGCTGCGGGTCGAGCCGGTGACATCGGGGGCGCCGACGATGTCGGCAGGCGGCCGACCGTAGGCCTGCCCATTTTCCTCCACCGGCATCGGCTGCGGCGCATAGAGGCGGCCGTAGGCATCCTCTTGCAGCGGGGTGCCGTCAGGGGCGCGATAGACCGGATGGCCGGCATAGGGTGGAGGCGGAGGCGGCGGGTAAGCTCCGGCGGGCACTGGATAATATTGCGCGGCGGCACCGCCGAGCGCGCCGGCAAGGACCGAAGTCACAGTGGACAGAGCCACCATAGCGCAAAGTATGGGACGCAAGACGAACCCCCGACCCCTCGTTCCTCGCCTGTTTTGCGCGCGACATTTGGCCAGAACAAGGCATAACGAGGAGGTCTCGGGCGCCAGTCCGGCCGCCGGCGGGCGAGTTCCGCCGCGATAGTGAACAGCTGGTGAAGGCTTGGCTTGTTTGGCCGCGCCGGACATGTGTTAATTGAGATGAGGCCCGGGAAAATGTCGGTCGTGACCCTTCTCTCCGTCCTGAGAGCGTCGCCGCGGCCGCTGGCTCGTGGGGGCAAGACCATGGCGTGCATCTGTTCAGGACTGTCTCCGGCAACTGCTCTTTTTTCGGGCGCCGTCCTACTGGGCGCTTTCGGCCCGGCTCTCGCGCAGAGCCCGGAGATCGGTGAGCTCAAGGGCAAGATCTTCGACGCGAAAATGGCGCAGCAGACATTCTCACGCGGCTTGCGTCACTGCGCCGAGCTCGACGGCTCGAATTTTTATCTGCAGCAGCGCGACCGCGTGCTCAATCTCGAAGAGTATCACCGCTCCTTGACCAGCCTTGCTGCGGCACACGTCTTCAACCCCGAAACCAAACGGCCGTGGAGCGAAGCGGACGCCGATGCGCGCTGGGAGCAGGTGAAGAAACAGGCGCTGACCGACAAGGCCAATTGCGCCTTGGTGGCGAGCCTGCCCGAGCTCGAGAAGAAGCTCGACGCCTTGCAAGGCCAAGCTGCCACGCAAGGCAAGTGACGGCGCGCCGCCAGCGGGCCGTTGACCGGCGAACCTCTCTCCCCGCTCATGGAGCAGCGCGACGCTGTCCGTGCTAAAAATGCACGGAAGCGTCGATGAGTCGATGTTGCGCTGACGCGGAGGCCTGCGTTGCAGTGCGCATCAAGCGCGTCGGGTCGTCGAATCAATTTGGCGCGGGCGGGCTGGTGACGCGAGCCGGGCCAGGAAATATCTTTGCACGCGAGTCTGTGGCGCGGCGGCGCAACTGCGAAGTAAGGGGCTTGCCGGCAGCCTTGATCCGCGGCCGGATGGACACAGATAATTGGGCGGCAGGCAGATAACGCGGACGAAACGAGGGACAAATCCGATGCCGTCGGTGAGCGACTGGAAGGTGCCGGTCTCCGTACAGCCGAAGCCGGAGGACTACGACTACGATCTCGACGAGGCTCTGTCCGCGGTGGTCGCGCTGCGGGCGAGCGTGCCACAGGACGCATTCACGGCCGAGACGCTCGGGACCGAACGCGCCGGCAATGGCGTTTTCATTCGCGGCAACGGGCTCGTGCTCACCATCGGCTATCTCATCACCGAAGCTGACACGATCTGGATCACGCTCAATGACGGCCGCTCGGTGCCCGGACATGTTCTGGGCTTCGATCAGGAGACCGGCTTTGGTCTGGTCCAGGTGCTCGCCAAGCTCGATGTGCCGGCGCTGCCGATCGGGCACTCCAGCACGGCCACGATCGGCGAGCGCGTCGTTGTCGGCGGCGCCGGCGGACGGCAGCGCTCGGTCGCCGCCCGCATTGTCGCCAAACAGGAATTCGCCGGCTACTGGGAATATGTGCTCGACGAGGCGATCTTCACCGCACCGGCCCATCCGAACTGGGGCGGCACCGCGCTGATCGGCCCCGCCGGCGATCTGATCGGCATTGGCTCGCTGCAATTGCAGCAGGCCGTCGAACGGGGCCAGACGCAGAACATCAATATGATGGTGCCGATCGACCTGTTGAAACCAATTGTCGAGGATCTGGTGAAATTCGGCCGGCGCAATCGGCCGGCGCGACCGTGGCTCGGCCTTTATGCCACCGAAGTCGAAAATCGGCTGGTTATCGTCGGCCTAGCCGACCGCGGGCCGGCGAAAACGGCCGACATCCGCACCGGCGATATTGTCCTTTCAGTTGCCGGCCGCGATGTGCGCGACCTCGCCGGCTTCTTCCGCCGCATCTGGGAGCAGGGCCAGGCCGGCGTAGAAATTCCGCTCACCATCTATCGCGACGGCGAGACCATGGACCTGCGGGTGAAGTCGAGCGAACGCAATCGGTTTCTTAAAGGGCCCAGTCTGCATTGATTTAGGACGGGCAAAATCGCCTTTTGCGGCAAAGAGCGCGGCCACCGCGTCGCGCGATTTTGCCCATGCGGCCCGACCGCAACAGGCGGAGCCCACCCTAGGGCTTCTCTTCGAATAACGCCCGCAAGCCTTCGCGAAATGTCGGATAGCGCAGCGTCACCCCGAGCTCGCGCTTGAGCTTGTCGTTCTTCACGCGCCGGCATTCCTGCCAGAAGCTCAGCGCCAGCGGCGACATTGCGGCGGCGGCCACCTCGAATGAAATTTCCGGCGGCGCCGCGACGCCAAGCAATTGCGCGGCAAAGACGACGGGATCGGCCGGCGCCGAGGGCTCATCGTCCGCGACATTGAAAATGCCCGACGCACCGCGCGTGAACGCAGCATCAATCACCTGGGCAATATCGGCGACATGGATGCGATTGAAAATCTGTCCGGGCTTGACGATGCGGCGGGCCTTGCCGCGCGCGATCTGCATCAGCGCGTTCCGCCCCGGCCCATAGATACCGGCGAGCCGCAGCACCGCAACGCTCGCGCCGCTTGCCTCGCCGAGGCGCTGCCAGGCGCGCTCGGCCGCAAGCCGCTGCCGCGCACGCGATGATTGCGGGCTTGCCGGCGTCTGCTCGCCGATCCATTCGCCGTTGCGATCGCCATAGACGCCGATGGTCGAAAGGTAGGCGACGGCGCGCAAGTTGCCGGCGCGGCCCAGCGCTTGGCCGTAGGCGGCAAGCACAGGGTCGCCGATTTCGCCCGGCGGCACGGATACGAGGACATAATTCGCGTCGACAATTGCCGATGTCAATTCAGGCTCAGGCCGCATTCCGTCGAACACGACAGCCTGAAGGCGCCCGCCCTCAAAGGCGTTCAAGACTGCGGCGCGTTCAGGGGAGCGCACGGTGCCGATGATGCGCTCGAATTTCCCGCCAAATGCCGCCACGAAATGCTCCGCGCAATAACCAAAGCCAAAACAAATGAGCGTGGCCATCGCTTAAGGCTCACACGCCGCGGCCCATTCGGCGACGACTTCGGGCTCGCTTTCGCGCCCGGCACGGATTGCGGCGGCGCGCTGCACACGCGCATGATCAAGCCGCCCGAGCGCCCAGATCGCCGCGCCGCGCACCAGCGGCGAGGCATCGTCCAACAACTGCTCGGCCTGCTCGGCAAGCGTGCCATCATCAGAATTGCCGATCGCGATCAGCACATTGCGGACAAAGCGGTCGCGCCCGATGCGCTTGACCGGACTCCTGGCGAACAGCACGCGAAATGCCGCATCGTCGAGCCGCGCCAGATCGGCCAGACGTGGCGCGCGCAATTCCGCGCGCGCGCCAAGTCTCATCTCGCGGCCCGCCGCGGCAAATTTGTTCCAGGGACAGACCGCAAGGCAGTCATCGCAGCCATAGATGCGATTGCCAATGAGCGGCCGCAGCTCGCGCGCAATCGGGCCTTTGTGCTCAATGGTGAGATAAGAAATGCACCGGCGCGCATCCAAACGATACGGTGCCGGGAACGCCGCGGTCGGACAGACATCGAGACAGGCATGGCAATTGCCGCAATGGTCCGCCTCCGCCGCATCGGACGGCAGATCCAGCGTGGTGAAAATCGCACCAAGAAACAGCCACGAGCCGAATTGCCGCGACACCAGATTGGTATGCTTGCCCTGCCAGCCCAGGCCGGCAGCCGCGGCAAGCGGCTTTTCCATCACCGCTGCAGTATCAACAAACACCTTGATGTCGCCGCCGGCGCGCTCGATGAGCCAACGACCGAGACTCTTCAGCCGCGGCTTGATGACGTCGTGATAATCGTCGCCGCGCGCATAAACCGAAATGTCGCCGCGCGTGCGCTGCCCCAGGATCGCCAGCGGATCCTCGTCTGGCCCGTAATTCATGCCGAGCATGATGATCGAGCGTACCTCACGCCAGATCGCGCGCGGATCGCCGCGCCGTTCGGCATGCGCCGCAAGCCACGCCATGTCGCCATGGGCACCCTCGGCAAGAAAGGCGCGCAACCGCTCGGCGGCCAGCGGAATGGCTGTCGGCCGGACGACGCCGACGGCATCGAAGCCGTGGGCGTGCGCGGCGTCGATCAGCTCGGCTTTGAGCGCTGCTGGAGTCAGAAATCGAGATCGCCGTAACTCGCCGACGGCGGAAGCCCCGGCAGCGTCTCGAGGAGCAGCGCGCGGAACGAGGGCCGCGACTTTATCCTCGCGTACCAGTTCTTCGCTGTCTCGTCTGCGTCCCACGGCACATCGCCCAGATAATCGACGGCGGACAGATGCGCGGCCGCCGCCAGATCGGCATAGCTTAAATTGTCGCCGGCCAGCCAATCGCGCGCGCGAATGAGCCAGCCGATATAGGCTAGATGGTACTTGATATTGGCTTTTGCAGCACGCAGCGTCTCGGTGTCCGGCGAGCCGCCGCCATTGTTGTAAGGGATGTAGCGCTTATAGACGCGCTCCATGACCAGTGCGCCCGAGACCTCCTCGAAGAATTTTTCGTTGAACCAGTTCATCAGGCGCCGCACTTCGATGCGTGCATTGGGCTCGCCCGGCAACAGACGCGCATCGCCCGCGGTGCCGCCGAGGGTCTCGTCGATATATTCGGCGGCGACGGCGGCGCCGGCGACCGGCGGAGCGCCTTCCGCCACCAGCACCGGCGTGGTCCCGGCCGGATTGAGGGTCAGAAACTCTTCGCGACGCTCCCAAACTCTTTCTTCGACCAGCCGCACCGGCTGGCCGTATTCTTCGAGCACCAGCCGCACGAAGCGCGAATGCGGGCAGATCGGATGATGGAACAGCGTCAGCATGCCGCAGCGAGACTTGCCTGAATCGCGCGCGCAGGTCAAAACGCGGCACGCCGGTGCCGATTGTGGCAACTGCAAGGAAGAAAGCCGATTTTGCGGCCTCAGGAGCCGCGTTCCGCCGTGTGTGGACGGAATTGGCCGGTCTTGCGGAAACGCCAGAGATAGGTTGGGACGATGGCCTCGATCGACTCGGGGATGATGCCGATTCCTTCCAAAGTACGGCCGTCGCGCTTCGCCTCATCAGACACGACATTGTCGCGCTTGAGCAATTCGACCTGATCCGGGGTAATCGGCGGCTTCGGCAAAAACTGCAGGACGCTTCCTTGCAATTTCATCAAGGCGAACGGCAGCGACAAGAGCAAGCGGCGGCGCCCGATCGTGGCGAGGACAAACTGCATCAATTCCTTGAACGTGTATACGGCCGGCCCGCCAAGTTCGTAGACCGCGCCGGCTTGCAGGTCGCCGTCGACCGCACGCGCGATCGCCTCACCGACATTGCCGGCGAAGACCGGTTGCATGCGGGTGTGACCGCCGCCGGGCAGCGGCAGTGCCGGCGACAATCGCGACATGGCGGCGAAGCGATTGAAGAAGCTGTCCTCCGGGCCGAATACGATCGACGGCCGCATGATGATGGCGTCGCGGTGCGCGGCAAGCACGCGCTGCTCGCCCTCGGCCTTGGCACGCGCATAATGCGAGGTGGCATTCGGGTCGGCGCCGACCGCGGAGACATGGACCAATGGAGCGTCGGCCGCGACCGCCGCCCTGGCGAGTGTTTCCGCGCCCTCCGTCATCACGGCGTCGAAGCGCTGCCGGCCGCGCTCGAACAGGATGCCGACAAGATTGACGGCAATATCGGTGTCGCGCAGCGCCGCCGCGACCGAATCCGGATAGCGCAGATTGGCCTGGACCGCATGGATCTGGCCGACCCGGCCGAGCGGCTGCAGAAAGCCGGCGAGCTCGGGACGGCGCACCGCGACGCGGATGCGATAGCCGCGATACGCCAGCGCCCGTACCACATGGCGGCCCACAAAGCCGGAGCCGCCGAATACGGTGACGAGCGTCTCAAGCTTGCTCTTCGTGCTCATTGGCCGCGAGATAGCTGATCGGCTTTCTTCTGTATAGGGGATGGCGGATATGAGGATGGGCAGGCATAGGAGATGGCAGACGCCTGATCTACTGGCTCTTTTCGGAATGCCGCCCGGCCGGCCGAACTTAACAGGCGGTTGATTGACAAGGCGGTGACCGCTCCGTACCTATCCGGCACCGACGAAGTCCGCACTGCCCAGGTGGCGGAATTGGTAGACGCACTAGTTTCAGGTACTAGCGCCGCGAGGCGTGGAGGTTCGAGTCCTCTCCTGGGCACCACGCGGTGCGGCCCCCACGAAACGCCATGGGCCGCACGGAGGAGGTCCTGTTCAGGTTAGAAAGCGACAGCGGCGTCCAGGCCGGTCCTTCGTCCGAGCCACGCTATAACCGCGGTCGCAGCGATTCGACGGCCTGCCGTGCCGCCGGATCGAGACCGGCACCGCCGGCATCGAGATAGGCGACAATCGCCCGGCGCATGCGCGGGTCCCAGAACTTGACGATATGCTCGGCGATTCTGGCCGACGCCGTGTCCATATCCTGCGATTTGAAAAATGTGCCGATCTGGTTGGCCATGTAGACCAGCTTGTTGTCGGTGGTGGTGCTGTGCGAAATGAGGTTAGACGAGGACATGTGCGGCGTGTCGTTCCTGGATGCGCTGCGGTTTGGTGAAGATTTCAAAGCCGTCCTTGCGGGCGATCGCGACGAGCGTGATGCTGGAAGCCTCGGCCGTGCGAACCGCAAGCGCTGTCGGGGCGGATACGGCAACCAGAACCGGGATGCCGATCGCTGCCGCCTTCTGGACGAGCTCCACCGACAGTCGGCTGGTGAGAATGCAGATACCGCCATGACCGCGCATGCCGTTCCTTCCCAGTGCACCCGCAAGCTTGTCCAGGGCGTTGTGGCGGCCGATATCTTCGCGCAACGCCACCAGCCCCTGGCCCCGGCGATAGAACGCCGCGCCGTGCACGGCGTGCGTGATCTCGTTGATGGCTTGCAGACCAGGAAGCGCATCGAGTGCCGTCATGATCTCTTTGGGCGTGAAGGTCGAGTCGTCGACGACCGCGTTGGGCGTCCGCATGGCTTCGGTCAACGTTTCGATGCCGCACAGGCCGCAACCCGTCGGACCGGCGAGATAGCGGCGCCGTTCGCGGAACGCCGTGGCATGCGGCTCGATCAATCGCATCCGCAGCTCGACGCCAATCGACTCCTCGACGATGTCAAGCGACTCGATCTCGGCGGGCGATTGAATAATGCCCTCGGTCAGACTGAAGCCAACGGCAAAATCTTCAAAGTCTTGCGGCGTCGCCATCATCACCGCATAGGATGAGCCGTTATAGGTGAAGGCTACCGCCGTCTCTTCCGGAATCGTACGCTCGCCCCGGGCGCGTCCACCGGCGCGCCAACACATCCGCTCGACGGGTCGGGTTGGATCGAGCAAGGCTTACTCCGCGGCCCCGGCAGGAACGATCCGCCGACTCCGGCGGGTCAGACTCTCGTACTCCTCCTGCCATTGCGACGGGCCGTTCGACGGCGAAACCTGCACCGCCGTCACCTTATACTCGGGGCAGTTGGTCGCCCAATCCGAAAAGTCCGTGGTGACCACATTCGCCTGGGTATTCGGGTGATGGAACGTCGTATAGACGACGCCCGGCGCCACGCGCTCCGTGATCCGTGCCCGTAATGTCGTCTCGCCGGAGCGGCTCGCGAGCTTGACCCAGTCGCCGTCGCGGACGCCGCGTTCTTCCGCATCGTGCGGATGGATTTCGAGGCGATCCTCCTCATGCCAAATAGTGTTTTGGGTTCGCCGCGTCTGCGCACCGACATTGTACTGCGAGAGGATGCGTCCGGTGGTGAGCAAGAGCGGGAAACGCGGCCCGGTCCTCTCGTCGGTCGCGACATATTCGGTGATCAGGAATCTGCCTTTGCCACGCACGAACTGACCAATATGCATGACCGGCGTACCCAATGGCGCCCTCTCGTTGCAGGGCCACTGCACCGAGCCGACCTCCTCCAGAAGCTTGAACGACACGCCGGCAAAGGTCGGTGTCAGCCGCGCGATCTCGTCCATGATTTCCGAAGGATGGCTGTAGTGCATCGGATAGCCCATGGCGTTGCTGATCATGCAGGTGATCTGCCAGTCCTCGTAGCCATTCTTCGGCTCCATTACCTTGCGCACGAGCTGGATGCGGCGCTCGGCGTTGATAAAGGTGCCGTTCTTTTCGAGAAAGGTAGAGCCCGGCAGGAACACGTGAGCGTAATTGGCAGTCTCGTTCAGGAACAGGTCCTGGACCACGACGCACTCCATCGCCGCAAGGCCCGCGGCAACGTGCTTGGTGTCCGGGTCCGATTGCAGGATGTCCTCGCCCTGGATGTAGATGCCCTTGAACGTGCCGTCGACCGCCGCGTCGAGCATATTCGGGATGCGCAGGCCCGGCTCCTTGTCGAGCTCCACACCCCAATCGATTTCGAACATGTGGCGGACGGAGTCGGTCGAGATATGCCGGTAGCCGGACAACTCATGCGGAAACGAGCCCATGTCGCAGGAGCCCTGCACATTGTTCTGGCCGCGCAGCGGGTTCACGCCGACGCCGGGTCGACCGATATTGCCGGTCGCCATGGCAAGGTTGGCGATGGCTATCACCGCCGTCGAGCCCTGGCTGTGTTCGGTCACGCCGAGCCCGTAGTAGATCGCACCATTGCCGCCGGTGGCGTAGAGGCGCGCCGCTTGCCGAATGTGCTCGGCTGGCACGCCGGTGATCTTGGCGACCGCCTCGGGGCTGTTCTTCCGATCGGCGGCGAACTCCGCCCAATGCTTGAACGCATCCCATTCGCAGCGCTCGCGCACGAACTGCTCGTTCACCAGTCCCTCGGTAACAATGACATGCGCCAGCGCCGTCAGCATGGCAACGTTGGTGCCGGGTAGCAGCGGTAGATGATAGGCGGCCTCGACATGCGGGGTGCGTACGAGGTCGATCGCGCGCGGATCGATTACGATCAGCTTGGCCCCCTGGCGCAGCCGCCTCTTTAGCCGCGAGGCGAACACCGGATGGGCATCGGTGGGATTGGCGCCGATCAGGATAACAACGTCGGCGTGCTCGACGGAGTCGAAATCTTGGGTGCCGGCCGAGGTGCCGAAAGTGTTGGCGAGCCCATAGCCCGTCGGCGAATGGCAGACGCGAGCGCAGGTATCGACGTTGTTGACGCCAAAGCCGGCGCGCACCAGCTTCTGCACGAGGAAGGTTTCTTCGTCGGTGCAACGCGACGATGTGATGCCGCCGATGGACTCCCGGCCGTAGGTTTTCTGTATACGCTTGAACTCGGAGGCCACCCGGGTGATCGCCTCCTCCCACGACACCTCACGCCACGGTTCGCTGATCGTCTCCCGCACCATGGGCTTTAGGATCCGCTCCTTGTGGTTGGCGTAGCCCCAGGCGAAGCGGCCCTTCACGCAGGAATGGCCACGGTTGGCCTTGCCGTCCTTGTACGGCACCATGCGGACCACCTCGTCGCCGCGCATCTCGGCCTTGAAAGAGCAGCCGACACCGCAATAGGCACAGGTCGTCACCAGCGAACGATCGGCGGGTTTCTCGGTCGTCTGGGCAGCGAGCACGCTCTTCTCGATCAGCGAACCGGTCGGACAGGCCTGCACGCAGGCGCCGCAGGAGACGCATTCCGATTCGAGGAACGGTTCGTTCATGCCGGCCGAGACGATGGAATCAAAGCCACGGCCCGAGATTGTCAGCGCGAAGGTACCCTGCACCTCCTCGCAGGCGCGCACGCAGCGCGAGCAGACGATGCACTTTGCCGGGTCATAGACGAAATAGGGGTTCGACGCATCGATACCGGCATTGGGATGGCGCGCGCCGTCGAAACCATAGCGCACCTCTTTGAGACCAACCGCCTCGGCGATATCAAGTAACGCGGCGTACTTGCTCTCTTTGGTGCTGCGATCGAGCGACGCGAGCGAATAGTCGGAAGCGTAAAGCTCCATCACACCCTTGCGGATAAGCTCGATCCGCTCAGTTTTTGTATGGACGACGATGCCGGGTGCGACCGGGGTGGTGCAGGAGGCAGGCGTGCCATTGCGCCCCTCGATCTCAACAAGGCAGAGCCGGCAGGAGCCGAACGCCTCCAGCATGTCGGTGGCGCAGAGCTTCGGGATTTCGATGCCCGCCTCCATCGCGGCCCGCATGATCGACGTGCCCTCGGGCGCCGTCACCTGTTTGCCGTCGACGGTGAGCGTGACGGTCTTTTCGGATTTCGATTTGGGCGTGCCGTAGTCGATTTCGTGGACGAACGACATGGCAAGTCTCCTTATTCCGCAGCCCTCAAGCGCGGCGGCGCGCCGAAGTCCTCGGGAAAATGGGTGAGCGCGCTCATGACCGGATAGGGCGTGAAGCCGCCGAGCGCGCAGAGCGAGCCGAACTTCATGGTGTGGCAGAGGTCTTCGAGCAGCGCCGTATTCGCGGCACGGTCGCGATCGGCGATGATGCGGTCGATCACCTCGACGCCGCGCGTCGAGCCGATCCGGCACGGCGTGCACTTGCCACAGGATTCGACAGCGCAGAACTCCATGGCGAAGCGCGCCTGCTTCGCCATGTCGACGGTGTCGTCGAACACCACGATGCCGCCGTGGCCGATCAGCCCATCGGCCTTGGCGAAGGCCTCGTAGTCGAACGGCACGTTGAACAGCGCGCGCGGAAAATAAGCGCCGAGCGGACCGCCGACCTGCACCGCGCGGGCCGGGCGCCCTGTGGCCGTGCCACCACCAATGTCCTCGACCAGTTCGCCGAGCGTGACGCCGAACGCCGTCTCGTAAAGTCCGGGATATCTGATATTGCCCGCAAGCTGGATCGGCATGGTGCCGCGCGATTTGCCGATGCCGAAATCTCTGTAAAACGCGGCGCCTTTCTCCAGGATAACTGGCACCGTCGCGAGCGACAGCACGTTGTTGATCACGGTCGGTTTGCCGAACAGGCCCCTGTGCGCGGGTAGCGGCGGCTTGGCGCGCACCATGCCGCGCTTGCCTTCGAGACTGTCGAGCAGCGCCGTCTCTTCGCCGCAGACATAGGCGCCGGCCCCGACCCGCACCTCAAGATCGAAGGCGTGCACCGAACCGGCTACGCCCTTGCCCAGCATTCCACTCTCGCGGGCGGCGGTGATGGCATCGGTGAGGACGGCGACGGCGTGCGGATACTCGGAGCGGATGTAGACGTAGCCTTGCGTCGCACCGACCGCGATGCCGGCGATTGTCATCCCTTCGATCAGTACGAAGGGATCACCCTCTATGATCATGCGGTCGGCAAAGGTGCCGCTATCGCCCTCGTCGGCATTGCAGATAATGTATTTCTGATCGGCCGCCGTATCCGCCACGGTCTTCCATTTGATGCCGGTCGGAAAGCCTGCGCCGCCGCGCCCGCGCAAGCCCGATTGTGTCACCTCTTCGATCACGGCGGCGGCTGGCATCGTCAGCGCGCGCGCAAGCCCCTTGTAACCGCCGTGCGCGCGGTAGTCGTCCAGCGAGCGCGGATCGACGATGCCGCATCGCGCGAAGGTCAGCCGCGTCTGCTTTTTGAGAAACGGTAACTCTTCCGGGCTGCCGAGGCGGCGTTGATGGGCGCCACCGTCCGCAGCAGCCGCCTTCAAAATGTCCGCGGCGTCAGCTGCGGAGACCGGACCATAGGCAATTCTACCTTTGGTCGTCGCAGCCTCAACCATCGGTTCGAGCCAATGCAAACCGCGCGAACCGTTGCGTACCATGTCGAGTTGAATCCCGCTGCGCTCCGCGGCAATCCTGATCGCGTCGGCTACCGCGTCGGCGCCGACTGCAACGGCGGCGGCGTCGCCCGGTACGAAGATGCGAAGGCCGCTCATCGGTTGGTCTCCGCGAGCAGCATGTCGAGTTTGTTTTCGTCAAGCCGTCCCACGACCTTGCCGTCGAACATGGCCGCTGGCGAGACGGAACACAGGCCGAGGCAATAGACCGGCTCAAGGGTCACGCTGCCGTCAGCAGTGGTGCCGCCGAAGTCAATGCCGAGTGTGGCCGCGGCGTGTCTCCCAAGCGCGTCACTGCCGCGCGCCTGACAGGACTCCGCGCGACACAGTTTGAGCACGTGGCGCCCGGCCGGCTTCTGCCGGAAGTCATGATAGAAAGTTAGAACGCCATGCACCTCTGCGCGCGAGAGATTCAATATGTCGGCGATCAGCGGCTCAGCTTCGCGGTCGATATAACCGAACTCATCCTGCAAGGCCTGGAGGATCGGCAGCAGCGCTCCGGGCAGTGCCCGCCTGTCGACGATAATCGCGCGGGCTGTTTCGGCATCCCAGGATGCGTAGGAGGGCACGGCAGATCTCCCTGCCCTCGGGGATTCGCTTAATATGCGCAATTAGACATATATCACCGAAGGCTTGTTGTATAATGTCGGAAAATGAGCCACGCCTTCAATATGTCGATATGCGCATATGATCGATCCGCGTCCCACACTCGACCTCGATCTGGTCTGGAAAGCCGGGCGCCAGCCACGGAAACCGATCGACCCCGAGCTTTTCGCGCTGCTCGAGGCGATCAAGAACACCGGCAAACTGACCGACGCGACCCAACAGGTCGGTATGCCCTATCGCCAGGCCTGGGGGCTGATTACGGCGTGGTCCGAGCGGATGAGCCAGCCGCTCGTCAGCAAGCAGCAAGGTCGGGGCACCAAGCTTACCGAGTTGGGGGAAAAGCTCCTGTGGCTGCGCGAGCGCATCAACGCGCGGCTCACGCCGCATTTGGAAAGCGCAGCCTCCGAGGTCGAACAACAGCTCAGGGCCATCCTCAAAGAGGCGAATCCGGCGTTGACCATGTTTGCAAGCCACGACCTGGTGCTCGCCGAGCTGCGTGAATTCCTGCGCACGCGGCCTGGACCGAAGCTCGATGTGCGTTTTGTCGGCAGCCTTGAAAGCGTGGTGGCGCTTTGCAAAAATCGCTGCGAGCTGGCGGGCTTCCATATTCCCGAAGGAGCGCTCGGCCGCGAAATCCTGCGCAAATACGAACCGTGGCTCAAGCCGCGTGCACAACGCGTCGTTCACTTCGTGCGCCGCAACCAAGGGCTGCTCGTTCCAAGGGGTAATCCGCTTGGCCTTTACACGCTGAAGGATGTCTCGTCCAAGGGCGCACGCTTCATCAACCGCCAGCGCGGCTCCGGCACGCATCTCGCACTGCAGCGGATGCTCCAGGAGCAAAATATCGAGCCGAGCGAAATCAACGGTTACTACACCGAAGAATACACGCATCTTGCCGTCGCCGCTGCGATCGCGAGCGGGGTCGCCGATGTCGGCATCGGCATAGAAGCAGCGGCGCGGCGGCTGAGGCTCGATTTCATTCCGCTATTCGTCGAAGACTATTATCTGCTCGGCAAGCGCGAGACCTTTGAGCGCGCCGACGTTGAAGCCATTGTGGCAAGCCTCAAGTCGCAAGAGTTCGCGAAGCAGGTTCGCGATATTCCCGGTTATGATACGCTGCAGACCGGCAAAATCTCGAATGTCAGCGATGTCTTCGGCTGACCGTCCGAATTGCAATCCGCAACGCCAATAAGCGGGCGACCGCGAGTGACGGATCGGCAACCTGCTTCGTCTTTTCCAACGAAGCCACCCGGCATATTCTCGTCAATCAGCGTGCCGGAGCTGAACCATAAACGCGCGCTCACCACTCCCCACAACCCGTTTCGACCGCCTGTCCGCCTGAAATGCAGCTGCAACAGAATGCAAGCATGCGCGGACACGAGATGTGCACGACGCGGCCGATGCAAACTTCTGCCGATTTCATCCGCTTTCCTTTACGGAGGGTCCTGCTAGAACAGCCATCCATTCTCGCCACGCCATTCCCGCGACAGAGATGTGACCGAAGAGACGTGACCATGGCCAATGCGTGCACCGACGGCATCGATACCGGCTTCGTGGCCTTGGGCTACTTCAAGGTCGCCATCCTCGGCGTAGTCCAGGGCATCACCGAACTCCTGCCGATCTCCTCGACCGCCCATATGCGGCTCGTGCCCGCCGTGCTCGGCTGGCAAGATCCGGGCTCGGCGTTTTCGGCCGCCATGCAGCTTGCCGCTTTGGCCGCGGTTGTCAGCTATTTCTGGAGTGACGTGCGCGACCTCGCGGTCAACTCCATCGCGGCGACGCTACGCGGCCAATTCCGCGATCGCTCGTTTCAATTTGCGCTGTGGATCGTGATCGCCACGATCCCGATCATCATCGCCGGCGTGGCGCTGTCGAAAACGCTCAATACCTGCAACTCGCCGCTGCGCGCCGTCAGCGTCATCGGCTGGGCCTGTCTGGTGATGGCGGCGCTGCTGGCGCTCGCCGAATTATGGGCGCGGCATCGGCGCACGATCAAGGACGCAACGTTGATCGACGCGCTTCTGGTCGGCATTGCCCAGGTCGGCGCGCTCGTTCCCGGCGTGTCGCGCTCCGGCTCGACCTTGACAGCGGCGCTGGCGCTCGGCTTTGCGCGCGAGGAGGCGGCCCGCCTTTCCTTTCTGCTTGGCCTGCCGGCCATTGCGCTGGCCGGCCTGAAGGAGATCTGGGAACTGCATAAGATCCATATCGACGCCTATGCCTGGAGCGTCCTGTTTGTCGGCATCGCGGTCGCCGCCGTGTCGGCCTTCTTTGCGATCTGGGGCTTAATGCGGATTCTGGAGAACTTCTCGAGCTGGCCGTTTGTGATCTACCGGTTCTTGCTTGGGCTTGTGATCCTGCTCGGGGTGGCGGCCGGCTGGCTCGTTTGAGCTGGCGAAGGCCGGATTAACCGATCGTTAACCATGTGGCCTCCACTTTGCGCGTAAGCACAAAGCGGCTCACAGGGCTTCCTCTCTTGGCTTTCACCGGACTAGCGGTGCAACACGACGGCTGGCAGAGGCAGGCCGACCACCTTGCGCTGACCCATAAGGCGGTGGGGCTGGCCGCGGTGGTGGTCGCCGATCAGGCCCGACAGCGCCCTGCATTGCTGGGCGCAAAACATTCCCGCGCATCCGGCCGTCGCATATCCGCAGCGGGGAAGCCGCAAGAGCCACAAGCCGCAGGCGACGGCGCTGCCGTCGCCGGGCTGCCGCCCGACACCGACCAATCGCCGAACCGGGTCGCCGATCCCGGGCGGCATGTCAGCGCTGTATCAGGAAGTCCTGCTCCTCATGTTGAGCTTGCCACCGTCAAAAATCTGCTGGCCAGAAAAACCGCAGTCGTCGCGCTGCTCGACGAGCGGGTGCGCCGGCTTGCGGCAGAGGCTGCCACCAAGGACAGTCGGCTTGCGGAGCTCGAAGCGAGCGTCGCCGCGCTGCGCGAAGACGTTGCGCATCGCGAGAACGAGAATCGTTCGCTGCACGCCTCGCTTGATCTGGCCGGCGGCGAGAACAAGCGCCTTGCCGGCAGCCTTGCGAAAAGCGTCGCCGAGACCGCGGCGCTGCGCGCCGAGATTGCAACAATGCAGACTTCCCTCGCTGCGACGCGGACGGAGCGGGATCGCCTCGCCGCCGCCGCGCGGGATGCCAACGAATTGGAGGTCGCGGAATTTTTGCGCTTGAGCCAAAGCGCCGCCGAAATTGACGGTTTGCGCGCCGAGCTCGAACAGACGAAAGCGCGGCTCGCCGCAACCGCGGCCGAGCGCGACAAGCTGGCGTCAGCGCTCGATGCTGCGCGACAGCTGCATCACAACGATTTGCATGCGCTGCGCAGCCGCCTTGAGGCCGTGACGTCCCGCGCCGCGGCGGCCGAGAGCCTGCTCGGCGACATTGAGCGCTACCTGCTTGCGCGCGCCAAGGCGACGGCGAACAAAGGTGGCAGTGCCGCCGAGCCGGCGCGCAAGGCGGCGAGTAAGGCGCTCGACCTCCTGGAGGCGAAGATCAATGACGTGCAGAAATACGAGCAGGAGCGCGAGCAATCGCGGGCGGCACTCAAGGCTGCAACCGGATCGCTGTTGAATCTCTTTGAGACGCGCCTTGCCGCATTGGCCGAAGCGCAGAACGCCATCGAGGAACTGCAGCAGCGGCTTGCCGCGGCGCAAGCCGATGCCATTCTTCAGCAAACCAAGATCGATAGCCTGACCGCGGCGCTACACAGCGAGCGGAGCGGTCGCGCCGCAATAGAAGCGAGCCGCAGCAGCGCGCAGAGCGACGACTGCGCACCGTCCCGTGAGCCGGCCAATCGCGCGGCACCCAACAATGCAGGGCCGAATGAACGAGCGCCGCGCGATACCCCGTCGCTGCTTGCGGGCACTATTTCGTTTTGACCCAATCATCTTCTGCAAGGCCAGCCAGAGCCGCGAGCGGCGCCGAGGCGGCGGCGAGATATCACTCGCTTCGCGTCAAATTTAAAGACAATTCCAGAAGCCAGGCGGCTATGAATAGAACGACCACGGCAGAGCCGATAATGTCCGACCAAAACTCTTCCATCGGCGATCCCGCAAAGCTGACGCTGGCCGGAGCCAAGATATGGCGCTCGGCATTATGTCTACGCGCCGGTTCCCTATGAAAGCATTCCGTACGCGATTTCCATTTGATGAAACATCGTGTTGCTTTTTCGAAGGAAAGATCGATCCAGGCGGCGCGCAGACGCAGGGTCGCGCGCTCGCGCACGCCAATTCTCAAGGCTCACCCAGGACCCTCGACACGGTTGCCCGGCGGCAAAAATTGCGGCAATCAGGAGCCGCGGAGCGGGGCCCTTCATCACCTCAAACGGTTCGGTATTCATGCTCTTGGTTACCGGCGGGGCCGGATTCGTTGGTTCGAACGTTGTCGCCGATCTCAACGAGGCCGGCCGATCCGATATCGCCGTCAATGACGTTCTCGGCAGCGAAGGCAAATGGCGCAATCTCGCCGGCCGGCAGCTTGCCGATTTTGTTCCGCCGGCAGACCTGGCGCGCTGGCTCGAGGGGCGCAAGCTCGATGCCGTCATCCATCTCGGCGCGATTTCGGCGACGACCGCAACCGACGGCGACGCCGTCATCGAAAATAATTTTCGGCTTTCGCTGCGTTTATTTGATTGGTGCGCGTCGAACCGAGCACCATTCATCTACGCCTCCTCCGCTGCGACTTACGGCGACGGCGCGGCTGGCTATTCCGACGATTGGTCGCCCGGTGCGCTCAAGCGGCTCAAACCGATGAACCTCTACGGCTGGAGCAAGCACCTGTTCGACCTCGCCGTCGCCGATCGCGCCGCCCGCAAGAACAATCTGCCGCCGCAATGGGCCGGGCTGAAATTCTTCAATGTCTATGGCCCCAACGAGTACCACAAAGGCGACATGATGAGTCTCGTCGCCAAGCGCTTTGACGATGCGCGGGCGGGCAAGCCCATCCAGCTGTTCAAATCGCATCGCGCCGGCATTGCCGACGGCGAGCAGAAGCGCGACTTCATCTATGTCGACGATGCAACGGCCGTGGTCCGCTGGCTGCTGCAGACGCCCTCGGTATCGGGCATATTCAATGTCGGCACCGGCCAAGCGCGCAGCTTTCGCGAGCTGATGGCGGCAATGTTCGCCGCCTTGGGCCGCGCCCCAGCGATCGACTATGTCGACATGCCCCCTGCGATCCGCGATAGCTATCAGTATTTTACGCAGGCTGAGATGACGAATTTGCGCCGGGCCGGCTATAACGCGGACTTCACGCCGCTCGAGACCGCGGTGAAGCTTTATGTGACCCGCTATCTTGACCGCGCCGATCGCTATCGCTGAACATGATCCAAGAACGGGGGGCGGCAACGCGCATGTTCGATTTTGACGAAGCGCTCAGGCTGATATCGCGACAGACGGTGCTCTGCGTCGGCGATCTCATGCTGGACGACTTCGTTTACGGCGAGGTCACGCGCATTTCACCGGAGGCGCCGACTCCGGTTCTTGCCGTCGGGCGCAGCGAGGTCGAGATCGGCGGCGCCGGCAATGTTGCACGCAACATTGCCTCGCTTGGCGCGCGCTGCTTGTTTCTCGGCGTCATTGGCAAAGACGACGCCGGCCGCGCCATCACCGAGGCCTTTGCCAGATTCGACGACGCGATCGTGCCGCGCCTGGTGACCGATGAGAAGCGGCACACGACGCGCAAGGTGCGCTTTGTCTCGGAACACCATTCGAGCCACCTGATGCGGGCGGATTGGGAGACGACGCAACCGGTCAGCGCCGAAATCGAGTTCGCCATGCTGGCCCATGCCGAAGCCGCGATGGCCAAAGTCGGCGCCGTGGTCCTGTCGGATTACGCCAAGGGCGCGCTGTCGCCAAAAATCATCCGCGCCATCATCGATAAGGCGCGGCAGCTCGGCAAGCCCGTCATCGTTGATCCCAAGGGCCACGATTACGGCATCTATCGGGGCGCCACAGTGATCACGCCCAATCGCCAGGAATTGGGCGCCGCGGTGCATCGGCCGGTGACAACAGAAGCCGAAATCGCAACTGCGGCGGCCGAGCTCGCGCGCATGGTCGAGAGCGAGGCCGTGTTGGTCACCCGCAGCGAAGAGGGCATGACGCTGCACGTCGAAGGGCAGCGGCCGGTCCACATTCCCGCCTATCCGGTCAAGGTACGGGACGTCTCAGGCGCCGGCGATACCGTGGTCGCGGTCATGGCCGTGCTGCTGGCGATGAATGCGCCGTTCGAGGCGGCAATGCGCGCCGCCAATGCCGCGGCCGCGGTCGTGGTCGGCAAGCGGGGAACGGCTGCGGTCTCGCTTGCCGAGTTGCGGCATCGCATTCTGCCGTCGGCATCGCTCGCGCCCGAGGACAAGATCGTATTCGACTGGTCGGTGCTCGACGAGCGGCTGGCCGAATGGCGCCGGCTTGGGCTGCGGATCGGCTTCACCAACGGCTGTTTTGACATTCTGCATCGCGGCCACACCAAACTGCTGGCCGAGGCGCGCGCGGCCTGCGACCGCCTCGTAGTCGGTCTCAACAGCGACGCGTCGACCGCACGTCTCAAAGGCAAGGGTCGGCCGATCAATCCGGAAGAGGACCGCGCCGAAGTGCTGGCCGCTTTGGAAGCCGTTGATCTGGTCGTGATCTTTGCGGAAGACACTCCGCTCGAGCTCATCAAACGGGTGCGGCCGACGGTGCTGATCAAAGGCGCCGACTATAAGCGCGACGAGGTGGTGGGCCGGGAGATCGTGGAGCAAAGCGGCGGCACTGTCATCCTCGTCGATCTCGTCCCCGGCCACAGCACGAGCGCGATCGTCGAGCGCACTAGACCGGTCAAGCAGGTGATCGAGAGCTGAAGTAAACGAACTCGGCCGCGCCAGCGGACTTCACCGGCGCCGCGGCGATGCAACCATCGCCGATCAGATCTGCGGATCGGCGCATCATTGCCGCAGCGGCACAAACCGTGCGACCTCAGCTGCGAGCGCGCGGCGGCAGGTCGAATGAGCCGCAGGACAAAGTTGCTGGTCCTTGGCGATTCAAAGAACGAATTTCCCGGATCTGGCGGCACTCCAGCATTGCCGGGGGACTAGGCCCTGCGCGCAGGATGCGATCGGCCCCCGGGGACGATCTTGATTGCCGAATGGGCATGAGATGCCTATGTTCAGGCCCGCAAGGCCGCGATGGGTGAGGCTTTCGAACGCAATTTGGCGCACCGGCCGCAGGTGACGGTCCGCCGAAGACTGTCCGCGCCAATGGGATTTATTTCGGGTATCGGTTGCGTCGAGTGAATCATGAATGATCAATCGGCCATCCGCAGCACAGTGGCAACGGCGCTTCCCAAGCATCTGAAGCGGCTCGTATCGGAGTCGATCGAGATCATGCGGGAAGTGGTCGCCGAGTTCAAAAAGCCGGTGATGCTCTATTCCATCGGCAAGGATTCCAGCGTGATGCTGCACCTGGCGCAGAAGGCGTTCTATCCCGCGCCCTTGCCGTTTCCGGTCCTGCATGTCGATACGACCTGGAAATTCAAGGAGATGATCGCCTTTCGCGATGAAACGGCGCGCCGTCTCAAGCTCGATCTCATCGTCCACATCAATCAGGACGGGATCGCGCGCGGCATCAATCCGTTCACCTCGGGCTCCGCGGTCCACACCCACGTCATGAAAACCGAGGCGCTCAAACAGGCGCTCGACAAATATCAATTCGATGCCGCCTTCGGCGGCGCGCGCCGCGATGAAGAGAAGAGCCGCGCCAAGGAACGCATTTTCTCATTCCGCTCCAAGGATCACGTCTGGGACCCGCGCAATCAGCGGCCGGAGCTGTGGAATCTCTTCAATACGCGGGTGCGGCCCGGCGAATCGATTCGCGTCTTTCCACTGTCGAACTGGACCGAGCTCGATGTATGGACCTACATCATGCTGGAGGCCATTCCGGTCGTGCCGCTTTATTTTGCCAAGGAACGGCCGGTGGTGCGGCGCAACGGCACCTGGATCATGGTGGACGATGCGCGCATGCCGCTCGAGCCCGGCGAGATGCCGCAGATGCGGCTCGTGCGCTTTCGCACGCTCGGCTGCTATCCGCTCACCGGCGCCATCGAATCGCCCGCGGCGACGCTTTGCGACATCGTCGCGGAGATGGAAACCGCCCGCCTGTCGGAGCGGCAAGGCCGGCTGATCGACACCGATGAAACCGCTTCCATGGAAAAGAAGAAGCGCGAGGGGTACTTCTGATGGACTTTCGCCTCGAGCGCTCGCTGCGTACCGAGCAGAGCAAAGATCTCTTGCGCTTCATCACCTGCGGCTCGGTCGATGACGGCAAGTCGACGCTGATTGGCCGGCTCCTGCACGATTCCAAGCTGATCTTTGAGGACCAGCTCACCGCGCTTGCCAAAGATTCCGCACGCCACGGCACGACCGGCGAGGATCTCGACTTCGCGCTGTTGGTGGACGGCCTCGAAGCCGAACGCGAGCAAGGCATCACCATCGATGTCGCCTACCGCTTCTTCTCGACCGCCAGGCGCTCGTTCATCGTCGCCGACACGCCCGGCCATGAGCAGTTCACGCGCAACATGGCGACCGGTGCCTCGGGCGCCGACCTTGCGATTATTCTGATCGACGCGCGCAAAGGCGTTCTGGTGCAGACGCGGCGCCACTCGTTGATCTGCGCGCTGCTCGGCATTCGCCATGTTGTGGTCGCGGTGAACAAGATTGACCTGGTCGGCTTCCAGCAGGAAGTGTTCGACACGATCGTTCGCGACTACAAGACTTTTTCTGCCGATCTCGGCTTCGCCACCATCGCCCCGATCCCGATCTCGGCCCGCTTTGGCGACAACGTGACCGCTGTGTCGGAAAACACGCCCTGGCACCGGGGCCCATCGCTGCTGCAATATCTCGAGAGCATCGATATCGAAAGCGAAAATCTAACCAAGCCATTCCGCTTCCCGGTGCAATGGGTCAATCGGCCGAACCAGGATTTTCGCGGCTATGCCGGAACCGTCGCGTCCGGGCAGATCAAGGTCGGCGATCCGGTGGTCGAAGCGGCTTCCGGCCGGGTGTCGAATATCGCGCAGATCATCACCTTCGATGGTCCGGTGCCGGCCGCCTCAGCCGGCGATGCCGTCACGCTGACGCTCACTGACGAGCTCGACATCGGGCGCGGCGACGTCTTGGTCAGCCCCAAAACGCGGCCGGAAGTCTCCGATCAATTCGCGGCGCATGTGATCTGGATGAGCGACGAGCCTTTGGTGCCCGGCCGCTCCTACCTCAGCCGGATCGGCACCAAGACGACACCGCTGACGGTCACCGCCATCAAGTACAAGCTTGACGTGAATACACGCAACCATATCGCCGCGACCACGCTCGAGCTCAACGATATCGCGGTGTGCAATCTGTCGACGGCATTTCCGGTGGCGTTCGATCCCTATGATCAGAATCGGCGCACCGGCGCTTTCATCATCATCGACCGCTTCACCAATCACACGGTCGGCGCCGGCATGATCACCTTCGGCTTGCGCCGCGGCACCAATATTCATTGGCAGCCGCTGCTGATCGGCAAAGCCGAGCGCGCGGCGCTGAACAAGCAAAAGCCGGCGATCATCTGGTTCACCGGCCTTTCCGGGGCCGGCAAGTCGACCGTCGCCAGCATCGTCGAGCAGCGGCTGCATGCGCGCGGCCACCACACCATGGTGCTGGACGGCGACAATGTGCGCCACGGGCTCAATCGCGATTTGGGCTTCACCGAAGCCGATCGCGTGGAGAACATTCGCCGTGTCGGCGAGGTCGCCAAGCTCATGGTCGAAAGCGGTCTCATCGTGCTGTGCTCCTTCATCTCGCCGTATCGCGCCGAGCGCGAGATGGTGCGCGCGCTGGTCGAGGCCGGCGAGTTCATCGAAGTGTTCGGCGATACGCCGATCGAGGCCTGCATGCAGCGCGACCCCAAAGGGCTTTATGCCAAGGCGAAAGCCGGACAGCTCAAGAACTTTACCGGCGTCGATGCGCCCTACGAGCCGCCGGACAATCCGGAGATCCATCTGCACACCCTCGGCCAGACGCCCGAACGGCTCAGCGACATCGTGCTGGCGGCACTGATCGAGCGGCAGATCGTCTCACGCCAGCATTAGGGCATTTTGCGGAAAAATGGGTAGCGGTTTTCCCGTAGGAAAATGCGACAACACAACAACCCTGGAGTGTTTTCCGATTCCATCGAATCGGAAAACATTCCACCTGCCACTGCGAACTTTGGGTGTTGCTGAGGCCACGGCGGGCCCGCAGCGACTGTCAGGCCATCAGCCTGAGCCCGACGATGATCAAGACGAGCGCCAGCGTTACGCGGACGATGCCGTCGCTGGTGTGCCCCGCCAGATAGCTGCCAAGGACGATGCCGGGCAGCGATCCGATCAGCAAGGTCGATAGCAAGCCCCAATCGATCGAGCCAAGCCACCAATGGCCGACGCCGGCCAGCAAGGTCAGCGGTACCGCATGGGCAATGTCGGATCCAACGACGCGGGCCATCGGCATTTTTGGATGCAACATCAACAGTACCGTGACGCCGATGGCCCCGGCGCCGACCGAAGTCGACGTCACCAATACGCCCATCACCAGCCCGAGCGCGATCGTCAGCAGACGCGCCCGGCGCGGATCGAGGTTGGCGAGACGCGCCGCATAACGCTCGCGAATGGTCCTGCCGGCGAGCAGAAAGGCCGCGGTGAACATGAGCATCGCGCCGAGCGATAGGGCCACGAGGTGCTGTGCCGTGGCGCCCTTCAAGTCGAATTGCGACAGAACGATCAATGTTGCGGTCGTAGCCGGCACGCTGCCGATTGCCAATAGTCCGACCAGCGACCAGTCGACGGTTTTAGTTGCGCCGTGGACAAGCGTGCCAACCATCTTTGTGGAGGCGGCAAAGAGCAGATCGGTACCGACCGCCGTTGTCGGGTGAACGCCAAAGAGCAGAATGAGCACCGGCGTCATCAACGAGCCGCCGCCGACGCCGGTCATGCCAACGAGCACGCCGACGCAAAATCCAGACAATACGTAGAGCGGATCGATGGCGCCGACCAGATTCATGGCTTCACCTCAGGAACCGCAGCGACGAAGACGAATTGGCCGGCCGCCATCGTGCCGGAGTGCGGCAGGCGTGGCAAGCGGACAGCGGACATCTCGCCGCGCGGGGCGGCAGATCATATTCCTACTATATTTATAGATTTTGTGGACAAAAGGCAATGCGCCGTCAGGCGGCTTTGAGCGACGGCAAAACACCTTGCAGTTGCGCCAAGTCCTTACCCTCGCGATCGCGGCGCGAGAGCAGCGGCCTGTTGCAGCCCCAGTCGATCGCCAGCGCCGGATCGTTCCAGCGCAAAACGTGCTCGTGCGCGGGACTGTAAAATTCATCGCACTTGTAAAAGCACTCCGCGATGTCCGACTGCGTAATAAAGCCGTGGGCGAAGCCCGGCGGAATCCATACTTGCCGCCGATTATCCTCGTTGAGTTCGATCATGACATGCCGGCCAAAGGTGGGACTGCCGCGCCGTACATCGACAGCCACATCAAGAATCGCTCCGCGCAGAACCGTCACCAATTTCCCTTGGGCCATCGGGTTCTGAAAATGCAACCCTCGCAAGGTGTGCTTGACCGAGCGCGACAGATTATCCTGCACGAACGGCCGCGCCACGCCGCAGGAGGCGTAGCGGGCCGACTGATAGAGTTCCGTCACAAAGCCACGTTCATCCTCAAAGAGCTTCGATTCGATGATCAGAACGTCAGGAATCCTTGCTTTTGTGATGATCACCTGGCTTGCTCCCGGCGCTGGCGCTAAAGCCCAGCGAGCCGGCGGAGGATAGTCCGCCAAAAATCGCGTTTACCCCGCGGGGGCGCTGATTTAAATAGGCCATCGAGGTGGCTTGACATTCTCGACATTTTTGGGGCCGACCAAAGCAGCCTGGACGATAGCCCCGGGTTCCTTGAGTAGGCGTTTGAGGGGCAAATGAAGGGAATAATTCTGGCCGGCGGCGTGGGCACGCGACTGTACCCAGTCACATCCGTTGTCTCCAAACAGCTGTTGCCGGTCTTTGACAAGCCGATGATCTATTATCCGCTGGCTACCCTGATGTTCGCAGGGATCCGTGATATTTTGATCATTACCACGCCGCAGGACCAGCCGCTCTTTAAGCGCTTGCTGGGCGATGGATCGGATTTCGGCCTGCGCCTTGCCTATGCATCACAGGATCGCCCGCGCGGCCTCGCCGATGCTTTCATCCTCGGCGCGGATTTCATCGGCGCGGATCGCGTCGCGCTGATCTTGGGCGACAACATATTTTATGGCAACGGCCTCTATTATTTGCTGGAGCGCGCCAGCGCACGAACCAGGGGCGCCACGATCTTCGGCTATATGGTCAAAAATCCGGAGCAGTTTGGCGTCGTTCAGCTCGACGAGGCAGGCAAGGCCCTGTCGATCGAGGAGAAACCGTCGCGGCCGAAGTCCAACATCGCTGTCACCGGGCTTTACTTCTATGATAACGACGTCGTGCGCATCGCCTCGAGTTTAAAACCCTCCGCTCGCGGTGAACTGGAAATCACCGACGTCAACAAAGCCTATTTGAAGCGCGGCGATCTGGCCGTCGAAGTTTTGGGACGCGGCTTTGCCTGGCTCGATACGGGCACCCACAGCTCCTTGGTGGAAGCGAGCCATTTCGTGCAAATATTGGAGCAGCGCCAAGGATTGCGTGTCGCCTGCCCGGAGGAGATCGCGCTGCGGCTGGGCTATATCACATTGGAGCATTTCAAGATGCTTGCCGAGCGTTGCGCCAAGAGCAGCTATGGCGAGTATCTGCTGGGGCTCTACGAAGCCTTCGTCAGCGGCGCCGCGGTGATCTGATTCATGCGCTTTGCGGGCCAAGTCATCTTTGTCACCGGCGGGGCGGGTTTTATCGGCTCGGCGCTCATTCGCCGTCTCCTCAGCGATACGGACGCTTTCGTCGTCAATATCGACAAGCTCACCTATGCGGCCTGCCTCGACTCCATTCCTCAGGCGATGGGACATGCCCGGTACCGTTTCTCGCAAACCGACATTTGCAACGGCGCGGCCTTACGCAAACTATTCGAGACCTTCCGACCGCACTCGGTGATGAATCTCGCCGCCGAAAGTCATGTCGATCGATCGATCGACGGGCCATCGGATTTCATTCAGACCAACATTCTCGGCACCTTTACCCTGCTGCAGGAGGCGCTGCGCTATTGGCGCGGTCTCGACCGGCAGTCGCAAAACGCCTTCCGTTTTCATCACGTTTCAACGGACGAGGTCTTCGGATCGCTTGGCGAAGCCGGGTTGTTTGACGAAGGTACGGCCTATGCGCCGAACTCGCCCTACGCCGCCTCGAAAGCCTCGTCCGATCATCTGGTTCGCGCCTGGCACGCGACATACGGCCTGCCGACGCTGATCACCAACTGCTCGAACAATTACGGGCCGTATCAGTTTCCCGAAAAGCTGATTCCCCACATGATCATCAAGGCCCTCGGCCATGAGCCGCTGCCGGTCTACGGCGACGGGCAAAATGTCCGTGACTGGCTTTATGTCGAGGATCATGCGGCGGCTCTGACGCTTGTCCTTGAAGCCGGCCGGATCGGCGAGACCTACAATATCGGCGGGCGCAATGAGCGCACCAATTTGGATGTGGTCAGGACGATTTGCGACTTGCTCGACCACAAGGCGCCGTCAGCCAAAGGATCGCATCACAGGCTGATATCCTTTGTCCGCGATCGGCCCGGTCACGACCGCCGCTACGCCATCGATGCCTCGAAGCTCGAAGCCGAGCTGGGCTGGCGGGCGACCGAAACGTTTGAAACAGGACTGGCACGGACCGTGGCGTGGTATCTCGAAAATCGTACATGGTGGCAGGCCATACTCGAGCGCGGTTACAAGGTTCAACGCATTGGCCTGTCTGAAGCCAGCGCCTGAGCTTGCGAACAGCGCTGTACGACCTGCGTCAGCGGCCTAAAGCGTCCGTTAACACGCTAATCATAGTTTCTTGCCGGGCGTTCGCCGATTGAACCGAATTCGCCACGACGCTACATTGCGACACGCCATCAGACAGCGGGATCGATATGACGTCTGAGCTCATCCGTGACTATTTGCTTCGATCGAGGGACGTCGTGCAAGCGGCCATCGATGAGCCTGAATTTACGTCGGTCACCTTGAAGATCGTCGATTACGTAAGTGCTGCTCTCGCCAGGGGCCACAAGCTTCTCCTGGCCGGCAACGGCGGCAGCGCCGCCGATGCGCAGCATATTGCCGGCGAGTTTCTGTCCCGCCTGAACTACGATCGCGCGCCGACGGCAGCCATTGCCTTGACGACGGACAGCTCGGTGCTGACCGCCATCGGCAATGACTATGGTTACGAGAAAGTCTTCGAGCGGCAGATTCTCGGTCTCGGCAGTGCCGGAGACGTGTTCTTCGCAATTTCCACGTCGGGCCGTTCGCCGAACATATTGCGCGCCATCGGCGCCGCCCGGCAAAAACGGCTGATCGTGGTCGGCCTGACCGGAAAAGCCGGCGGCGACATGGCGTCCTTGTGCGATGTCTGCCTGCGCGCGCCGTCCGATTCGACGCCGCTCATTCAGCAGATCCATATCACCGCCGCGCATATCGTCTGCGGCCTTGTCGAGGCCCGCCTGTTCCCGCGCAGTACGCAGACCGCGGCCAAAAGCGTCGCCTCCGTATGATCGGCCAGGCGGCTATTCTGTGCGGCGGGCTCGGGTCTCGGCTGGGCAGCCTCACGGCAAATACGCCTAAGCCGCTCTTGAAAGTCGGCGAACATCCCTTTCTCGACGTGCTCCTGTTCGAGCTCGGCCGGTACGGCGTGAGAGAAGTCCTGCTGCTGGCGGCTTTTGAGGCCAGCCAGATTGCCGCATACGCGGCATCGACGCCGATGCAAGCACGCTTCGGCCTAAAAATCGACGTCTCGATTGAACCCGAGCGGGCCGGAACCGGCGGCGCGCTGTGGCACGCCCGCGATCGGCTGCGCGACGCGTTCTATCTGCTCAATGGCGATTCGTGGTTCGACATTAATCTTCTCGCTTTGGCTCAACAGATGCGCGCCAGCGAGCAGGCGATCGGCGCGATCGCCGTGCGTCATCTTGCAGATGCGGCGCGCTATGGCAGCGTCGTCTTCACGGCCGAAGGCCAGATCCTCGACTATGCGCCGCGTCCGCGGCAGGCCGGCGGCGGGTTCGTCAGTGGCGGCGTCTATGCCTTGCGATCGATCGTCGTGAGCCATCTGACGCCGCGCTGCTCGCTCGAGGAGAATGTGTTGCCGCAGCTTGCGGCGGCGGGAGCGCTGCGCGCCCTGCCATCGGACGCCTATTTCATCGACATCGGCGTGCCGGACACGTTTGCTCGAGCCCAATCGGAGATTGCGGAGCGACGCCGCCGCGGCGCCGTTTTTCTCGATCGCGACGGCGTGCTTAACCACGATGACGGCTATGTGGGATCGCGGGCCCGCTTCCGCTGGATCGACGGCGCGCCCCAAGCCGTCAAAATGCTCAACGATGCGGGCTTGTTTGTTTTCGTTGTCACGAACCAGGCGGGCGTTGCGCGAGGACATTATACCGAACGCGACGTTGAGCTCTTGCACAGCCAAATCGCGCAAGAGCTCGCAGCGAGCAGCGCTCACATCGATGATTGGCGATATTGCCCGTTTCACCAAGACGCCGTAGAGCCGCGCTATCGCATCGCCAGCCATTGGCGCAAGCCCGCGCCCGGCATGATCCTCGATCTGCTCGAGCACTGGCCGGTGCGGCGCGAGGCAAGTTTTCTGATCGGCGACAAGGAGAGCGATTGCGCCGCGGCGGCCGCTGCGCGCATCGAGGGCTATATTTTTCCAGGCGGGAATCTGAAAAGTTTTGTGTCGCAGATCATGGCTGAGCAGGCCCGTGCCGCATGCGTTGCCGGGCAGTGAGACGCGGGCGCTCAGGCCGCGGCCAGGCGCCGAGCGCTACAAAAAAGGTCAGCGGCTGGTGACCCATGATTCAGCGCCGTTCTCGGTGAACTGGATCGGCATCGCCAGCGAACCCGCTTCATTGAGGGCGCTTACCAAGCGATAGCGCTGCTCCGGCTGGGTCATGAACATCAGAAAACCGCCGCCGCCTGCGCCGGAAACTTTGCCGGCAACAGCGCCGTTTTTAAGTCCAAGCTCAAAGGCTTCTTCGACCTTTGCGTTGGAGACGAATTTTGACGTCCGCTGCTTGGCCTGCCAAGATCGGTTGAGCAGTTGCGCGACCTCGTGGATGTTGCCGCCGAGCAAGGCCTGCTTCATCTCAATCGCATCGGTCTTCAATTGATGCAGCGCCTCCACCGCGTTCCGGTCGTTTTCACTTGCCGCCTTGACTTGGTCTTGAATGATCGCGGAGGCGCGCGACTGCCCGGTGAAGCATACGATAATCGAGGCTTCGAATTCGCAGAGATAGGACCGCGAGATGCGCAGGGGGTTCACGATGACCCGATCGCCGGGCAGGAATTCCATGAAATTGAGGCCGCCGAACGCGGCCGCGTACTGGTCCTGCCGCCCGCCGGCGAGCTTGGCGTCGATGCGTTCGATCTCGAAGGCGAGCCGGGCTACATCATAGCTGCCGAGCGGCAGGCTGAAGGCTGAACGATAAGCCTCCACCAGCGCGACGACCAGCGCCGACGAGGAACCCAAGCCGGAGCCGGGCGGCGCATCGACCGACGACGCGACGGTGATCGCGTGAATATTGCCGCCCAGATAGTCACGCACCATGCGGTTATATACGGCGCGATGCAGGATCAATCCGGAGTCGAGCGGCAATTGCGCTGCAAGCGGAGCGATGTCCTCATGTTTGACATCATGCGCCGAGAAGCAGAGTTTTTGATCATTGCGGAAGCTCAGATGCGCATAGGCGTAGCGCGAGATCGCCGCATTGAGAATTGCCCCGCCATGAATGTCGCAATATGGCGACAGGTCGGTGCCGCCGCCGGCTAGCCCGAGCCGCAACGGCGCACGCGCGCGAACGCTCAGTCCATGTCCGTGGCGCGGCTTGGCGCGACTGTCGATCGCGGCGGCGACTTTGGCGCCAAAAGCGTCAGTGCGTAAAAACGCCGGAATATTCACGGCAGCCTCGCAACCTTAAAGAAGAGACAATGAACGAGGGAGTGTTAAGGCGCCGCTAAGATCGAATTTGCCGGGACATTTCCGGCGTTTCGCGGCGCTTTCATCGGAGCAGGGCCGTAGGGTCCCGTCGAACTTCGGAATTCTTTTCTGTGAATAATGTCGGCGCGACGAACACCTCGTGCGATGTCGTCTGCTAGACTCAAAGAGGGGATGCAGTTGCGGAGGCGTTGTCATGTCGATTGCCGAGTCCTATCGAGCGATTTCCACGGACCTGCGGCGTGCCGCGGAAAGGATCCAGACCGAAGACGTGCGCAGGGCTTACCTCGCCTTGGCCGATTTATGGTGGAAGCGAGCCATGCAGCTTGATGGCGCGCCGCTCTCGGCCCGCATCAATGATTCATCTGCGGCCATTGATGTAGCCGCCTGAGCCGATCGCTGTGAGCTGCCGCGTGGCAGCGCGGGCACCTAGAGCGACCGCTTTTGCCATTCCCCGCATGGCGCGGCAGGTACGATTCTCAGGCGCAAAGGGGCGCGCAATCGGCCTGGGCCGCTATGTCCTCGGCCGCTTCGACCGGGAGCGAGCATAACTTGCGGCCCTCGGCATTGCACACATTGATGGACCAGCCGACCCAATCCCGGTTGAGGCTATTTTTCAGGACCAGCAAATTCTCCTGCGCAAATTCGATCGCAGTTTGCGAGCTTTTGAATTCATACCCGAGATAGTCGAGTATGACCTTATCCTCGCTGGCAAAATCGAAGAAGAAGCGCATGATCGTTCATCCTGGAAGTCGCAAACTCATCCATAGCAATGGCTCGCTAGCAAGCTTTTAAGTAAGTCGTTAAACATGGAAGAAATCGATCTTGGCGAAGTCTCTCGGGCCGCATCCCGAAATCATCGATCTTGACGACGTTGCGATTTCGCTCGTGCAACGGTCATGGGATTTTGTAATTCAGCGGCGCAACGAGATGCAGCCCGGCTGATCGCGAGGTGCGAATGCCGCGCTGGGTGACGGGCCTTCTCGAGACGACTGAGCGGCACGCCGACGCGTAAGCCTCGTTTACCGAGACTGACGGATTTTTGGACGGCTCCGGCTTGCCGGGGCTACAAAGCTGCTAGGCGCCTCTCGCCGGGCGCGCTCCTTGCGCTAAGAACATGATCAAAGTGACGACGATCATCGCCGCCCTGAGCATGGCCCTAGGCACGGCCCCGAGCGTCGCCCGGGCAGCGGCAGAACCGGCCGCCGCAAATTTCACGGCCGTCTCCCGCTTCACCGAAGTCGGCTATTTTCCGCTCGAGGCGACGCCTTTTTGCGGCTTCGGCTATCACTATGCGTGCTGGTATGGCGCCTATGGCGGTCGGTATTGCGGCTGCTGGGCGGGCGGCGCGCATCCCGCTTGTCCCTACGGCTATCATTTCGCTTGCCGCTATGGAGCCTTGGGCGTCGCCTGCGCGTGTTACTAGGCGGCTAGGTCAAAACGCATAGATGCGGAAACCAATTCGGACACTGAGGATCGACCAACATGCTCGGCGGCGTCCAGGACCAGATTGCTTTAACGCGCAACTAATCTTACCGAATTTCGCGCCGCCTCGCGGCGGCGCGACCATCAGGCCACAGCTGCGAAAGAGAAGCCCCGGCTCGGTTGAACCGGGGCTCCCTGCTGTTGTCGGAGCTCAGACAATCACCCGACGATCCCGACCTAGCCGATGCTTTGTTTCCGAGCTGTTACTTTGGAACCGCAATTGCCCAACAGTCGATATTTGATCAAATTTTCCGTTTTGGTCGTCCCGACATTTTTCCGGCCGCGGCAGCAGCGCTGCACGCCGCAGCGCCGGTAGTTGTCGTCAAGCTCCGCGCGCGACGTCCTTAATCAATCGCTGAAAGCTGCGATTGGTGAAAAATCTGTCGTCAAGTCTATCAGCACAATACACACTGCATAAAGAATACTGCTTCAAGCAATCTTCAGCATAGACCTAAAACGCCTCAGCACTTCATTTTTTTCAAACCATCGCCCTCCACACTCGCCACAACGAAATCTAACGGCGTCAAACGGGGACGGTGGTGCGTATCAGCACATTAGTCATGATTGGCTTCGCGGCCGTGTTCGGCCTGCTTGCGGTTTTCCTTGCGCAAGTGTGGCTGAACAACGAAGCGGCGCAGCGCCTGAAATCGCTGGAAGCGCAGCGCAAGGCCGAGCCGCCGGCGCGCACGATCGTCGTCGCCAGCAAACCGCTTCGCTTCGGTGACGAGCTCAGCGCGTCGTCGATGCGTGAAGTCGCCTGGCCCAACGACGCGCTACCCGCCGGAGCCTTTGCCAAAATTGCCGATGTTCTCACCGGCAAGCGTATCGTGCTGACCGCGATCGACGCCAACGAAGCTATCTTGAAGACGAAGGTTACCGGCCCCGGTCAGCGGGCCACGCTCTCGGCGCTTCTGGACGAGCACATGAAGGCGGTCACGGTTCGCGTCAACGACGTTGACGGCGTGGCGGGCTTCGTGCTGCCCGGCGACCGTGTCGACGTGCTGGTCACGCGCACCGACAAGGACAACACGCTCACGGACGTCGTTGCGCAAAATTTGCGGGTGTTGGCGATCGACCAACTGGCCGACGATCGCAGTGAAAAGCCCTCCGTGGTCAAAGCGGTCACGCTGGAAGTCGACATCAGCCAGGGCCAGAAGATCGCTCTGGCGGCGCGAGCCGGCACGCTGTCGTTGTTGCTGCGCAAAGCCGGCGAAATGGTTGATGAGGCGTCACGCCGTGTTTCGCTGAGCGATCTCGGGCAGTCGGCAAGCTCGCGCGATAGGCGATTTGCCAACGTAGGCGTCAATCGACCGTCGCGGCAGGAGCGCACGGAATACTCCGTGCCGATCGAGGGTGGAGTACCGCGCTCGGCTTCGCTATCGGCGACGGCAACACGCGCGCAGTGATCGGCAGGACGCGAAAACACATCCGGAGAGTTTGGGACAATTCAGGTGGGCGGGGAGAGCAAGATGTTCACACAAACGATCACTGCATGGCCGTTATGGAGCAAGCCCGGTACCGGGCACCCGCGGCGCGGCTTGCAGCACGCATGCTTGTGCTTCGCCTTAGCGATCGCCTGCGCGGTGTCGCCCGCCGCCAGCTCTCGGGCGCAGGCACCTGCAACGGTTGTCGCGCCGCTGCACACCTCAACGGTCAATGTCATCATCGGCAAATCGCAAGACGTGCGCACCGAGCGCGCCTATGCCGATATCACGGTGGGGAATCCGGACATCGCCGATGCAAGCCCGCTTACCGACCATTCGATTTCGATTCTCGGCAAGAAGGCCGGCACGACGCGCGTATCGGTCTATGACCAGGACAAGAAGACGGTCGCCATCTTCGATGTCGAAGTCTCCTACGACGTTTCACGTCTTTCAGTCGAGATCGCGCGCCTGACCCATGGCAGCATCAGGGTTTCCTCGGTCGACGGGCGGATCATGCTGAGCGGCACCTCGCCCGACGCCGTGACTCTCGATAAGGCCGTGACAATTGCCAAGCAGTTCGCGCCCGACGTCATCAATACGGTCGAAGTGACGCAGGCGCAGCAGATCATGCTGGAGGTGCGCTTCATCGAGGCCTCACGTCAGGCCAGCCGGGAATTGGGCGTGCAATGGAACGTCTTTGGTCACAGCGTGCTCGCCAATGTCGGCGACCAGCTTCCGGCGTCGCAGCTTCCGGTAACAAGCCCGAACGGCACCTTCCAGCAGACCGCGCTGGCCAATGCCGGCATCGGCGGGCCGAATATTTCTCCGGCTCAGGCGACGATGTCGTCCGTAGTCGCGGCTGGCGTGCTTTCGGGTACAACGCCGTTCGGCTTCCTGATCGGCCGGCTGGTGGGCGGCTCGATGCCGCTCGATGTGGAGCTCAATGCGCTCGAGCAGCGCGGCCTGATCCGCGAACTTGCGCAGCCTAATTTGACGGCGTTGTCGGGCGACACGGCAAGCTTCCTGGCCGGCGGTGAGTATCCGATCCCAGTGCCGGGGCAGCTCGGCACAATCGCGATCGAATACAAGAAGTACGGCGTCGGCCTTGCCTTTACGCCGACCGTGCTGAATTCGGGCCAGATCAATCTCGTGATCAAGCCGAATGTGAGCCAGATCGATCCGAGCCATTCCGTCGTGATCGCCGGCATTTCAGTCCCTGCGCTGACGGTGCGGGAAGCCTCGACCACCGTCGAGCTGCGCGACGGCCAGAGCTTCATGCTCGGCGGTCTTCTGCAAAACATGAGCCAGAACAACCAGGATCAGTTGCCCTGGCTTGGCGATGTGCCCGTGCTCGGCGCGCTGTTCCGCAGCGCGGCCTATCAGAAGAACGAGACCGACCTGGTCATCATGGTAACGCCGCATATCGTGCATCCGCTGCGTCCGACCGATCCCGTGCACACGCCGCTCGACGGCACCCTGCCCGGCAACGACGTCGACTTCTTCCTGATGGGAAATGCCGAGGTCAGCCCGGCGCTCGCCCGACTCGCGGTCGGCGCAATCAACCGGCCCTATGTCGGCCACGTCCTCGATCTGCCGAAACAGGGAGGCTTCTATGTCTCCGTCAAGGACTGAACGCGGCCATCGCGTTCTTGCCATTGCGGCGATGCTCGCCTGGTTGCTCGGCGGATGCTCCGATCTCTATTTCGATCGGCGCGAATCCATCGCTCTGGGCGCCGGCGATGCCGTCGCTGCAAACGCAGCCGAACAGACCATTGATCCGTGGCCGGCCAGCAGCCAAAACAACAATCTAAGGTTCAATGGCCAGCGCATGCAGCGCGCCGTCGAGTGCTACCGCAACAACAAAGTGACGCCGCCGGTCGATATCGACCCGTCGAACGATACGTCGGCTGCGCTGGTGCCGCCGCCACCGCCGCCGACATGCAGTGCGTCGAACGGAGCTCCGCCGACATCCGACGGCAACAATCAGTGGAATGTCGGAACAATTGCCGCCCCGGCTGTTGTCGCAGCACCGAAATATTAGGCCAGAGACAGAACGGGTCCCGAGCCAATGCTGAGCCCGAAGCGTACGGATCGAGCGGACGTGTTGGTGGTCGCCGCCGACGAAGATCTGGCGCGTTCGATCGAGATGACATTTGGCGTCAGTCAACACGTCGACCTCGAGATCGTGCCCGGCCCGCTTCCGGCAGGACTCGACCCCGCGCGCGTGGCACGTGCCACCGTGGCCGTGGTCGAGGTCGCCGCGCAAGACGCCGACCAATTCATAGCATTGGAGCGCCTGATCGCCGACACCATAGACTGTCCGCCCGTCGTCGCCATTACCGATGAATTCGATCAGACCATCGCGCGGCGCCTTATGCAGATTCGCGTTGCCGATTGCCTGCAAAAGCCGGTATCGCCGAGCGAACTGGCGCGCGCCTGCGCACGGGTCGCGCGCAAGCCAACCGCCAGCCTGCGCGAGGAGGAAGCTCAGATCTTTGCTTTTTTGCCGGCGGTCGGCGGCGCCGGCGTCACTACCCTTGCCGTGCAAGCTGCGATGCTGCTCCTCCACAGCGGCGGGAAAGTCAAGCCTGCGACCTGTCTGGTCGACCTCGATTTTCAGCACGGCGCTTGCGCCGATTATCTCGACGTCGAGCCACGGCTCAATCTGAGCGAAATCGAGCCGCAGCCGGAGCGGCTCGATCGCCAGCTGCTCGAAGTGATGCTCTCCTATCACGCTTCCGGGCTCGCCGTGATCGCCGCGCCGAACTGCCCGGCGGAAATGCGTTCATTCGATCCGCGCGTCGTCACGCGACTGCTCGATCTGGTATCCGTCAATTTCGACTACGTCGTCTTCGACATGCCGCGAACCTGGTTCAGTTGGACCGACAATGTCCTGCTCGGCTGCAACAAGCTGTTCATTGTGGGACAGCCGACGGTGCCGGGCCTGCGGCAGACCAAGCAACTGGTCAGCGCGATCTGCGAGCGCCTGGACGAACGCGTGAAGCCGCAGGTCATCATCAATCGTTTCGTGCAGAAGCTGTTCGCTCCCGGACTGCGCTATAGCGACCTGCAAAGGACCATCGGCGAGCCGCTGGTGTCGTGCATTCCAAACGATTACGCCTTGGTGCGCGAGGCGATCGACCGCGGCGTGACGCTGGAAGAGGTCAGGCCCGGCAACAGGATTACGCTGCAACTGCGCAAGCTCATTCTCCCGCAGGAGAAGCAGGCGCGCGGCCGCGCCCCGCTCGTGGGCAAGAGGCTTCGTCTGTCCTTTGCGCGCTCTTAGGGTGCGCCGCACGATGTCAGTCGGGTGAACCCATGCTTGGCCGTTTTTCAGCGCGGATTGCGCAACCTCCGGAGCCGCCCGACGCAGCCGAGCGCATGGCGGAGCCGGTTGCGGCGCTGCCGGCAATCGCCGTGCCTGTTGCGGAGCCGGCCCCGCCGCTTGCGCCTTCGGCAACGCTGCTGAGCGAGCGGCTTCTGGATGCCAAGGTCCGGCTGCATCGCAAGCTGCTCGAGGAGATAAATCTATCGGCGTTGGAGAAGCTGCCGGAAGAAGAGGTGCGCACGCACGTCCAGGAGCTTGTTTCGCAATATGTCGTCGCCGAACGGCTCGCGCTCAACGCGCAAGAGCTCAGCGAGTTCGCTTCCGAAATCCTTGACGAAATGACCGGGCTTGGCCCGCTCGAGCCGCTGCTCAAAGATCCCGCTGTCAACGACATTCTGATCAATGGACATGAATGCGTCTATGTCGAGCGCCAAGGCATTCTCGAACCGACACTGGTTCGCTTCAAGGACGAAGGTCATCTGCTGCGCATCATCAACAAGATCGTGTCCGCGGTCGGGCGCCGCGTCGATGAGGCGCATCCCATGTGCGACGCCCGCTTGGCTGACGGCTCGCGCGTCAACGTCGCAGTGCGGCCGGTCGCGATCGACGGACCATTGATGTCGATCCGAAAATTTTCGAAGAAGCCGTACAATCTCAACAAGCTTGTCGAAGTCGGGGCGCTGCGGCCGCAAATGGCCGAGCTGCTCGCCTCCGCCGTCCGCGCCCGCGTCACCTTGATCATCTCCGGCGGCACCGGCTCGGGCAAGACGACCATGCTCAATGCATTGTCGGCGTTCATTTCAGAGAAGGAGCGCCTGATCACCATCGAGGACGCCGCCGAATTGCAATTGCAGCAGCCGCATGTCGGCCGCATGGAGACGCGGCCGCCGAGCGTCGAGGGCCGCGGCGAAATCCGCCAGCGCGATCTCGTCAAAAATGCGCTGCGCATGCGTCCCGACCGGGTGATTCTGGGCGAGTGCCGCGGCGAAGAGGCATTCGACATGCTGCAAGCGATGAATACCGGCCACGAAGGCTCGATGGCCACCATTCACGCCAATACGCCGCGCGACGCCATTTCCCGGCTTGAGCAGATGGTCGGCATGGCCGGTTTGCCGATGACGATCGCCAGCATTCGCGCGCAGATCGCCGCCGCGATTCGCGTCATCGTTCAGCTGTCGCGGCTGTCCGATGGCAAACGCCGCGTGATGAGCATCGCCGAAATCACCGGGTTGGAGGGCGAAATCATCCAGATGCAGGAGATTTTCCGGTTTGTCCGGACCGGCATCGCGCCGGACGGCACCGTGCAGGGTCACTTTCAGGCCACCGGTGTGCGGCCGCGCTTTCTCAACGACCTCATCGCGTTGGGCATAAAACTGCCCGGCTCCCATTTCGATCCGTCGCAGCCGCTCTAATGATGTCGCTTGATTTCAATCCCATTTATCTCGTCTGGATCATGGTCGCGCTGTCGGCCGGGCTCACGGCCGAAGCCGTCTATATCGCCTTTGCGTCATCGACGAACTATCGCAGCAGGATCAATCGCCGTCTCATGCTGCTGCAGGATCATACCGATCGTGAGGCCGTATATATCGAGCTGCGGCGGCAACGCGGATTGACCGGCGAGGGTAATTACCGCGTCGGCCTCACTGGATTGAATCGGCTTTTCCTGCAATCGGGCTTGACCATTGGGCTGGTGCCGTTCCTGACGGGCGTGGCGGTCTTTTCGGCCATTGTGAGCCTATGCGTGCTCATTTTTCGCGGTGACACGCTTGAAGCTTTTCTCGCCGCCGTGCTGTGCGCGACCGTGCTTCCCTATTTCACGCTCCGCCTGCTGCGCGCCCGGCGCCTGGGGAAATTCGAAGCCCAGTTTCCCGACGCGCTCGACATTATCATTCGCAGCCTGCGCGCCGGCCACCCGGTGCCGGTCGCGATCGCCATGGTCGGGCGGGAAATGAAAGATCCGATTGGCAGCGAATTCGGTATCGTGTCCGACGAAGTCACCTATGGCGCAGACCTGGAGACAGCGATGCGCAATCTCTATGCGCGCATCGGCTCGGACGATCTGCCGCTGTTCGTGACCGCCGTCGCCATCCAGAGCTCGACCGGCGGCAATCTTGGCGAAATTCTGCAGAACCTCTCCGATGTCATTCGCCAGCGCTTCAAGATGCGGCGCAAGATCAAAGCCTTGGCCGCGGAGGGCCGCGCGTCGGCGCTGATTTTGACCTCTCTGCCGATCGGCGTCTTCCTGGTCATTCAGTTCATCGCGCCGGAATTTTACGGCGCCGTCTGGAATGAGCATCTGACCAAGGTGTTGCTGGTCGGCGCCCTGGTCTGGATGATGCTTGGCGACTTCATCATGTACCGCATGGTGAACTTCAAGATTTGACGGCGGGAATTTCGATGCACGAGAGCTTGATCGATGATCCAAAATTCATGGTCAGCGTGCTGATCTTTCTGGCCGCGGCAACGATCGCGTTTGCCGTCATGGTTGCGGTGCGGGCGCGCGAGGCCGTGCGCCGGCGTGCAGCGCGGGTCAACGGCCAAAGCAACGCGGATGCGCGGCGCGGCTTGCAATATTCGGGCCTGCAGGCGGCGCAGCGGCTGATCGATTACGCCAACGCGCATTATGTCTCGATCGGCGACGAAGATCTGAAAATCTTGCGCAAGCGGCTTGTTCACGCCGGCATCTACAATCCGCAGGCCACCGCCTATTTTTTCCTTGCCCGCGCCGTTTGCGCGGCGGCATTTGCTGCGCTGACCGGGTTCATCATTTCCATGCTCCTGCATGCGGGCGCCACGAGTTTTTGGCTCTTCATCATGTGCGGCGGTTTCGCCGGATATTTGGCGCCAGGCATTTATCTGGACAAACGAACGTCGGCCATGCGGCTGCAATATCGCTGCGGCTTTCCGGATTTCATGGACCTATTGGTGGTCGCCTCAGACGCCGGGCTGAGCCTCGAAGCCGCCCTCGACCGGGTGCGGTGCGAGCTCAGCGGCGCCTATCCGGCACTCGCTGCCAATATTCACATGACCAACCTGGAAATCCGCGCCGGCCGGACAATGACCGAAGCGCTCGAGCATTTTGCCGATCGCCTCGGCCTGGAGGAGGCCCACTCATTCGCGACGCTGATCAAGCAATCCGACGAGCTCGGCTCGAGCATCGGCGACGCGCTACGGATCTACAGCGATGACATGCGCCACAAGCGCCTGTCGCGGGCCGAGGAAAAGGCGCACAGCCTGCCGGCCAAGCTGACCGTCCCGATGATGGTCTGCGTGTTTCCAGTGCTGTTCATTGTCATTCTCTGCCCGGTGATCGTAAGGCTCGTCACCAACAACTGGTGATTGCGTCGGCGGCAGAAACGCCGCGCTTACAGGCACAAAAGCAATCATTAAGGATCAGCCGCTAAGTTTTTGGCCTCGGGCATCGTCAGCCTTGGGAGGCAGTCCTGCCGCCAAGCAGAGGAGATGGCTGGGGTGCGTCGAGTTGTATCAGGCGTTTTCGAGCGGTCGAGGCTCGAGCTGCTGGCCGTCGCTTGGCTGACCGCCGCGCTTGTCCTCGCTGCCTGCTCCACCTCAGCCAGGCTCGGTGACCTCGGCAAATCGGCCGACGACGGCGCGCCCGCAGGCGCCGATCAGGGCGACGTCACCAATTCCATTGTCACCCAACCCGCGGAGCCCGGCCCGAGCGGAGAGCCGGTCGCGCCGCTCGCCGCGCCGGGCAAGCTCGGCGACGATCCGAACGACGATCTGCAGCTGGGCAAGAAATATTTTCGCAGCAACAACTTCGGCCTGGCGCAACGCAGCTTCCAGAGCGCCGTCGAGAAGCATCCTAATGATGCCGAAGCATGGGTCGGGCTCGCCGCCTCCTACGATCGCTTGCGCCGCTTTGACCTCGCCGACCGCGCTTATGCGCAAGCCATCCGGCTGATCGGCCGGACCCCGGAAATCCTCAACGACCAGGGCTTCTCCTTCATGCTGCGCGGCGACTACGCCCGCGCCCACAGGACGCTGCAGGAAGCGCAGGCGAAAGATCCGGGCAATCCTTATGTCCGAGCCAATCTGCAGCTGTTGGAAGAGGCCTATCGCAGCGGCAAATCGGTACAGTGACCCGGACGCGTCAGTCGGGATCACGCGGCGCAGTGGCGGCGGCGAAGGGGGCAAGGCCTATTCAGAGCGCGTAACGCATTGGGCGCCGGCGGCTTTGAGATTGCCGCACAATTCGTCAGCCTGTCCGGCGCTCAGGGGGCCGACCTCAACGCGAAAGAACGCGCCTTGATTGGCGACGTCGGCCCGGCGAATGACCGCGTCGCGATCGCCCAGGAGGGACGGGAATCGCGCTTGCAGGCCGCGAAATGCCATGCGTGCCTCCGCCTCGCTGCGCTGTGCGGCAAGCTGCGCGTAAATCCCGCCGGAGCCCTCGCCCGGCGCGGCAGCCGCCATGGCGGCGCGTACCGCGGAGCTGTTCGGATCAGCGGGCACGAAGGGGCCGCCAATGCCGGACCGCGGCTTGGCTGAATTGAGCGCGGACAGCGATCCCACCGAGCGGGTGCGTGACGGGTCGAACGGCGGCTGCGCGGCGCGCGTGCGGGCAGCGGCGGATTTTTTTGCCGCCTGTCTGTCCTGGCCGGGCGGCGTGACCACGCCCAGCACTTTGGTCGAGGGGGGCAGCTGCAACGTCAGATCGCTGTCAGCGGCGCTCAGCAGGCCGGCGCGGCGACGGCGCTCTTCGGCCGTGAGGCGAAGCGTGAGCTCATCCATTTCACGCTCGAACTGCTCGGCCGTGATGAGCTTCTGATCGACCTTCTCGGATTCCGCTTCACGCGTATCGAGCCAGGTCGTGATCAGATCCATGTGCGGATAATTGGCCTGCTGCCAGGCGGCAAAGATCTGCGGATTGGAGCACTGCGCCGATTCCTTGTAGCTCTTCAATTCGCCGCGCAGGCGTCGTTGCCGGCATTCCTCGATTGCGGCGCGGCTGCGCTCGAGCGGCGCCTGCATCATCGGCGCGGGCGGCGAAGGCGCCGGTGCGGCTGCAGGCGGCGAAAGGGAAGCCGACACGGGCGGCGGCGGTGGCAGCGAATCCTGCGAATCCTCCAGCGCCTGCGCGCGGCTCACGGCAAGCGCGAGCACCAGCAAGGAAACAGAAAAACGCATCATGACACGACCCGATCGTTCTTGATCACCAGGCGTAGCGGAACGTTCCCGTTCCGGCGAAGCTGTAGGCGTTCTGCCCGACCTCGGCGTCGAACTTGGCGGACAGCGACACGCCGTTGCGGTATTTCACCTCGGCCAACAGCGAGCCCAGCCCGAGGTTGGGCGGCGGCGTGATGCCGGTCATGGTGAAACTCTGCGTCGGCAGCGCCACGAATTGCGCGCTGAACGACGTGCTGCTCCACCAATCATGCGCATAGCCGATGCGCGCGCCGAGCCGCACGATCGCATCATTCCCGGCCGGCATGAACTTGTCGGCCCACAGGCCGACCTCGGCGCGCTCGTTGGTCTGGGTCTGCGCGTTGTAGGACAGGGCAAGGGTCGAGGAGCCGCTCTCGGAATAAGACGGCGTGCGCAGCGCGGAAAATTCGCCGGCAATATAGGGCGTGATGCCGGCGTCCGGCGCCCCGAAGCGGTAGCCGCCCTCGACCCGGCCGGTCACGCCATTGGCGTTGAAGCTCGCCGTGAGGTTGGCGACCGTCGGCGTCGTGATGTTGCGCGTCGTATGCATGGCGTTGAAGGCATAAGCCAGCGTGCCGGAAATGTAGGCGTCGCCGAAGCGATGCGAGCCATAGACGCCGGCCTGGAACGTGTCGCTGGTGCCGGAGCCCTGGCCGCCGGACAGGCTCCAACTGGCGGCGCCGCCGCCGAGCGCAAAGCCGAGCACGGTGTCGGCGCCGATGCGGAAATCGATGCCGGAGGCGATGCCGCCGCCGCCCGTGCTCGCGGTCGTGCTGCCGCCCGCGGTGCTGTCGCCGGTGATGTGGCTGTAGCCGCCATAGGCCGAGGCCCAGACGCTGTGGCTATAGCCGGTGTTGAGCGAGCGCATCAGCGCATCGAGCGGCTCGTGCGGCGTCACCGCGTCATAGGCCGCCTTCTCTTCCGGCGTCTGCGGTACCTCCGGCGCAAAGCCGAGCGCCGGCCCATAGCCCGCGACGCTCCCCGTCGTGCCGCCGCGATTGCCGATATTCGGATTGAGCAGGGTCGTCGCAAACGACGTCTGCATGTCGTTGACGGAGAGCTGGCCGCCGGAATTCAGCGCGCCGGATGGGGCAAGCGGAGAGAAGGTGGCCTGAACGGCGGTCGGCGTGTATTTGATGGATTCGCTATAGGCGTTGCCCAAGGTCGTCGTTAGCGTCGATGGCGTTGAAGCAAAGGTCCCGTTCACCTTGCCTGCGGTGAGCAGATTGTACGTCATGCCCACCGTAACCTGAGAGGCGGCGATTTTGAGCGCTGCGCCAGACAAATTGGCCGTACCGGTCACGGATACGGAGCTGTAATTGCTGCCATTGATGGTGACCAAGTAGACAGACGCCGTCGCGAAGGTGAGACTGCCGTTGATCTTCAAACCGTTCGCGCCAGATGCTGTCGCGCCAGGCGCCAAAGTTCCGGCGCCGCTGAAAGTCACGCTCGAGAGCGCGCCGGTCCCGGAGAGCACGCTTGTCGCGTTCATGGTGAGGAGGCCCGACGAACTGATATCGCCAAGCACGGAAAGCGCGCCGGCATTGACTGTCGTGCCGCCGCTATATGAACTGATGCCGGTCAGCGTGAGTGTATTGCCGCCGGTCACCGTCAGAGCGCCGGGCCTACCCGACACGGCGTCTGCGATTGTTCCCTTCAGCGTGAGATCGCCACCGGTCGTGTCAAACGTGCCACCCGTGCTGCCGAGATAGATCTTGTTGGCGAAGGTCAGTGCGCTCGATGTCCCGAGAACGCTCTTGGTGGCGTTTTGGAACGCCCCGCCGTTGAGCGTGACGGGGCCCGTGCCGACTGACGCGTTGTTGGTGACTGCTAGCGTCCCGCCGCCGACCATGGTGCCGCCTGAGTAGGTATTGCTACCAGACAGCGTCAGCGTTGCGCCTGCAACGGCCAAACCGGTCGTCACGCCCGTGGTGCTGCCGTCGACGATCGCGCCGGAGAACAATCCGCCGTTGTTGACCGTAAGCACCGCGGTGGCGGGGCCGGGGCTTACATTGGTCGGATCAGAAAGATTGGTGACGGTGCCGCCGCCGGCCAGCGATGCAACGGCCTGGTTGGTGCTGCCAAGATCAAGGAATGCATTGGCGACGATCGTGGCCGCGCTCTCGGCGCTGAAGGCGTTGGTTGCTGCGCCCTTTAGCGTGCTCCCGGCACCAACTGTGGTCGCGCCGCTATAGGTATTTGTGCCTTGCAGTGTGGTGGTCCCGCTCGACAATGTAAGCGCCGTCGTCCCGCCGATATTATTGACCGTGCCGCCCGTCGAGGTGATGCCGTTCGAGCTGGTTAGTATGCCGTTCTGAATCGTGCCGCCGACAAGGCTCACGGTATTGATGGCCTGAGCGTAGCCGCCCAAATCGAGCGTACCGCCGGCGTTGATCGTCGTCGCGCTCGCCGCGCTGAAGGTATTCTTAGCGCCGCCGATGACCGTGCCGCCGTTGATGCTGGTCCCGCCGCTGTAGGTATTGTTGCCGGTTAGCGTCATGCTGTAGCCGTTGGTGACGGCCAGGCCGGTCAGCACGCCCGCAGCCGGAGTGTTGGCCTGACCATCTTGGATCATACCGTCGAAAGTGGATGACCCGCCGGCGCCGGCGATCGTCAGCACCGCGGTAGTGCCGGCCTTGGCATTCAGGGGATTAGTCAGGCTTGTGACGGTGCCAGCGCCCGTAAGGGCTGCGATCGTCTGGTTCTGGCTGCCGATATCGAGCGTGCTGTTCGCCGATACGACAACGCCGGAATTCGCGCTGAACGCACCTTGCCCGCCAGCCGCGAGCACGCTTGCCTTGACGCCGTCGCCAACGATTGTAAGTCCCGAATAGGTATTGAGGCCCGATCCGCTCAGCGTAAGCGAGCTGCCGCTCGTGAGGGTCAGGCCGGTCGTTCCGTGGGCACCATCCGTGATCGCACCTGAAAACGTCGTCGCTCCTTTGCCGTTGATGGTCAGCGCCGTATCTACGTTGGCGTTGTTGGTGACAATGCCCGCACTCGCGCCGGAAAGCGCGCCAATGAAGACATCGTTCCCGTTCAGATCAAGCGTAGCTGTCTTAGTCGTTGCAGGCGTCCCCACCGTGACGGCGCTGCCATTTCCCAGTGCTGTGGAAGAGCCAGCTATCAATGTGCCGTCAACGATCATTGTGCCGCCGGTGTATGTGTTGTTACCGGACAGCGTCAGCATGCCGGACGCATCGTCGTAGGTCAGCGCGGTACTATTGGTCTTGCCGTCGGTGATCATGCCGGCAAACGTCGTGATCGCTCCGGTCCCGCCGACCGTCAGCGTCGCGTTCTGGCTGCCGTTGTTGGTGACTGACGAAATAGTGCTGTCGCTCAGCCCCGGCGACGGAATGTCGGCGCCCGTCGGTATCGACGGTGACTGGATTGTACCCGGGATACTTACGTCAGCGCCGTTCAGATCGAGTGCGACCGGTGTCTGCGCACGCAGCGGCGAGGCGAGCAAGGCTGCGCCGATAAAGGTCAAGCACTCGAGCAGCGCGCCGCGCGGGCGCATCACATTCCTGTTTGTTTGTTCGAATTGATTTGCTTGTCCGGATCGGCGCGACGTGTCGTGTGTTTGTTCAAACCGCTGCGCCGTCCCCGCGGGAATCCGCTCCCGCGCCGCACAACGCAGCAAATCATGCCCCCGCGCGGCGACCGACCGCGCTCTACGCAACGCGACTTTCCGCACGCCCCCAGCCCCCAACAGACGGGATGGTTACCAATAGCTTAACGGAAGTCCGGCCGTCTACTTTTGCGTGTAACAGGCGGGTGCAGGCGCACCTTATGGTTAACTCGTTTTTTTGTGTTTTGTCAATCGCTTGTCATGCATCCGCACGACGGAACCGCCGACGCTCTGACAAAATCGCTGCCAAGGGTTGCAAATATGTCGGCGGTCCGCCGAAGTGCTTCACACGCTCGGCAGTATTGAAGGCCGCTGCGGGCTTCGGCACGTTGTTACCGTCCTTGCGCCCGCACTCCTTCGCCAGGGCGTCAAAAGCCTGGGCGAAGCCGTTGAACGACGGCGGCACCGTCACATAGTCCCGCCCGCATCGGCGAGGGACAATTTGCCAATGCCGCTCGCGGCGCGCGCAGTTTCTTGAGCGCGTCGTCTTTTAGATCGAATTCGGCAAAGCAGCCGCCCCACACACAGCGCGCGAACGGTACTGCAAGTCCGCCTTTCACGTTTACGCTCACAAGATTGCGGGACTTCAGAAGACGCAAGGCGTCGTTCACCGCGCAGGCGTTTGATGCGCAATCGCACCGCCTGCCGCATTTTACCGGGCGCGCGCCGCGAAAACCACTTTCGGCATTTACCACGTATCGCAGAGCCGTGACCCAGAGCCATGCGATCGCGCACCGCGCCGCGGGCGACATGACATGCGCCGGCCGGATTTGGTCCTCGCCGAAAGCGGCGGCGCGCGAAGGGGATGCTTTTACTCAAATTCGCCCGTGCCGTTACGCCATTGGGCGCCTTTTGCTTGGCGGTTTATCGCTCGCTTGCGCGCAATCTGGCGCAATTGGCGGCGGATTATGTAACGGAAAATCCATTGAATCGTGGCGTTGTTGACCAGCCGCAGCAGCTGAAACGGCGAGGCTGCGCAGGGCAGGTCGGGCCGGTTTCGCATGACGGCGCGCAGAACAGCACAGCGTAATGCCTTACGGCCGAAGCAATGGGTCATTCTGGCCGCTTGCGGCGCCTCGCTGGTCGTGATCATCGCGCTCGCCGGCCTTAATCACCGGCCAAGCTGGCAGCTCAAGCCCGGGACCGAGGCGGAAGAATTGGATACGGCGTTCCGGCAATCGCGAATTGGAACGGTGGTGTTGGGAGGGCGGGGACAATGCCGCCGCTACCGCTACGACAATGAGACGAGCGCAACCATTCCTGAAGGCGGCTACTGCGATCAGACGGTCCGACTCGACGACGAGGCGAACCAATCCGCTACCGCGACGCGCCGGCTCGATGCGTTGAGCAAATCCTTTTTGGGCCGCTAGCCGCCGGCCCACGCTTTGGCGCCGCGCTTCTGCCACCACCGGTTGCAGACCCGGGCTTTTCAGCCGAATTTATCAGCCGTTGAGGGTCAGGCTTTAGACTGCGCACGAATTCCTCTATAGCCAAACGCCATGACCATCCGCCTGCATCGCGGCGATCTGCCGGATATTTCGCGCTACAGCGGCGCCATCGCAATCGACACCGAGACCATGGGGCTTGACCTCAATCGCGACCGGCTTTGCCTCGTGCAATTGTCGCCCGGCGACGGCACCGCGGACGTGGTGCAGATCGCCCCGCATGCCGGACCGGATTCGGCCCCGAACCTCAAGCGGCTCTTGGCCGATGCAAAGCGTTTGAAGATTTTTCATTTCGCGCGGTTCGATCTCGCGATGCTGTGCAAGACCTTCGGTGTCATGCCGGAGCCGGTGTTCTGCACCAAAATCGCCTCGCGGCTGGCGCGGACCTATACCGACAAGCACGGGCTGAAGGACCTGGTGCGCGAGATTTTGGGGCATGATCTTTCAAAGCAGCAGCAATCGTCGGATTGGGGCGCCCCCACGCTGAGTGAAGCGCAGGTCGCTTATGCGGCATCCGACGTTACGCATCTGCACGCGCTCAAGGACAGGCTCGCCGCCATGCTGGCCCGCGAGGGCCGGGAACACTTGGCGGCGGCCTGTTTCCGTTTCCTGCCCGAACGGGTGCGGCTCGATCTTGCCGGTTTCGCCGCCGAGGACATTTTTGCCCATTCCTGAGCCCTGCCGGGCTTTTTGGGCCCACAAGGCCGGCCCTTTCGGCGACATATTCGGCCGGCAAATTTGGCGAGACAAAACCGCACGAAGCGTGGTCTAAAGCTTGCGAGTCGGGGCGATGTTCGAGGGGGTCACGGCTTGGCTATCGCCTATCCGGAGAATGCCGCAAAAGCCAAGGGACTGCCGGCGAATTCCCGGGGCAATTTCGAACGAACCTACCGGGCCGCGCTGCGGCACAGTCGGCGCGTGCGTCTGTTGCGCATCAGCGTGCCGGTCGGCATCGCAGCGCTGCTCTTGAGCGTCGCGGCGATGAATTACATCCCGCCGATCGGCGGGTTCCGCCTGCCGGGCGAGCTCGGCAACCTCGTCATTCACGGCACCAGGATCACCATGCAGCAGCCGCATCTGACCGGCTTTACCGCGGATTCGCGCGCCTACGAATTTTCCGCCGACGCCGCAGCGCAGGACTTGACCAAGCCTGATCTGGTCGAGCTGCAGCAACTGCATGCGAAGATGGAAATGCAGGACAAGAGCATGGTGGAAATGACGGCGGTCGGCGGCATCTATAACGTGAAAACCGAGATCCTCACGCTCAACGACGATATCGATCTGCAATCCTCGAGCGGCTACGCCGGCCGCCTCAGTGAAGCCGTGATCAATGTGCGCAAGGGCACGGTGGTGTCGGACAAGCCGGTCTTTGTAAAAATGCTCAATGGCACGCTCACCGCGCAGCGGCTCGATATCGCGGAAAACGGCAGCGTGCTGCGCTTCGGCGGCGTATCCATGACGCTGCAGCCGGGCAAGGACAAAGAGAACGATACAGCGAAGGCTGGCGAGCAATGATCCGGCAGATGCGCCGCTCGACATTATTGCCTATGACTCTGGCGATCGCGCTCATCGCGGCCGCAGCGCCAGTCTCCGCGCAGCCGAATTCCGCGGCGCCCGGGCCGTTCCAGGGCCTGACCTCCGACCAGAAAAAGGATCAACCGGTCCAGATCGAGGCGGCCACGCTCGAGGTGCGCGACAAGAACAAGACCGCGACATTTTCCGGCAATGTGCAGGTGGTGCAGGGCGACACGACGATGAAATGCCAGCGTCTCGTGGTCTTTTATGGCCAGGAAATCGGCATCGCCGCGGACGGCAACCCGGCCGCGACGAAGGTCACGACCTCCAAATCCACGCCGGGCATGCCCCAAGGCGCGCAAAATATTCGCCGCATCGAGGCACAAGGCGGCGTTACCGTGATCACCAAAGACCAGAACGCCAGAGGCGATCTCGGAGTCTATGACCTGACAACCAAGACCATTACTTTGACCGGCAATGTGACCATCAGCCAGGGTCAGAATGTCATTCACGGCGAGCGGGTCGTGGTCGATACCACGACGGGCAACGCGCGCGTCGAATCGAGCTCCACCCCTGGCGTCGCTGCGGGCTCCGGCCCGCCCCGTGTCCGGGCGCTGATCCAACCGAACAAGGGTCAAAATGGCGGCTCCAATGTCATGACCTTCGGACCAGGCCACACGAATTGACCAGCCCCTTGGCCGCGCCCGGACCAATGAGAGGCGGAAAATCGGGTAAAATCCGCTGTATAACCGTATAATGGGCGACCCGAAGGCGAGCTCTTCGAAACCGGCGTGGCAGACCTCCTTTCATATTTTCGCCGGCCCAAGCCACCTGCGCGGCGCGGGCCGGTCGATACGTCCGACCTGATCGATCTCGGCTCGATGGGCGGGGCGATCAGCAATGTCTATCTCGACATCGCAAGCGTCGCGCCGCCGGAAAGGGCCCGCGCAAGGCCTGCGCCGGCGCCGCAAGCCGCGCCGCCGCAAGCCTTGGTGCCGCCGTCCCCTTCCCCGCCGCCCAATCCTGCGGCCCGGCCGCAGCGACCGCCAGCGCCGGTCAACGGCCAGCGGCCGGCGCCGCCGCGGCCACGCCGCCGGGTTGACGGCAATGGCTCCCTTCCCAGCGACCGCAAGGGACTCCTCGCCGTGCATGGAGTCGAGAAGAGCTTTGTCGGGCGCAAGGTGGTCAAGGGCGTGAGCTTTTACGTGCGTAAAGGCGAGGCAGTCGGCCTGCTCGGCCCCAACGGGGCGGGCAAGACGACGGTGTTCTATATGGTCACCGGCCTGATCAAGGCCGATCAAGGCCGCATCGAGCTCGACGGCTGCGATGTGACCAAATTGCCGATGTATCAACGGGCGCGCCTCGGCATCGGTTACCTGCCGCAGGAGGCTTCGATCTTCCGGGGGCTGACCGTGGAAGACAATATTCGCGCGGTGCTCGAAGTGGTCGAGCCGGACGCTAAGCGCCGCGCGCGCGATCTCGATGCGTTGCTCGAAGAGTTCAACATCGCGCGGCTGCGCAAGACGCCGTCGATCGCATTGTCCGGCGGCGAGCGACGGCGCTGCGAGATCGCGCGCGCGCTGGCCACTCGGCCGAACTACATGCTGCTTGACGAGCCGTTCGCCGGCATCGATCCGATCGCGGTCGGCGACATTCAGTCATTGGTGCGGCACCTGACAAACCGCGGCATCGGTGTGCTGATTACCGATCACAATGTGCGCGAGACGCTCGGGCTGACCGATCGCGCCTATATCATCTATTCCGGCGAAGTGCTGATGGAGGGCCGCGCCGACGAGATCGTCAACAATCCGGATGTGCGGCGGCTTTATCTCGGTGAGGAGTTCAGGCTGTGACCGGCGGGCTCAGCTCGCCGTTCCGCCGCTCGCGCCGCGCGGCTCGCCGGCAATCTGATACGAGCTGGGCGCCGAGATATTCGCGCCGGTGCGAATCTCATCAATGACGAATAGCGGCCGCCGCTTGGCCTCGAGATAGAGGCGCCCGACATATTCGCCCATCAGCCCGAACAGAATGAGCTGCATGCTGCCCAGAATCAGAATCAGCGTCGACAAGCTGGTCCAGCCCTCGACCACATGGCCGAAGGCCCAGCTGCCAAGCGTGTAGCCAAGCATCAACAGGCTCAAAAAACCCAAAACCATGCCGAGATAGGAGGCAAGCCGCAGCGGCATGATCGAGAATGATGTCAGTGCGTCGAAGGCAAGGCCGAACATGCGGCTCAGCGAATAATTGCTGCTGCCGGTCCGCCGCGGCGCCCGGTCGTAGGCGAGCGCGACCTGCCGCAAGCCGATCCAGGCGACCATGCCGCGGATGAAGCGCTGCTGCTCCGGCATGGCATTGAGTATGTCGATCACTTTGCGGCTCATCAGGCGGAAATCGCCGCTGTCGAGGGGCATGTCGCCGTCGGCGAGCCGCCGCAGCAGCCGGTAGAACAAGGCTGCGGTGCCGCGCTTGAGGATTGTTTCGCCTTGCCGCTCACGGCGCTGACCATAGATCACGTCTGCTTCGAGGCGATCCATTAGCCGCCACATTTCGCCCAGAAGCTCCGGTGGGTCCTGCAAATCGGAATCGATGGTCAGCACGCGATCGCCGCGGCACGAATGCAGACCTGCAGTCATCGCGCGCTGATGTCCATGCCGCCGCGACAGGTTGATCGCCACCAGCTGCGGATCGCGCTTGAGCAGCTCCAGCATGATCGGCCAGGTGCGATCGGCCGAGCCGTCATTGACGAGGATCAGTTCATAATCGCTGCCCGCAATCTCTTGGGCGGCCGCCGTCATGCGGCGATGAAATTCCTCCACACCCGCCGCTTCATTGTAGCAGGGCGCGACTATGGAGAGTCGCGGGCGCGGCCGCGTCTCGCCGACTGTCATGGATACGCGCACTTGCTCGTTCACTGCTGCCTCGCTGTCGCGCCCCGCATCAGGGCGGATCGAGCACGGGCTTGGTCGGGCCGGACAGACCATAGACCTCGTAGTCGCGAATCGTGACGCCGCGGCGCGTTCGCGGCAGAGTCGCAAGCAGATCCACCTTGCCGAAGCGGTCGCGCAGCATGGTCACCGCCGCACAGGGTGTCTGGCAAACATACATGCTGGTGCCGTTGAACAGGGCCGGATCGGGTTGCGGTAAATCGACATATCGCATGCGCTCGTTGATCTGCGCAACCGGCGGATGCGACGGCAGGTAGAATTCGAGCCAGCCCGCCACACCATATTCCGTGGTCAGCACGATGGACGCCCCGATCCGTATGCGAATCTCGTCGATCTTTGCCGCGAGCTCGTTCCAGCCGGCACCCAGCGCGCGCGCCGTCGGATCGATGCGGCCGAGCGGAACGACGCCGAACATCGCCTGCAAATAGAGACAGGCGGCAAGGCCGAGTCCGATCGGGACGGCGAGCCGCTGCGACCATGACACGAGTGGCGCCCAGGTCGCGTCCCATTTGACGCGCTCGGCTGCGACCGCCGCGGCGATGACGAACGGCACGTAGATCGGCTCCGGCCAATTGCCCTCCACGCGGTCATGAAAGCTGTGCCAGACGAAATAGAGCACGATCGGCCACACCATCGCATTGATGAAAATGCGCGAGCTGCGCGGACCACCCTCGCCTTTCATCATGCCGGCGAGGCCGAGGCTGCCCAGCACGAAAATCGGCGGCGTCGCCATGCCGATCTGGGTGGCGAAGAATTCGCCCAGATAGCGCAGCGTCCAATGACGCACAACGAGTCGATTGAACTGATAATGGTACGAGGCCCAGCCGTGCTCCGCGTTCCAGATCAGTGTCGGTGAAAACACCGCAATCGCGATCGCGCCTGAAATCCACGGCCACGGCGTGAACAGCCATTTGCGTTGCTCCGGCACCAGCAATAGCCAGGCCAAAATGCTGATCGAAAAGAACACGGTCGTATATTTTGACAGCATGCCGACGCCGAAGGCGACGCCGATCGCGAGCCACCATTCGCCGCGCCCGGTCTGCAGCAGCTTGACCAGCGTGAACAGCAGAAACGCCGTCGACACCACCAGCGCATTGTCGGGCGTGGCGAGCGCCGAACCCGCCGTCATAACGATGGTCAGATTGAAATAGAGCGCCGCAGTCGCGCCGACCCTGTCGTCATTGAACAGGATCGTGCCCGAGCGCCAGATCGCCCAGCTCGCCGGCAGCGCCAAGAGCACGCCGATCGCGCGCACACCCAATTGGGTGTCGCCGAACAGCATTGTGCCGAACCGGATAAGAACCGGATTGACCGGAGGATGATCGAGATAACCGCCGACAATATGCTTAGACCAGAGCCAGTAGAGGCTTTCGTCAAAGCTCAGCGGCACCATGCCGGCGAAGAAGAGGCGGACGCCAACAAGCGTGACAATGGTGGCGATGACCACCGTCTGGTAGCGTCGCTGCGGTACCTCTGTGACGCTCAACGAAACCACGCCGACCCCTCACCCCGGCACGCCCGACGGGCAGCCCCGGGCATTCATAGCAGGCCCGGCTCGATCCACAAACGCTGCGGCATCCGCCTCGTAATTGCGCGTGCTGAAGAAATAGGCAGCAGCCGCCGAAATGAGCTGTGCACAGGTCAAGGTGGGCAGCCGGAGCCGCAAAAACGGTATCCGGGGAGGGAATTGGCGCGCTTTGGGTCGGACGAAAATAGGCTGGCGACACAGCCAAAGTTTTGCGGTAGGAAGGTAAGCAAGAATCGGACCAATTTGGCCGAATCGCGGAGCTTTTTTCAGGCTTTATGGCACTTTCGCAGAGATTGCAGATCCGGCAGAGCCAGGCGCTGGTAATGACGCCGCAGCTGATGCAGGCGATTAAGCTGCTGCAGCTGTCCAATCTCGACCTGGTCGCCTATGTCGAAGCCGAACTCGAACGTAACCCGCTGCTCGACCGGGGTGCGGAGGCGGAGCCGGCAGGCGAGCCCGAGGGCGCCCCAGCCGCCGAGCAGCCGGCCATAGATCGCGACAGCGGCGCCAGCGGCGGCGAGCCCGGCACAGCGTTGGACAGTCATGGCGGTGGAGACGCAGCCGAGGATCGCGCCACCGACTTTGACGACGACGGCGAGCCGATCTTGCCGCGTCCAAGCGAGGGTCCGGCAGGCTATTCGGAATGGGCCGCCACCGGCTCCGGCGGCCGCGATGATGCCGATTACAACCTCGAAGCATTTGTCTCGACGGAGACCACGCTTGCTGACTGGCTGCGCGAGCAGCTGACGCTGGCAATTTCCGATCCGGTGCGACGCATGATCGGCCAGTACCTGATCGATCTGGTCGATGAGTCCGGATATCTCGCGGGCGATCTCGCCGCGGCGGCGGAGAAGCTCGGCACCAGCCTCGCCGAGGTCGAGGCCGTGCTCGCCATTCTGCAGACATTCGATCCGCCGGGAATTTGCGCCCGCGATCTTGCTGAATGTCTGGCCATTCAGCTCAAGGACAACAACCGCTACGACCCGGCGATGCAAGCGCTGATCAGCCGCCTCGATCTGCTGGCGAAGCGGGATTTTCCGGCGCTGAAAAAAATCTGCGGCGTCGGCGACGAGGATCTCGCCGACATGATCGCCGACGTGCGTCGGCTCAATCCCAAACCCGGCCTCGCCTTCGGCGCGGCCGTCGTGCAGCCGATCATACCAGACGTTTTTGTGCGGCCGGCGCCAAACGGCGCCTGGCTGGTCGAGCTCAATTCCGACACGCTGCCGAAGGTCCTGGTCAATCAGAGCTACTATGCCGAAGTATCGGCAGCTGCCCGGCGTGACACTGATAAGTCCTATCTCGCCGATTGCCTGCAAAGCGCGACCTGGCTTGTGCGCGCGCTCGATCAGCGGGCCCGCACAATCCTCAAGGTCAGCAACGAAATCGTCCGCCAGCAGGACGCTTTCTTCGCGCATGGCGTCGAGCATCTGCGCCCGCTCAATCTGAAGACCGTCGCCGAGGCGATCGGCATGCACGAATCGACAGTGTCGCGCGTGACCGCCAACAAATACATGGCGACCAGCCGCGGAATCTTCGAGCTGAAATATTTCTTCACCTCGGCCATTGCCGCGGCGCACGGCGGCGAAGCGCATTCCGCCGAAGCGGTACGTCATCGCATCAAACAGTTGATCGATGCAGAGAACGCAACCGATGTCCTGTCCGACGACACGATTGTGGAAAAGCTGCGCGAAGCGGGCATCGATATCGCGCGGCGCACGGTTGCCAAATATCGCGAAGCCATGCGCATTCCGTCGTCGGTGCAACGGCGGCGGGAGAAACAGGCAGCGGCCGCCAATTGATGCGGCGCCGCGCGAGAGACGGGGCCGCTGTTGCGTCGCGTTGACACTTTGCCCGCCGATACCTAGGTCGAATCAAGCGGTCGAGGGGATTTTTCGGTCGCGCTGCCGATCGGGGGTCGCGGGCCGCGTTCGTCAAAGGGCAGCCAGGAGGCGGCCATGACTTTTCGCGTGTCTGGAAAAAATCTCGACATTGGCGAGGCACTGCGCGACCGGATCAGCGGCCGCATCGCCGAAACCGTGCGCAAGTATTTCGACGGCGGCTTTTCGGGACATGTCACGCTTGCGCGCGACGGCTTTGGCTTTCGCACCGAATGTGCAATCCATCTTGACTCCAAGATCACGCTGCATGCGGACGGCATGGCGCCCGACGCCTATGCCAGCGCCGATCAGGCGGCGCTGCGGATCGAAAAACGGCTGCGCCGCTACCACCGCCGACTCAAGGATCATCGCGCCGAGCGCAATGAGGGCCGCGTGATCGACGCGGCTAGCTACATCATCGCCGCGCCCGAAGCTGAGAGCGAGGCGGAGGTCGACACCTTTACCCCCGTCATCATCGCCGAATCGACCACGGCGCTGAAACAGCTCTCAGTCAGCGATGCGGTGACGGAACTCGACATGACCGGCGCGCCGGTTCTGGTTTTCCGGCATGCCGCCCATGGCGGAATCAACATTGTCTATCGTCGCGCCGACGGTCATTTCGGCTGGATTGATCCGCCGGTCTTGCCGCCGGCGGATGCCCATTGACGCGGTGACACGCACTCCTTATGGTCCGCCGCCTTTCCGAGCATGACGCCAGAGCTGGGCGCGGTCCGGGCGCCGGTTTGGCGAATACTTCGTGCTCAGATTCGAAAGTAAAGTCCGGTTCCACCGGGACCATTAAACCCCGACACCGCCGCGCTGCCTCGCTTCTCTCAGGTTGCAACTCATGACGCTTACCGATCTCGTCGCGCCCAATGCGATCATCCCGGCGCTCAAGGTCAACAGCAAGAAGCAGGCGCTGCACGAGCTCGCGGCGCGCGCGGCCGTGCTGAGCGGGCAAACCGAACGCGCCATATTCGAGATATTGATGCAGCGCGAAAAGCTCGGCTCGACGGCCATTGGCAATGGCATCGCGATACCGCACGGCAAGCTGCCAACGCTCACGCGTCTGTTCGGACTATTCGCGCGGCTGGATCGTCCGATCGATTTCGAGGCGCTCGACAACCAGCCCGTCGATCTGATTTTCCTTTTGCTGGCGCCCGAGAGCGCCGGTGCCGACCATCTCAAAGCGCTTGCGCGCATCGCGCGGCTGCTGCGCGACCCTGCCATTACGCACAAGTTGCGCGCCTCGCAGGATGCCGAGTCGCTCTACGCCGTGCTGGCGATGCCTTCGGCGTCCGCCGCCTGACTGGACGACAGCCAGCAGACAACGGAGGGCGGATCGCCGTCCGTCCTCCGCGTCGGTCGTCCCGAAAACTGAATTCAGTGCACGCTCACCGTCTCGAGCGCTTGGCTCCAAGCGTTGGCGATCGCCGCCTCGCGGCTGTCGGTCAACATGATCGGCGTACCGTCGGCGGCGTGCAAAGCAAACAGCATCTGCCCGGGCGCCATTTGCGGCAATTGCGCCTGCGGAAACAGTGCCCGGACGTCCTCGAACCGAATCGACTTCACATAAGCGATGCGACCGTCGCCGAGTTGCGCCAGCGCCTCGGGTGAAATCTGCAGGCCGGCCTCGTTTCGAGTAATATCATTTCTATTATTCGTTGCGTTCATGGCCCTCGACTCCTTTCTGGGCTTGTCGAGTCCTGTTCAAGTTGCGTTAATCGCATTCTTTGATTGAGATCGATTTAACGATGCGCTCCGGTTGCGGGCGCACGAGATCAATCGATAACAATCCGTTTCTCAAGTCCGCACCCAAGACCTCCATGCCGTCTGCCAGCACGAAAGTGCGCTGGAATTGGCGTGCGGCGATGCCGCGATGGATGTATTGGCGGCTCTTGTCGTCTTGTTGGCGGCCACGGATGACGAGTTGGCTCTCCTCTACGGTGACATCGAGCTGGTCGCGGGTAAAACCGGCGACTGCAAGCGTAATGCGCAGGCGTTCGGGGCTGTTCCCCTCGCGCGGCACGCGCTCGATGTTGTAGGGGGGATAACCGTCCGCGGCCTTGCCGACGCGATCGAGCACGCGCTCGATCTCGTCAAAGCCAAGCAAGAAGGGACTCGATAGCGACGAAACCCTGGACATGGCTTCAAAGCCCCTGGTCAGCGACTTTGCGGGGCCCGCTTGGGCGCCCCCAGGGCCGGAGGGAACCCCGTCCGGCCTCGACTGGATATGGCGATCGGGAACAAGAGCTTCAAGGAGCCGGTCAAAGGCCTTTTGCTCCGGTTTTAGGGCATTTTCAGCGGTCCCGGCATGGCGCGCTCGGCCTCGGCCACAAGCTGCGCTTCATGCCGGTTCACAAAAATGCCGCCGACGATGAAGGCCGCGATGGTGGCGACGACGAGGACAATCACAACCGGCCCCTGCAAGCGCTCGAATTGGCGGCCCAGCGCATAGGCGGCATAACCATAGCTCAGCGACCAAATAACAGAGCCTGTCACGTTGGCGATCATGAAATCGCGCCACGGCATGACATTCGCGCCGGCGAAAATGCCGGCAAAGGTGCGCAGCACCGGCACGAATTGCGCGACAAAGACGATTTTGCCGCCGTGGCGCAGAAACAGATATTGACCGAGCTTGATCCGACCTTCGGTCATCCGCACGTAATTGCCGTAGCGCAGCAGGAGCCAATAGCCGAAGCCGCGACCGATGGCATAACCGATGATGCGACCGACGATCGCCGCGGCGGCCGCGACAATGATCACCCCGACGATGTTGAGGTCGTGTTTGGTCCCGGCATAGATCGCCGCGCCAAGCAACGCGGTCTCGCCGGGAAGTGGAACGCCGATGCACTCCAGGCCGACTATAGCGGCGACGGTCACCAGACCGTAGACGTGAACAAGATGTTGGATGAAGTCCATTACAGGGCCGGGGAGCGGAACACCGGTTACTTATACATGTTCCAGGGCAAAGAGAACCGCTTGACTTTGACGTTATAGCTCGCACAGGAACAGCCTGCGTGCGACGCAACATCGCTATTTCCGCAAGGGGCGCCGCCCGGGCAGAACAGTATTGGAAATCGCAGGGGCGGCAAGGCAATGGCTTGGGGGGCCGCGCAGACAATCGCGCTGTCGCAGCTTGTGCCTTAGAAATCGCAGGGGCGGCAAGGCAATGGCTCGGGTGGCGCCGCCGCCGAATTGGCATTACGGTGATCGAGGGCAGACGCGAAGGGGCCGAAAATTCAATGCGGGGCGCTGCGGTTTGGCGTGCGAGCCTGTATTTTGCCGTGATGCTGCTCCTTGGCGCTTGCGGGCATAGTCTACAGCTCGGCGCCGACGACGATAACGGCGCCAACGCCTATCCGACCCACTACAGATCCGACATTTTGAGCGCGATGCACGCCTATCTCAACGATCCGACCGGGATTCGCGATGCCGCCATTTCCGAGCCGGCACTGAAGACGACGGGCAATCGCACCCGCTATATGGCTTGCTTGAGATTCAATGCCAAAAAGAACGCCAGCGAATATGCCGGCAGCAAGGAGGTCGCCGCCGTCTTTCTCGCCGGCCGCTTCGATCAGTTCATCGAGAATGCAAAAGAGATCTGTAAGGATGCAGCCTACGCGCCGTTTCCGGAGCTGCAAAAGCTGCCGCCGTAACCGCGGTTGAGCCCGCATCGGGCCGCGCCTACAATCGCCGGAGAAATACCCAAGGAAGGGACAATGCTGAAACGTCATTATGACCGCGCCGCGCAGGACATCGGCAACATCATCAATCTCGGCCACGTCAACGTTTCGATCAGCGATCAGCATTTGGCGACCCATTACTACGTCACCGGGCTCGGCCTGACGCGCGATCCGTATCTCATGACCGGCGCCAGCAATATGTGGGTCAATGTCGGGATGAGCCAATTCCATTTGCCGACGGGCAAGCCGGAAATTCTGCGTGGCGTGGTCGGGCTCGTGGTGCCGAGCCGCGAAGAGCTGCTTGATCGGCTCACCCAAGTGCGCAAGGCGCTCGCCGGCACCAAATTCGATTTTCGCGAAAACAACGATTGCGTCGAGACGGTTTGTCCCTGGGGCAATCGCATTCACCTGCATGCGCCGGACGAAGAGCGCTTCGGTCGCATTCAGCTCGGCATGCCTTATATTCGCTTCGATGTCCGCCCCGGCACCACGCAGCGCATCGCACGCTTCTATCGCGAAGTGATGCGCGCGCCGGCCGAAGTCATCAAGAATGGGACGGCGCCCGAAGCGCGCGTGCAGGTCGGCGAGAAGCAGTACTTCTATTTCCTGGAGACCGACGCGCCGGAGGCGCCGTACGATAACCATCACGTGCAGATCTACATCTCAGACTTCTCGGGCCCGCATCGCCGGCTCAAGGAGCTCGGCCTGATCACGATGGAAACCAACGAATACGAGTATCGCTTCACCGACGTGATCGACCTCGACACCCGCGAAGTCCTGTTCGTGGTCGAGCACGAGACGCGCAGCCAGACCAACCCGATGTATGGCCGGCCGCTGGTCAACCGCAATCCGGCGCAAACCAACATGGACTACAAGCCTGGCCACGACAGTCTCGGCTGGGCGATCCCGTGAGCGCCTAAATGCGCCGCGCGCTGGTGATCGGCGGCTCGCTCGGTGGGCTTATTGCCGCGCATTTGCTGCGCGGCATCGGCTGGGACGCGACCGTGTTCGAGCGGAACGACGAGGAGCTGGCGAGCCGCGGAGTCGGTCTCGGCACCCATCCCCAGCTGATTTCGATCCTGCGCCGTGCCGGCGTGGCCTTTGACGAGACGATGGGCATCAAGCTGCGCAGGGCGGTATGCCTCGATCGCGATGGAACGACGCTGGTCGAGCAGCCAACGTCGCGCACAATGAGCGGCTGGTCACGACTCTATCGCGCACTGCGCGAGGTGCTGCCGCCGCAGGCTTATCGTCTCGGCCAGACATTCACGCGCGTCGAGCAGCACGACAATAGCGTCACGGCAATATTTCGCGACGGCACGCGAGAGCACGGCGATTTATTGGTCGGTGCCGACGGCGTGCGCTCGACCGTGCGCATGCAATTTCTGCCGAAGCTTGAGCCTGCCTATGCCGGGTATCTCGCCTGGCGCGCCGTGCTCGACGAAGCCGAGGTGCCGCGCGATGTCTGGCGCGAGCTTTTCGAGCTCTACGCGTTCTGCCTTCCGGAAGGCGAACAGTTGATCAGCTATCCGGTGCCGGGACGCGACAACGACACGCAAGCCGGCCGCCGCGCCTACAACATTGTTTGGTACCGACCGGCGAATTCGGAGAAACTGGCCGATATGTGCACGGATGCCGAGGGTCGGCATCATAGTGGCGGAATCCCGCCGCCGCTCATTCGCCCCGATATCGTGGCGCGGGTCAAAGCAGACGCGAAGGCGCTCATTGCGCCGCAAATCGCTGCGATCTTCACTCAGGCAAGGCCGTTCTTTCAGGCGATCTATGATCTGGAATCGCCGCAACTCGTGTTCGGTCGCGTTGTCCTCGTCGGCGACGCGGCTTTTGTGACGCGCCCCCATGCGGGCGCCGCCACCACCAAGGCTGCGCTTGATGCGGCAATTCTCGCCGATTCTATCGCCCATGCCGGCGACGATCTCGATGATGGATTACGGCGTTTCGAGCGCTCGCAGTTGGCGTTCGGCAGCGCCATGGTCGCGCTCGGCAGGGCGGAAGGTCTCTATCTCAGCGCCCAACTCAAACCGAGAAATCACCGTACCGCCGAGGAACTGCATCGGGACATCGGCTCGGTCCTCCATGCCCATAGTAACCGCAGCGATCAGGTCGGCGGCATTGTCGCCGCGCACGGCCTCGATACGCGTTTGTGATCATGCCGCTCGTGGAGCACGCCATGGCCGGGCCGTTATCAGGTGTCCGCATTCTCGATCTCACCGCGGTCGTCGCAGGTCCATGGGCGACACAGATGCTGGGCGACATGGGCGCCGATGTGATCAAGATCGAGAGCCCGGACGGCGATACCACCCGCTATACCGGACCGGCGCGCTCGCCCGACATGGCGGCGCTCTATATGGGGCTCAACCGCAGCAAGCGCGGCTTGGTGCTCGATCTCAAGCAGGATGGCGCCAAGGCTGCGCTCTGGAAGCTGATCGCGCGCGCCGACGTTTTTGCACATTCGATGCGGCCGCAGGCAATCGCCAAGCTCGGCTTCGGCCACGAGACTGTTTGCGCCCGCAATCCGCGGCTGATCTACGCGGCGCTGCACGGCTATCGCGGCGGCGGGCCCTATAGCGGCCAGCCTGCTTACGATGACGTGATCCAGGGCCAATCCGGCGTCGCCGCCCTGATGTCGGAAATCGCCGGCGAGCCGCGTTATGCGCCGACCATTCTCGCCGACAAGACGACGGCGCTGACGCTCGTGGGCGCAATCACTGCGGCACTCTACGCGCGCGAACAGACCGGCCGCGGCCAATTCGTCGAAGTGCCGATGTTCGAGCAGATGGTGGCGTTCGTCATGGCCGAGCATTTATTCGGCCATTGCCTCCGCCCGCCCTCGGGCCGGCTCGGTTATACGCGCGTGCTCGGCACTTGGCGGCGGCCTTACAAGACCAAAGACGGCCACATTTGCATGATGGCCTATACCGAGCGGCATTGGCGCAAATTCTGGGCGATGGTTGGCAAGCCCGAGGTCTGCGATGATCCGCGCTTCAACAGCATCGCCGCGCGCAGCCACAACATCGTCGCGCTTTATGAGCTCGTCGGCGCCTGCTTTCTCGAAAGGACGACGGACGAATGGCTTGCGCGGCTGCGCGAGCTCGAAATTCCCTCGGCGCGGATGTCGAGCCTGGACGACCTCATGACCGATCCGCAGCTCAAGGCCAGCGGCTTTTTCCGTGCGGCCACGCATCCAAGCGAAGGCGACATTCTATTCGCCGATCTTCCGACCCGGTTCAGCGACGGTACGGCAACCGGCGTGCGGCTGCAGCCACGGCTCGGCGAGCACAGTCTCGAAATCTTGCGCGAGGCAGGCGTGAGCGAAAGCGAGATCAAGGCGCTGCTCGCTTCCGGCGCAACGGTCGACGGGCCACCAAAGCCGCAAGCGACGGAGTAAGCAGCATACGTCATTGCGAGGAGCGGCCGCCATGGATCGCTTCGTTTTGCTTGCAATGACGACCTAAATGTCCAGCGTATTCGACGCATAGATCTCGTCGATCCCGACCAGCCGCGGCGTGAGATTTTGCTCGAGCGAATATTGCGCGATGGTCTCGATCACCTTGCGGTTGGCTCTTACGCCATGGTGGACGAGCCTCGATGTGGCATCGCCGGCAAGAAGGCCGGCCGCCAAATGATCGGTCACGTGCGCGATGCGCTGCGCATCGGCAATCTCATTGGCCTTGTTGAACGCCTTGACGAGATTAAGCGCGACCCACGGCTCCCTTTCAAAAAGGTCGCGGCGCATCACGGCCTGATGATTGATCGGCAATAGTCCGGTCTTTTTGTAGAAGCGAATGCCTTCGGCAGTCGGATCGGGAAACAGATAATTGAAAGCGGGATGGTTGCTCAGATCGGCGCGGCTGCGATCGACCAGATTGCGGTCGGCAAGATAATGCAGCACCGCGTCGAGCTCGCCCGCAAGCATCATCGAGCCGATGCTTTTCCCGGCGGGAATCTGATTGACGATCACGCCCGGCGGCGGCGTAAAGCCGGTAGCGCCGCCGTGGCTCATCTGCGGCGTGCGCTCCATCCAGAATTCCATGTCCTGCGGACAGACGCCGAACTCGTGCTGCAGCACGCCCCGCGCCCACAGCGCCGCAGTCTGCTGATATTCCGGCACGCCGACCCGCTTGCCCTTCAGATCCGCGGGTGTCGCGATGCCGGCACTCTTCCGCACCAAAATGCCGGTGTGGAAGAAACGCCGCGTGGTGAAGATCGGCAGGCCGACGAAACGCGTATCGCCGCGCGCGATCGCGATCATGAACGACGAGCAGGACATTTCCGAGATGGCGAATTCGGCAAAATGCAGCTGGCGCCAGAACAGCTCGGAGGGATGCAGCACAGTCGGGATGAGATCGACGCCGTCCGGCTTCACCGTGCCGTCGATGATCGGCCAGGTCCGCGGATTGGACGTGATGCCGATGCTGAGGGCGAGATTCATGGGTGACGGCGATTTGGATGCAGAATTTTCCGCTCATTCCCGCGCAAGCGGGGATCCAGCAACGGGTCCCCGCCCTACCGGGAAAGCGCGGCAGTGAGGCGGCCCTGAAGCGTTTCCCGATTCGATGGAATCGGGAAATGCTCCAGGTTTTTTGTTTTGGCGCATTCTCCTGCCGAAAACCGATCCCCACTTTGCCGGAAAATGCTCTAATACCGATACGGCTGGTGCTCCCAGAGCGGAAATGCCGAAAACACGTGCGGCTCGTTGGCCGGCGCCGCCGGATGCAGATAGGAGCGGTCTAGCTTGCCGAAGCTCGTGACGCCAAGGAGCCCGAGCGCGCGGACCACCTCGTCTTCCATGATTTCCAGCATGCGCACGACGCCGGCCTGCCCGGCCGCGGCCAGACCGTAGCATTGCATGCGGCCGAGCCCCACCAGATTGGCGCCGAGCGCGAGCGCCTTGACGATATCGGTGCCGCGACAAAAGCCGCCGTCGACGACGACCATGGCGCGGCCGGCGACCGCTTCGACGATTTCGGGCAGGACGTCCAATGAGCCGCGGCCGTGATCCAGCTGGCGGCCGCCGTGATTGGATACGTAAATGATCTCCACGCCGTGATCGAGTGCGATCTTGGCGTCTTCGGCAGTGGCGATGCCTTTGATGCCGAACGGGATCTTGTACTTGCCTTTCATGCGCTCGACCGTGCGCCAATCGAGCGCCGCCTGGAACGCGCGGCCCTGCACGCGGCGGCGGCCGGCGGTGACGTGGCGCTTGGCAAGGTCGCGCTCGCGCCGGCTGTAATGGGCGACATCGACGGTGATGCAGAAAGCGGCATAGCCGGCTTTGATCGCGCGCTCGACATGCGCATCGGCCCAATCGGCGTCGCCGCGGACATAAAGCTGATACATGCGCAGCGCATTGGGCGCGGCTTGCGCCACCTCTTCGAGCCCCGGATCGCACACGGAACTCAGCATATGCGCGACGCCGAACTCGTCGGCCGCCTTGACCACCGGCTCGGCGCCGCCGGGATGAAAGCTCTCGAGCGAACCGACCGGGCACAGCACGATCGGCAGCCGCAGCTTGCGGCCGAGAATTTCCACCGACGCATCGACCTTGCTGACGTCGCGCAGCACGCGCGGCCGGAACGCGACCGAGTCGAGCGCCATGCGGTTGCGCCGCAACGTCGTCTCGGTCTCGGTGCCGCCGACGATGTAGTCCCAATCATTCTGATTGAGATTGGCGCGCGCTTTGCGAATGAGCTCGTGAAGATTGTAAAATTCGCTCGCTGCAGCCGCATTGGCCGCAACGCGCGCTTCCTCCTGGTTCTGATTGGTCATTTGCTGGCTTGATTTTCGCTTGTGACGTATCCGGCGGGCCGATAGGTTGACCGGCCGCCTCGGGCCGAAGATGAGCTGGAAAACGCGAAAGCCTACAGGCGGCTGCGCCGCAGTTCAAGAATCGCAAAAGGCGGCCATCACGTTGCGCTCACCTCAAACAGTGGCGGTCCCGACAGGACTCGAACCTGTGACCTTCGGTTTAGGAAACCGCTGCTCTATCCAGCTGAGCTACGGGACCGGAGGCCTCGTTTTGCTTTGGCCGCGCGTGGGCGTCAATGCGGGAATCGTGTCGGGTGGTCCAGCCGAGACCGCGCGGCCGGCATCTTGGCGCGCATGAGCACGAATCCGCGCCCCAGTACTGCCGCAATGCGGCCGTTCGCTTGCCCTCCATGGGGTGGTGGCGGGACGGCATCCTTGCGGCCGCAGTAATTGCGGCTCTTTGTGGACTGAGCGGCGCACAGGGGCAAGAGCTGCAAGCGACCGCCCAGGTGGCGCGCCAAGTCACGCGCGAGGTCACGCAAGATGTCACGCAGGGCGAGGTCCTATGCGGCGGAACTGTGCTGGCAACCGCTACAGTCAAGCGCGTCGTCGATGGTCGGACGTTCATGCTGGACGATGGGCGCGCGGTGCGGCTCGCCGGCCTCGAAGTGCCGTTGCCGGCCGCGGAACACGAGGGGACGTCGGACGGCGGCGCGCCGCCGGGCGGCCACGCAGCCAAAGCGGCGCTTGAAGCGCTGGTCGGCGGGGACGAGGTCGTTCTGCGGCAAGCCGAAAGCGGTCCCGACCGCTATGGGCGCATGCTTGCCTATGTTTACGCCATCCGGGACGACGCCGCGCTGTTTGCCCAAGGCGAAATGGTAGCTTCCGGCTTCGCCCGGGTTGCCGAGCAGGTCGGCCGCGGCGCCTGCGCCCAGGAACTCCTGCGGCGCGAAAACGCCGCCCGGAAGGCCAAGCTTGGTCTATGGGCCGATCCGTATTATGACGTGCTCGACGCACATGCCCCTGAGGATGTGCTGGCGCAGCGAGGCCGGTTCGCTCTGGTCGGGGGCCAGGTGGCGTCCGTGCACGAAAGCGGGGCCACGATCTACCTGAATTTCGGGCCACGGTGGTCGCACGACTTTGCGGTTACGATATCGAAGCGAAATGCGCGTAGTTTTACGGCTGCGGGTCTCGATGTGAAGGCGCTCGCCGGGCACCGCATCCGGGTTCGCGGCTGGATCGAGGCGCGTGGTGGCACCGAACGCAATCCGGAACGCAGCCCGTTGCTGGAGGCGGCGAGTCCGGAGCAGATCGAGATCGCGGATCGCGGCGAGTAGACCGGCGCTTCGACAGTCGCGTGCCGGAATGATGTGTAGGACGGGACGGCTAGGAAATGACTTGCAGGAAATGACTTGCAGGAAATGACTTGCAGGAAATGACTTGCGCCAGCGGGCGGGCGACTTGCGCAAGTGACTGGACAGTGCAGTGAAACGGGGACCGGTGGGATCGGCAAAGTTCGGGCTCTGGCTGCTCGGCGACAAGCGCTGGCGTGCGCTTGGCCGATGGAGCGGTCATTTGTGCTTGGCCGCAGCAGCGCTTTTCCTGGCCGCCTGTACCGCCTCACCGCCAGTGACGACGCCGCAGGCCGCGGTCGCGACGCCGGCCAAACCGGCCGATGCCGCCATGCCGCCGGCGGTGCTGCGCGAGCATCAGCGCATTCTTGCGACCTACGGCGGGGTCTACAACGATCCGCGCCTGCAAGCCATGCTCGAACAGACCGTCGAACGGCTGGTTGCGGCTTCGGAACGCCCCGACCTGCACTACAAAGTCACCATGCTCAATTCGCAGTCGGTCAACGCCTTTGCTTTGCCGACCGGCCAGATCTACGTCACGCGCGGGCTGATCGCGCTGGCCAATGACGAGTCAGAGCTCGCCTCTGTGCTCGCCCATGAAATGGGTCATGTCATTGCGCGCCACGCCGAAATTCGCGAACAGCAAGTGCGCCAGGCCGACCTGGTTAGCCGCGTGGTCACGGACGTGGTCAGCGACCCGGCAGCGGGCGCGCTGGCGCTCGCCAAGTCAAAGCTTGCGCTGGCGAGCTTTTCGCGCGCCCAGGAATTCGAGGCCGACGCCATCGGCGTCGGCATCGCGGCGCGTGCCGGTTATGACCCCTATGGGGCGGTGCGTTTCTTGACCTCGATGGAGCATAATTCCGATCTCAAGCCGGAGCAGACCGGCAGCATCAATCCGGGCGCGCCGGATTTTCTGTCATCTCATCCGGCGACGCCCGAGCGCATCAGCAATGCGCTCGCCAATGCTCGCCAATATCGCGCGCCTGCTACCGACAACGGCAAGGAGCTGGCGCAGGCCAGGGCAACCTATCTCGCCGACATTGACGGCATCGTCTATGGCGAAGATCCGAGTGAAGGCTTTGTGCGCGGGCGGCATTTCCTGCATCCCAAGCTGGGCTTCACCTTCACCGCACCCGAGGGCTTCACGCTCGACAACACCGCGCAGGCGGTGCTTGGCATCAGGCATGGCGGCGGCCAGGCGCTCCGGCTCGACGTCGTGCGCGTGCCGGCCGAGCAGTCGCTCGCCGAATATCTCACCTCGGGCTGGATCGAGAATATCGATCCCGCAACTGTCGAAGACATCACGATCAATGGTTTCCCCGCAGCGACCGCCGCCGCCAAGGGCGACCAATGGGACTTCCGTCTCTATGCGATCCGCTTCGGCAGCGACGTGTATCGCTTCATCTTCGCCGCCAAGCATCGCACGCCGGAGACCGACCGCGCCTTTCGCGAATCCGTCGGCACGTTTCGCCGCATGAGCCTCGCCGAGATCGAGGCGGCGAAACCGCTGCGGCTGCAGATTGTCACCGTGGGGCCGAACGACACGGTGGAGAAGCTCGCGAGCAGAATGGCGGTCGCCGACCGCGCCGTCGACCGGTTTCGCGTGCTCAACGGGCTTGATCCGGGCGATAAGCTTAAGCCCGGCAGCCAGGTAAAAATCATTGTGGAATAGCCATGTCTTGATGCGCTCGGACCCACCTATTTTCCGAACGAACAAGCTTCGCTAAGATGCGCATGAGAGGCCGCCAAGGCCCGGGGGATACGCCCAGATCTTAGGGGGGATGCGCATGTGGGTTTTGAAGCGGGCGGAGCCCGTTGCCGTCGCGGTTGCCCTAACGGCGGTCGTTACCGCGGTGCTGTGGTTTGTCAGACAGACCGTGGGCGGCGAACAGCATCTGGTGTTTTTCTATTTGTTGCCGATGGCGCTGGTCGCCGTGCTCTACGGCAGCGTCCCGGCGATGTTATGCGCGGCGGTCGCAACCCTGTGCGCGGCCTATTTCCTTTACGATCCGGTCTATAGCTTCTATGTCGCCGACCCATTGGACTGGGGCGAACTGATTTGCTTCGCCGGCCTGGCTCTGTTCGGCGCGAAATGCACGGCGGATTTGCTGCAGCCGACGCGGGATCTTTCGCGCCGGCATCCTGAGCCTGGAGCGTAGAGCGCGGCGCGCGTGTATTTCGTCGATACGCGGTCCCTTCGACCGAAACACCCGACGCCTCAGAACTGGGTCGCGAGCTGGTCGAGCCCCATGACATGCGCCAGGTTGCGCACTTGCTCTTTCTGCTCGTCGTTGAAGCTCATGATCAATGGGACAGCGGCCGATTTGAGCCCCTCGACCGCATTCGGATCGACCGCCGCGACTTGCGTCCCCGTTGCGCCGCGCGGATGCGCTGCCGGCGCATGCGTGTAAGTCATATTGCGTAACGCGGCTTCGACCGCCGGCCACATGCGCTCTTGATCCGGCGTCAGGTTCAGGCGCTGCTTGATGCTGGCGATCTGCGCATCGTTGAACATGTACCCTGAGCGATCGTTGCCGCGCCGGTGCGCCGCGGCAGGTTTCAGCGTTGCAATCGCCGGCGCCGGAACTGAGGGTTGCCATGCCGGCTTCGGTTGCGACGAGAAATGAGACGAAAACGACGGCGCGGCGCGCAGCGTGTCGGTTGGTTCCGCGGCGGCCACTTGCCCGAAATTTTGCGGTGTGGCCGCCGCGTCGGCGGACGGTGAAACGGGGCCCGCTACGGACTGCGACGTCCTTGACACGGGATCAATGGGCTCCGGGCTCAAGAGCGCGAGCTGTGCATCGCGGATCAGACCGTCGGCGTCCGATCGATTGGCGGTTCTTGCGGCACTCGCGTCAGGCAACGCCGCCGCGCGCATTGCGGCTGCGCCATCGGGCATGGCATTGACCGCTACGGCGCGGTTCCACTCCTGCGGGAAGCGCAGCGCCACTGCCTCCGCCGCGGAAAGATCGGTGCTGCGCAAAACGGTGATCTGCGCGCTGCCAAGCAGATATCCGACGAACCCTGCCAAAAGGATGGGAGCCAGCGCAGAGGGTTGCCGGTGGCGCTTGAGCGCTCTTTTCCCCCGCATGTTCGGCGCCTCTCCCCTTGCTTGCGCGACCCCTGTCTATGTCCTTTCAAATGAAGCTTAATTTATGACTAAGCTGCGGAGTTTTGCCGGCGCGCAAGCGCTCAAGTCGGCGCCTGCACGCGAAGGAACGCAAAACGGCCCGGCAGAAAACTGCCGGGCCTTCAGGCTCTGCAGAAAAGACTGCGCGTTATGCCGCTTCTTCCTCGACCACGGCCTCTTCTTCGGCCGTTTCCGGCTTCGGACCGCGGCGCGGACCTTTGGCAAGCGCCGCTTCGATCTCCTTGATCGCCTCGGTCTCGGTGATGGGCTGCACGGCGGCAACCTCACGCGACAGCCGGTCGAGAGCCGCTTCATAGAGCTGGCGCTCGGAATAGGACTGCTCCGGCTGCGACTCCGAGCGATAGAGATCGCGCACCACCTCGGCGATGGCGACGATATCGCCCGAATTGATCTTGGCCTCGTATTCCTGAGCGCGGCGCGACCACATGGTGCGCTTGATGCGGGCGCGACCCTTGAGCGTTTCAAGCGCTCGCTTGACCATCGGCGTCTCGGCGAGCTTGCGCATGCCGACGGATGCGACCTTGGAGGTCGGCACCCGCAGTGTCATCTTGTCCTTGACGAAATTGATGACAAACAGCTCAAGCCGAGCGCCTGCGATCTCTTGTTCTTCGATCGCTACGATCTGACCCACCCCGTGAGCCGGATAAACGATGAATTCGTGTGTCTTGAAGCCTTGTCGTTGAGTAGTCTTCTTCGCATTCATTCCCAAAGTTGCTCCTTCCGCCTCCGGCTTGTGCCGATGCGCGGGCTTCGCCACGGCAACCCTGGCCCGCGCCAGAGCTCGCGTGGAATGAGTGGGCCTCCGGCTCGCGCGGGAGGAGGGTTTCGATGTCTTCCGGCTCATGCCGGCCGCACTTTTCTTCGAACGACGACGAGTTTTATCAGCCACAGCTCTCGCGTGGGTCGCACGCCTCTATTGACGGTTCCTCGAAAATCTCCCGAAAAAATATGCTCCCGGTCAGGTGGGAGCAGCGTCTCGGGGGCCTTCTTCATTATGTTTCATGTATATAACACATTTTCGGCCAAAATCAAAGCCTTAACACGTCGCGAAACCGTCGCATCGGCGCCGCGCCCTTTGCATCATCGGCAATGGTTAATGCCTGCAATTGCAGGCAAATCAGTCGCCGGTTCCGGGATTGGGCGAGAAATGCTCTTCGAATTTATTGGGCTTGCCTTCCCATTCTTTCGCGTCCGCGGGAGGTGCCTTCTTGGCGGTAATATTCGGCCAGCTTTTTGAGTATTCCGCGTTGATGCCCAACCACTTCTCGACGCCAGGCTCGGTATCGGGCTTGATCGCCTCGACCGGACATTCCGGCTCGCAGACGCCGCAATCGATGCACTCGTCGGGGTTGATGACCAACATGTTTTCGCCTTCATAAAAGCAGTCCACCGGGCAGACCTCGACGCAGTCCATGTATTTGCATTTGATGCAATTGTCGTTGACGATGTAGGTCATCTGAACACTCTGAACGGCCTTTTGCAGCCTTGCTCCTATCGTATGGGTCAGGTGCGCGCAAGCAGCGCTACCACGCGAGCGCGAGGGAACGATCCGAGCTTTACGCCGAGGCCTCGCCACCCTCCGCCGAGTCGTCACACAAGTCTTCATATAGGCCCGTGACGGTCCCCGCGGGACCCCGGCGCTCGGCAAAGCCCCTCACTTTGAGCACGCGTACCCGGTGGTCGAGCGCCACTGTCACCACGTCGCCGGCACGGACAAAGCGCCCCGGCGCATCGATCCGCACGCCGTTGACACGAACATAGCCGGCACCGGCGAGTGCCGCGGCGGCATCGCGCGTCCTTACCACGCGGGCATGCCACAGCCAGCGATCGATGCGCTGACGCTCGGTTTGCGCCAAATCAGCGTCTCTCCTTTTCAGCGTCTCTCCTTGGCGTCTGCCTCGAGCTGCGCCTTGAGCGCCGCAAGCTTGGCAAACGGCGAATTCGGGTCGGGCGCCTTGTCCCGTTCGCGGCGCTCGAAACGCTTGACCTGACCGCCGCCCTGGCCGCGCTCGCGTTCCAGCGTAGCACGATGCTTGTGACCCTTGCGATCATGGTCCTGATCGGCGAGGCGCTTATCGCCCCCGTGCCCCCGATTCCCCTGGCGGCGGCGCAAGCGACGGCCTCGCTCAGCCCCGGGCGCCGGCTCCTGTTGTTCCGCCCGAGCACCTTGCGCGGATGAAGGGTCACCGGCGGCCGCCGGCTCTGCATTTGCCGCAACCCCCGTCCGGCGCGCCTGTCCGTCGCGTGCGTCACGTCGGGAGCGCGGGCGACGGCGCTCGCGGTCGGCACGCGCGCTCCGGCCCGGCATCCAGACTTCGATGAGAGCCGGCGCCTCAGGCGCGTTTATTTCGGTCGCGCCAGCGGGTGCGGGCTCGGCGCTTGCCGGCTCTGCGCGCGACAGTTCGGACGACGGCGCAGCGCCTTGGTCCGACGCAGTTGCAGGTGCTTCGCCGTCAGGCGCCGCAGATAGCGTGTCGACCGCAGAAGCCGGTTCCGACGGCGGGGCTGGTTCAGTCGATACCGCAGTGGCTTGCGACCCCGCTTCGTGCACCGGCTCTGCCGCAGGCGTGACGTCGCGGGCTTCCGGCGCCATCGCCGTGGCGAATCCGGTTGCGCCATCCGCAGATTCCGGAACGGTGGCCGCCGCGGCTTGCGGCGGCTCCGGCGGTTTCGGCCGGCGATCCATCCGGTAGCCGAGCGAGCGCAGGATGGACGCAAAGTCTTCGCCGGACGCGCCGGTCAGCGATGTCATGCTGCCGACCACGGTGAAGCCGCCCCCGATAACGGCACCTGGCGGCTTCGGCCCAGGCGCGCCCTCCCGCCACGCCAAAGCGGGACGGATCAGATCGGCAAGACGCTCCAAAATATCCACGCGCACGGCGCGCTCGCCGCACACGCGATAGCCCGCCGTGCGGTAGAGGCCGGCATCGATCTCGCGATTGACGGGAACCGAGGTGCGGCCAGAGCCGGCAAGATGCAGCAGTTCGTCGCGGCCCTTGATGTCCCCGCCGTCGTTCTTCAACGCCCAAAGCTGCGTCGCCAGTGTGCGCGGCGCCGGCTTCAACAGTCCGGGCAGGTAAATGTGATAGGCGCCGAAGCGCACGCCATATTTGCGCAGGGTGGCGCGCGCGGGCTGATCAAGACCTTTGACCTCTTCGGCGACGCGTGCGCGATCGAGGACGCCGAGCGCCTCCACCAATTGGAAGGCGACGCCGCGCGCGATGCCGGTCACGTCCTCGGCGGCGGCGAGCTGCAACAGCGGGCCGAGCAGCTTTTCAATATGGGATTTGACAAAGGCTTCCAGCCGCACTTCGACGCTGTCGCGCGGCGGGCCGGTGAGATGTTCGTCGGCGGCAATCCGCACGCGCGGGCGTAAAACGTCCTCCCCGGCGACAAGCTTGCCGACCGCGGCGCCGGTCCAGCGCAATGTGCCGTCGGAAGCCAGCACGAATTGTTCATCGGGCGCCTCGGCCAGTCGCGCGGCGCGCGCTGCGATCTCGCCGGCAAGAGCCTTCTGCGCGGCGTTGTGCAGCGCCTTGGCGTCCGATCCGCCCGACGATGCCTCCGGTACGAAGGTGAAGCCATCGAGCCGCCCGATGATATGGCCTTCGACTACGACCTCGCCGCTCTTGTTGAATTGCGGCTCGAACGTCGCGTTCTCGCGCAGCCGGCGTATCAAGACGCTGGTGCGGCGATCGACGAAGCGCTCGGTCAGCCGCTCGTGCAAAGCGTCGGACAGCCGATCCTCGACCGCGCGGGTGACGCCCTGCCAATGCTCCGGATCGGCGAGCCAGTCCGGGCGATTCGCGGCAAAGGTCCAGGTGCGGATATGCGCAATCCGCGTCGACAGCGTATCGATATCGCCATCGGTGCGATCGGCCTGCAGGACCTGCTGCGCGAACCAGTCGGTGGCAATTCTGCCTTCGCGCTGCAGATAGCCGAACAGCGTCACCACGAGCTCGGCGTGATTGGCCGGCGCGATCTTGCGATAGTCGGGAAGCTGGCAAACATCCCAAAGGCGTTCCACGTCGGCGGGCGTGCCGATCATGTTGCGCACGTCGTCATCGCGCGCAGCATGATCGAGCACCAGAATGTCCTCGGCGACGGGCGCGCGGGCCAGTGCGCTTTCGGTCGGCGCCGCCGCAAGTGTCGCCTGCAACGCGCCAATCGAGGAAAAATCCAGGTCGCTGTTGCGCCACTGCACGAGCTTGACCGGCTCGAATGTGTGGGACTCGAGCGCATGCACGAGCTCGGTATCGAAAGGCGGGCAGCGCCCGCTGGTGCCGAAGGTGCCGTCGCGCGTGGCGCGGCCGGCGCGGCCGGCGATCTGTGCGAGCTCGGCGGGGCTGAGCTTGCGGTACTGGTAGCCGTCGAATTTGCGATCGGAGGCAAAGGCGACATGATCGACGTCGAGATTGAGTCCCATGCCGATGGCGTCGGTCGCGACCAAATAGTCGACTTCACCCGATTGATAGAGATCGACCTGCGCATTGCGCGTGCGCGGCGACAGCGCGCCGAGCACGACCGCTGCACCGCCCCGCTGGCGGCGGATCAATTCGGCGATGGCATAAACTTCCTCGGCCGAGAACGCGACGACGGCCGAGCGGCGCGGCAGCCGCGTGAGCTTCTTTTCACCGGCAAAGGTGAGCTGCGATAGCCGCGGGCGGCTGACAATGCTCGCGCCAGGCAAGAGCCGCTCCACGATCGGCCGCATGGTGGCGGCGCCAAGCACGAGGGTCTCCTCGCGGGCGCGCCGGTTGAGCATGCGATCGGTGAAGACATGGCCGCGATCGAAATCGGCGGCCAACTGGATCTCGTCGATCGCCAGGAACGCAACATCGAGATCGCGCGGCATGGCTTCGACGGTCGCAACCCAGAACCGCGGATTGGGTGGCTTGATCTTCTCTTCACCGGTGATCAGCGCCACCGCCTCGGCTCCCACGCGCTCGACCGCGCGGTTGTAGACCTCGCGCGCCAGAAGCCGCAGCGGCAGCCCAATCAGGCCCGACGAATGCGCCAGCATCCGCTCGATCGCGAGATGGGTCTTCCCGGTATTGGTCGGACCAAGAACGGCGGTGACGCCGGCGCCACGGGCACGCAGGTCACGGTCGGCAGGCGGCGAAAACGAAATGGGCATTAAGGTCCCGGCATTGACGCAAGCTTGGGCGCAACTGAGCGCAGCGCTTCTGTATCACAATGTGACGCCGAACAGGCCTGTGCTTAAGGTGTGGAACGAGTCTGGAACGAATCGCGCCCGAATCGGCGACTCCCCGCCTGTTCGAATTCGTTCACGGCGATATATGGCATCTGGAGTGCGATTGAATACCAGATCGGGTGGAATCGATGATTCCAAAGCGCTGTTCCAGGGCCGGAAGCCTTAATGCGTCGCGCGATCACGATTCCGCGGGGAGTCAAGGATCAGCCTCCTGTGGATAGCGGGGACGCTGCAACGCCCCGAGTCACCTTGGGCGCGCCTACTGGGTCTTGGCGGCCGCGTGCGCGGGTTGCGCGATAGATACAAATTCGGTCGCCTGCAACAGACCGGTGCCAAGCGGCGTCGGCATGGAGAAGCGGAACGGCACCAGCACGCGTGTGCCGGAAATCGGCGCCAGCCAGACTTCGGCGTCGCGCAGTTCGATCAGATATTTGATGGCCGGCCGGTTCGGCACATAGCCCGAGATCGGGGTGAAATAGACGGCGCAGACCACCGCGGGGCCCTCATAGCCGCGTTCCGCCTTGACGGTTTCGATGCGCTTGAACTCACTGCGCAGATCGTAGCGCACGCGCCCGTCGAACACCGGAACCCTGCGGTTGCAGGCTTCGGGCGAAACCGGATCGCCGCTGCCGGGCACGCGGTTGAGCATCGATGTCATCGGATCGAGCACACCGTGGCGGTCGGCGTCGGTGAGCGGTATACGATCCGGCACCGGCGGCAATGGCGGCTCGACGGAAAAATCCGTCACGTTGCCGCCGACCAGCGTCAGCCGCACGTCATCGACCTTGCGGTCGTAGATGATCGTCGCCCCGTAACTTGCGGGGATCGGCTGACCGCCGCTGACACTGCCGCGGACGGCGCCTGTGCCATGCGCCCCGGTGAAGAATTTTACGAGACCTGTGGTCGCCCCGCTCGCCGCAACGGTGTAGTGATTGTCGGAAATCTCGATGATCCAATTGCCATGGCCGATTTGAAGGCCGGCAAGGGTCGCAACATATTCGGCCTCGAGCCGGCCCTGGACACCGGCCTGACGATTGCCCTCTGCCGCGATCGCGGAAAGCGTTGCGCGGCCGGGGAAATCGACGGCAAAGCGGGCCAACACGAAAAACGCCGCAGTGAGTGCGGCGGTGAAGGCCAAACGGCGCAGCGGTAATCGAGGAGCGGACAAGCGTTTTCTCTACAGGCGCAGAGCTAGCGCAAAACGGGAACCGGCGCCATTGTTGTGCCGGAGAATACGCCGTTTCTGTGGTTTCCGGCGCGCCTACCAACGCGAATTTCAGCGGAAAATCCCGCGCGAAGAGCGGATCAAGCCGTTAAGCGCATCATAATGGTCGTAGCCGTCCGGCACTGGCGCGGCGAAAGGCTCAACCTTGACGCTTTGGGCCGGTCTGACTATAGCTGCGCCGCCAATCTCCCCCTATCTTTCGGCACGCAGCCCATGATGCGGGAGCGAAAGACGTTTCGCGCGACTGGCATCTTTGGATTTGAACGAGCACTTTGAGCGAGAGGGCTTAGAATCATGGCGTGGCGCTGCGAACTCACCGGCAAGGACCGTCAGATCGGCCACAAGGTGAGCCATTCCAATCGCAAGACCAAGCGGCAGTTTCGGCCCAATCTGCTCAATGTCACCTTGATGTCGGATTCGCTCGGCCGACGCGTGCGGTTGCGCATTTCGGCCAATGCCCTCAAGTCGGTCGACCATCGCGGCGGCCTTGACGCCTTCCTGCTCAAGGCCAAGGACGACGAACTCTCGCCGCGTGCGCGTGAGCTCAAGCGCCAGGTCGTGAAAAAGCGCGCGGAGGCGGCGTCGGTGGCGTAACGTGCATCGCCTCGCATCCCGCGACCACATGAGCGGCCCTTCAACCTGAAAATTTCAACGCTCACGCGTTCAACCGCCACCGCGTGCCCGGCCGCACACGCTCAGCCGCCGGATGCTCCTCGAACAGTTCGGCGAGTTTCTCGGTCATCACGCCGCCGAGCTCTTCGGCGTCCACGATGGTCACCGCACGCCGGTAGTAGCGCGTGACGTCATGGCCGATTCCGATCGCGATCAGCTCGACCGGCGAGCGCGTCTCGATATCCTCGATGACCCAGCGCAGATGCCGTTCGAGGTAATTGCCGGGATTGACCGATAAAGTGGAGTCGTCGACCGGCGCGCCGTCGGAAATCATCATCAGGATCTTGCGCGATTCCGGCCGCGCCAACAGCCGCCGATGCGCCCAATCCAGCGCCTCGCCGTCGATGTTTTCCTTCAGCAAGCCTTCGCGCATCATCAGTCCGAGATTTTTGCGCGAGCGGCGCCATGGCGCATCGGCGGCCTTGTAGACGATGTGACGCAGGTCGTTGAGCCGGCCTGGATTGGGCGGCTTGCCCTGCGCAAGCCACGCCTCGCGCGACTGTCCGCCTTTCCACGCCCGCGTCGTGAAACCCAGAATCTCCACTTTGACGCCGCAGCGCTCGAGCGTGCGCGCCAGAATGTCGGCGCAGGTCGCCGCGACCGTGATCGGCCGCCCGCGCATCGAACCGGAATTGTCCAGCAGCAGCGTCACCACGGTGTCGCGGAAATTCGTGTCCTTCTCGCGCTTGAATGACAACGGATGCAGCGGATCGACAATGACGCGCGTGAGCCGCGCCGGATCAAGCAGGCCCTCGTCGAGATCGAACTCCCAGGCGCGATTCTGCTGCGCGAGCAACAGCCGTTGCAGCCGATTGGCCAAGCGCGCCACGACGCCTTGCAAGTGCGAGAGCTGCTTGTCGAGATAGCCGCGCAGGCGATCGAGCTCTTCCGGCTCGCACAGTTCCTCGGCCCCGACCGTCTCGTCGAATTTCGCCGTGAACGGGCGATAATCCGGCCCGCGCGGCTCGTTGCGCTGCGGCCGTGGGCGCCACGGCTCGGCCGCGGTTTCCGATTCACCCATCTCGGCATCGTCGGCCATTTCGGCAGCGGGTGCATCGACCGCTTCCGACGAACTGTCGGGCAATTCATCGGCGGAAGCCTCCGCCTCGCTGGTCGTCTGATCGCTCTCGGCGGAATCGGTCGCCTCACCGTCCTCGCCGGTCTCGTCTTTCTGAGCCTGGTCGTCGCCCTCTTCGCCTTCTTCTTCGTCGGATTCGCTCGAGCGATCTTCGCCCATGTCGAGGCAGTCGAGCAGGTCATGCACGACATCGCCGAACCGCCGCTGATCATTGAGCACGCGCTCGAGCCGATCGAGATCGCGGCCGGCGCGCTCTTCGATCAAGGGCCGCCACAGATCGACGAGCTTGCGCGCCGCGGCTGGCGGCGCCAGGCCGGTCAGTCGTTCGCGCACCATCATGGCGAGCGCGTCCTCGATCGGCGCGTCTGCGCGATCGGTAATGTCGTCGAATTTGCCGCGATGAAAGCGATCGTCGAGCATGGCGGCAAGGTTCTTGGCGACGCCGCCCATGCGGCGCGCGCCAATCGCCTCGACGCGCGCTTGTTCGACGGCCTCGAAAACCGCGCGCGCCTGCTGGCCGCCGGGCGCGAGCTTGCGATGCACGACCGGGTCATGACAGGCAAGCCGCAGCGCGATCGAATCGGCGTGGCCGCGCACAATCGCGGCTTCGCGTTCGTTCAAACGGCGCGGCGGTTCCGGCAGGCGCGCTTTGCTGCCGGCGACACCGGGCCGTTCCGAGGCGAAATTGACTTCGAGATCGCCTTTGCCGGCGATCGCGCGCAGGCAGACGCCAACGGCGCGTTTGAACGGCTCGGTCGGCGCTTCCTTCGCGGCGGTCTTCGGTTTGATGTTCGAAGTCATCGGCTGTCAGTCGGGGGTGCCGCGAAGCGGCAAACCCGGAATCCATAATCACAATGTTCGCAGTCTGATCTCATGGCCAGGGATCACGCCGTTGCCGCTTTCGCGGGATACGACGTCATGAAAGCGCCACGTTCACCGCGCTCTCCGGCAACTCCTGGCCGAAGCAGCGCTGATAGAATTCCGCCACCAGCGGACGCTCAAGCTCATCGCATTTATTGACGAAGGTCAGCCGGAAGGCGAAGCCGATATCATTGAAGATTTCGGCATTCTCCGCCCAGGTGATCACGGTGCGCGGACTCATCACTGTGGAGATGTCGCCGTTCATGAAGGCATTGCGCGTCAAGTCGGCGACCCGCACCATCTTCGAGACGATGTCGCGGCCCTCCGCCGTTCGATAATGCTTCGCCTTGGCGAGCACGATGTCGACTTCATTGTCGTGCGGCAGATAGTTCAGCGTGGTAACGATCGACCAGCGGTCCATCTGGCCTTGGTTGATCTGCTGCGTGCCGTGATAGAGGCCCGACGTGTCGCCGAGCCCGACCGTGTTGGCGGTGGCGAACAAGCGAAACGCCGGATGCGGCTTGATCACTTTGTTCTGGTCGAGCAGCGTCAGGCGACCGGAGGACTCCAGCACGCGCTGAATCACGAACATCACATCGGGCCGGCCGGCGTCATATTCGTCGAAGCACAGGGCCACATTGTTCTGCAGCGCCCACGGCAGGATGCCGTCGCGGAACTCGGTGACCTGCATGCCTTCGCGGATCACGATGGCGTCCTTGCCGATCAGATCGACGCGGCTGATGTGGCTGTCGAGATTGACACGCACGCAGGGCCAATTCAGCCGCGCGGCAACCTGTTCGATATGCGTCGACTTGCCCGTGCCGTGATAGCCGGTGACGATGACACGGCGGTTGCGGGCAAAGCCGGCGAGAATGGCAAGCGTGGTCGGCCGATCGAAGCGGTAATCCGGATCGGTATCGGGGACGTATTCGTCCGGCTCGGAAAAGGCCGGCACTTCGAGATCGCTGTCGATCCCGAAGACCTGGCGGACGGAAACCTTCATATCCGGTAAGCCGGACTCAGCATCTGTGGCAAGACTCATCGTTCCTCCGTGACCACGGCAGGCAGCCCTAGGGTTATCGGCCTCGCGGTTCCGAGGCGCGCCAGGACTGTCACCAGCGGTCGGATTGGCCGGACAGGTTTAGCAGAAAGGCCCAAGCCGGTGAAAGTGGCGGCAGCCGCCGTGGAAAAGCCACCACAGCGGGCCTTTTGGCGTTCAGCAGAAACCTGCCGATTTCAAATAGTTGTAGGCTTGAATAATTTCCCGCAAGCGCGCTTCTGAGCCGCGGTCCCCACCATTGGCATCGGGATGGTGGCGCTTTACCAACATCTTGAATCTCGCTTTGATATCGGCGCGGTTGGCGTCGGCTTCAAGGCCGAGCACATCCAGCGCGCGGCGCTGCGCGTTGAAAATCTTGCGGCCCTCGGCCGCGCTTCGTGCATGGCCCGCACCATGGTCGGTCCGGCGCCCCCCTGTCTCGCCGAACAGGGAGAACGGATCATTTGTCGTTTCCCAATCGATGCCGTGGAAATCGCGCGCCGCGCGACGTGCGCGCTTGCCGCCGAGCGCGCCCATTTTCCATGTCGGCCGGTGGCCGGTCAGTGCTTCCTTCTGGTATTGCGCAATCGCCTCCTCGCTCATGCCGGCGAAAAAATTGTACGAATTATTGTATTCACGGACATGTTCGAGACAGAACTGCCAGTATTCGTTGGCACGCAGCCGACCCTTGGGGGCGCGATGCGTCGCCGGGCCGCTGCATCCGGGCCACTGGCAGGGCGGCAGCTGCGCGCGCAAGCGGCGGTCCTGGTCCGGCTTCACCCGAATGCGATCAAACAGCGGCGAGTCGTTGCTCATCATTGCGATTATGCGGGAGCGTCGATTAAACCTTCAAGACTTGACACGCGACAAATCGGCCTATCGGGATTATCGCAGCTTGACCCATTGTTGACCTTATCGTGACACTGCCTAGATTTCGACGCGTGCGTGACGGTCGTGATGCGGATTTTCATGCGCGGACGCCGCCAAGGCGGGTTTCAAGCCGACTTTCCACACGATGCGTTAAGGCCTCCAACAATGGGAATGCAGGATATCATCACAACAAAGCTGCTCGCGGCCTTCGCGCCGGAGAGCCTGCATGTCGAGGACGAGTCCCATTTGCACCACGGCCACGCCGGACACCGGCCGGGCGGCGAAAGTCATTTCCGTCTTTATATTGTGTCGAGCGTGTTTGCAGGAAAGAGCCGACTCGAGCGGCACCGCATGATTAACGCCGCCCTGGCGAGCGAGCTCAAAGGCCGCGTCCACGCGCTGGCCATCCACGCGCAAGCGCCGGGCGAGGCGAAATAATTTTGGCCTACTGCTCGGAGAGCTGCGGCACGTAATCGATTTCGCGCAATAGACCCATCAGATCGAGCGCATGCGTGAACATCGCCAGCCTGCCGTCGGCAGTGCGCGGCCATTGCTCGGCCGGCCGATCCCAATAGAGCTCGACGCCGTTGTCGTCGGGATCGCGCAAATAAAGCGCTTCGCTCACGCCGTGGTCGGAGGCGCCCTCGAGCGGGATCTTGGCTTCGATGAGCCGGCGCAGCGCATCGGCGAGGCACGGGCGGGTCGGATACAGAATCGCCAGATGATAGAGGCCGGTGGTACCGAACGACGGTGGTGCGCCGCCGCGGCTCTCCCAGGTATTGAGCCCGATATGATGATGATAGCCGCCCGCGGAAATGAACGCCGCCTGCGCACCGATGCGCTGCATCAGGTTGAAACCGAGCACGCCGCAATAAAAGGCGAGCGCGCGATCGATGTCGGCGACCTTGAGATGGACGTGACCGATGCGCACTCCGCTGTCGATCGGCGCGCTGGTTTGGTCAAGCGGAATTGGATTGCCTCGATTATTGCTCATCAGTTTGCCTTTGCTGTGACCTTGCGGGTCAGCGGCGCGACCCGCAAGGCTGTGATGCGATTGCGGGATTTGCGCAAAACCTGAAAGCGGAAGCCGTGGAAAGTAAAGCTCTGCCCTGGCTCGGGAATGGAGCGCGCCTCGTGGATGACCACGCCGGCGATGGTCGTCGCCTCGTCGTCGGGAATGTTCCAATCCATGACGCGGTTGAGATCGCGCACCGGCACGCCGCCGTCGACGTTGACCGAGCCGTCCGGCAGCGGCCGCACGCCGGGAACGGCGATGTCATATTCATCGCTGATGTCGCCGACGATTTCTTCGACGATATCCTCGATGGTGACCAAACCTTCCAGCTCGCCATATTCATCGACAACCAGCGCAAACGGCGTCTTGCGGTTGCGGAACGCTTTGAGCTGTTCGCCCAGGGGCGTGGTGTCGGGCACGAACCAGGGCGGCCGCGCCAGCGCTTCAATGTCGATTTTTTCGATGTCGCCCTGGGCGGCATGCAGCGCCCGCCACACCTCCTTGGCGTTGAGCACGCCGATCACATTGTCGGGCGAGTCCCGCCACAGCGGAATGCGCGAGACGCCGGCGGCGAGGATCGCGTCGATCAGTTCACGCGGCGGCTCGTCGGCATCGAGCATCACCATCTTGGTGCGATGGACCATCACATCGGACACCGTGAGCTCGCGCAGATTGAGCAGCCCGCCCATCATGTCGCGATCGAGCTTAGCGACCACGCCGGCGCGATGCAGGAGATCGACCGCGCCACGCAATTCCTCGTCGGGCGAGAGAATCGATTGGATCTTGCCGACCGGCATGCCGAGGCCGCGCAACATGTATTTGACCGCCGACTCGACGACCCGAAGGAATGGCGAAAACCAGCGTACCGTGCGTTCGACCGGCTGCGCCACCAGAAGCGCGACGCGATCGGGTGCATTGAATGCGGCCGTCTTCGGCAGCACTTCGGCGAAGACGAAAATCAACAGCGTCATGACAATGGTGGCATAGATTTCGCCGGCATTGCCGAAATAGGCGAGCAACAGGCCGGTCAGCAAAGTCGAGGCCGCGATATTGGTGAAATTGTTGGCGAACAGGATGGCGCCGAGGAGTCGTTCGCGGCGCGCCCACAGCCGATTGACTATGCCGGCATCGCGGTTGCCTTGCTTTTCCAGCCGCATCATGGCGGCGCGCGATGAGGCCGACAGAGCGGTCTCGCTTGCCGAGAAAAACGCCGAAATCACCAGGCAGATAAAGACCGCCGAGACGGTCACCCAATCAACGAGGCTCATCGTTCCGTAAGCTTCTCGCCAAGAAAGGTGCGGACTGCGCCCGCATCGACGCCATTCTCCACGAAAGCCGCGCCGATGCCGCGAACCAAGATAAATGTAAGCATTCCCCGTTTGACTTTCTTGTCCTGAGCAATCAGCTCCATCAGCCGGTCGAGGCTGGGCAGCGGCCCTGAAACATCGCAAGGACGAGTGGGCAGGCCGACCTCGGCCAAATGGCGACGCGCGCGTTCGGCTTCGGTCGCCGGCAAGAGGCCCTGCTTGGCCGAAAAGGCGAAGGCAAGCGCCATGCCGAGGGCGACTGCTTCGCCGTGCAGCAGCCGATCGGAGAAGCCGCAGCCCGCCTCGAAGGCATGGCCGAAGGTGTGGCCGAGATTGAGCAGCGCGCGGTCGCCGGTCTCACGCTCGTCGCGCGCCACGATCGCCGCCTTGGCGCGGCAGCTCACGGCGATGGCGTGTTCGCGTGCGGGACCGCCGGCGAAGACCTCGCGCCAATTGCTTTCAAGCCAGGCGAAGAACGGCGCATCGCCGAGCAGCCCGTATTTTGCCACCTCCGCATAGCCGGCGCGGAATTCGCGCTCAGGCAGGCTGTCGAGCAGAGCGGTATCGGCGAGCACGAGAAGCGGTTGGTGGAAGGCGCCGACCAGGTTCTTGCCATGCGCCGAATCGATCGCGGTCTTGCCGCCGACCGAGGAATCGACGTCGGCGAGCAAGGTGGTCGGTACTTGCACATAGTCCAAACCGCGGCGCACCACGGCGGCGACGAAACCGGCCAGATCGCCGATGACCCCGCCACCAAGCGCAATGATGAGATCGCCGCGCTCGATGCGCGAGGCGATGACCGCCTCGCAGACTTGCTCGAAGCCGCGATAGCTTTTCGAGCCTTCGCCCGGCGGCACGACGATGTGCTGCATCGGCACGCCGGCATGGGCGAGCGCGGCCTCGGCGGCCGCAAGATGCAGCCGCGCGACGTTTTCGTCGGTCACGATGGCCGCCTTGGCGCCCGGGCGCAGCGCCGCGATGCGCGCCCCGAGTGAGGCAAGGAGACCACGCCCGATCACGATGTCATAGCTGCGGTCGCCGAGCGCGACCGGGACCATCGTGGCGTCGCTGCGCAGCGGCGCCGTCATGCGCCGCTCCCGTTGTGCGCGGGCACGCCGAGGAAATCCACGAGCGACTTCAAGATCTCCGTCACGATCGCATCATGCGGCGCTTCGCGCGACTGCACGGTGAGGTCGGCCTGCGCATAGACCGGCTCGCGCGTGAACAGGAGTTGGCGCAGCGTCTCCGCCGGATCGGCGGTGTTAAGCATCGGCCGCTCGTGCTTGCGCTTGGCGATGCGCCGCAACAGCACCTCCAGTTCGGCCTTCAGCCAGATCGATACGCCCTTCGCTCTGATCGCTGCGCGCGTGTCGGCATTCATCACCGCGCCGCCGCCGGTCGCTAGAACCTGCGGGCCGCCCTCCAGCAGGCGCGCAATCACACGCGCTTCGCCGCTGCGAAAATCCGCTTCTCCGTGGCGCGCGAATATGTCGGCGATGCTCATGCCGGCGGCCTTCTCGATTTCGGTATCGGCATCGACAAAGGGCAGCCCAAGCCGCGCGGCCAGCCGGCGCCCGATCGAGGACTTGCCCACGCCCATCATGCCAGTGAGCACGATCGAACGCCGCCCCAAGCGGGCAAGGATCGCGCTCGCCAGCGCCGCATCATCATTTTGTACTGCAATATCAGTCATTTACCTGTTCACTCGATCGCCAGCGCCGAGGCTCTCGATGACTCTCAATGCACGATCCAAATCCGTACATGCCTTATCAGATCGGCAGCGGGCGCGCTTGCCGAAACGGGCGCGAACCTGCTTGCCAGTGCGGCGCGAACATGATCGTACTGCCTCCCGCCCTCGGGCACCAAGGGGACAGGCGCAAGCGCCGGTGCTGCGGGATTTTGCGGAAACGCGTCAATGCCGAGCCTGCTTCGGTTGCTCACCGTCATTGCTGTGCTGGCCGCGGCCGTCTATGGCAGCCTCTACGCGCTCGCACATTTCGTTCAGCCCAAGCCACGTGAGATCAGCGTGACAATCCCCCCGGACAAGTTCTTCAAGGAACGCTGAGCCAGCCATGAGTCAGACGATGGCCAGATCCTATCCGGCCGCCAAAACCGCCCGCGCAAAACGCGCGCGAAATTCCGACGGACGGCTCATTGGGCTCTATCTCGACATGCTGGCGGCGGAGCGCGGCGCCGCTGCCAATACGCTTGCCGCCTACGGCCGCGATCTCGACGATTTGGCCGACTATCTGAAAGATAGCCGCCGCTCGATCGCCGCCGCGCGCACCGAGGATCTGCGCGCCTATCTCGGCGAGCTCGACCGGCGCGGCATGCGCGTTACCACGCTCGCGCGGCGGCTCTCGGCGATGCGCCAGCTCTATCGCTTTCTTTATGCCGAAGGCCATCGTGCCGACGATCCCGCGGCCGTTCTTGAAGGGCCGAGGCGCGAGCGCGCCCTGCCCAAAACGCTCACCCTTGCCGAAGTCGACCGCCTGCTGCGCGCGGCGAACGCCTACGATCCGGCCGCGCCGCTGCCGGTGCGGCTGCGCGCGGCGCGGCTCGCTTGTCTGGTCGAGCTTCTTTATGCGACGGGCTTGCGCGTCTCCGAGCTTGTCGGGCTGCCCGTTTCGGCGGCGCGCAGAGACGCCCGCGTCATCGTCGTCCGTGGCAAGGGCAACAAGGAGCGCATGGTGCCGCTCAACGAGGCGGCCAAGCGCGCCATGACACGTTACCTCGCGCTGCTGCGCGAATCCGCGCCGGGCGCGGAGTCGAAATGGCTATTCCCGTCATTCGGCGAGGCCGGCCATCTCACGCGCCAGCACTTTGCACGCGAGCTCAAGGCGCTGGCCGCGGGCGCCGGCTTGCGCGCGGCGCAGTTGAGCCCTCACGTCTTGCGGCATGCCTTCGCCAGCCATCTTCTGCACAACGGCGCCGACCTGCGTGTCGTACAGACATTGCTCGGCCATGCCGACATCTCGACCACTCAGATCTACACCCATGTCCTCGAAGAGCGCCTTAAAAGCCTGGTCCGCGATCTGCATCCGCTGGCGCGGGATTGATCGGCGCAAGCATTAACATGGAACCGCGCTCTTTCTTGACTTCGCCGCGCCTGGTGGGCGAGTTAGCCGCGCCCGCGGCGCCCGCCGTGCGACATTATGGTGCCGGTTGACCGTAGCGATGCGTTCCTATCTCGATTTCGAAAAGCCGGTGGCCGAACTCGAGGCCAAGATCGAGGAGCTGCGCGCGCTGCAAAGAAGCGGCGATGCGATCGCCATCGGCGAGGAAATCAACCGCATCGAAACCAAGGCGGCGCTGGCGCTGAAGGAGCTGTATGCCTCGCTCACGCCCTGGCAGAAAACCCAGGTTGCGCGCCATCCGCAGCGGCCGCATTTTCTCGACTACATCGGACAACTGATCACGGACTTCGTGCCGCTCGCCGGCGACCGCAAGCACGGCGAGGACGCCGCGATCGTCGGCGGCTTTGGGCGCTTTCGCGGCGAATCGGTCTGCGTCATCGGCCTTGAAAAGGGCTCCGATACCGAGAGCCGGCTCAAGCACAATTTCGGCATGGCGCGACCGGAAGGCTACCGCAAGGCGGCACGGCTCATGGCGATGGCGGACCATTTCGACGTACCGGTCATCGCGCTGATTGACACCGCCGGCGCCTATCCCGGCATTGGCGCCGAGGAGCGCGGCCAGGCCGAGGCCATCGCGCGCTCGACCGAGGCCTGCCTTGCGCTCGGCGTGCCGAATGTGGCGCTGATTATCGGCGAAGGCGGCTCGGGCGGCGCGATTGCCATCGCTACCGCCAATCGCGTGCTGATGCTCGAACACGCTGTCTACAGCGTTATTTCGCCGGAAGGCGCGGCGTCGATCCTGTGGCGCGACACGACGCGCGCGCAGGATGCCGCCGCCAACATGAAAATCACGGCACAGGATTTGGTGCGTTTTGGCGTGGTCGACGCGGTCGTGCCGGAGCCGACCGGCGGCGCGCATCGCGACCCGGTGGCCGCCATCGCCGCGGCCGGCGAGGCGATCGGTTCAGCGCTCACCGAATTCCGCGGCATCGACCACGCCACCGTCCGACGCATGCGCCGCGACAAGTTCGCCGCGATCGGCCGCACTCTGGCATAGCGGTAAGGCGGTAACGGGCTCGCCGGATCGGCTCTTGCCACAATGTTGCCTTGATTTTTCCTCTCGCCGCAAAAACACTAATTTCTTGGTACTTAAGGTCAATTTTGCAGAAATTTTACCATTCTTGAGCACCGGCACGATCAATCCGCGCCGCGCCGAGCGGTCGCCTTGCGAAAGCCACCTCTTAGGGATATCGATTATCCAGTGATGGCACGGGGTGGTCCATCTGTCGGGGAATTCGCCGTTGATCCGCGCCTGCGTTGATCGCGCCCTGAGGCTGCGCGCACGGAGCCTGCGCGCGCTGGCGACCTTCGCCGCCCTCGGCGGCGCGCTGGCGCTTGCCGGCTGCTACGGCGACGAGGGCTATCAGATCCCGACCAGGGCGATGAAAGAATTGTCGCCGGAGATGCTCACCCTGCTCGAACAAAAGAACATGCCGAAGGATTCGCCGATCCTCATCCGCATCTTCAAGGAAGAATCGGAGCTTGAGGTCTGGAAGCAGGACACGACCGGCCGCTACAATCTTTTGAAGGTCTATCCGATCTGCCGTTGGTCGGGCGAGCTCGGGCCGAAAAAGGTGCAAGGCGACCGGCAGGCGCCGGAAGGCTTCTATTCGATCACCCCCGGCTTGATGAATCCGAACTCTAACTATTATCTCGCCATCAATATCGGCTTCCCCAACGCCTTCGATAAAGCCAACAATTACAGCGGCGCATTCTTGATGATTCACGGCGACTGCTCGTCCGCCGGCTGCTATGCCATGACCGACGAACAGATCGGCGAAATCTATTCGCTGGCGCGCGAGGCCTTTCTCGGCGGCCAGAAGGAATTCCAGATCCAAGCCTATCCATTCCGCATGACGCCCAAGAATCTGGCGCGGCATCGCAACAATCCGAACATGGCGTTCTGGAAAATGCTGAAAGAGGGCAACGACCATTTCGAGGTGACGCATCTCGAGCCGAAGGTCGATGTCTGCGAAAAGCATTATGTGTTCGACGCGCAGCCGCCGGAGAACTCGACCAAGCCGCTGGTGTTCAACCCGACCGGACGCTGCCCGGCTTATGAGGTGCCGCAAGACATCGCGGGGCCGGCGCTCGAGAAGCAGCGCAATGACGACTATCAGGTTGCGCAATTGAGCAATGTTACGCCCGTTGCGCCGGTCGTCATGGGGACCGATGGCGGCATGAATCGGGTGTTCGTCGCCAAGCTCCAAACCACCGGGCCATTCTATGACAATGACGGCCATCTGCACGCGCCGCCCGTTCATCCCGGCATGCCGGAGCCGACGCTCAGCGGCCCGCGCGAAGACCCGCTGGCGACCTCCTCGGTGGCGTCGTCGAGCAGCGGCGCCTCGCGCGGCCTGTTCAGTGCGCTGTTCGCAAAGCCGAGCACCCCGCCTGCGCCGCAAAACCAGGTTGCCTCCGCGGCGACCAGCGATCAGCCGACCAACTTCTTCGCGAGCTGGTTCAAGCCGAAGAGCGAGACCGCGCCGGCCGCGACGACGAATGCTCAGGGGGTGGCACTTGCAGGATTGCGGCCCGACGGCACGCCACGCAAGGCCGAAGCTCAGAAAGCCGAGCCGCAGCGGCCGACGGCCCAGAAGGCCGGAACACAGGGCGCCGAGACGCCGAAACCCAAGACAACCGCGCCGATCAGTGCGTCGGCCAGAGCGGCGCCAGACAAGCCGCAGCAGGACGCCGATGCCGCGACGCCGCCCGTAGCGGGCTTGATCAGAGGCGCACAGCCGGTAATTCCAGCCGGCAGTTTCGACAGCCGCTGGGCCGGGCTCCAGTAACCGGCCGGCAGAGGACGGACCACCGATCAGCCTCTATCCGTCTTCTGTCGCCTGTGCTCCGTCGTCGGCTATACGTATTTTCCGTGGCAATGCTTGAATTTCTTGCCTGACCCGCAGGGGCACGGCTCGTTGCGGCCGACCTTGCCCCAGCTTTGCGGGTCCTTCGGATTGCGCGCCGGCCGCGTCACGCGTGGCGAGAACGCAGCGGCCGGACCAGCGCCATGTGCAACGGCACTCGGTGCGCCGGCATTCGGCGCGGCGCCGATGCCATGACGCGCCAGCGTCTCGGCGCCGGCCATGGCCAGCGCCATTTCGTCCTCGCCGGTGGTCGGATCAACCTTGTGCGCTTCCATCGCTGGCAGCGGCGCCGGCTGCGCCAAAGGCTGTTGGGCGACGATCTCGACGCGCATCAGTTGTGCGGTCACGTTCTCGCGCAGACTCTGGCTCATCGATTCGAACAGGCTGAAGGCTTCGGCCTTTATTCGTTGAGCGGATCGCGCTGCCCGTAGCCGCGCAGCCCAATGACCTGGCGCAGATGGTCGAGCATGACCAGATGCTCGCGCCAGAGATGATCGAGGGTCTGCAGCAGAATCGATTTCTCGATATAGCGGATGACATCGGCGCCCCACTGCGCGACTTTCGCCGCCATATGCTCGTCGGCGCGACGCTCGACACGGGCAAAAATCTCCTCGTCGGCGATACCTTCTTCCTTGGCCCATTCGTCGACCGGCAGATCAAGGCCAAGCACGCGCTTGAGCTCCTCGCGCAGGCCGGCGACGTCCCACTGCTCCGGATAGGCATTTTCCGGCACGTGCTTGGCGACAAGATCGTCGATGACGGTGTGGCGCATGTCGGCGACCACCTCGCCGACCGCCTGATCCTCCATCCATTCGACGCGCTGATCAAAAATGACCTTGCGCTGATCGTTCATGACGTTGTCGAATTTCAGGATGTTCTTGCGGATGTCGAAGTTGCGCGCCTCGACCTTCTGCTGCGCCTTTTCCAGCGCCTTGTTGATCCAGGGATGGATGATGGCTTCGTTTTCCTTCAAGCCGAGTTTTTGCAGCATGCCGTCGAGCTTGTCGGTGCCGAAGATGCGCATCAGGTCGTCTTCGAGCGACAGGAAGAATTTGGAATGGCCCGGATCGCCCTGGCGGCCGGAGCGGCCGCGCAGCTGATTGTCGATGCGCCGGCTCTCGTGGCGCTCGGTGCCGAGCACGTAAAGTCCGCCGGCGGCGAGCGCCTTCTCCTTCAGGCGCGCGACTTGGGCGCGGATTTCCGCCGCGCGCGGATGCTTCTCGCGCTCGCGCGGATCTTCGATGTCGTTAAGCTCCTGGCGGATGCGCATATCGGCATTGCCGCCAAGCTGAATATCGGTACCGCGGCCGGCCATATTGGTGGCAATTGTAATCGCGCCCGGCACGCCGGCCTGCGCAATGATCTGCGCTTCCTGTTCGTGATAGCGCGCATTGAGCACGGCGAACACTTTTGCCTTGGTGGCACCTTCGTCACCGCCATAGAGCGCGGCAAAAGCGTTGGGATCAGAAAAATCGTGCTGCTCCCAGCCGCTCTTGCGCAGCATCTCTGCGAGCTGTTCGGATTTCTCGATCGACGTCGTGCCGACCAGGACCGGCTGGCCGCGTTTTTTGCAGTCCTCGATCAGCGCAAGAATGGCGCGGAACTTTTCCGCCGACGTGCGATAGACCTCGTCGTCATCGTCGAGACGGATCATCGGCATGTTGGTCGGGATTTCAGAACCTCGAGCTCGTAAATGTCCTGGAACTCGTCCGCTTCGGTCATCGCCGTGCCGGTCATGCCGGCGAGCTTCTCGTACATGCGGAAGTAATTCTGGAACGTGATCGAGGCGAGCGTCTGATTTTCCGGCTGGATCGGCTGATGCTCCTTGGCTTCGAGCGCCTGATGCAGTCCTTCCGAATAGCGCCGGCCCGGCATCATGCGGCCGGTGAATTCGTCGATGATCACGACCTCGCCGTTGCGCACGATGTAGTCCTTGTCGCGCTGGAACAGCTTGTGCGCACGCAGGGCCTGGTTCACATGGTGGACCACCGAGACATTCTCGACGTCATAGAGCGAATCCGATTTGAGGAGGCCGGCGTCGCGCAGCCAGTTCTCCATCTTCTCCATGCCGATCTCGGTAAGATTGACGGTGCGCTGCTTTTCGTCGAGCTCGTAATCGTCCTTGTGGAGCTTGGGAATATAGGCGTCGATCGTATTGTAGAACTCGGAACGGTCGTCGAGCGGGCCGGAAATGATGAGTGGGGTGCGCGCTTCGTCGATCAGGATTGAGTCGACCTCGTCGACGATGGCATAGACATGACCGCGCTGCACCATGTCCTCGAGCCGGTATTTCATATTGTCGCGCAGATAATCGAAGCCGAGCTCGTTATTGGTGCCGTAGGTGACGTCGCAATCGTATTGCTTCTTGCGCTCGTTATCGTCGAGGCCGTGCACGATGACGCCGACGGTCAACCCCAGAAAGTTGTAGATCTGCCCCATCCATTCGGCGTCGCGCTTGGCCAGGTAGTCGTTGACTGTGACGACATGGACGCCGCGGCCGGACAGCGCGTTCAGATAGACCGGCAGCGTCGCGACCAGCGTCTTGCCCTCGCCGGTCTTCATCTCGGAAATCTTGCCCTCGTGCAGGACCATGCCGCCGATCAGCTGGACGTCGAAATGGCGCTGGCCGAGCGTGCGCTTGCCGGCCTCGCGCACGGTGGCAAAGGCCGGCACGAGAATGTCATCAAGGGTGGCGCCTTCGGCGAGCTGCTTCTTGAATTCCTCGGTGCGGGCGCGCAGCGCTTCGTCGGACAGCGCCTCGAGCTCCGCTTCCAGCGCGTTAATGGCTTCGACGCGGGGCCGATAGGAACGAATCCGGCGCTCGTTGGCGGATCCGAACAGTTTGCGGGCGACAGCGCCGATCATTGCATCATCATCCTTGTTAGCGGCGGACGAACCGGCATCGCGACGTCCGGCCACCGCGCCTTTGGCGACTGCTGATTAATGGACCACGCTGCATTAAGCACGATCTTTGGCCGAAAACCGGTTCCCTTTTCGGATATAGTGCTCGGGGATCATAGTTGTTCCGGATTTGACGATCCGGATCGGTCGTTGTCTCGCAGGCGGCGGGGTCCAACCAGCGGAAAATGCGGCGCTATTCGGGCTGCAGCAAGGCGACTGAACGTCCCAATTTCCAGCCGAGAGATAAGAGGAGGTCGTTTTTTTGTCAATGCAAAGGGCTGAATTCACGCCCTCGTTAGGCGGTCGCGCCACTCTGCCATTGCCAAGGACAGGCGTTTCGGCGACTGTCCGCGCCGACCCGGACCGCAAGATAATCAAGGCGTCCGATATCCGGCACGAACCGGCGATTATTCGCCCTGGCAAAGGATCGCGTTCAATGGCCTCCATCTTTCTGCTCATGGTCCGCGCGCTTGGCGCGCTCGCGCTCGCTGTCTTGATAGCTGCACCGACCGCAGCTTCGCGCGCCCAGGACGCCGATCCTGTCGTTGCGCGCGCCAATGGCGTCGACATCCGGCAAAGCGATCTCGCCGCCGCCGAGGATGAGGTCGGCCCGAACATGCCGCAAATGGGCCCGGACCAGAAGCGCGATTACCTCATTACCTATCTCGCCGACGTGATCGTGCTGGCACAGGCCGCCGAGCAGCAGAAGCTCGCCGAGCGCGACGACGTCAAGCATCGCATCCAATTCGAGCGCAACAAGGTGCTGATGGAAACGCTGCTGCAGAACGCAGGCAAAGCGGCGCTGACCGACGACGCCATGCGCAAAGTCTATGACGAGGCCGTGAAGCAGCAGGCGCCCGAGGAAGAGGTGCACGCGCGCCACATCCTGGTGTCTACCGAGGATGAAGCCAAAGCGATCGAGGATCAGCTGAAGAAGGGCGCGGATTTCGCCACCCTCGCCAAGGAGCGATCGAAGGACCCGGGTGCCGCCGACGGCGGCGATCTCGGCTATTTCACCAAGGATCAGATGGTGCCGGAATTCGCCGACGTCGCGTTCAAGCTCGACAAGGGCCAGATTTCCGATCCGGTGCACACGCAGTTCGGCTGGCACATCATCAAGATCGAGGACAAGCGCATTAAGCCGACGCCGACCTTTGACGAGGTCAAGGGCCAGATCGAGAACTATGTCGCGCGCCGTGCCCAGGCCGATCTCGTCGCCAAGCTGCGCAGCGCCGCCAATATCGAGCGGCTCGACAAGCCGCAGGCTCCGGCCAATCCGTCGGCGCTCAATCCGGCCGCGCCGGCGAAGAAATAATTGAACTTGCGGGCCGCACAAAAACGCGTCATTCCGGCCCGAGCAGAGTGCGAGCCGGAATCCGCAACCCCAGCGCAAGCGCATAATTCTCTGCTCCGGGATTATGACCTCCGCTATCTCGTAAACGTGGCTTGCGCCCCGGAATGACGAACAATGTCCCCCACCATTTCTCCCCTCGCCCCAAAATCATTGCCCGACATGCCGGAAATTGCCGGCGTGCGGCTGGCCACCGCAGCGGCGGGAATTCGCTATCGCGACCGCACTGATGTGATGCTCGCGGTGTTCGACCAGGGCACCAGCGTCGCCGGCGTATTCACGCGCTCGAAGTGCCCGTCGGCGCCGGTCGAATGGTGCCGGGCGCGCCTGAAAGGCGCACGCGCGCGGGCACTTGTGGTCAATTCCGGCAATGCCAACGCTTTCACCGGCAAGAACGGGCGCGATGCCTGCGCCTTTACAGCGAAGCTTGCCGCCGCCGCCGTCGGCTGCAAAGTGTCGGAAGTGTTTCTGGCTTCGACCGGCGTGATCGGCGAACCGCTCCCGGCGCAGATGTTTGACGGAGTGATGACCAAGCTCGAAGCGCAGGCCACCGCCGACGGCTATGTCGATGCCGCCAGAGCGATCATGACGACCGACACATTCCCAAAGCTGGCGACCGCCCGCGCACGCCTGGGCGGCACCGATGTCATCATCAATGGTTTTGCCAAAGGCGCCGGCATGATCGCCCCCGACATGGGCACAATGCTGTCGTTCATCTTCACCGATGCGCCGATAGCCGCCCCAGTATTGCAGGCCCTGTTGCGCGATGGCGTCACCGACACATTCAACGCCGTCACCGTCGACGGCGATACGTCGACCTCGGATACATTGCTGGCCTTTGCCACCGGCAAAGCGCGCGCGCCGCGCATCGGTCGCGCGCACGATCCGCGGCTAGTCCCGTTCCGCAAGGCATTCAACGCGGTGCTCGCGAATCTGTCCGAACAGATTGCGCGCGACGGCGAAGGCGCACGCAAGCTGCTCGAGATTATTGTTGAAGGCGCTGTGTCAAAGCCCTCTGCGCGTCGCATTGCGATGTCGATTGCCAATTCGCCGCTGGTGAAAACGGCCATTGCCGGTGAAGACGCCAACTGGGGCCGCGTGGTCATGGCGGTCGGCAAAGCCGGCGAGCCGGCCGATCGCGACCGGCTATCAATCTGGTTCGGCGACATCCGCGTTGCGCACAAGGGCGAGCGCGATCCGGGCTACGACGAAGCCGCGGTCGCGGCGATGATGAAGAAACCCGAGATCACGCTCAAGGTCGCGCTCGGCCTTGGCAAAGGCCGCGACCGCGTGCTCACTTGCGATCTGACCAAGGACTATGTCGCGATCAACGGCGACTATCGCAGCTAGCACGGCGCCGCGATTGAAGAGCGCCGATAAGCCCGCATTAACCAATGCCGCGATTGCACTTATTCATACAATCGGGTTGAACCGGCTTTTACCATCTCTCGCTTAGATTGAGGCAGAGCGTGAGCGTCAAATTCGTGCTGGTAGCCGCTTGCGCGCTCATCGATGCCGACGGGCGCGTGCTGCTGGCGCGGCGTCCGGCCGGCAAGCCGATGGCCGGGCTGTGGGAGTTTCCCGGCGGCAAGGTCGAAGCCGGCGAGCGGCCGGAACAGACCTTGATCCGCGAACTGAAGGAGGAGCTGGGCATTGCCGTCAGAGAAGAGTGCCTCGCGCCGCTGACCTTTGCGAGCCATCTCTATCCTGACTTCTATCTGTTGATGCCGCTCTATGTCTGCCGACGCTGGGAAGGATTTGTCACATCGCTCGAAGGACAGGAGCTCACATGGGTCCGGCCCAGGAACTTGCGCAATTACTCGATGCCGCCCGCCGACGAACCGCTGATCTCGCATCTGATGACACTGTTATGAGAGAGTGCCAAAAGGCCAGGACGATGATCAAAATGCGCAATCTCGCCAAATGGCTCTCGCGCTTGAGGCGTGACGAGCGCGGCACAACCGCGATCGAATACGCTATGATCGCCTCAGGCATCAGCATCGCCATTGCAGCGATCGTCTTTGGGCTGGGCACCAAGGTCAATGCGCTCTTCTCCAGCGTGTCCTCGTCGCTGAAGTAATCGGCTGCGCTGAATCTTCGCTCTTTATGACCGGCCGGTCTTTTCGCCCGCCGAAATTTCCCGCGTGCCGAGCGCGTCCGCAAGACGGGCTTGCGCCGAGCCAGGCTTGAGCGGCTTTTGCTGGTCCGGATGCGGCGTCCACCCGGAAACCCAGACGATTTCAAAGGTCGCCCGCAGACGTCCGTCGGGATCGGCAAAGCGCTCGGCATAAATCTCGGCCATGCGCATGAGTGTGTCCCGGCGCAGCATCGTGCGCCGCCGCGCCGCCAGCGCATTGGTGGCGCCCATGCGGCGTAGATCGTGCATCAAGGCAAACACTGAATCGTATCTCGCAGTGATGCGATCAACATCGGTCACCGGCAGCGCAAAGCCGGCGCGCTGCAGCAAGCCTCCCAGGTCGCGCAGATCGGCAAATGGCGCGACGCGGGGCGAAATGCCGCCTTCGATCTCGCTTTCGGCCCCTGCGAACGATTGCCGCAGCTCGGTAAGCGTTTCGCCGCCTAGCAGCGCGCCGACAAATAACCCGTCAGGCTTGAGCGCCCGGCGAATCTGTATGAGCACGCCCGGCAGATCGTTGACGAATTGCAGCGCCAGGCCGGAGACCACGAGATCGAGCGAAACATCGCGGAACGGCAGAGCCTCTTCGTCAGCGGCGACGGCGTTTTGCCGTGCGGCCTCGCTCGCAATCGGCTCGGTGCCGACGATCGTGCCGATCGAGGGAAGCCGCGCCAGCGCCAAGCGCAGCGCTTGCGTCGGCGTGCCGAGATCGAGGGCAAGATCGAAACGGCGCGTCACTGCGGCGAGCCGCTCGGCCATGTCATCGGCGACGCGATCCAGCAAAAAAGTCGTCGGGCCGAGTCGCAGTGCACGCTCGCGGCGACGGCGGACGAGAGCGCGGTCAAAAATGATGGGACTTTCGCTCATGCCGAAAATCTCATGCCGCAACGTCGGCGATGACTTCGGGCCGGGACGACGCTAGCTTAAGGCCGATGCCAGCCACGCCGAACATGACCGTTCCGGCATCGATCCGACATATCGCCGATGCGGCGCGCGGCGCTTTGCATGCGGCGCTCGATCTCGCGCTGCCGCAGCTGTGCCCGGCCTGCCGAGAGCGCGTCCAAGGCCGCGGCCTGTGCGCATCGTGCTGGTCCAAATTGTCCTTCATCAGCCGGCCTTATTGCGAGCGGCTCGGCACGCCGTTTCTATATGACCCGGGGCCCGGCATCCTGTCCATGGACGCCATTGCCGAGCCGCCGGCCTACAACCGGGCCCGCGCCGCCGTGCGTTTCGACGAGGTGGCCCGCGCACTGGTCCACAGCCTCAAATATAGCGACCGCCTCGATCTCGCACCGATGATGGGCCGCTGGATCGCCCATGCGGGTCGTGAGCTGCTCGGCGAAGCGGATGCGCTGGTGCCGGTGCCGCTGCATTGGCGGCGGCTATGGGCCCGCCGCTTCAATCAATCGGCGATGCTGGCCAAGGCCATCGCGACCGAAAGCGGCGTACCGGTTGCCGGCGGGGCGCTTAAGCGTATCAAGCCGACGGCGCAGCAAGTTGGGCTGTCCCGCTCGGAGCGCGCCGCCAACGTCCAGGGCGCCTTCAAGGTCCCCGACGAGGGCAAAGCCATGGTCGTCGGCCGACGGCTCATTCTGGTCGACGACGTACTGACCTCTGGCGCTACGGTCGAGGGCTGTGCCAAGGCGCTCCTGCGCGCAGGCGCCGCCAATGTGGACGTGCTGGTCTTCGCCAGGGTTGCCGAGGCGGCGCGAACGTCCATATAAGTGTAGGTTTTTTGACGGAAAATACCGACCATCATGGCCGCGATCGATATCTACACTATCCCCTATTGTCCGTATTGCCACGACGCCAAGGACCTCTTGTCCAAGAAGGGGGTTTGCTTCAATGAGATTAGCGCCGCCGGCAATCGCGAGGTCCGCAAAGAGATGATCGTGCGCGCAGGCGGCCGTTCGACCTTTCCGCAGATTTTCATAGGCGGCACCCATGTCGGCGGCTGCGACGACCTCTATGCGCTTGATGAGGCGGGCAAGCTCGACCCGCTCCTGGCCCAGACCAAAGAAACGCCGAAGGGACAGCCTTAGGGATCGCACTTATGAACGGGAGCAGAAACTCGACGTTCAAGGTCGGCCTGATCCAGATGCGTTCTGGTCTCGACCCGCAGGCTAACCTTGCCGCGGCGCTTGGCCTGATCAAAGAAGCCAAGGCGGGCGGCGCCGATTATGTATTGACGCCGGAAATGACCAATATCCTCGCGCTCAAGCGCGAGCAACTCTTCGCCAATATCGTTGCCGAGGAACACGATCCGACGTTGGCGGGCTTGCGAGAAGTCGCACGGGCGACCTCGATCTATGTCCATGTCGGCTCGCTGGCGATCAAAGCCTCGCCCGACAAGGCCGTGAACCGTTCGTTTTTGATCGACCGCAAGGGCGACATTGCGGCGCGCTACGACAAGATTCACATGTTTGACGTCGATCTTGCCGGCGGCGAAAGCTATCGCGAATCCAACAATTACCGCGCCGGAGATGTGGCTGTGGTCGCCGATCTGCCCTGGGGCCGGCTTGGCCTCACGATCTGCTATGATCTCCGTTTTCCGGCACTGTATCGGGCGCTGGCCGAGGCCGGCGCGTCGTTCCTGGCAATCCCATCCGCTTTCACCAAGCAGACCGGCGAAGCGCATTGGCATGTGCTGCAGCGGGCGCGCGCCATCGAGAACGGCTGTTTCGTGTTCGCCGCCGCGCAAGGCGGCCGCCATGAAAATGGCCGCGATACGTTCGGTCATTCACTGCTGATCGATCCCTGGGGCCGCATTCTCGTTGAAGGCGGCATTGAGCCGGGCCTGTTCATGGCCGAGATCGACCCGGCCGAGGTGGCCGCCGCGCGCGCAAAAGTCCCTTCGCTGCGTCATGGCCGGCGCTTCGAACTGGTTGAACCTCTGGCGGAGCCGACCTATCTGCACGCGGTGCAGGAGCCGCTATGATCCGCTACGCGCTTAATTGCGAGAAAGGCCACACTTTCGAAAGCTGGTTTGCGAATTCCGCCGCCTACGACAGGCAGCGCAAGCGCAAGCTCGTCGCGTGCCCGGTTTGCGGCTCGGCCAAGGTCGAGAAGGCGATCATGGCGCCAAACTTGGCCGCAAGCATCGGAACCAAGTCGGATGCCGACGCGACCTTGCCGGCGATGCCGGCATCACCGCCGCCGGGACCGGCCGCCTCGCCAAGGACGGCGGTCGCCATGATGTCGGCGCAGGAGCGCGAGCTGCGCAAGAAGCTCAAGGAACTGCGCGATCACATCACCAAAAACGCCAGCTATGTCGGCCCGCGCTTCCCCGAAGAAGCGCGCAAGATTCACTACGGCGAGGTCGAGCACCGTTCGATCTATGGCGAGGCTTCCGCCGAAGAAGCCAAGGCGCTCTACGAGGAAGGCATCGAATTTCACCCGCTGCCGATCCTGCCGGACGATCAGAATTAATCGCGCCGGCCCTCGCGCGGGGAGGATGGTCAGGCCTTCTCCGCCACGACCATATAGTTCACGTCCATATCACTCGATATCTGCCAGCGATCGCCAAGCAGATTGTAGATTACGCCGGTCTCGTCGATGATGTGCAGGCCTGCGCGCTCGAGCGCGATTTCGAGCTCATTGGGCGTGACAAATTTCTCCCATTGATGGGTGCCCCGCGGCAGCCAGCGCAAAATATATTCGGCGCCGACGATAGCAAGCGCGAAGCTCTTGAGCGTGCGATTGATGGTGGCGACAAACATCAAGCCGCGCGGTTTGACCATTTTCGCCGCGACGTTGATAAACAGGCTGAGATCGGCGACGTGCTCGACCACCTCCATCGCGAGCACCACGTCAAAAATCTCGCCCGCTTCGGCAAGCGCCTCGGCCGTGGTGGCACGATAATCGATGGTGAGGCCCGATTGTGCGGCGTGATGTCTCGCTGCTGCGATGTTGTTTTCGGACGGATCGGCGCCGACCAGCGAGGCGCCGAGTCTGGCCAAGGGCTCGGACAGGATGCCGCCGCCGCAGCCGATATCGAGCACGCGCAGACCGGCGAGACTGTCAAGCCGGCTAGCATCGCGCGCGAAATGTGCAGCCGTCCGGTCGCGAACATAAGCGAGCCGCACCGGATTGAATTTATGCAGCGGCGCCATCGGGCCCTGCTGATCCCACCAATGGGCGGCAAGGCGGGAAAATTGCGCGACTTCGCGCTCGTCCACGGTGCCTGCCGATGTCTGCTGCCGGTCCATGCGTTGCCCGCCGTTGTGGACGATCTCCACCACGGGCCGATGCGCCGTTCAAGGGGGCGGCGTCGCAGCGATGAGGCGCTCAGCTGCGCCCAGAGGCGGTCACGGGCGGCTGCGAGGCGCTGCCGTACATCCGGGCGCGCGCCCCGCTCCCCCGCACCGCAAGCAAATGCTCGCAGACGAAATGGTGCCTTATCGAGCCGCCGAGCTCGCGGCGGTCAACTGTGTCACCGCCGCCATTTTCAGATGGACCAAATACGCAATCGCAGTGCGCCGCGCATCGCCTTGGTCAAAGCGGGCTTCACTGTGCGTCAGCGTTCCGTCATCGCCGATCTCGAACTTGTAGGTCTCGGCGGTGCGGCGACCCTTCACAAAGATGAAAGGGTGCGCATAGTTGGTGACTTCAAACATGGCGTCATCCGTCCCAATTGCTCTGATTCCCATTACGCGCCGTAAAGATTAACCAGTCGTTAAGGCGCGTTAAGAAGCAGTGTCTCGCGCACTAGTCCCGATGCGCTGGCGGAGTGACCGCGTGGGTCTTGGCGAGGGCTGTGAGCTCTTCCCAGAGCTTGGGGGGGATTGGAATACCTTCACGGCGCCGTTTGGTTTCCGTACGGGTGGAACGCTCGCCGGGCAGAAGAATCTCCTCGAAGCCTGTCCGCCGCGGCAGGGCCTTGAGCAGCGATGCGAGCGTGTCGGCATCGTGGATAAAGTCGGCCAATGGCCGAAAGGCCGCAATATCAATGGCGAGAATCGCAAGATTGGCGGTATGGCGTTGGCGCCGTTCCGGCCCCAGCGCGCGCGCCTGGATCGGCGCGGCGGCGAGAACGCTCGCCAGCATTTCGAACATCAGGCTCAAGCCCGAGCCCTTGGGACCGCCGAGCGGCAGCAGGATTTCCGCGCTGCGCGGATCGATGGTCGGCTCGCCCGCCGCGGTGAGCACGGTGCCTTCCGGCAATGCTTCGTTCTTGGCGCGCGCCTGCAAGATCTTGCCGTTGGAGATAGTCGAGGTCGCCATGTCGAACACGATCGCGCCGGAGCCGCTCGGCACCGCCATCGCAATCGGGCTCGTACCGAGACTTGCGACACGGGCTCCGTGATACGCCATCAAGGTCTGGCCCGCGCCCATGACCAGCGCGGCACAGTCGCGCGCGGCGACGTATTGGGCGTAGCGGCCGATCGCGCCGGTATGCGTGGTCTCGCGCACAATCCCATAGCAGACGCCGCTTTGCTTGGCCCGCGCGACCGCAAGCGCCGCGGCCTGCATGCACGCGACTGGGCCGAAGCCATGGCCGCCGTCGAGGATGAAGGTTGTGCCGCGATCATGGACGAGCCGCGGCTGCGCGCTGGGATCGATCTCGCCGCGCGCCATCAGCATCAGATAGCGCGGCAGCCGCGACACGCCGTGGCCGTCGATGCCGCGCAGATTGGCCCATACCAAACCGTCGGCGACTTCGTCTGCATCGCCTGCGCCCGCGCCTTCGGCCGCAAGCAGATCGGCGATGAAGCGCTTTAGATCCTCATGGCCGACAACAATGCGGTCGCGGCTCATTGCAGCTTCACCGGGAAATACGCATCGAGCCAGTTGCGCAGCAGATTCCACACACGGGTGGAATTTTCCGCAAACAAAAAGTGGTCGAGCCCGCTGAACAGATGCAGCTCTGCAGGCTGGCCGGCGCGCTTGAACATTTCGATCGACTGCTCGGTCGGCGTCACCGAATCGTTGGCGGCGTGAATCAGCAACAGCGGCCGCGGCGCGATCCTGCCGACCACCTCCTCGGCGCGGAAGTCGAACATGCTCTGCGCCGTCTCGGCCGGAAACATTTCGACCGAGTTCGGCGCCAGCATGCCGATGTTCTGCCGCTCGAGCTTTTCGCGCACATGATCGGGGATCGGCACGATGTCATAACGCGGCACCATCAGCGATTTGCCGGTGCGCGCGCGATAGGCGCGGCCGTCTTCGAGCATCTTTGTGAATTTCGCCCACGCTTCCGGCGTTCGATGCTGGCCGCGGAATTTGCGCTCGCCGTGCCCCCACCCGCCGTTCGAGATGACGGCGGCAATGCGCGGATTGGTGCCGCCGGCATAGACCGCGACCGCGCCCCCGAAGCTCGAGCCGACGACACCGATGCGGTCCGGATCGACCGCGGGATGCGCGGCAAGGAAGTTCAGCGCATTGCCGAGATCCTCGACCTGTTCGAGACAGATGACGCGGCCGAACTCGCCTTCGCTCTTGCCGCAGCCGCGCATATCGAACCGCAGCGTGACATAGCCGAACTCGCTCAAGACGCGCGTCGGCTGCAGCACGTTGTTACCTTCGCTGTTGGAGCCGAAGCCGTGCAATACGATGAAAGCGGGACGCCGCTCCCCTTCACGCAAGCCGTTTGGCACGCCGACCGCGCCATGCAGGCGCAGGCCCGCGGATTGAAAGCTGATGACGTCTTCCTTCATGGGAAAACCGTGCATAACGGACGGGTTCTGGCGCCAGATCGAGCTGATGGTCTTGGCCAAGTAGTTTAAGCGAGAGCTTTACGCAAGATAATCGTGCACGACCTTGCCAAGCGGCAGGGTCAGATCGGCAACGATGTGCATGCCGGAGACGACTTCCAGGACTGGCAATTCGGCAAGCGGCGCGAGTGCATGCGACGACAGACTCAAGGCCGCCGGTCCGGTCCAGGCGCCCTTGAGGTTCACATCGGTCAATTCGTATTCGACGAGCTCGCAAATGCGCGGGCTGCCATCGACATGCGGCACGATCTTGAGCAGGAAATTCGGCGCCAGAAGCGACGCCATGACCGCATCATGATCGGCCGCCTTGTGCTTATAGCCCATGCTGCCGGTGGCGATCCGCACCGGCCCGTAATCGAGCGTGCCGACCAGCGTGTCGATTTCGTCATGCAGCGTCGGTTTGGCGAGCTTCTTCGGAAAGCCCCAAAGCTCGCGGCCGCCGGCAATCGGCGGATGGTCATCGAGGAACATGCAGTGCGAGTAGCCGCCCTTGCGGCCCCTGAAGGTGACTGGGATGACCTGGCCGCTTTCGGTGTAATCGCCAAAGCCGGTGGAATCCGGCATGCGGATGAATTCGAATTTGACCAGCGGCTCCTCAATCTGCAACGGCTCCGGCACCAGCTCGCGCAGTTTCTGTGGATCGGTGCGATAGGTTATGATGAGAAATTCCCGATTGACGAATCGATAGGGCCCCACCGGATAGGCCGGACTGGTGAGCGGCATGGCAAAGGCCCGCGCCCGCACATCGCTTTCTTTCATGGGCAAGTCCCCTCGTTGCAATGAAAGCAATACCGTCGAAGTTTCAGGCACTCCGGTGTCAGACCCGCTGTTCGCCGCAATCGAAGGTGCGGACTCCTTCCAGCCGATCCGGCAGCTTGAGCACCTCTGGATCGGCCAAGGTCTGCCGCGCATTGCGGTAGCCGGTCTGCCAATGCTCCTCCATGGTGCGGCGGGAGAATTCAAAGTCCTTGGCGATGCCCTCGTAGGGCCTCGCCCGGTAGATCAGATGGACGATGTTGCAGACTTTGTCGTCGGCCTCGCCGAGCAGAAGCTTGGCATCATCGCCATCACGTAACTCCGCAGGAACCTTCTTGATAAGATTGGCGAGCGCGATCCGCAGCTTCTGCATGTATTTGTAGCGGTCGGTGGCGGCGCGATTGCGGCTCGAATAGACGATCTCCTTGTGTCGCACTTCGACCTCGATCATGTCCTTCGGCAGCTCGCCGCGGGCGTTCCACAGATCGACCTGGAAGGCCAGCGTGTCGCGGCGCGGCCGCGCATCGAGCACCCATTCCAGCGGCGTATTCGAGATCAGGCCGCCGTCCCAAAAATAGCTGTCGCCAATTTTGGTCGCCGGAAAGCCCGGCGGCAGCGAGCCCGAGGCGACGACGTGTTCGTAGCCAATCTTGTGCGTCGTCGAATCGAAATAGGTGAAATTGCCGCTGCGAATGTCGACCGCGCCCACGCTGAAGCGCATCTCGCCGGCGTTGATGCGATCGAAATCGACCAGCCGTTCGAGCGTCGCGCGCAGCGGCGTATTGTCGTAATAGCTCGCCTTGTCGGGGCTGCCGGGCGGCCAAAGCGCCGGCGGCGGCATGCGCGGCACGAAAAAATTCGGCGCGCCGAAAAACAGCGTGTTCATGGCCCGCGCTTGATTGATGAGCTGATGCTGCATCTCGTCACCGAGTTTGAGAGCGCGGAAGTACGGAATCCCGAGCGGCGAGGCGGATACCGCGTGCCAGAAATCGCGCAGCGCGTCGACCCGGCGCTTGGCCGGATTGCCGGCGATGATCGCCGAATTGATGGCGCCGATCGAGATTCCGGCGACCCAATCTGGATGCAGATCGGCCTCGGCGAGCGCCTCATAGACGCCGGCCTGGTAGGCCCCCAACGCGCCGCCGCCTTGCAGCAGCAACGCGATTTGCTCGAATGGCGTGCGGCCTCGCGGCAAGGCAAGCCTCCTCACGGCTGTGTTGCACCGCAACAAGCCTACGGCGCCTACGCCCCCGCTCGCAAGTCGCTGCCGGTGCCGGACGCCGCCTGGGCCAAGGGCCAGCGTTCGTGCGTCAGCGGCACCAGCATTTTGACCGTGAGCCCCATGCTCGAATAATTGCGGATGACCTGCCCGTTCAGCTGCCGCTCGATCACCAGATCGATGAGCCGTGTGCCGAAACCCACGCGCCGCGGCCGCCGCGCCGGCGGACCGTTCTTTTCGATCCAATCCAACATTAACGTCATGCCGCGCTCGGTGCGATCAACCGACCAATGCACCTCGAGCTGACCCTTGGACCGCGACAGGCTGCCATGCTTGATCGCGTTCGCCGCAAGCTCATGCAGCGCCGCGCTCAGATTGAACACCGGATCGGGCTCGAGATCGATATAGGGTCCCTCGAGCGAGGTGCGATCGAGATAGGGACTGAGCACGACATGAAGCAATTCCTTGATCGGAATCGATTGCCAGCCGCCTTCGGTGATCAGCCGATGCGCATTGGCCATGGCCAGAACGCGGGCCTGGTATTTGCTGGTAAGATCAGGAATGCCCTTGGAGGTCCGTGCCGTCTGCGAGAACAGCGCCAGCAATTGCGAAAACAGGTTGCCGGTACGATGCCGCAAGTCGCGAATCATCAATTCATTGCGCTGCTCGAGCTGGCGGCGCTGGATGGCGCCGGTAAGAAGATTCGCAGTCGCCGCGAGAAATGCCGTGTCTTGGGCGATGAAACGGCGCTTGCGGCTGCTGCAGGCGCCGAGAATGCCATAAGCCCGGCCATCACGCCCGGCGATGGTCACCATCATGCCGCTCTCGCAATTGTGCTCCTTCAAGTACGGCGCGATCTCGAACCGCTTTTCCTCGGCGAAATCGCCGATCACGACGGGCACCGCGGAATTCAAGGTAAAACGCGCGAGGCTGTAGGGTGCGACCGTGCTCACCACGGTACCGAGCAGGTCCGATTTCCAACCAAAACCGGCGCGCAGCAAAAGCTCGGTGTCGCCCGGCAACAATTCGAGAATATGCACGAAATCGACCGACAGCGTCAGCGTGACGGTCGACACCGCGTCATTGAGCAGCCGTTCCAGATCGGGCTCGACCAAAGCGCGCTCGCCAAGCTGCGCCAGCGCCTCCTGCTGTTTCGCCCGGTTGCGCAGCTCGTTCTCGAGACTCACCCGCCCGGTAACGTCGTAGCAAAGCCCCGACATGCCCCGCGCTTTGCCGCCTTCGACGACAACTGTTCCGGTGGCCTCGAGCCAGCGCTCGTCCCGGCCGTTGTGCTTAGGAATCCGGTAGCGCGCGCGGAACGGCGTTTGCCTACGCATCGCCTCGCCGAGCAGCGCTTTGACAGTGGCACGATCATCGCTGTGAATACTGGCAAGGAAGCCGGATAGCGTGCCGTCGAAACTATGTGGCGGCATGCCGTGCAGCGATTCCAGATTGATCGACCAGGTCAGCTCATCGGTGCCGGCGTCCCACGACCACACGCCAATGCGCGCGGATTCCAGCCCGGCGCGCACCGTCGCAAAATTCGGAAAGAAGCTTGTTTCCCCTGCGGCCCTTTCGGCTTGTCCGCTCTTTCCGGACATGTTCTTGTCAGGCACATCCATGCCTTCACAGCTCCACCTTCCATCCCCTCTGTAAAGATCGTGATTGCCGCCGCAAATGGAAGTGGCCGACGAAGTGACGGAACTTCATTTGCTCGCAGCGGTCGCGCCGCGATGGCGATAAGCGCCCGCCGGCGAAGCGCGCAAGGGCGTTGGGCGCGTTCAGACAGCCGCGGATCCGCTCAGTAGATGCCGAGCGGGGCGTAGCGCGACGCGGAGGGAGCCGGCTGCCGATCGGCCGCAGGCAGGACCGGGACCTGCGCGGTCATGCGGCCATTGCCGGTCTGATTGATTGCGATCGCGCGGTTGCGCTCGGCGGAGAGGCTGTCATTTGCGGCACGCGGCGCAGTGGCGGGCAGAACAATAACCTTGGTGCCGATAGCGACGCGGTTGTAGAGATCTTCCACGTCGGCATTTTGCAAGCGGATGCAGCCGGACGACACGTTCTTGCCGATCGTCGAAGGATCGTTGGTGCCGTGAATGCGGTACTCGGTATTGCCGAGATACATTGCACGCGCCCCTAACGGGTTACCAGGACCGCCGGCGACCCAGCGCGGCAAGTATGGCTGCCGCGCCACCATTTCGACCGGCGGGATCCAATCCGGCCATTCGGCCTTGCGCGTGATGCGCTCGACGCCGGACCAGGTGAAGCCCTGGCGGCCGACACCGATGCCGTAGCGCATCGCCCTGCCGTTGCCGAGTGTCAGATAAAGAAACTTGTGAGCGGTATCGATGACGATCGTGCCGGGCGCTTCGGGAGTCTGATAGACCACGACCTGGCGCCGCAGCTCCGGCGGCAACTGATCGTCGTCGCTCTGCCGGCCCGCCTGCTCCTCGCTTTGCGGTGCATTTGGCGGTGCATATTGCGGAAATGCCGGCTGGTAGGCCGGCGCCGGCAGCGGCAGGAATGACAACGGCTGCGCAAGCGCCGGAACCGAGATGATCGTTAAGATGCCGGCGAACAGGCCGGCGCAAACAAGGCGGCAGGCATGCCGCGATCGGCCGATTGCCGACATGATTCGCTCCCGTGCTGAAATGCCCTTCTTATTTGCGTCAATTGCCGACGAGGCTTTCAGGTTCCATCCGACGCTTCACGGATCAGCCGGCAAACAAACAACTCGAAACAAATAAATGTCGAATGAAGGCGCGCCCGCGGATTGCGTGCATTGACGTTAACTTGTTGTCGATCGAGTCGCGGGCAGCGTGAGAACGATCACGGCCGCCGGCGCGCCGAGAGTGGCGCGATGAAACTCATTCGCAACACCGGCCCAGACTCTCGGGCGATATGGAAATTTCCTGCGTCGAGCCTTTTCAGCGGCAAAGCCGCGCCACCGCCCGCCGAACGCAAATCAAAAGTCAACAAGCACTAATCTTAGGTCGTGCACCGTCCAAACACATGAGCCAATTCCGGCGCGCTAATCGGCGAAAAGGCGCTGTCGCAGCCGACCGGCACGCGCCGCGGCGGCTTCGCTTGCTGCTGCGGGTCACCGCGCGAGATCGCGGAATTGATGTCCGATGGACCTGGCAAGCGGTCGCCTTTGAATGCGCGATTCACCAAGACCGCCGGTGTGCGGCCGACGCCGTTTGCGCCGCTCCAGTCTGCAGCGAAAAATGGAATGAGGGTGATCAACAAAAACGACAGCGAGAGGAGGGCCACCGCACTCGCCATGCGGATGAGCAGGGTCCTGGCCATCGGACTTCTCCAGCCACGCCTGCGCGGTCCAGCCGCGAATCGAGCAGACGCACCTAAAGCCCCCGAGCCGACCACATCACCAGTCTCATCAACTTTCCCTGCCCGGCCGTGTTCCACGATGCAGTCAGTGTTTGGTGCGCATTCACCGAGTCGTGAATGACCAGCGTCAAGACTGCTAGTTTGGATGACAGCCTGCGATCGCTTTGCGCCGTGGGGCGCAACGGGCGGTCCCGGCCGCGGCCAGGCATGACCGGTCCACCCTCGGAGTCCGCGTTGGTCCGGCCTCACTCTGAGCCTTGACCCTACCCCCCGCGGCTAACACGGGCGGTGATTTCCCGCGACCTCTCACGCAGACGTGACCGCCGACAAATTTTTCGTGACGGCTGCCAAAAATTGCCGCAGGAACAAACACAAGCGTGCTGTTTTGTTGAAGTGGACGGCCATTCTTTCCCCCCTCCCCCCGTGCTTGGCCGGCCACGTTGGGCGCAGCCGACATGCCGATCGGCTGCGCCCTGACTTTTGCTTGGAAGCCGGAGCCGCTTGTTTGGAGACAGAACCGCCTTGGGCGTAGCGCGAGCCAGGCCCAGCTAGGGCGCCGCCTCAAGCGATGGCCGGGCCATCGCCCGGCCGTCGCGAAAGATCAGATGACGCGCAGGACTATGGACTAGGCCGTCGCCTGCCGCTCGATCGGCTTGCGTTCGCGCTGCCGCGCCTTACGGCCGAAGAACAGCGCCTGGCTCACGACCGCCGAGACGACCGCGACCTGGAACGGCTTGGCGATCAGGAAGGCCGGCTCCGGCCGTTGACCAGTCAAGAACCGCTCCGGATAGGCGGTGATGAAGATGACCGGCACCTCGAACGAGCCGAGGAGCTCGTTGACCGCGTCGAGCCCCGAACTGCCGTCGGCGAGCTGGATATCGGCAAGGATGAGGCCCGGCCGCTTCTGTTTGGCCAGCGCTAGTGCCTCGCTGTGGGTGCGCGCGATGCCGATAACGTTATGGCCGAGGCTTTCGACCAAGGCCTCGATGTCCATTGCGATGAATGTCTCGTCCTCGATGATGAGAACGTCGGTGGCGATTTCGGCGGCAAGCTCGCGGCCCGATTCCTCCACCAGGCTGCGCAGCGTCGCAAGGTCGCAGTCGAGAACCTCCGCCGCGTCCTCTTCGGAAAAACCTTCGAGCGCCACCAAAAGGAAGGCCTGGCGCGGCCGGGGCGTGATCTGAGTGAGGTGCTGCTCGGGCGGCAGGATCACCTGGCTCGCCTCGGGTTTGTCGTTCACCGCGACCGAGTTCCAGATCTTGGTGAACAGGCGATACAAGCCGACGCGCGAAGTCGAGCTTGTTTCCAGGACTTGGGGGCTCGCAATAAGGGATTCCACGGTGGCGACCACATAGGCGTCGCCCGAGGCCTGACTGCCGGTCAAGGCACGGGCATAGCGGCGCAGCGACGGCAGGTGCTGGAGTACGGCTTGCGAAGTGGTCACGAAACCCTCCCCTTCCATGGTGCTGAGGTTACTGCGAAAAACGCCGCAGTGCAAAATTAGTTCCGGAACCCTTTGACGGCGGAACTTCGGGGGCTGTCAGAGCGTTAGCGCGCAATGAGAGTGAGGCAGGTCGTCGTCACCAAGGGCGGGCGGCACGAACGGGTGAATGGGGGAAGGCGAAAATGAAGCACCGCAAGACCAACGTTGAGCCGGTAGAGCCCGCGGGAGAGAAACCGGAACATCAGGAATCCATGACGCGCCCCGCTAAGCCCGAAGCCCGCCTCGGTCGGGAGGTGCAAGCCCGGATCGGCCAGCAATTGCGCGCGATGTACAATGACGTGGTCAATCAAGGCGTACCGCAGCATCTCGCCGATCTAGTCAGGCGGTTGAGTGACGGCGATCAGGACCAAGTTTGAAGGGAACGAGGCAGCATGAAGCTCGACCCTGCGATACGCGACCAAGTGCTCGCGACCGTGCCGAGTTTGCGCGCTTTTGCAATCTCGCTGTGCGGCAATATCGATCGTGCCGACGATCTGGTGCAGGAAACTCTGCTGCGCGCCCTTGCCCATATCGATTCGTTTGAACCCGGTACCAACATGCCCGCGTGGCTGTTCACTATTTTGCGCAACCTGTTCCGTTCGGAATATCGCAAGCGGCGGCGCGAAGTCGAAGACGCGGACGGGCGTTATGCGGAAACCCTCAAATCGCATCCCGACCAGACCGGCCGGGTGGAATTCGAGGAGTTCCGTGCAGCCTTGGCCAAGCTGCCAGCCGACCAGCGCGAGGCGCTGATCCTGGTCGGCGCTTCGGGCTTCTCCTATGACGATGCGGCGGCTATCTGCGGTTGCGCGGTCGGCACGATCAAGAGTCGCGTCAATCGGGCGCGCACACGGCTTGCCGATCTTCTGGCGATCGACAGCGTTGATGATTTCGGACCCGACCGCGCCACGCGCGCGGTGCTTGCCGGCGGCGGACGCAATTAACGGAGATCTATTAGCAGCAAGTGATTGCGGATCGGACGAGGCAATCCGGGGCATTGCGGCACTGGATTGCCTCTTTTGTTTTGGGGTTCTTAGGCCCGGAGAGATGGCGCCGCTCACGCCGGCCCTCAACGCACAAGCGCTTACCTGAACATATGCGACGGCAGCCACAGCGCGAGCGCCGGAAATGCAATCAAAATCACCAGCCGCACGATATCAGTCAAAATGAACGGCAACACGCCGGCGAAAATCGTGGCAAAGCTTACGTCCTGGACCACGCTTTTGATCACGAAGACATTCATGCCGACCGGCGGGTGAATAAGCCCAAGCTCGACCGTCATGACGATGATCACGCCAAACCAGATCGGATCGAAGCCGAGCTGCGTGATCACCGGGAAGATGATCGGGATGGTCAGGATGATCATCGCGAGCGAATCCATGAGGCAGCCGAGCACGATGTACATCACCATGATCAGCGCCAGCACGCCGTAGCGGCCGAGCCCAAGACCGGTCAGGAATTCCGTCACCTTTTGCGGCGTCTGCGTCACCGTCAGGAAATAGCCGAACAGAAGCGCGCCGATCAGCACGGTGAGCACGGCGGCTGCGGTCCGCACCGCCTGCAGTAGCGAGCGGCGAATCTCAGTGCGCTTGAGTCGGCCGCGCGCGACGCCGATCAACAGCGCCCCGGAAGCGCCCATGCCGCCGGCTTCCGTCGGGGTGAACAGCCCGCCATACAGGCCGCCGATCGCAAAGAGGAACAAAAGCAGCGTCGCCCAAATGTCGCGCAGACCGGCCCAGCGCTCCTTCCAGGAATGGCGCGGGGTGGCGGGAAGAAATTTCGGCCGCGCTTTGCCGATGAGCACGACGGTGAGCATGTCCATCGAGGCGGCCAACAGGCCGGGGATGATGCCGGCGATGAACAATTTGCCGATATCCTGCTCGGTGATGATGCCGTAGACCGCAAGCACGGTGGACGGCGGCAGCATGGCGCCGAGCGTGCCGCCGGCGGCGATCACGCCGGTGGCGAAGCTCTGCGGATAGTCGTAGCGCCGCATTTCCGGATAGGCGACCGTGGCAAAGGTCGCCGCGGTAGCCACCGAGGAGCCGGAGATCGCGGCGAACCCGGCGCAAGCGGCGATCGTGGCAATGCCAAGCCCGCCTTTGAAATGGCCGACGAATGCATTGGCGGCGCGGAACAGCTCACGGCTCATGCCGGAATTCGACACGAAGGCACCCATCAGCAAAAACATCGGGATGACGCCGAATGTGTAGTCGGTCACCGTGCGCATCGAGGTGAGGCCCACGCTTTTCAGCGCCGCGGTGCCGCCCACGACATAAGCAAAGCCGGAGACGCCGACGAAGCCCATCGCCATGCCAACTGGCACGCGCAACAGCATCAGCGTGAACAATGAGGCAAACCCGATGATCGCGACCGCGTCGGTACTCAAATGCACATGCGCCTCATCGGATTCAGGTCGGGAAACTGCGTCTTACTCGACCGGCTTGATCTGATACTGCCCGCCCAGGAGATCGGGATGGAAAATCAGTCGATAGGTGCGCACCGCGATCAGCAGCACGGCGGAGACATCACCGATCCAGGCGGCCAGATAGAACGGCCAGACCGGCAGCCGCAGATCGAAGGTCAGCACATGGTCGGCATAGGTGCCGCGCACCTTGTCGAACAGCGTATAGGTCTGCACCGTGACGACAAACAGCAGCACCAGGGTGGCAAAGACATCGATCACGCGCTGCACTCGCGGCCCAACATTGGCATAGAGCAGATCAACCGTGATGTGATTGCCGCGATACGACGTCGCCGCAATGCCCCAGAAGATGAGAATACCGAGCAGCAGACGACCGAAATCGTAGCTGTCGGGAATCTGCACCGAGAAGAAATAGCGCAGCATCACCGAGGCGAAGATATCGAGCGCAACGACGCCAACAAAGAAGGCGGCGATGAGTTCGATGCCGTCGATGAAGCGATCCATCGCATTGCGCGGCGCGGACCGGGGCGCGAATGGCACGTGCGGCTTTGCCATGGTGGGCTACTCGAATTGCGCCTTTTCGCAACGGCAAACGCAATGGCAAATGGTGGCGGCGGCAAGCCCCCGCACCGACCGGAACGCTGCTAGAAGCCCGCGTTATATTGCGTCAACGACGCCTGCAGCTCGTTGAAGATCGCGTCGGGATCGCCGCCGGCCTTCTTCACGTCGGCGGCCCATTTCTGCTTGAGCGGCTCGGCGGACTTTTTCCATTGGGCCAGCTGGTCGTCGCTGATCTTGTAGACCTCCTGATCGGGCTCGGCCTTCAGCTTTTCCAGGCCGGCCGCTTCGAAATCGGCCCATGGATCGGCAAAGCGTGCGGCCCATTCGCCGGTGCAGTGCGCATCGATGATCTTTTTCTGCGCGTCCGACATCGCCGCGTAAGTCGCCGGAGACATGAGCCACTGAAACATGACCGAGCCGAGCGGCTCATCCATGTGATATTTGGTCACCTTGTCGATGCCGAACAAAAGCATCGAGCCCCATGGAAAGGTGACGGCATCGGCGACGCCCTTGGCGAGAATGTCGCGCACCTCGGGCGCGCTCGACTGCACATTGGTGCCGCCGAGCTGCGTCACCCAGGCGGCGATCGTGCCCTGCGCCGGCCGAACCTTCATGCCCTTGATGTCGTCAGGCACCATGATCTTCTTGGTCGAGGAATGCCATGCCAGAGGATCGAGCACGAAGGAGAAGCAATAATGCACGTCCTTCATCTCGCTCGCGGCATATTTGCGATACCAGGCGTCGATGGCCCGATTGCCGCCTTTGGCGTGACCGACAAGGAACGGCAATTCGCCGGCCGCGATGATCGGAAAGCGGCCGGGCTGATAGCCTGGATTGACGTAGACAAAATCGGCGATGCCGTCGCGCGCCATGTCGTAATGATCGAAGGCTTTGCCGAGCTGCTGCGA
>JAJPJB010000067.1 GCA_021324465.1 Hyphomicrobiaceae bacterium
AGGTTTTTGCGCATGTGCTTTGAATGGCCACGCGGCGGCGCTGCCGCCGAGCAAAGCCACGAACTCCCGCCGCCTCATTCGATTACCTCGTCGGCAATCGCAAGCAGGTTGGGCGGCACGGTGAGGCCGAGTTGCTTAGCAGTCTTTAGGTTGATGACGAAGTCAAACTTGGTCGGTGCCTGCACCGGGAGATCGCCGGGCTTGGCGCCTTTGAGAATCCGGTCGACGTATGTCACCGCGCGCAGGAAAATATCGGTCTCGTCCGGTGCGTAGCACATCAACCCGCCGTCAGCGACCGCCTCGCGAAAGTGAACGACGGCGGGCAAGCGGTACGCCAGCGCCTGCGTGACGATCTCGCGGCGATGCACCGTGTTAAACGCGCTCGGCGGCGCGATCAGGCCGCTATCCGGCGTGCCTGCGAGCTGCGCGATCGCATCGTCGATCTCGGCGTCGCTGTGCACGCGCATTGTTGTCACATCGAGCGCCAAGGCTTCGCGCTGCTCTCTGAACGAGCGCAGATAGACCTCGTAGTAGGGATAGTCGTCGGGATTGAACAGAAAGCCGACTCGCGTCACTGCGGGCGCGATCTGCTTGAACAGGCCAAGCGCCTTGCCGATCATCGAATAATCGATGAAGCTGAAGCCGGTGATGTTGCCCCCGGGGTGCTCGACATTGGGCACGTAACCCTGTGCGACGGGATCGTTGACGACGGCGAACACGATCGGAATCGACTGCGTGGCCGCCTTCATCGCAGCAGTCGAAGACGTCCCGAAGGAGAAGATGACATCCGGCGCAAGCTTCACAAGCTCCGCCGCGCCGGCCCGCACCTTGTCGCGATCGCCGGCGCCGTGGCGTATCTCAAAACGCACATTGCGGCCGTCGACCCAGCCCAAATCGGCAAGACCATTGCGGAATGCGCCGAGACGCGCCTCGCTAACGGTATCATCCTGCCGTGACGCCATCAGTACGCCGACAAGCCGGGTTTGGCCTGCCGATTGTGCCCGTGCCATCAGCGGCCAGGCCGCCGCCGTACCGCCTAGAAGCGTAATGAACTCTCGCCGCCGCATTGCCTTCCCCCCAAAGGCCAGACGTTCGCATGATAAATAACGACGGCCGTCCGCCTACGTCCATCCCGGCACGGCATCAACGCGCATGGTCTCTAGTTCGGGAAGATCGAAGCCGAAGTGCTGTGCCACGAGCGAGCGGAGGGCTTTGCGGTCCGGCAAATGGTCAGGTTCGGCCACGCCATTGCGGATAATGTGAACCCCCTGATTCATGATGTTGACGCGTCCTTCGCCGGTCACAGCGCTGGCGAGAATGTTGTGGGTGAAGAAGGAGGATGGGTGGGTCGATATGTAGTAGTTCATCATTTCGAAATCGACCGGATATTCTTCTTCCATGGTGGAAACCCAGCCGGCAACTTGCTGGCCATCCTTGGTGACGTAGAGGACCCAATCGTTGCCTTCACGGGCTAGACGATGAAACGGTGCGGCCGCCGAGACCGGAGTACCGTCGATGGGGATAGGATAACTGCAGGCAAAGGGACCGAATCCGGGATCGATCACATAAGCAACGCCGTTGATATTGACCGTGAGGAACATGTGCTGCCGTACGCTTTCATGGCGCCGTTCAAAGAGCAGGACTCGAGAACAGTGCCTGACGGGGGAGAAACCGATTGCTTCGAGCGCAGCGCGCATCAGGCTCGCGTGTTCAAAGCAATAACCACCCCGGCGGTTTGCAACAATTTTGGGTTGCAGGTTTTCGGGATCGAGGCGGATCGGACGGCCGAGGAGGCAGTCGAAGCTTTCAAAGGGGATGCTGGCGATGTGAGCCCGGAGAATACCGGCGACGGTATCGAACGTCGGCGCCCGGGGCCCTGTATAGCTGATCCGGGCGAAATACGCGTCGAGGTCAAATGACTGCGCCATTTTCAACCCAGCTCCCTAAAGTTCTGATAATATCAACAACATTAGCATTGGAAAGCAGAGAGTCTACCGAATCGAATCGCATTCGTACGCGCTACAGTCCCGTTTTGTTTGGAAAAGTTTGCGTGCATCCAGACGAAGCCGCATATGATCATCGCGTTTGTGGGATTGACTTCCTCAACGGCGTCATCGTGAAAATGGGACATGAAGCCGGGATCGAAACGCCGTTTCACAGTCCATCGTGTCCTTGATCCACGCGCGCGAGCGCGTATGAAACAATAATCTGCAGTCTGACGTCCGCTTCGGACCCATTCAACTTAGCTTAATTCGGTTAGCAACGCCTTCGCCGTCTCCAAATCAGGGCGCCCAAAGCCCTCGGTGAAGGCGGCATAGACCGGCGCAAGCACCTCGCGCGCTTCCGCCTCGCGCAAATCGCTGCGCAGCAGCCGCGCCAAACTGGTAGCGGCACGTAGTTCGAGCGTCGGGCACAGCTGCTTGCGTGCCACGACGAGCGCCTTGCGGAAATTCTGCTCGGCCTGCGCGTTATTGGAAGGTGATCGCATCAGCAGCGCTTCGCCGTGCAAACGATGGAACTCCGATTCGCAAAAGGAGTTTCGATCGCTACGCATCGCCTCGAACGCGCGCTCGACCCATGCAATCGTTTTGTCGATATTTTTGGCGCGAAGTTCCTGCTCGGCAATCAAGCTAAGGTACGTTGGAAGAAAGGTGGCGGAAAAAGGCTGCGCGATGGTGTAGGCCATTTTCTCAAGGCCTTCGAAGTCGCCGTCGCACGCAGCAAGCCAGCCGCGCATGAATACACCGTCGGCCCACTGCCAGGGAAACTTGTTGCGCTCAGCGAGCGGGAGCAGCTCGTCCGCTGCGGTGCGGCACGCTTCGACGTCCTTGAGCAACATGAAAGTCATGCCGGCGCGCTGTAGTGCGTGCGCCAGCGAAAAGATGTGACCGAGCGCGCGCGCATCTTCGATCGATTGCCAGACCATTTTCTGCGCCTGGTCGAGCAAGCCCTGTCCCCATAGGCTCTGCGCACAGAAGGATCGCGCGCACATCAGGGAATCGTGCCCGCCGAAATAAAAGGCGTGGTCGCGATGTCGCGCGCGGTCATACAGCCGGAAGACTTCGCGCGCCGCAGCTTCCGCACCAGTGAAATCCGGTACTTTCAGCAGCATAGGGACTTTGGCGTGATAGGCCTCAAGCAGCAGGTCGGCGTCGTCAAGTTCTCGGGCGATCGCAACAAGCTCATCCGAGAGCTTGGCCGCATTCTCGTTGTGGCCGCCTGTAGCGGCATTGAACCACATCCCCCAAGTGGCGAGGAAGTGCTCGCGTCCGCGACCAGGTAAAGCGCTGCTGAGCGCTAACGCCCGTACATACTGCTCCTTGGCTTCTTTTGCTGAGGGACCAATTGCGATCAATTGCACGAGGCCCAGTCCCAAACGCAGATTGAGTTCAAGCCCGTCGCGCGTCGCGCCTTCCGGCATTCCCTCGACCAAGCGGAGCGCGTTGCAAAAATGCGCAACCGCTTCCTTCATGGCGAATCGGCGAAGATCACGCTCGCCGGCCTGCCGCCAAAGCTCGATGGCTTTGTCGTTCCGTCCTGCGCCCTCGAACTGTTGCGCCAATACTTCCGGGGCCGTATCGGGAAAGCGTTTTTCCAATACCTGCGCTATGGCTCCGTGAAGGGCCTGGCGGCGAGCGCGCAGCATGGTTGAATAGGCGGTATCCTGGACCAGCGCATGTTTGAACGCGTAAGTGGCATTAGGGGGTGCACCGCGTATCAACAGCAGTTCTGCCTCGGTCAACCTCGCCAGCGCGTCCTGTAACACTGCGTCGGGCAACCCAGCTACGGCCGCGATCTGCTCATAGGAGAATTCGCGGCCGATGGCGGCCCCGATTTGCAGAGCTTCGCGCGCCGAACCAAGACGGTCGACGCGCGCCATCAGTGACGCCTGCAGTGTGGTCGGGATCACGACCTGTTGCGCCGGACTGTCGAGTTCCTCGCTTTCGAGTATGGCCTTGGTAAGTTCCTCAACAAACAGCGGTATGCCGTCGGTGCGCTCTATGATCTGATCGAGCACCGTCGGCGGAAGCGATTTGCCTGCGGTCAGATGCTCCACCAGGGCCAACCGTTCGCGACGGCCAAGCCGGTTGAGTGTCATGCTGGTTACGTGCGGCTGACCAGTCCAAGGCGGCGGGAAGTCCGGACGATGTGTTATGATCAGTAGAACAGGCAAGGTCTGGATGCGCTCGATTGTTAGTGTGAGCAATTCCAGGGAGGTGGGATCGCCCCAATGGACGTCCTCAAACGACATCAGGATAGGCTCGCGCAGCGCCAGGTTTTCGAGCCTGCCCAGCAATGCGTTGAGGATTTCGGCGCGCTTGCGCTTGGGATCTATCGGGACGGCGCTCTGCTCCTGTATGGCCAATCCCAATAATTCGGTCAGCGCGTCTGCGGCCGCCGGGGGCGTGTCGCCGCCTTGCGATAGCAGCTTTTTCAGTTTGTCTCGCTTTTGCGCCGGAGAATCCTCGCGGTCGAAGCCGGCGGCATGCTGAAGTTGGGTGACAATCGGGTGCAAGGCGCTGTGTTGGGTGTGTGGCAAACAAAAATATCGCAGCACGATCGATTGCTCGTCGCTTAGATGCTCAATGAGCGCAGCAGTGAGCCGAGATTTGCCGATACCAGGTTCACCGGACAGCAACACGGCGCGGCCTTCGCCGCCCTTTGCCTGCTGCCAGCGACGCGATAGTAATTCTAATTCCTCCTGGCGCCCAACCAATGGCGTCAGATTCGCCGTCCGCAACGCCTCAAAGCGGCTTTGCATGCTCTGTTCGCGCAATACGCGCCAGGCCACGACGGGCCCGTCGAAGCCCTTGAGTTGTCCAGTATTGACGGCTTCACATTCAAACGCATGTTCCGTCAAGCGCCGTGTGCTCTCGGCGATGACGACGGTATTGGCGGCAGCCGTCGATTGCAGTCGCGCGGCAAGGTTCGGTGTCTCGCCGACGACATTGCGCTCCTGCGCTTCGCCGGCCCCGAGCAACTCTCCCACGATGACTAAACCAGTTGCGATGCCAATCCGCACCTGATGCCGCCCTTCCCCGACCGCGAGAGCGCCTATCGCCTCCACCATCGCAAGCCCGGCCCGCACCGCGTTCTCCGCGTCAGTTTCGTGCGCTTCCGGATAGCCAAAATAGACGAGCACGCCGTCGCCCATGTACTTGGCGATATAGCCATTGAAGCGCGTGACCACTTCAGCGACGCATTTGTGATAAGCGGCGATAACGTCACGGAGATCTTCGGGGTCAATACGAGTCGACAGGGCGGTGGACCCCACCAAATCACAAAACATGACGGTTAGCTGGCGCCGCTCGGCAATCGAACTGGCGCGCGGTGGTGGAGGCTTAACAGCCGACAAGGGAGCTTGAGCAATAGGGGCAACGCCACCAAGCTTAGCGCCGCACTGGCCGCAAAAGCGTGAGCCTGCAGTATTGGTATGTCCGCAGGCGGCACAGGCCATGCTTTGAGGTGTGCCGCAATGCGGGCAGAACCGGCTGGCGTCCGGCATGGCCGAGTGGCACTCCTGGCACACCTTTGTTTGAGTCATAAGTCAATAGGCCCCGCATCCCGGACCACCTATAGCACCGCCATAGCCTGTGAAGCCAATTCCGGCTCTGTAGGTATAGGCCTGCCGTAAAAGTCAGATGAAAACCCAGGTCGCTAGATGGCCGAGATGGCTGCCATTGTCGCTTTCGTGTCCGCAATTGGTCTGATAACCGCCGAATCTTGAAACCCTTGCAGGTCGACGACGTGCCACAGCCGGAAGTAAGCAACGGCAGCAAAACGTCCCTATTCGATCACCTCGTCGGCCAGCAATTGCATAGAGGATGGCACGTTGAGCCCCAGTGCCTTGGCTGTCTTGAGATTAAGAGCGAACTCGAATTTAGTAGGTTGCTCCACCGGCAGATCGCCCGCCTTCGCCCCGCTTAGAATCCGGCCGACGTAGTTTCCGGCACGCCGGTATGCATCGGGCCTGTTGGCTCCATAGGCCATTAGGCCGCCAGCAACTACCGGTTCGCGATACGAGAAGCATGTCGGCAGTCGATATTGCAAGGCTAACTGCGCGATCTCCTTGGCATGGAGATTGAGAAAGGCATCGCTCGCGACGAGAACTCCGGCGATTGACGTTCCTTCGCGGAAGCGAAGAAATGAGTTTTCAATCTCGCTCACGCTCTGGGCGTTTGCGAATATGAGACCAAGGGCGAGCGATTGCGCCGCCTGGTTCGCGTCACTTATCTCAAGACCCGCGTTGGGATTTTTCGGATTTACCAGGACGCCAATCACCCTGGAGCCGGCAACAAGTTCGTGGAGCAACTCCAAGCGCTTGGCGCTGAGCAAATCGCCGAAGAAAGTTGTGCCTGTTATGTTGCCCGTCGGACGGTTGAGATTCGTGACGAGCCCGTCTTTTACCGGATCACTGCCCACGCAAAAGACGATGGGTATTTGGCTGGTCGCGTGCATTGCCGCGAGCGCCGCGACCGGAGTACCAGCCAAGATGACGGCAACCTGACGGCTCACCAATTCCTGCGCTAGTCGCGGCAGCCGGCCGTAATCATCATCTGCCCAGCGATATTCAATGCTGAGTGTGTCACCGAGAGCATAGCCGGTCTGTTTGAGTCCATCCTCAAAGGCTGCAACGACATCAAGACTACGCTCGGCGGCGCTGGCGTGGATGAATCCCACAGACGCGCTAGGTTTTTGCGCATGTGCTTTGAATGGCCACGCGGCGGCGCTGCCGCCGAGCAAAGCCACGAACTCCCGCCGCCTCATTCGATTACCTCGTCGGCAATCGCAAGC
>JAJPJB010000003.1 GCA_021324465.1 Hyphomicrobiaceae bacterium
AGCCGGTCTTGATGCCGTCCACCCCCTCGACCGCGCCCAGCAGGTGATTGTGATTGCGCATCGCCTCGCCGTGATAGACGAAGGTCTCAGTCTGGAAATATTTGTAATAGCGCGGGAAGCGATCCTGGATGGCACGGCCAAGCAGCGCCTGGTCACGCGCGGTAGTGACCTGGTCGTCGTCGGGCAGGCCGGACGCATTGACATAGCTGGTCCGTGTCATGCCAAGCGCATGCGCCTTCTGCGTCATCATCTTGGCGAAGCTCTCTTCGTCGCCGCCGAGATTCTCGGCAACCGCCACTGCTGCGTCATTGGCCGATTTGGTGACAATGCCCTTGATGGCTTCTTCGACAGTGATGGTCGAGCCAGGCTTCAGTTCGAGCTTGGTCGGCGCCTGTTCCGCGGCATGCTCGGAGACCTTGAGCGGCGTATCTAGCCGGATCTTGCCGGCCTCCAGACGCTCGAACAGAAGATAGAGCGTCATGACTTTCGTCAGTGAGGCGGGATGGCGTAGCGCGTCAGGGTTCGAGGCTTGCAGGACGGCACCGCTATTGCCGTCAATCACGATCGAGGAACCGGGCGGCGCATATTCCTCGTCATGCGCGTGGTGCCGACGGCCATGCCCGGCATGATGCACGCGCGTCGCATGCACATAATGAACATGGGGGCGACGGTGATGGCGTGCGTCGGCGGCATCGCTCGAAATGGTGAGTGCCGCGGCCGTCGCGGTAAGCCCCAAAATGCTGCAGCGAATGACACTATAACGAAGACCAGCGTAACCCGGCTCACGGCTACTAGAACCGTGGCCGGCTTCGACATCCAGCCTTGCCATTCCGCACCCCGTCCCTACGCCCCCGGCTCCGTCAAAGAAGCAGCCCCGGCTGCCCCGTCAGGATTGGCTTCCCGAATCACGCGTCACCCGGGCAACACGATCAAGCAGCTTAGGCTTGCCCTCTTGCAGAAAGGTTAAGTCTGCCTTGCGCGGGCCGATTGTGCATTGCAATGTTGCCCGTTGCAGTTTTTTGTGCACTGCGATATCCTATCATCAGCGCGGCAAAAGGCCTTTTCAAGGCAAAGCAAGGTTTCGAACAGTCATGCCGAACCCTCATGCCAGATGACGGTTGATTGGGATAGGCAGCGTTATTCAAGCGCCGCGCCGTCTATGCAGCACAGCCCAAGGGGATAATCATGGCACCGGAAGACATGCAGAAGTTAGGGAAAGAAGGCATGGAAATGGCGATGTCGTCGCTCGGCGCCTGGACCAAAAGCGCCCAGGCCATTGCAGCCGAAGTTGTTGATTACTCGAAGAAGTCGGTGGAAGACTCTGCCGCCGCCTGGGAAAAGCTTCTCGGCGCAAAAACGCTGGAAAAAGCCATGGAAGTGCAGACCGACTACCTGAAATCCTCGTACGAGGATTTCGTCACGGAGGCGACCAAGCTTGGCGAGCTCTATGTCGATCTCGCCAAGGAGACCTATAAGCCGTTTGAAGGCGCGCTTGCTAAAATGAAGTGAGGGCTGGGCGGCTGGCCGCAACGCTTAGGGACGGGCTCTCGACACCCAGCGCACGGTGCCCAAGCTTTCGGCACGCGAACGCATGGCGTCCGAGCTTATGGCGCGCCATAACCAGCGCGCTATGGCTTGGGCAGGGCCGCTTCGATCGCAGCCGTCAGCCGGGCCAGCAATTGCTCTATGCGTCCGACACGAAACGCAATGTGCTCGAGTGCATAGGCGGCGCGTTTGTCGGCGGATGGCATGCTCGTGGCATCGTAATCCGGAACGAAATCCTGCTCCAGCTCGCGCAACAGCCTGGCGCGCCGCGGGTCCACCATGGATCTCCTCCTGCCGCGCCACGCCGGCCCGTGCTGGCGCGATAGACGGCATAATCAATAGCCGAGTCGGACGTAAGCGCCAATCGATTACCGCCGTCGGCGGCGCATGGCGCCTGCGGCGGGCCCTTGTCTCAGCCGCCATTCGTCATATCTGACGCATTCGTCAGCGCGACGTGGTGCCATCCCCTAAGCGCGAATGTGACACGAAAGACGTGCGGCAGCGTGTTGTCGAGCCGGGTCGCCGTTGCTCTCTCGATCTGGCGCGCAAATCGCGCTACCTTGTCCAAGCGCCGGGAATCCGAGGATGAGAGGCGTCGTGGGCCGCCAGGAGCCGTGAACTGAAGTTCGGGACCTAAGTTACGGAAGTGGACGGATCGATACCGTTGCGAACCAATGCCGCCGATTGAAGTTACTCTAGCTGGGATACCGGCCCGCCTCGCTGACGACGACCGCAAGCGCAAAGGCGAAAGTGGACCTGGGACCGCCGTCATCACCAGGACGCGACCGCAGACCAAGCGGCCGAACCTTTATCGTGTTTTGCTTTTGAACGACGACTACACGCCGATGGAGTTCGTGGTTCATGTCCTGGAGCGCTTCTTCAACAAGGATCACGAGACGGCGCATCGCATCATGATGCACGTGCATCAGCATGGAATTGGCGAATGCGGCATCTTCACGTACGAGGTCGCGGAAACAAAAGTGACGCAGGTTATGGACTTTGCCCGCAAACATCAGCATCCTTTGCAGTGCATAATGGAGAAGAAGTGATTCCGGGGGGCCACCCAATACAAATGATGGGAAATTGACGAATGCCCACGTTCTCGCGCAGCCTTGAACAGTCGCTCCATCGGGCGCTGGCGCTCGCCAATGAGCGTCACCACGAATACGCGACGCTGGAGCATCTGCTGCTGGCGCTGATCGAAGATCAAGACGCCGCGGCGGTGATGCGGGCGTGCAACGTGGATTTGGAAAAGCTGCGCCGCAGCTTGATCGCCTATCTGGAATCCGAGCTCGACAATCTGGTCACCGACGGCGCGGACGACTCCAAGCCCACGGCCGGCTTTCAGCGCGTGATCCAGCGCGCCGTGATTCACGTGCAGTCATCGGGCCGCGAAGAAGTCACCGGCGCCAATGTGCTGGTCGCGATCTTCGCCGAGCGCGAGAGCCACGCCGCCTATTTCCTGCAAGAGCAGGACATGACCCGTTACGACGCCGTGAACTATATCAGCCACGGCATCGCCAAACGGCCCGGCATGTCGGAAGCGCGTCCGGTGCGCGGCGCCGACGAGGAAAGCGACAGCAAATCCGGCGACGAGCAGAAGAAGAAGGGCGACGCGCTCGACGCCTATTGCGTCAATCTCAACAAAAAGGCGCGCGAGGGCAAGATCGATCCGCTGATCGGCCGCGAATCCGAGATCAATCGCACCATCCAGGTGCTATGCCGCCGCCAGAAGAACAATCCGCTCTTTGTCGGCGAAGCCGGTGTGGGCAAGACCGCGATCGCCGAAGGGCTTGCTCGGCGCATCGTGCATGGCGAAGTGCCGGACGTGCTGCGCAATGCCACCGTCTTCGCGCTCGACATGGGCACGCTGCTCGCCGGCACGCGCTATCGCGGCGATTTTGAAGAGCGGCTCAAGCAGGTCATCAAGGAGCTCGAGGCGTATCCGGGCGCGATCTTGTTCATCGACGAGATTCACACCGTGATCGGCGCCGGCGCCACCTCCGGCGGCGCGATGGATGCATCGAACCTCCTCAAGCCGGCGCTCGCCTCGGGCACCGTGCGCTGCATCGGCTCGACCACCTACAAGGAATACCGGCAGTATTTCGAGAAGGATCGCGCGCTGGTGCGCCGGTTTCAGAAGATCGACGTCAACGAGCCGACCATCCCGGATGCGATCGAAATCCTCAAGGGGCTGAAGCCCTATTTCGAGGATTATCACAAGCTTAAATATACCAATGACGCGATCAAGGCGGCGGTCGAACTGTCGTCGCGCTACATCCATGACCGTAAGCTGCCCGACAAGGCAATCGACGTTATCGACGAATCGGGCGCGGCGCAGATGCTGCTGCCGGAGAGCAAGCGCAAGCGCACGATCGGACTCAAGGAGATCGAGACTACGATCGCGACCATGGCGCGCATCCCGCCGAAGGCGGTGTCGAAGGACGACGCCGAAGTGCTGCGCAATCTTGAAGAGACGCTCAAGCGCGTGGTCTATGGCCAGGACAAGGCGATCGAAGCGCTCGCCGCCTCGATCAAGCTCGCTCGCGCCGGCTTGCGTGAGCCGGAAAAGCCGATCGGCTGCTACCTGTTCTCGGGTCCGACCGGCGTCGGCAAAACCGAAGTGGCCAAACAGCTCGCCGCCACCATGGGTGTCGAGTTGATCCGCTTCGACATGTCGGAGTATATGGAGCGCCACACCATTTCGCGGCTGATCGGCGCGCCGCCCGGCTATGTCGGCTTCGATCAGGGCGGTCTGCTCACCGACAGCATCGATCAGCATCCGCATAGCGTGCTCCTGCTCGACGAGATCGAGAAGGCGCATCCGGATCTGTTCAACGTGCTGCTGCAGATCATGGACCATGGCAAGCTCACCGATCACAACGGCAAGCAGGTCGACTTCCGCAACGTGATCCTGATCATGACCACCAATGCCGGCGCCGCGGATATGGCCAAGGCCGCCTTCGGCTTCACCCGCAGCAAGCGCGAGGGCGAAGACATGGAGGCGATCACACGGCTGTTCGCGCCGGAATTCCGCAACCGGCTCGACGCGATCATCACCTTCGCGCATCTCTCGCCGGAGATCATCAAGATGGTGGTCGAGAAGTTCGTGCTGCAGCTCGAGGCGCAGCTCGCCGATCGTGACGTCACCATCGAGCTCACCGACGAAGCTACCAAATGGCTGATCGCCAATGGCTATGACTAGCTGATGGGCGCCCGCCCGATGGCGCGGGTGATCCAGGAGCACATCAAGAAGGCGCTGGCCGACGAGGTCCTCTTCGGCAAGCTCAAATCGGGCGGTCATGTCCGCGTCATCGTCATCACCGACGAGTTCGGAAACAGCAAGCTCGGCTTCGACTATCCAGACGGCCCAGTGAAGCCGAGGGCCGAGAAGCTGCCCGAGCCGCGCCGTGCCAAGGCAAAGCGTCGCTCCCCGCCGCGGCGAAAGCCGCCGGGCACCGGCGGCACCGGCGGCCCGGGTGGCGACGACACACCGCCGCGCCGTGGCACCGTGCCGAAGGTGCCGCTGGTCAAGGTCTAAAGCTTCGTGGGTCAAACAAGCGAGCAAGGGAAGGCGAGAGCCTTCCCTTGCGTGGTTTTGCGTGATGAGGCTCGGCCGGCCGCGTTCGGCCTAAAAGAACAAGCTCCCCATGCGGGGCCTCTTGCCGGCCGCGGCCGGTGCCTTAAGCGAATAGGAATCGTCAAAGGAGGCCGGGGGAGCGACCCCCGGCTCCTCCGCCTAACAATGGACAGGTTACTTGACCGCACATGTGGGGAGCGACCCCGTGCATCAAGGCTCATCCGTGTCCCAGGGTTAGACTTACCCGACAATGAAGTGGGCACTTTAAAGTTTCACCCGAAATGCGGCGCCTTGGGGGCAAATGAACGGCCGCTCGCACGCGCGCCATCTCAGCCGATCGAGCGCTCGGCCGTCTTGCAGCGCGTTGGTGGCGCGATCTCATTTCGTATCTCGGTGCCGTTTGAGTTCGCCGGCAAACCACACTGCCAGTATCGGCAGCGCAATTGCCGCGCCGACAAACAAAGGCGCAGCACCCAAATGGTCGATGACCGGTGCGCCGGCGGCGACCCCTGCGGTCTGTCCGACGTAGAGTGCGGAGGAGAACAAGGCGACCGCCGTGCCGCGTGCTTGCGGCGTCATCTGAGTCGCATTGGTCTGCAGCGTGTTGTGCAACATGTAGAAGCCGAGACCAATTCCGGTCATGGCAAGCGGCGCAAGCCACCACAGGGAACCGAGGCCGATTTCGATATAGGCGGCCATCAGGATGAACGCGCCGCCGATGGCAAGACCGGCCTGGCCGAGCCGGCGCACGAGAATCTTGACCAAGGCCGCATAGATCAGACCGCCGATTCCGAAGCAGGCAACGATGATGCCGACGAGGGTGTAGCTCAGGCCGAAGCGCAGCCGCAGCTGGGCACCGATATAAGCGAGCGCGCCCCAGGCCAGCGCGCCCTCAAGGAACGCCGCGGCAATGACAATGCGCGCGAAGGGGTTCGACAGCACTGCGCCGTAATCGGCAACAAAGCCACGGCCGCGGCCGTCGCCATGTCGGCTCCTTACGCGCGTTTGCGGGTTGGCCGCGAGCTCAAAAACAAGACCCGCTGACGCGAGCGCAAACATCCCGGCGAGTACAAAGAAGACATTGCGCCAACCCAAAAAATCACCGAGCACGCCGCCTGCGGCCTGACCGAACAGCTGCCCGAGAATCTGTCCCGACAGATAGCGCGCCAGTATGGGCTGCAGCCGCTCCGGCGGCGTGACGTCGCCGACATAGGCCATCGAGATCGGGATCACCCAGCCGGCCGCTGCGCCGGTGGCGAGCCGCGCCAAGGCGAGCTGTGGCAGCGTCGAAACCATGCCGCAGAGCGCCACCAGAACGGCGCCGACCGCGCAGGTGAGCGCAACGGTGCGGTATTTGCCGAAACGGTCGCCAACCGGACCGATGATGAGCTGGATAGAACCGTGTGTCACCGCGTAAGCGGTGACCACCATGGCCGCCGCGCCGACCGTGGTATGCAGGTCGGCGGCGACCTGCGGCAACAGCGAATCCATCACCCGGACCTGGGCCTGGCTCGCGAAGCCGGCGACCGCGAGCAGGACGATGGAACGCGTCGGCGTCTGCCGTGCCGGCGCTGGCGTTGGTGAATAGAGCACGTCGATGGCGTTGGTTGACACTCAAGGCGGAGCGGGCTTTCTAACCCGCACAAAAGCGAAGCGACAATGATCGAAAACAGATACCAGCCCGGCGCGGTCGAGCCGCGCATCTATTCGGAATGGGAGAAGGCCGGCGCCTTTCGCGCCGGCCGGCCGGAGCGCGCCAGGGCGGAACCCTATTGCGTGGTGATCCCGCCGCCCAATGTCACGGGTTCGCTGCATATGGGCCACGCGCTCAACAACACATTGCAGGACATTCTCTGCCGCTTCGAGCGCATGCGCGGCAAGGACGTGCTGTGGCAGCCGGGAACCGATCATGCCGGCATCGCGACGCAAGCCGTCGTCGAGCGCCAGTTGATGGAGCGGCAGGAGCCGTCCAGCCGCGCCATGGGCCGCGAGGCCTTCATCAAGCGCGTCTGGGAATGGAAGGCGCGATCCGGCGGCACCATCATCGGTCAGCTCAAGCGGCTCGGCGCGTCCTGCGACTGGTCGCGCGAGCGCTTCACCATGGATGAGGGTCTTTCGCGCGCGGTGCTGAAAGTCTTCGTTACGCTCTATCGCGAAGGCCTGATCTATAAGGACAAGCGCCTGGTCAACTGGGACCCGAAGCTGAAGACCGCGATTTCCGACCTCGAAGTGCAGCAGGTCGAGAGCAAGGGCAATCTCTGGCACATCAAATATCCGATCGAAGGCACGAGCGATTGCATTGCCGTGGCGACGACGCGGCCGGAGACCATGCTCGGCGACGTCGCGGTTGCCGTGCATCCCGACAACGCGCGGCTCAAGCATCTCATCGGCAAAACGGCCGTGCTGCCGCTGGTCGGCCGGCGTATTCCCATCATCGGCGACGACTATGCCGATCCCGAAAAAGGCTCAGGCGCGGTCAAGATCACGCCGGCGCACGACTTCAACGATTTTGAGGTCGGCCGGCGACACGGTTTGCCGCTGATCAATATTTTTGATGCCGACGCGCAGCTTGATCTGAAAGACAATGCAGCTTTTCTCGATGGCGCACCGCCATCGAACGAGCTTAACGCCACTTTGACGCTGCACGGCCTTGATCGTTTCGTTGCGCGTAAGAAAATCACCGAGCGATTGGAAGCCGCAGGTCTGATCGAGAAGATCGAATCGACCTCGCATGCGGTACCGCATGGCGACCGCTCGGGCGCGGTGCTTGAGCCGTTTCTCACTGACCAATGGTATGTTGATGCCAAGACGTTGGCCCAGGCGGCCATGGTGTCCGTGCGCGAAGGGAAGACAGTATTCGTGCCGGCGCAATGGGAAGCGACATTTTTCAATTGGTTGGACAATATCCAACCATGGTGCATCTCGCGGCAAATCTGGTGGGGCCACCAGATTCCCGTCTGGTATGGGCCTTCCAAGCTACCCTATATCGGAGATCAGGGTTACACCCTCGACCTCGATGAACGCTATGCGTTCGTGGCCGAGTCAGAAAAGGAAGCGGTCGCACAGGCAAGAGAATACTACGGCAAGGATGTAAAAGTTGCTCCGAGCTGGACTGCAGTTGTGTCGGCGCATAGGGCAAACGTCAATCTCGGCGCCGTACACATTGCCCGCGACGAAGACGTCCTCGACACTTGGTTCTCCTCCGCATTGTGGCCGTTTTCGACGCTGGGCTGGCCGGACCAGACGCCGGAGCTCAAGCGCTTCTATCCGACCTCCGCGCTGGTCACCGGCTTCGACATCATCTTCTTCTGGGTGGCGCGGATGATGATGATGGGGCTGCATTTCATGAGAGAAGTGCCGTTCCGCGACGTCTATATCCACGCGCTGGTGCGCGACGCTGCCGGCGCGAAAATGTCGAAGTCCAAGGGCAATGTCATCGATCCCTTGGACCTGATCGATGAATACGGCGCCGACGCGCTGCGCTTCACGCTTGCCGCGATGGCGGCGCAGGGACGCGACATAAGACTCTCGACGCAGCGAGTCGAAGGCTACCGCAACTTCGCAACAAAACTCTGGAACGCGGCACGCTTTGCCGAAATGAATTCCTGCGTGTGCGAGCCCGACTTCAATCCGCGCAGCACCAAGGAGGTGCTCAATCGTTGGATCGTCCATGAGACGGCGAAGACCGGACGCGAGGTAACTGCGGCGATCGAAGCCTACAAATTCAATGATGCGGCGAATGCGATTTATCGATTCGTTTGGAATGTATATTGCGACTGGTATCTGGAATTCATCAAGCCGGTGCTGGCCGGCGCCGATGGTCCCGCCAAGGCCGAGACGCGCGCCGCGGCAGCCTGGGCGTTGGATGAGATTCTAAAACTGCTCCATCCGTTCATGCCGTTCGTCACCGAGGAGCTGTGGCGTGTCACGGCTGAGCAAGGGCCCCGGCGAAGCCACATGCTTGCCCTGAGCAGTTGGCCGACGCATGACATGCTCGCAGATGAAGCGGCGGAAGCTGAGATCGGCTGGGTCATCGATCTGATCACCGCAATCCGGTCGGTACGGGTCGAGATGAATATTCCGCCGGCGACCCGGCTGACCTTGGTGCTGGCCGGCGTCTCGCCGCAAACAAAAGAGCGGGCGCAGGGCTGGTCGGAATTCGTGCGCAGGCTGGCGCGGGTCGCGGAAATTTCATTTGCCGATGCGCCGCCGCAAGGCGCGGTTCAGCTTCTGGTGCGCGGGGAAGTTGCGGCGCTGCCGCTCAAGGACGTGATCGATCTCGCCGCCGAGAGCGCACGGCTTGCCAAGGAAATGGCCAAAGCCGAAGCCGACATCGCGCGTGTGGATGCCAAGCTCGGCAATGCCAATTTCGTCGCCCGCGCACCCGAAGAAGTGGTAGAAGAAGAAAAAGAAAAACGCGAGGAAGCCCGAGCGCGCAAGGCCAAAATCGCCGAAGCTATGGAACGACTCAAGGGCGCGGCGCAGGAGCCGGCGTGAGGATTTTTGTTGCGGGAGCGACCGGGGCGATCGGACGCCGGCTAACGCCGTTGCTTATCGCTGCCGGCCATACCGTCAGCGGCACAACGCGGTCGGCGGATCGCGCGCGCGAACTGAAACGAAACGGGGTGCAGCCCGTCGTCGTCGACGTTTTCAACAAACATGCGCTGCGTGATGCGGTGGCCCGCGTGCAGCCGGATGTCGTCATCCATCAGCTCACCGATCTGCCGCAGGTGTTCGATCCGGCGCATCTTGCCGAAATGCTGCAACAGAACAGCCGCATCCGCATCGAAGGCACGCCCAATCTCATCGATGCGGCCCAGGAGGCCAAGGTGCGCCGCTTCATCGCGCAGAGCATCGCCTTTGCTTATGCCGACGGGCCGGAGCCGCATTCGGAAGACGATCCGATCGGCCCTCTGGAGGGCGGCGAGCCGCGGGCCATCACGGCGCGCGGCGTGCACGCATTGGAACAGGCTGTACTCAATGCCTACGGCATGGAAGGTATCGTGCTGCGCTATGGCCGGCTGTACGGGCCGGGCACCTGGGCGGCTAGTCCAAATGGCCGTGCGCCGCTCCACGTCGATGCGGCGGCGAATGCGGCGCTTCTGGCGGTCAAGCGCGGTGCACCCGGCATTTACAACATCGCCGAGGATGATGGCGCCGTGACCACCGACAAAGCCCGCCGCGAATTGGGCTTCGACCCGGCGTTCAGATCGCGCCGCTAGCTTTTGATGGAAATGGTTTGCTGAGAAAACGCGAGCCCTTCTCGCCATAGCGCCACGGCTTGTCGGCCGCTTTGGTGATGCCGATTCGCGCGCCGGCCGTCACCTCGACCGGCGCGGTGCGGGCAAAGAGCGCAAACGGCGGCTCATCAAGAGCCATACCGTTGTGCGCTGCAGTAATGCGCAGCGCCTCGCAGACGCGCCCAGGCCCGGCGCAGAGCAGGCGGATGTCGGACAAGCCCCGTCGGCGACGCATCGTGGTAAGCCCCTCGCTCGGCTCGAGCGCCCGGATCAATACGGCGCTGGCCGAACCTTTGGGCTCGCAGACGAAATTCATGCACCAGTGAATGCCATAGGACCGGTAGACATACAGATAGCCCGGCGGCCCGAACATCACGGCATTGCGGTCGGTCGGCCCGCGGTAACTGTGCGCCGCGGGATCGGTATGATGGTAGGCCTCCACTTCGACGATCCGGCCGCCGACTCCGTCGACAAGCAGCGTGGCACCAATGAGGTCGGGCGCCACCTCGTGCACACTGCGAGCAAAAAAAGAGCGAAACAGGCGTTTGGGCATGCTCGCATGGTCGCAAGCCGGGCGGCCGGTGGTAAATCGGCAGTTAACAGGACGGCCCAGAGCGCACGCTCCTGTGGCTCCGCCGCAACAGCCTCGGAACTTTTCACTGGATCATAATCCCGCCCCGCCCAAAGCCGCTTTTTGGCCATAGGATTTTTCGACACGGATAGCCGCGGCGGGTCTGTGTAAACGCCGCAACGTGTCGTTCGGTTCCGCGCCTTTGCGTTTGACCTATAAGTCCAGGTCGCGCGTTAGGCCGGAGGGGAGGGGCGAGGGCCCAGTTGGCCTGAAGAGTAGATGGACGCCAAGACCGACTTGAAATTGCGCCTGCCGTCACGGCACGCGACCGAAGGAGCCGACCGAGCCCCGCACCGCGCATTTTATTATGCGATGGGGCTGACGCGCGAGCAGATCCATCAGCCTTTTGTCGGCGTCGCCACCTGTTGGAACGAAGCCGCTCCCTGCAATATCGCCCTGATGCGCCAAGCGCAGGCAGTGAAGCTTGGCGTTGCCTCGGGGGGCGCCACCCCTCGTGAGTTCTGCACCATTACTGTGACCGACGGCATAGCGATGGGCCATGCCGGAATGAAAGCGTCGCTGCCGTCCCGTGAAGTGATTGCGGATTCCGTGGAGTTGACGGTGCGCGGGCACGCCTATGACGCGCTGATCGGCGTCGCCGGTTGCGACAAGTCTCAGCCCGGCATGATGATGGCGATGTGCCGGCTCAACGTGCCGTCGATTTACATTTACGGCGGCTCGATCCTGCCTGGCACCTTCAAGGGGCAGCCGGTTACCATCCAGGATGTCTACGAGGCCGTCGGCAAGCATTCGATCGGCAGCATGTCCGATGCCGATCTTGACGAGCTAGAGCAGAACGCCTGTCCGTCGGCTGGTGCCTGCGGCGCGCAATTTACCGCCAACACAATGGCGACGGTTTCCGAGGCGATTGGGCTCGCCTTGCCGTATTCGGCCGGCGCGCCGGCACCGTACGAGATCCGCGACAAATTCTGCGTGCTGACAGGCGAAATGATCATGGATCTGATCAGAAGGAATATTCGCCCGCGCGACATTGTCACCTGCAAGGCGCTGGAAAACGCCGCCGCCGTCGTCGCCGCAACCGGCGGCTCGACCAATGCTGCGCTGCACCTGCCGGCGATCGCCAATGAATGCGGTGTAAAATTCGATCTCTTTGATGTCGCCGAGGTCCTGAAAAGAACACCTTATATCGCGGATTTGAAGCCGGCCGGCCGTTATGTCGCCAAAGACCTGTTTGAAGCTGGCGGCGTTCCGCTGTTGATGAAGACATTGCTCGACCACGGTTACCTCCATGGCGACTGTCTCACCGTCACCGGCCGCACCATTGCCGAGAACCTTAGGTCGGTGAAGTGGAACGAACATCAAGACGTTGTTCGCCAGGCCGATAAGCCAATCCTACCGACCGGCGGCGTCGTCGGCCTCAAGGGCAATCTCGCCCCCGAGGGCGCTATCGTTAAGGTTGCCGGCATGGAGCGCTTGCAATTCTCCGGTCCGGCGCGCTGCTTCGATGGCGAAGAAGCGTGCTTCGAGGCGGTCAAGAACAGGAAGTACAAGGAAGGCGAAGTGCTGGTCATCCGCTACGAAGGACCGAAAGGCGGTCCGGGCATGCGGGAAATGCTGTCGACCACGGCTGCGTTGTACGGACAGGGCATGGGTAATAAAGTCGCCCTCATCACCGACGGCCGGTTCTCCGGCGCCACGCGCGGATTCTGCATCGGCCATGTCGGGCCTGAAGCTGCGGTCGGCGGACCCATCGGCCTTCTGCGCGACGGCGACGTCATCACCATCGACGCGGTCAAAGGCACGCTCGACGTCAATCTGGGCAAAGATGAGCTCGAGCGGCGGGCGAAGGAGTGGAAGCCGCGGCCGGAAGAATATACCTCCGGCTATCTGTGGAAATATGCGCAGCAGGTGGGTTCGGCGCGGTACGGCGCGCTCACCCATCCGGGCGGTGCAGCCGAGAAGGCATGCTATGCGGACACCTAACCACGTAGCGCGCCTGCGCCTGAGCGCGATCAGGAACGGCATTGCGATTGCCGTTGTCGGCGGGCTGTGCACTGTACTGGCGTTGAGCCGACCTGGCGGCCTCGGTCTGGTCAGCGCGCCAGCGCTCGCTTTCGACGGCACGACCTCGCCGAATACCGCCGCATTGACGCCCGGCGATGGAATGCGGCCCGGCGCTCACATGACGGCACCCGCGCCGGACGCGAAGGCGAATTCCTTGATCGCGCTGCAATATGCCGCCGAACAGGGACAGCCCGTGGCGCAGTGGAAGCTCGGCCGCATGTACGCCGACGGCGATGGCGTACCGCGAGACGATCTGCGCGCCTTCAATTATTTCAGCCAGATCGCCAACACGCATCCCGATGAAGTGCCGGGCACGCCACAGGCGCGTTTTGTCGCCAACGCTTTCGTGGCCCTTGCGCACTATTACCTAACCGGCATTCCGAACTCCAAGGTCGTTGCCGATCCGGCGCGCGCGCGCAACATGCTGGGCTATGCCGCGACCTATTTCGGCGATGCCGATGCGCAATACGAGCTCGGCCGGCTCTATCTCAGCGATAAGCCGAGCGATCCGCATCAGGCGGCGCGCTGGTTCCAGCTCGCCGCCACCAAGGGCAATTGCCACGCCGAAATCGCGCTCGGCGACATGCTGTTCCAGGGCAAAGCGGTGCCGCGGCAGGCGGCGCGCGGCCTGATGTGGCTCACGCTCGGGCGCGACTGCGCAGGTCCCGACGACGCTTATGCCAAGCCGCTTTATGACTCCGCCTTCCAGCACGCCAGCGACGACGAGCGCGCCTTGGCGCTGGTTTATCTGGAAGATTGGCTGAAAGGCCGGCGGGACTGACCGCCGGCTTCGCGTCGACTGCCGCGCTCGTCCGAAATGACAGCCGACGTGCCACGTTTCCGCAACATAGGCGAAGCAGAGATTGGCGCCTGTTACGGACTGATGCGGCAGTTGCGGCCGCATTTGGCCTCGGTGGACGAATTCATTGCCCACTGGCGCCGGCAGTCGGCGGAGGGATATCGCATCCTGGCGCTGTGGCAGGATTCCGGCCCACATCCTGGACCATGCGCACTTGCCGGATATCGGATCACTGAGAATCTGGTGCACGGCCGCTTCCTTTATGTCGACGACCCGGTAGCCGACGCCGCCGAGCGTGGGCGCGGTTACGGCGCGCGGCTATTGGGCAAGCTCAAGGCGGAGGGCCGCACGCTCGGCTGCCGCAAGCTTGTGCTCGACACTGGGCTCGATAATTATCTCGCCCATCGTTTCTATTTTCGGCAGGGGCTACTCGCGCGGGCGCTGCGCTTCAACATCCCGCTGTAATGGGATGGCTACAGCTTGGCGTCGATTTCCAGATCGATCCAGATCGGCACGTGATCAGACGGCTTTTCCCAGCTGCGCACGTGCTTGTCGATGCCGACATTGGCGAGCCTGTCGGCCGCGCGCGGTGACAGCAACACGTGGTCGATGCGGATGCCGTTATTCTTCTGCCATGCGCCGGCCTGATAGTCCCAGAAGGTAAACAGGCCGGGATCGTCGCTGGTGGCACGCACGGCATCATGCAGCCCGAGATTGATCAGCGCGCGGAATTCATCGCGCGTTTTCGGCAGAAACAACGCGTCGTCGGTCCAGGCTTGCGGATTGCGCGCGTCGGACGCGGTTGGAATGACGTTATAGTCGCCGGCCAGGATGAGCGGCTCTTCGTGCGACAGCCGCTCGCGGGCATAGGCCGAAAGGCGCCTCATCCAGGCAAGCTTGTAGGTGTACTTCTCGCTCTGCGGCGGATTGCCATTCGGCAGATAAATGCTGGCGATCCGCAACGCGCCGTCTTTGGTCGAGACGACGCCTTCGATGAAACGGGCGTGATCGTCTCCCGGGTCGCCGGGCAGGCCGTTGCTGATCTCGTCGAATGGCAACTTCGACAACAGCGCCACGCCGTTGAACGTCTTCTGCCCATGTACGGCGACGTTGTAGCCGAGCGCTTCGAACGGCTCGCGCGGAAACGCGTCGTCGACGCATTTTGTCTCCTGCATGCAGACAAGGTCCGGCTGCCGCTCCCCCAGCCAGGCCAGCGCACCGTCCAGGCGCTGCTTGATCGAATTGACGTTCCAGCTGGCGATGCGCACGGCCGCCCGATCTCAAAGCGCGAAGCTCGTGCCGCAGCCGCAGGAGGCGACCGCCTTCGGATTATTCACCTTGAAGGACGAGCCGATCAGGTCGTCCACGAAATCGATTTCCGAGCCGATCATATAATTGAGCGAGATAGGATCGATCAGCACAGTCGCACCGTTCTTCTCGATCACGATGTCGTCGTCGGCCTTGCTGCGCTCGGTGTCGAATTTGTACTGAAAACCGGAGCAGCCGCCGCCTTCAACGGACACGCGCAGCATGGTACCGGCTGGCTCCTTGCGGAGAATCTCGCCGATTCGTTCCGCCGCCCGGTCGGTCACGATGACAGTGGCCGTCATGATCCTCATCTCCGGTGTGGAAATACCGATTCTCCTGTAGGAATCGCGAGGAATCGCGCTCATTGCGTCGATACATCGAGATAGTTAAGTGCGGCACGAGCCAAGGTCAATTGGGCCGCAACAAGCGCCGGCAGCGATGCAAACCGCCACTTCACGCGCGCTTTATGCGTGCGATCCGGATTTCAGCCGCGGCCGGCTCCATCCCGAGCCGGCCAGCCGAAACCGCAGCGCCTTCCGCCGCGACTGCGACCGCATCATCCATGCCACCGCCTTCCGCCGGCTCAAGCATAAGACCCAGGTCTTCGTCTTCGATGAGGGGGACCATTATCGCACGCGTCTCACCCACACGCTCGAGGTCGCGCAGGTGGCGCGCGCGCTGGCGCGGCGGCTGCGGCTTGACGAGGATCTCGCCGAGGCGTTGGCGCTGGCGCACGACCTCGGCCATCCGCCGTTCGGCCATGCTGGCGAACGCGCGCTGGACGAGTGCCTCGCCGCATTCGGCGGCTTCGATCACAACGCGCAGGCCTTGCGGGTCGTCACCACGCTCGAGCGGCGCTATCCGCGCTTCAACGGCCTTAACCTCACCTGGGAAACGCTGGAAGGACTGGTCAAGCACAACGGGCCGCTGACCGACCGCAGCGGCGCGCCGCTTGGCCGCTATCGCGACAGCGGAGTGCCGGACACGATTCTGGACTATGGGCGACAGCAGGATCTGCAGCTGTGGAGCTTTGCCGGCGCCGAGGCGCAGGTTGCCGCGGTCGCCGATGACATTGCCTATAACGCCCATGATATCGACGACGGCCTGCGCGCCGGCCTGTTCCAGCTCGGCGAACTGACGACCGTACCGCTGCCCGGGAAGGTCATTGCCGAAATCGCAACAGCCTATCCGGGCCTCGACGCCCATCGCACGGTCTCCGAATTGGTGCGTGAACTGATCGGTCTGTTGATCGACGATGTCGTCGCCGAGACGAGCCGCAGGCTTGCGGCGCTTAGGCCGCGTTCAGCGGACGATGTGCGGCTCGCCGGCTCGGCGGTGGCAGGCTTCTCAGCGGAGATGGCAACAGCGGATGCAGCCATCAAAAAATTTCTGGAAACACATATGTATCGCGTTCCCCGCGTGATGGCGGTCATGGATCAGGCGGCGCATGTCGTTCGCCGCCTTTTTGCCCGCTATCGCGCCAAACCGGCCGATCTGCCGGCCGAATGGCAGGACGGCTTTGCCGCGCTCGACGAAGCCGCGCAGGTCAGGCGCATTGCCGATTTCATTGCCGGCATGACCGACCGATATGCCCTTGCCGAGCATGGCCGGCTCTTTGACTCGATCCCGGAATTGCGTTAGGCGCGGCGCGCTCCCGAGCGATATTCAGCAATGGCTGCAGACGACATTTTTGCCCAACTGCTCGATCGCGTTTTTGCCGCGAATGAGAAGCTGATTGCTGCTGGTGTTCTGCCTGCCGGCATCGATCAGTCGCGCATCAGCATCGAGCCGCCCCGCGATGCCGCGCACGGCGAGATGGCGACCAATGCCGCCATGGTGCTCGCCAAGGAAGCGGGCAAGAAGCCGCGCGAACTCGCCGATGCGATAGCGCAGCAATTGCGCGCCGATGATCTGATCGACAAGGTCGATGTCGCCGGCCCCGGCTTCATCAATCTGGTGCTCAAGCCCGCGGCCTGGATCGACGCATTGCGCACGGCCGTTCGGCGCGGCGCGCATTATGGCCGCAGCGATATCGGCAAGAGCGAGCCGGTGAATGTCGAATATGTCTCTGCCAATCCGACCGGCCCGATGCACGTCGGCCACTGCCGCGGGGCGGTGTTCGGCGATGCACTCGCGAGCCTGCTCGACTTCACCGGCTTCAAGGTGACGCGCGAATATTACATCAATGATGCCGGCGCCCAGGTCGATGTGCTCGCGCGCTCGGCGTTCCTGCGCTATCGCGAGGCACTGGGCGAGCCGATCGGCGACATTCCGGAAGGCCTCTATCCGGGCGACTATCTAAAACCGGTCGGCGCGGCGCTCGCGGCGGAATACGGCGACAAGCTCAAAGCGCAACCCGAAGCGGACTGGCTGCCCCTGGTGCGCGCCAAAGCCATCGACATGATGATGGCAGCCATCCGTGACGATCTGGCGGCGCTTAACATCACATTCGACGTGTTCTTCTCGGAGCGTTCGCTGAATACCGGCGAGATCGACCGCGTTGCCGAGACGATCGCATGGCTGCGCCAGCGCGGCGACGTCTATGAAGGCCGGCTGCCGCCGCCGAAGGGCGCACCGATCGAGGATTGGGAAGACCGCGAGCAGACATTGTTCAGGTCGACAGCCTTCGGCGACGACATCGATCGCGCGCTCAAGAAATCGGACGGCTCCTATACTTACTTCGCCGCCGACATTGCCTATCACCGGTCAAAACTCGAACGCGGCTTCCGCACGCTGATCGACATCTGGGGCGCCGATCACGGCGGCTACATCAAACGCATGCAGGCCGCGGTCGCTGCCTTAAGCGACCGCAAGGCTGTGCTCGATGTGAAAGTGGTGCAGCTTGTAAAGCTGCTGCGCGCCGGCGAGCCCGTAAAGATGTCGAAGCGGGCAGGTGAGTTCGTCACGTTGCGCGAGGTTGTCGACGAGGTCGGGCGCGACGCCGTCCGTTTCATGATGCTGTTCCGCAAGAACGACGCCGTGCTCGATTTCGACCTTGCCAAGGTGCTCGAACAGTCACGCGACAATCCGGTGTTCTATGTGCAATACGGGCACGCCCGGGCGCAGTCCGTGTTTCGCAATGCGCGGGCGGTCTTCCCTGACCTGCCGGCCGATTTCACGAGCCCGCGGGTCCTTTCGGCGGCAAATCCGGAGCAACTTTCAGATCCCGCCGAACTCTCTTTGATGCGGCGTATTGCCCTCTATCCGCGAATCGTCGAGGCTAGTTCAATCGCGCACGAGCCGCACCGAATTGCCTTTTATTTGTATGAGTTAGCGTCGGAATTTCACGCACTTTGGACGCTGGGTAATGCTTCGCCTCATTTACGCTTCATTATCCAAGATGATCGACAACTGACCGAGGCGCGGCTTGTGCTTGTACAAGGCGTAGCGACTGTACTCGCGTCGGGACTCAAGCTTCTTGGGGTCGAAGCGCCCAACGAGATGCGCTAGGTTGCTGGGCCATCTGCAATGAGCGTGATGCGGTCGAAGGGGCAAGGCCGACCGTAACGCGTAAACGCCTGCAGTGGGGCGAAGACAAACGAAATGGCTGATAACGACTTCCGTTCCTTTCGCAGTCGAGAGCCCGCCACGCAGAATAGCGCGCAGGGCGGCGCGCGCGATCGCGGCTATGGCGCGCAAACGCCGCCGCGCGGACCGCTCGATGATCCTCTCGCCGAACTCGCGCGCCTCATCGGCCAGCGCGAGCCGGCGCATAACCCCGACCGCGGCACCCGTCATCATTCCTCGCCGCCGCTCACCGATGCACCGCCGGCTCAGGAGTGGGTCGACGATCGCTATGCTGGTGCATCCGATCAAGGCCATTACGCTGAGCAGACTCAGCACGATGACCAGTATCAGGAGCGCTCCCATGACGAGCGCTCGCACAACGAGCATTCCATTGATGATCGTCAATACAATCAGCGCCAATACGGGGATCGGCGTTACGGCGATCAGTACGATGCGCCGCAGCTCGGCGATCCGCGTCCGCCGTATCGGGCGGCGCCGCCGAGTTATGATGCGGGTTACGAAGAGCCCGACCAATATGCCGCACCGACATCGCGCTATACCGATCGACCGCGTTATGCCGATGAGCGGGCCGATGATGTGCTGCCGGCCTTCCTGCCGAACGTGCGCGATCAGCATCGCGATGCGCGTTACGACTATCCGCCCGAGCAGCTTGGCGATCCCGACGAGGAATCCTACACGCTGGAGGACTACCAGGAGGAGCCGCCGCGCAAGCGGCGAACAGGACTTGCCGCCATTGGCGCAGTGCTAGGCCTAGCAGTGTTGGGCACCGCGGGCGCGTTTGCTTACCGCGCCATGTTCGGTGGCGCCCTGCTGCCGTCGCTGCCGCCGATCATCAGGGCGGACAATGGGCCGACCAAGATCATGCCCGCCGGCAGTTCCCAGAATAATTCGTCCACACACGCCGATGCGGGCGGCTCGTCTGAAAGACTCGTGTCGCGCGAGGAGAAGCCGCTCGACGTGCCGACGCCGGTCAACGCGCCGCGCGTGGTTTCGACCATTCCAATTTATCCGGATCCGAATTCTGGCCTGCAGGCGAGCGTGACACCGGGCAGTCCCGGCATGGCGCAGGGCATTCCCGGCGCCGCGCCGCCCGGCCTCAGCGCGAACGTAACAGGCGGCTCTGCGGCGCTCGGGCCGACCGCCGCCGGCTCGGTGAATGCGCTGCCGGTTGCGCCGCCGCCCGTTGCCGCGGGCGCGCCATCGGCCAATGACCAGAGCCTCGCTGGCCAGGCATCAACCATGCCGGCATCCAGCACCAAGAAGATTCATACGGTTGCCATTCACGCCGATCCCTCGGCTGACCCGAATGCGGCGTCCCAAGCTCCAGTTGCGCGGCCGGCGGCGCCGAGGCCGGTTGCATCTGCGGCCGCGCAAAGTGGGTCTAATGCGCCGCTGTCGATAGTACCGGGCAGCACCGGGCCGACACCGGCGCCCGCGGCTGCCCGAACACATACCGCGGCGGCACATTCACCCGAGACCGAGCCCGCGGCATCGGCAAGCGGCGCAGGCGGTTATGCCGTGCAAGTCTCTTCGCAAAAGAGCGAAGACGAGGCGCAGTCAGCCTTCAGCGCCCTGCAAGCCAAATTTCCAAACCAGCTCGGCGGCCGCACGCCGATCATTCGCCGCGCCGATCTCGGTGCCAAAGGCATTTATTACCGTACTCTGGTCGGTCCTTTTGCCACCATGGAACAAGCCGCCAGTCTATGCTCGAGCCTGAAAGCGGCCGGCGGCAGTTGCCTGGTGCAGAAGAACTAAGTCGTCGAGAACCAAGTCGAACCAGCGCCTGCGCGTCACACTCTCCACAGGCCAGTCGCTTGACCCTCACCGCCGGCGCAAGGTAAGCGGCCGCGATGCGCGCTTTCATCACCGGTGTTGCGGGCCCTGCGCTGACGGAGGCGGAGCGGGCGTTCCTTAAAGAGGCTGATCCCTGGGGTCTCATCGTCTTCGCGCGCAACATCGCGGATGGCGAGACGTTACGAAGGCTGATTGACGAGATCCGCACTACGCTCGGGCGCCAGGCGCCGGTGCTTATCGACCAGGAGGGGGGGCGGGTGCAACGGCTCAAGCCGCCCCTCTGTCCGCTCTACCCACCGGGCGCGATTTACGGCGCGCTCTACGATCAGGATCGCGATAAGGGTCTGCGGGCTGCCAAGCTTGGTGCGCGGCTGATTGCGGCCGATCTGGTGCAGTTCGGCATTGATGTCGATTGCGCACCGCTTGCCGACGTTCCAGTCGCCGGCGCCGACCAGGTGATCGGCGACCGCGCCTACGGTCGGGATCCCGCCACCGTAGCAGCCATCGCAAGCGCGATTGCGCAGGGACTAGGTGAGGGCGGGATTTTGCCAGTCCTCAAACATATTCCCGGTCACGGTCGGGCCGCCGCCGACAGCCATGAGCGGCTTCCCGTCGTGAACGCCACCCGCGCCACGCTCGACGCCACCGACTTCGCAGCGTTTCGGCCGCTCGCCGGCCTGCCGCTGGCGATGACAGCACATGTTGTGTTCGCGGCCATCGATCCGGTCGCGCCGGCCACCAGTTCGGCCACTATAGTGCGGGATGTGATTCGCAATTCGATCGGGTTCCGGGGGCTTTTGATGAGTGACGACGTGTCCATGGGGGCGTTGTCGGGCTCGCTTGCCGAGCGGACAAAGGCTGCCATTTCAGCGGGTTGCGATCTGGTCTTGCACTGTAATGGCAAGATGCCGGAAATGCTGGCGGTGGCGCAGGAAGCTCCTATCTTGGCCGGTGAGGCGGCGCGCCGCGCCGAAGTCGCGCTGGATGCCCGCAAGCCGGCCAATGTGATCGACGTTGCCGAAGTGCGGGCCGAATTCGCGCAATTGCTGGCAGGACTTTGGATGCCGGCACCGCGCGAGACTCACGTAAGAAGAATAAGCTGAACGGTTCCTTATGAGCGCTAACGAGACCAGCATTGCCGAATTCGCCGCCGAGTTGCCGGAGCGCGCCTCCGATGAGCCGGCTTTGGTGGTTGATGTCGAGGGCTTCGAAGGCCCGCTCGACCTCTTGCTGACACTGGCACGGCAGCAGAAGGTCGATCTCGCCAAAATCTCGATTCTGGCGCTCGCCGACCAATATCTCGCCTTTATCGAAGCGGCGCGGAAAATGCGATTGGAACTTGCCGCTGACTATTTGGTCATGGCGGCGTGGCTCGCCTATTTGAAATCGCGGTTGCTGCTGCCGGAGCAGCATGCGCCCGATGGCGTCAGCGCCGAGGACATGGCCAATGCGCTGGCGCAGCGCCTGCGCCGGCTCGAAGCGATCCGGCATGTGGCCGAGCAATTGCTCAACCGACCGCAGCTTGGCCGCGATGTCTTTGCGCGTGGCCAGCCGGAGCCGATCGCCGAAATCAAGCGGCCGCAATGGACGGCAACGCTCTACGACCTGCTTTCGGCCTATGCCAGCCGGCGGCAAACGCAGGCGCGCTCCTTCGTGCGCGTGCGCAAGCGCACGGTCTGGTCGCTTGCCGAAGCACGCGAGGCGCTGGAAAAGCTGATCGGCCAGTCGATGGATTGGAGCCCGCTCGATCAGTACCTGATCGCCTATATGGTCGAGCCCGCGACGATCCCGACGGTTCTTGCCTCGAGCTTTGCTGCGGCGCTTGAACTGGTGCGGGAAGGTCGTATCGAAGCCCAGCAGCAGGGCTCCTTCACGCCGCTTTACCTGCGCAAGCGGCAAGTCGGCGAGAATGACGGTGAAGGCAGGAGAAACGGCACGCTTAGCCCTGCCGCGACGACTTCGGAATCCGGGAATGCGTAAAGGGGAGAAGACATCTATGGGGAATGTCGCGGAGATGCGCGTGATTGACGGCGGCAAACAGGACGAGCCGCAGCGGGACCGCGCGGAGGAGCTGCGCATCCTCGAAGCTTTGCTATTTGCCGCCGCGGCGCCGCTTGACGAAAAGACGCTCGCCTCACGCTTGCCGGCCGGTGCCGACGTGCAGGTCCTACTCAAGCAATTGCAGCGCGAATATGCGCCACGCGGGGTCAATGTGATGCGGGTCGGCGGCAAGTGGACGCTGCGCACCGCCAACGATCTCGCTTGGCTCTTGACCCATGAGTCGGTTGTGCCGCGCAAGCTGTCGCGCGCCGCAATCGAGACGCTTGCTATCGTCGCCTATCACCAGCCGGTTACGCGCGCCGAAGTCGAAGAGATCCGCGGCGTGAGCACCTCGAAAGGTACGCTGGACGTACTGCTCGAGACCGGCTGGATCAGGATCCGCGGTCGGCGCAAGGCGCCTGGCCGCCCGGTGACCTATGGCACCAACGAGGCCTTCCTGTCGCATTTCGGGCTTGAAGCTTTGAGCGATCTGCCGGGCCTTGATGAGCTCAAAGGCGCCGGCATCGTCGACGCTTCGCTGCCGGCCGAGTTCTCGGTTCCGGTTCCCTCGGATGATCCGACCCTGCGCGAGGACGAAGAGCCGCTCGAACCGGGCGATTTGGACCTTGGTCTGGCGCCCCCGGCCGAGCAGAGCGAGGAATAGTCCCCGTCCTCCGCTGCGCCGGCGTGAGCTGAGGCATTAACCTGCGGCGCGACGGCCTATCCGCCGCGCTTGTTTTTGCCGCTGCCGGCGCCTAGTTTCTGCTTAAAATCGGCGCGTGGCCGCCGGCGTAAGCGCCATTGTAAGACCGCTTGGCGAAGCCGCTGGCGGACGGAGGAATTTCATGGGCTCTTTGAGCATCTGGCACTGGTTGATCGTCGGCGCCGTTGTACTTCTGGTTTTCGGCGGACGCGGCAAGATTTCCGAGATGATGGGCGACGTCGCCAAGGGCATCAAAGCCTTCAAGAAGGGCATGGCGGAGGAGGAAGCCGAGGCGGCGCCAAAGAGCATCGATCACCAGGCCGAACTGAAGCAGCGCGACGAGGCCAAGGTCTAGCGCGCATCGCAATTCCGCCTCGGAGGGCTTATGCGCTAGCCGCTCTCGCGCGGCGAGCGGTCGCCGCGGCGGATCATCGGCGTCGCGCTGCGCCGGAGTCCCTTCATGTTCGACATCAGCTGGACCGAATTCCTGCTCATCGGCATCGTTGCGCTGATCGTGATCGGTCCCAAGGAATTGCCGGCCGTGATGCGCACGCTCGGACAATATACGCGCAAGATCCGTAGCATGGCCGCTGATTTTCAGAATCAGTTTCAGGAGGCGATGCGCGAAGCCGAAATGGCCGACCTCAAGAAGCAGGTCGATGACATGGCCCACGACATCAAGACCTATGATCCGCTGAAAAGCGCGCGCGAAGATGTCGAAAACATCGGCAAGGACCTCAACAAGGATTTCGAGAAGACGCCGCTCGAGCTGATGACTGAGCATAAGCCGGCCGAAACGAATGTCGCCGAGTCGGTCAGGCCTGCGCCTGGCGCGAGCGTCGCCTCTGCCGAACCCGCAGCTCCGGCACCGCAAGCACCGGAGCCGGTCACTGCCACGCCGGAGAGCACAGAGCGCACTGGATGAGCCGCGAAGACGAAGAAAAGGAGATCGAGGCCACCAAGACGCCCTTGATGGACCATCTGATCGAGCTGCGCGCGCGGCTGATCAAGGCGTTGGTGGCGTTTTTTGTTGCCGCCGTGGCCTGCTTCTTCTTCGCGAAGCACATCTACAATATCTTGACCTGGCCCTATATCTGGGTCGCCGGACCGGAAAACTCGAAGTTCATCTATACCGGCCTGCTCGAATATTTTGTCGTGCAGCTCAAGCTCGCGCTGTTCGGCGCAGCCTTCATTTCGTTCCCTGTGGTGGCGACGCAGATCTATATGTTCGTCGCGCCCGGCCTCTATCGCAATGAGCGGCAGGCCTTCCTGCCTTATCTGATCGCCACCCCGATCTTCTTTTTGCTCGGCTCACTCGTCGTCTATCTCGTGGTCTGGCCGATGCTGGCGCGTTTTTCGCTGAGCATGCAGCAATTCGGCGGTCCCGGTCAGGCAACGATAGAGCTGCTGCCGAAGGTCGAAGATTACCTCTCGCTGATGATGAAGCTCATTTTGGCCTTCGGCATCGCCTTCCAGCTGCCGGTGATCCTGACGCTGCTGGGCCGCGTCGGCATCGTCACATCGGACCAGCTCAAATCGAAGCGCCGCTATTTCATTGTCATCGCCTTTGTCATCGCCGCGGTGCTCACCCCGCCGGACGTGCTCAGCCAGATGTCGCTTGCGCTGCCCCTGGTCGCCCTTTACGAGGGCTCGGTCTGGTCGGTGCGGCTGGTCGAAAGGCGCGCGGCGGCTGCTCGCGCCGCCGAGGCCGCTACCGCCAAGCCAGCGGAGTGATTTCGTCTCGACATCGCGGGACTCGGCCGTTAGGACCGTCACCCTGAGGCGCGAGCGAAGCGAGCGTCGAAGGGTGACGGCCGCCGGAGCAGCATCCTTCGCGGGCCGCCGCGCGGCCAACTCAGGCGGCCAACTCAGGATGACGGGACACGGACATGCACGACATCCGCTTCATCCGCGAACATCCCGATGCATTCGACCGCGGGCTCGCCCGGCGCGGCCTGCCGCCGGAATCGATGCGGCTGATCGCGCTTGATGAGACGCGCCGGCAAAAAATTATCGAGCTCGAAACCGCACAGGCGCGCCGCAATGCTGCGTCGAAGGAAATCGGCGAGGCCAAGCGGAGCAAGGACGAGGCGAGGGCGCAGAAGTTGCTCGCCGAAGTCGCAGCGCTGAAAGAGTCGATCCCCGAAATGGAAGCCGCCGAGAAGGAGGCCTCCAGGGCGCTCGACCATGCGCTTGCGCAAATTCCCAATCTGCCGCTTGCCGACGTGCCCGACGGTGCGGACGAGAGGGACAATGTCGAGCATCACCGCTTCGGCGCCAAACGCGATTACGCGTTCACGCCGAAGCAGCATTTCGAGCTCGGCGAAGCCCTCGGGCAGATGGATTTCGAGACGGCGGCGAAGCTTTCCGGCGCGCGGTTTGTCGTATTGAAGAAAGGGCTTGCGCGGCTTGAGCGCGCGCTCGGGCAATTTTTTCTCGATGTGCATACGAGCGAGCCGCATAACTACACTGAAGTCGCGCCGCCGCTGTTGGTGCGTGATGAGGTCATGTTTGGAACGGCTCAGCTGCCGAAGTTTAAGGATGATCAATTTTCCGCGCAGCGATCATTGACGCTACACGAGTGGATGGAGATCAAAGATCGTCTTGGAGAAGATCGGTTTTGGCAGCCGACAGGACCATCAAAAGTAACGCCGTCCGGTACAATAGAAACGCCTGTTTGGTTTAGCGCCGAAGGGTTAGCGCGAGCAGATGAAATTCGTTCGCAGCTGAGCCGTTTATGGCTCATTCCCACCGCCGAAGTCCCGCTGACGAATCTTGTCCGCGAATCCATTATCGACGAGGCGCGACTGCCGATGCGGCTCACCGCCTGCACGCCGTGTTTTCGGGCTGAGGCCGGCGCCGCCGGCAAGGACACGCGCGGCATGATCCGCCAGCATCAGTTCACCAAGGTCGAGCTCGTCTCGATCACCACGCCCGAGCAGTCGCGCGACGAGCACGAGCGCATGCTCGCCTGCGCTGAGGAGGTGTTGCGTCGGCTCGATCTGCATTATCGCGTCGTGACCTTGTGTGCCGGCGACATGGGCTTTGCGTCACAAAAGACTTACGACATCGAAGTATGGCTGCCCGGGCAGAACATGTATCGCGAGATTTCCTCATGCTCGGTCTGCGGCGACTTCCAGGCGCGGCGGATGAACGCGCGCTACCGCACCAAAGAGGGCCGGCAGGTCCGCCATGTGCATACGCTCAATGGCTCCGGCGTCGCCGTCGGCCGCGCGCTGATTGCCGTGATGGAGACTTATCAGCAGGCCGATGGATCAATCGCCGTGCCGGCAGCGTTGCAGCCCTATATGGGCGGGCTGAAGAGGATTGAGAAAGGCGAATAACGAGTGACGCGCGGCCAATCGTGGCACAGAACAGGAAGCCAGATTTCTATTCGCTACTCGCCATTTGCGTTTGCCTTCAAAGGAGAATTGGACACTTGCGTATTCTGGTCACCAATGACGACGGTATTCACTCCGAAGGACTCGATATCTGCGAAGAGATTGCGCGCACGCTGTCGGACGATGTCTGGGTGGTTGCGCCGGAGCACGACCAATCGGGAGTGGCGCATTCGTTGTCGCTGAACGATCCTCTGCGACTGCGCCAAGTGGATGAGCGTCGCTTTGCCGTGCGCGGGACGCCGACCGACTGCGTGATCATGGGCGTGCGCCACGTGCTCGATGGCAAGCAGATCGATCTCGTGCTCTCCGGCGTCAATCGCGGGCGCAATGTCGGCGAGGACGTGATCTATTCCGGCACGGTCGCCGGCGCCATGGAAGGCGCGGTGCTCGGCATTCCCTCGCTTGCGCTCTCGCAGTCCTACAAGTCGCGCAGCGGCAATCCGCCGTTCTGGAAAACCGGATTGGCACATGGGCCGGACATTATCCGCCGCGTGCTCGGCAATGGCGTGCGCGAGGGCGTGCTGGTCAATATCAACTTTCCTGATTGCCGGCCCGAAGAGGTGCGGGGCATTGCGGTGGCACCGCTTGGACGACGCCGGCAGGAGCGGCTCCATATCGACAAGCGCATCGATGGCCGCGGCAATCCCTATTACTGGATTGCCTATTCGCGCCTGACGGAGATGCAGGCGGAGCGTGGCTCCGATATTGCGGCGCTCGACAATCGCTGCATCGCCGTGACGCCGCTCAAGATCGATATCACGGACGAGCCGACCATGACGCATCTTGCCGCGGTGTTTGCGGGGCCTGGTAGAAATCAGTAAATCATCGTCACTCCGGGGGACATCACCGAATCCGTAGCCTCAGCATGGAGATTCCTGACTTGCCGTTGGCCGCCAATCCGCAATGGCGATCAATTCCGCGGCGCCGCCGCTTCCAGCGCTTTCGCCAGCGCCTCGACCTGGAACGGCTTCTGCAAAGTGGGCGAGGCGCGGTAAGCGTCCGGCACGCCGCGCTGGCCATACCCGCTGGCGAAGACAAAGGGCACGCCGCGCTGGACCAGAATCTCGACCACCGGCGTGATCGGCTGGCCGTTGAGATTGACATCGAGAAGCGCAATGTCGAAATCGGCTTGCCTGGCGAGCGCGAGCGCCTCGTCAATGGCCCCGGCTTCGGCGGCGACGGTATGACCCAGATCTTCCAGCATGCCTTCGAGCAGCATGCGAATCATCATTTCGTCCTCGACGACGAAGACGCGTTTGCCGACGGCAGCAGCTTGCGAAGGCATCTGGACCCCGTATTTGCGCCGGCGATTATAATCACTTTGGACGACTCACCGACCGCACTAAAGCTGATGCCGCGCTAGAATTGTGGATTTGCTGGGGCGTCCTGATTGCGGAGTTCGCGTGAGAGCGTGCCGGCAGAGTGTGAACTTCGAATCGGAACCCCAAGGCGGCATGTCCGGTGGAACGCCCTTTGGCGTGTTCGGTTCCAGTACAAAGCAAGGCGTCATAGCGGAAATATTGTGGCAAGCTTTGCCAGGCGGTTCGAGCTTTACGGGAGGTCTTGTGGCTGAGGTTCCCGCAGCAGACGTGGAGCGCATGGAATTTCAGCTTACGCTGCGCCGACGCGGCATCAGCGATCAGGCTGTATTGCGCGCGATGGACGAAGTGCCGCGCGAATATTTCGTTGCCCAGGAATTCATCGAGAGCGCCTATGCCGACCAGGCCCTGCCGATTGCCTGCGGCCAGACCATCAGCCAGCCTTACGTGGTCGCCTATATGACCGAGCAACTGGAGGTCGAGCCGCAGCATCGTGTGCTTGAAGTCGGCACCGGCTCGGGCTATCAGGCCGCGATCCTATCGCGGCTTGCGCGCGAGGTGGTCAGCATCGAGCGCTATCGCACGCTCGCTGACGCAGCGCGCGACCGGATCAAGACGCTCGGCTATGCCAATATCGCCGTTCTGACCGGCGACGGCATGGCGGGCGCGCCAGAGCTTGCGCCGTTCGATCGCATTATGGTCACGGCCGCCGCCGAGGACGTGCCGCAGCCGCTCGTTTCGCAATTGGTCGCGGGCGGCAAGATCGTGCTGCCACTCGGTCCCCATCGCGGGCCGCAGCACATCGTCAAATTGACCAAACAGGCGGGCGGCGAACTCACACGTGAAAGACTGGTCGCAGTGCGCTTTGTGCCGCTTTTGCCCGGACAAGCGCGCGAGCTCTAGCGCCTCGGCGGCGCCAAAGTGTAGCACGGAAGACACACAACCGGTTTTATGCGAAAGCGCCGCGCTACTTAAACCCCTGTTTACCCCAACGTTGTTTAGTCACTCGTCCCTAGAGTTGCGTGCGAGTGAGTAACCATGTGCGTATCGCATCGGTCGGTCGGCTGGCCGCAGCTGGTTGCCATTTCGTTAATCGGGCTTGGTCTCGCGGGCTGCAGCGCCGATTCCGGGCGCTTCAACGAAGGCCTCTTCGGATCCTCGAGCCCGCAAGCTTCACGCAACGACGTCACCGGCTCAGTCCAGACCGCTCCCGCAAGCCACGTCGAGAGCCGGCCCTTGCCGCATCTCGGTAGCACCGACGAAGGCACCTCCGGCGGTGGCCGTGGCATGGGCTCCTATGCGCCGAGCCGCGGCGAGGTGACCGGTTCGGTCGCCGCTGCGCCGCCGCCGTCCTGGACGTGGGATGGCGGCACGCCGATCACCGTTGAGCCGGGCGAAACACTCGAAGCCATCGCGCACCGGCATGGCGTGCCGGTGTCGGCCATTATGCAGGCCAACAACATTTCGAACCCGGCTGCCGTGCATCCCGGACAGCACCTCGTCATCCCGCGCTATCGCTCATCCGCGGCAATGGTGCCGCCACCGCGCGTTGCAACAGCGCCGGCGACGGTTGCGGCGCCGGTCGGGCCGGCGCGCTCGACGCTAGCGGCGCCGCCGGGCGTGCATGTCGTGGCGCCGGGCGAGACGCTCAACAGCATCGCGCGCCTCTACAACAAGCCGGTCATGGTGCTGGCCAAGGCCAACAATATTCCTCCCTACACGATGGTGAAGGTTGGCGATCGCCTCATTATTCCGGATCTGCGCGAACAGCCGCGGCCGCCACCGGTTGCGACGGCGACGCCGCATGTCGAAACACCGGTTGCTCAGACAAGCGGACCACGTCTCGCCAGTCAGGAATCGCCCCTCAGCGCGCGTGTAGCGGCGCCGATGGCGACAGCAACGCCGGCAAGCGTCGAAACTACGTCCAAGACCAGCGACACGGGCGACACCGCCGGCTTCCGCTGGCCGGTGCGCGGCCGCATCATTCAAGCCTTCGGTCCCAAGCCGAACGGCCTGCAGAATGACGGCATCAACCTCGCCGTGCCGGAAGGCACGCCGATCAAGGCGGCCGAGGATGGCGTGGTCGCCTATGCCGGCAACGAGCTTAAAGGCTATGGCAATCTCGTGCTGATCCGCCACGCTAACGGCTTTGTCACCGCTTACGCGCATGCCAGCGACATTCTGGTCAAGCGCGGCGATACGGTGAAACGCGGCCAGGTGATCGCGCATTCCGGGCAGACCGGCAACGTCACATCGCCGCAGCTGCATTTCGAGATTCGCAAGGGCGCCACGCCGGTCGATCCGGCGCAATATCTCAACGGCGCGTAACAGACAACAGAAATCGGACGGCAGGCAACAAACTTTCCTTATCCGCCGTCCGTCGCCGGCCGTCTGTCATCCATCCTCACCCCGAGCCGCCCCGCTAGATCCTGCACGTATTGCCAAGCGACACGGCCCGAACGCGCGCCGCGCGTCGTCGCCCATTCCAGCGCTTCGCGGCGCAGCTCTTCGCCGGAATGCGGGATCTTGTAATAGCCGATATAGCCCTCGACCATGGCGAGATATTCATCCTGGCTGCAGCGATGAAAGCCAAGCCACAGACCGAAGCGGTCGGATAACGAAACTTTCTCTTCAACCGCTTCGCCGGGATTAATCGCGGTGGCGCGCTCATTCTCCATCATGTCGCGCGCCAGCAAGTGCCGGCGGTTCGAGGTCGCATAAAAGATCACGTTCTCTGGCCGGCCTTCGATGCCGCCTTCGAGCATGGTTTTGAGCGATTTGTAGGACGTGTCGTCGGCGTCGAAGGAAAGATCGTCGCAGAACACGATGAAGCGCTCGCGCACATTGCGCAAGAGCCCCATCAACACGGGCAGCGACTCGATATCCTCGCGGTGAATTTCGATCAGTTTTAGACCGGCCTGCGGATAGGCGTCGCTGATCGCGGCATGCGCCGCCTTGACCAGCGAAGATTTGCCCATGCCGCGCGCACCCCACAGCAGCGCATTGTTGGCCGGCAGGCCGCGGGCGAAGCGCTCGGTATTCTCGACTAGCAGGTCGCGCACTCGATCGATTCCCTTCAGGAGCGACATGTCGACCCGGTTCACGCGGCGGACCGCCGCGAGCTTTTGGCCTTCCGGGTGCCAGACAAAGGCCTCGGCGACCGAAAAGTCCGGTGCGGCGGGCAGCGGGGGCGCCAGCCGCTCCAGGGCACCGGCAATGCGGGCGAGCAATTCGGCACCGCCGTCAACCGCTGCGGCGCGCCGCGCCAGGGCGACCGCCTTGGTCGCCTTTTTTCTCGATTGCGGAGGAGATTTGGCCATGTTTGCACCAAGTTGGGGCCTTCCCTTAGCGGGACGGGCCAAGGCCGGCAAGCGGGCTGGAAATCGCGCTTGCGACGCGGGTTCAAGCCGGTCTGCCGGCGTTGCAATTGGGCGGCCGGCCGCTATAGTCCGCGCCGATTTTGCGCGCGAAAGACGACCCCAACTCACCGGACTTGCACTTGAGCTCTGGCGGGACGGCGCGCCTTAATGTTGCCTCGGAGGACCAATGCTTATTACGCCCGCCTTCGCGCAGAGCGGTCTATTTGGCGGTGACAGCGCCGGCGTGATCACGTCGTTCATGCCGCTGATCCTGATCATCGTGATTATGTACTTCTTGGTGCTGCGGCCGCAGCAGCAGAAGGTCAAAGCGCATCAAGCCATGATCAAAGCGCTGCGGCGCGGCGACACGGTGGTGACCAATGGCGGCCTGGTCGGCAAGGTCACCAAAGTGGTCGATGACGACCAGATCGAGGTTGAAATCTCCGACGGCGTGCGGGTGCGACAGATGCGTTCCATGGTGACCGATGTGCGGGCCAAGGGAGAACCAGTGAAGGACGAGAGCGCGAGCTAAGCGCGCCCGCGCCAGCGAGGACAGTCGAGGTCATGTTGTTTTTCACACGGTGGAAGGCTGCCGGCATTTTGCTCACAGCACTGATCGTGTGCCTGTTCGCGCTGCCGAATTTTTTCTCCGAGAACGTGATCAGGCATTGGCCGAGCTGGGCACAGCGTCACATCGTGCTCGGCCTGGATCTGCAAGGCGGCTCTCATCTTCTTCTCGCGGTCGATACCAATGCCGTCCGCAAGGAGCAATTGCAGTCGGTTTATGACGAGGTGCTGCGCGTGCTGCGCCAGGCCCGCATTCCGTTCACCGGCCGCGCCATCAAAGGCAATGGCGTCGAAGTGCACATTACCCGCGACACCGATGTCGAGTCAGCGCTCGGCAAGCTGCGGGAATTGTCGCAGCCGCTCACCGGCTATGCCGGCACCACCGGCCAGCGCACGCTCGATGTCTCCAACAACAACGGAACCATCACGCTGAGACCCACCGATCCGGCGATCGCGGAGCGGGTGCGCCAGGCGGTCGATCAATCGATCGAGATCATCCAGCGACGCGTCAACGCCATGGGTCTGGTTGAGCCGACAATTCAGCGCGAAGGCGCCGACCGCATACTGGTGCAGGTCCCCGGGCTGCAGGATCCGTCCCGTCTGAAGGAGATTTTGGGCCAGACCGCCAAGCTCGATTTCCGCATGGTGGATCTGTCGATGAGGCCCGAACAGGCGGAACAGACGCATCCCAGCGACTCTGAAGTGCTCGAGGGCGAGGACGGCCGCAAATATTTGGTCGAGAAGCGCGTATTGGTATCAGGCGCCGATTTGACCGACGCGCAGCCGAGCTTTGATCCGACAACCGGCCAGCCGGATGTCACCTTCCGTTTCAATTCGTCGGGTGCACGGAAATTCGCCGACGTCACGTCGGCCAATGTCGGCAAGCCGTTTGCGATCGTGCTTGACAACAAAGTAATCTCCGCGCCCGTCATCCAGACGCCGATTACCGGCGGTTCCGGGCAGATCACCGGCAATTTCACCGTCCAATCGGCGAATGACCTCGCCGTCCTGCTGCGTGCCGGCGCGCTGCCGGCGCCGCTCACTATTGTCGAAGAGCGCACCGTGGGTCCGGGTCTAGGTCAGGACTCGATCAATGCCGGCGAACACGCCGCCTATGCCGGCGCCGCTCTCGTGGTCATCTTCATGTTCGCGACCTATGGCCTGTTCGGCCTGTTCGCCAACATTGCGGTGGCGGTCAATGTCGCAATGATCTTCGGCCTGTTGTCGATGTTGAATGCGACGCTGACGCTGCCGGGCATTGCCGGCATCGTGCTCACGGTCGGCATAGCAGTCGATTCCAACGTCCTGATCTATGAGCGCATCCGCGAGGAGGTGCGGGCCGGGCGCAGCGCGATCAACGCGATCGACGCCGGCTTCTCCCGGGCGCTCGCGACAATCCTCGACTCCAATATCACTACCTTCATCGCCGCCGCGGTGCTGTTTTATATCGGTACCGGACCGGTGAAGGGCTTTGCTGTGACGCTTGGCATCGGCATCCTGACGACCCTGTTCACCGCTTTCACCTTGACGCGGCTGATCGTGGCCTATTGGGTGCGCTTGTACCGGCCGCGCGTCGTGCCGATCTGAGCCATGATCGGCAAATTTGCGACCATGCCAGAACCGCTGACCGCCACTTGAAAGAACCATCGTGCGCCTGCTTCGCATCGTTCCCGACAATACCAAGTTCGATTTCATGCGCTTCCGGCGCATCAGTTTTCCCGTTTCGGCGATGCTGTCGATCGTGGCGATCGCGCTTTACTTTTTCCACGGACTGAATTTCGGCATCGACTTTATCGGCGGCACGCTCATCGAGATGCAGACCAAGGCAGGCCAGGCCGATCTTGCGAAAATGCGTTCCACCATCAATGGGCTGCATCTCGGGGACTTTCAGTTGCAGCAGTTCGGCGCACCCAATGACGTTCTGATCCGCATTTCCGAGCAGCCCGGTGGCGACCAGGCGCAGCAGGAAGCCGTGCAGAAGGTCCGCGAGGCTTTGGGCAATGATGTCGATTACCGCCGCGTCGAAGTGGTCGGTCCGAGCGTGTCGACCGAGCTTCTCTCCTACGGCACGGTCGGCCTCCTGCTCGCCATTGCGGCCATCCTGATTTATCTCTGGTTCCGTTTTGAATGGCAGTTTGCACTCGGCGCCATGATCGCCAATGTCCACGATCTGGTGCTTACCGTCGGCTTCATGTCGCTCACGCATATCGATTTTGACCTGACAAGCATCGCAGCGCTTCTCACCATTCTCGGCTATTCGCTCAACGATACCGTCGTGATTTATGACCGCATCCGCGAAATGCTGCGCCGCTACAAGCGCATGCCGATGCCGGATCTGCTCAATGCCTCGGTCAATGCGACGCTGTCGCGTTCCATCGTCACCCACGTGACGGTCGCGATGTCGCTTCTGGCCTTGCTCCTGTTCGGCGGCCAGGCGATCCACAGTTTCACCGCCACCATGATGTTCGGCGTCGTGCTGGTCGGCACCTATACGTCGGTGTTCATTGCTTCGCCGATCCTGATCTATCTGGGCGTCGGCAGCACGCGCACGGGCGGTAGCGAGGAGCCGGAGACGTCGTCCACGGCAGCGGCGACCGCGCCAACAACGGTCGCCCGACCCGCCCCGGCGCAGCGCGCGCGGTCCCGTCGATAGCGTGGAGGATCCCCACCTCCCGCGCCAAGCACTGATCGAGGCCCATGGGGCCGGGGGCTTCCGCTTTGCCGATATGTCGCATCGTGGGTCGATCTTGTGCCTGCCGGACGGCGTCTGGGCCTGGCCGGTCGCGAGGCCTGCAGACATCACCGAAGCGACGCTCTCGGCGGTATTTGACCGCGCTGATGAGCTCGATTTCTTCGTTCTCGGGGTCGGCGCTATGCCGTGGGCGTTGCCACAGACGCTGCGTGCAAGATTCCGCGCCGCGCATATTTCGGTGGATACGATGACGACCGGGCCGGCGGTGCGCACCTATAACGTCATGTTCATGGAAGGCCGCCGCGTGGGCGCCGGTCTGATCGCCGTCGATTGAAGCAAGTTTGCATCATGCAGGATGCATTCGCTCATTGCGCCGACGTGGTGCGGCAAGCCGACCGCGACCGGTATTTGGCCGCGCTGTTTGCGCCGGCCGATCGGCGCGGCGCCTTGCATGCGCTGCATGCCTTTAACGTCGAGATAACGCGGGTGCGCGAAGTGGCGCACGAGCCGCTTCCCGGCGAGATCCGCCTGCAATGGTGGACCGACGTGCTCAAAGGCGCGCGGCGTGAAGAAGCGAGCGCCAATCCGATCGCAGCGGCGCTATTGGCGACGATCGAGGCGTATCGGCTTCCGACCGCCATTCTGGGCGGCCTTATTGAGGCGCATCGGTTCGATCTTTATGACGAGCCCATGGGCGATCTGGCGACGCTCAAGGCTTACGCCAAAGCAACGGCCTCGGCCTTATTCGCGATGGGAGTGCAAATTCTGACGGGCGCAGGCGTCGAGGAGGCATCGGGGCCTGCCGGTATATCCTTTACCATTGCGCAGTTGCTGTACGCCTTACCGCGTCACAGGGCGCGGCATCAGCTCTATGTGCCGCTCGATGTGCTGGATCGCTACGGTATCGCTGCGCAGGATGTCTTTGCCGGGCAGCGGGCGTCGCGCCTGAGGCCGGCTATGGCAGAATTACGCGAAATTGCGCGGGGCCATCTCGCGACGGCGGCCGCGCGCATCGCAGTATTGCCGCACGCGGCATTGCCGGCCTTTCTGCCATTAGCGACCGTACGCCCGAGGCTCGACCGTTTGGAGCGCACAGAGGTTTTTGCGCCATCAGATTTATCGGCCTGGCGGCGGCAATGGCTGATCTGGCGCGCCGCCCGCAATCCGGCGCGCATTGCAAACTGATAGTCGGTTGAAAATGATGACGCCGGCCAATGGCGGCGACCTGGTCGTGCAGCCTCGCCAAATCGGTTGACGATAAACAGCCGCCGGCGCAGGGAGGAAGAGATGAAGTCGACAAGAGGGCCAAGGGCACACAGGTCGGCACGGCGGCTGGCGAGCGAGGCGCGCCGGCCCACCGGGGCACAGCGCGTCTATGCCGCGCTGCGGCATGCGATCATCGTGCTCGACATCGAGCCAGGTGCGGCGCTCGAAGAGGAGCGCCTGTGCGCGCAATACAGGGTCTCGCGTACTCCTTTGCGCGAGGCGCTTATTCGCTTGGCCTCCGAAGGGTTGGTCGAGCTCGAGCCAAATCGCGGCGCCAAGGTCGCGGCCCTACAGCTCGTCGATGTTGTCGATCACTATGAGGCAATGGACGTGCTGCAGCCGGTGATCTGGCATTTTGCGGCGGTGCGGCGGACCGATGCCGATCTCGAAAGCATCAACAAGTGTTTGGAAACATTTCGCACCGCGGTCGCTCGCGAGGACATGGAAGCGATTGTCCAGAGCAATTACGAGATTCACGGTGCGATTACTATGGCGTGTCACAATCGCTGTCTGGAAAGAGCCCATCGGCAAATGCTGGTAGACAAGTTGCGCGTCGCCCAGCATGCCGTTCGTAGCCTCGCACGGGATCGCAATCATGACCTGGCGACGCGGTTTGCCGGCACGCTCCAGATACTCGAGCGTGCCGCTGCGGCCATCGCCGGCGGCGACACGGCCGGCGCGGAGCGGCTGGCGCGCGAGCACAATGTGCATGTGCGCAAACAGATCGTGGAAACACTGTCGCGAAGTCTCGGTGCGAAAGTCAAGTTTTCAACGCCACAGCGTAACCTCGCGGTGGTCGAGAATTCCCCAGACGCTGAGCGATTCTTGCGGACGCGAAACCCCAACTAGGGGACGACCTGCGCTCCAAACTTCGATGACAGCCGTTGATCGCTCGGCACCGCGCGGCGGCTTTGCGCTTGACGGCCTTATTTTCTTGGAAAAAGACAGTAACCGTTGCAATTGAAAAGCCGGTCCTGTCCTGGCCGCGGTCAAGCATGATGGGCCGGTCCTCGGACTCCGAGTTGGTTCCGCATGTACAAGTTTGATCCTAGAACGCAAAGCGGTCGCGCAGATTGCGCCGTTGCGAGACGATGCGCCCGACGACGGCGCGCTCGGTATCGCTCTTGATCAGAGGATCGATCAGGTCGAGCTGGTTCATGGCGACGAGCTCGAGAATCTCACAGCGTACCTCGCCCCGTGCGTTGCGCGGCAGCGCCTCCACGACTTGCAGATGTTCGGGCCGCATTGCGCCGAGAAATTCGAGCAATTCGCTGTCGCCCGCGGTGGCCTCGACGAAAGCATAGAGACCGGTACCGGCGCGGCGGTCGGGAAACGGAACGATGGCGACGTCCCGCACCTTCGGGCAGCTGCGCAGCCGCGCTGCAATCTCTGGCGCGTCGCGCACGAAACGCAGGCCGCGACCCTCGCGATCGGTGAAATTCAATCCACGGGTGACGGCATAATAGACTTTCTTGCCGGTCGCCATCCAGGTGCGGGTAATGAGGCTTTTGCGCGCCAGCACGCGGCGTTCAGTGGCGGTAAGGGCGTCCGGCGCGTAGCGGCGCTTGTGCTTGAGCAGATGGCGCAGGTCTTCGTAGCGGGCAATGCGAAACAGCCGACTGCTGCGGCGAAAACAGACGGCAAGCTGAAAATCAGTGAGATAGGCGCGGCCACCGTTTTCGCTTTGCGCATAAAGCCAGTTCTGCTCCTTGGCGAGATCGTTGTGGGCGATGCCCGCGCGATGCAGAGCGCGCAACGCTCGCTTGGCCGAACGGAAATAGGCGGCATCGCCGTGCGGCTTGGCGATGTGCAGCGGCACCGCATCGATCCAGCCGCGGACCAGCGTATGACGGCCGGCAAACAGAAGCGGCGGAGCAACTCCGGCTAGTTTGATGCGCGTCAGCGCGTTGCGCTCGCGGCGGAACAGCGCATAGGCCAGCGGACGACTCCACCACGGGACCATATCGAGTCGGCGCAGCACGGCGTCCACATCGCCGTCATGGATGCGATAGCGACCGCGCTCAATGGTGGAAAACACGTCGCGCTTAAGCACCACATCGGACCGCCAGCGCCCCGCCACCTCGTCTGGAGTGTCGTTCATTCCGGAGACTTTTAGCGCATGAACCGGAAAAGGGAAACGGCGCCAAAATCTCACTCGGCAGCCGCGTACATGGCCCCGGCCAGCCAAGCCTGGAGATCGTTGAGCGCGCGGGCGCACAGCGCACGCTTCTTGGCAATCGCCTTGGCCTGCCCGCGCAGCGGTTTGCCGTCAGCGTCCCTTGCTGGAACCTGCCGCAGTGGCGGAAACAAGCCGAAATTGATGTTCATGGGCTGGAATGAATGAGGCCCGGCGTCGATCGTTTCAATGTGGCCCCCCGTAATATGAGCCAGCAGTGCCCCATGCGCGGTGGTCGGAGGCGGAGGGAAAGGGCGCTCGCCGCGTCGCTCGGCCGCCGCAAAACGCCCGGCAAGGAGCCCCACCGCTGCCGATTCGACATAGCCTTCGCAGCCGGTGATCTGCCCGGCAAAGCGCAGCCGCGGTGAGGCTTTGAGCCTGAGGGTGGCGTCCAGCAGTTTCGGTGAATTGATGAACGTGTTGCGGTGCAGGCCGCCCAGCCGCACGAACTCAGCTTTTTCAAGCCCCGGGATGTTGCGGAAAATACGCGTCTGTTCACCGTGCCGGAGCTTGGTTTGAAAGCCCACCATGTTGAACAGCGAGCCGAGCTTGTTGTCCTGGCGCAGCTGCACCACGGCATATGGCTTGCGCTCCGGCTGGTGCGGATTGGTCAGCCCAAACGGCTTCATTGGCCCGTGGCGCAGCGTCTCACGGCCGCGCTCGGCCATGACTTCGATCGGCAGGCAGCCGTCGAAATACGGTGTCGCCAGCTCAAAATCGTGGAACGCGGTCTTTTCACCGGCGAGGAGCGCATCGACGAAGGCCTCGTATTGCTCGCGGGTCAGCGGACAATTGATGTAGTCGGCGCCGGAGCCCCCGGGACCGGTCTTGTCGTAACGCGACTGAAACCAGGCAATGCCGAAATCGATCGAGTCGCGGTGCACGATCGGCGCGATCGCATCGAAAAACGACAGGGCGTCCTCGCCGGTCAGCGCGCGTATCGCCTCGGCGAGCGCCGGCGAAGTCAGCGGACCGGTCGCGACAATGACGTCGTTCCATTCCGATGGCGGGCTAGCGATCTCTGCGCGATCAATCGCAATCAGCGGCTCGGCTTCCAGCGTCGCGGTGATCGCCGCGGAAAATCCATCACGATCGACGGCGAGCGCGCTGCCGGCCGGCAATTTGTTGGCGTCGGCCGCTTGCATCACAATCGAGCCGCAGCGGCGCATTTCTTCATGCAAAAGTCCGATCGCGCTTGACTCGGCATCGTCCGACCGAAACGAGTTGGAGCAGACGAGTTCGCCGAAATTTCCGGTCTTGTGTACCGGCGTCGTATGCACCGGGCGCATTTCATGCAGCACGACCGGCACGCCGCGGCGCGCCAGTTGCCACGCGGCTTCGGAACCTGCGAGACCGCCGCCGACGACATGAACCGGCTGAGCCTGAATTGGCCGCAAAGACTGCATCATCCCTTTAAAATTAGGCGTTCGGCTTGGCGGCAACAACAGGTCAGACGGACGGACATCGACGCCCATAAGCCCATGGCAGCGGCGTCAAAACCAGCCTCATGCGATCATGAGGCAGAATGACCGCTGTTGGCGCACAATATCCGCTCTGCTATAGCACCGCCGTACTAGCTTGTCAGAGGCGCCCGATGTCTGTCGATGCCGAAACCGTTCGCCGCGTGGCGCATCTCGCCCGTATTGCGATTGCGGAGGAAGAGGTTGAAAATCTCAGAGGCGAGCTCAATGCCATTTTGGCCTTTGTCGAGCAGCTCAGCGAAGTCAAGGTCGAAGGTGTTGAGCCGATGACCTCGGTCACGCCGATGGCGATGAAGATGCGCGAGGATGAGGTGACCGAGGGCGGTGATCCGGACGCAATTATCGCCAATGCGCCGGCTCACGCGCATCACTTTTTTCTGGTGCCCAAGGTGGTGGAGTGAGCTGCAAGCGGATCATTGCGCTGTTCTCGGGCGAGAGCAGCGAGCCCCGAGCATCGGGTGCCGATAATTGAGGGACTGAGCGATGTGTCTCGCCTGCGAACAGGATGCGATTTGGCTTGCGTATCTGGAAAGTCAGGGTTTGTTGAAGCCTGACGACCCGGTCGCCGCGGAAGAGCTCTTTGCGGCATTCCCGGTGCAGCCAGTGCCTGTGAAGGCGGAATGGGACGCGCCGACCCCGGAGGCGCCTGCCGATACTGCGCCCAAACGCGGGTCCAAAGCGGCGGCGCAAAAGCCGTTTTCCTGCGACGATCCAACGACGAAATGACCGATCTCACTTCGCTCACGCTGGCGCAGGCGCGTGACGCCCTGCGCACGAAGGAATTTTCCGCGGCTGAATTGACGGAGGCGCATCTTGGCGCCATGGCAAAGGCGCGCGCCCTCAATGCATTCGTGCTGGAAACGCCGGAGCGCGCTCTGCAGATGGCGAAGGCCAGTGATGCGCGGCTCGCCAAAGGCGACGCCGGTCCGTTGGAGGGCCTGCCGCTCGGCATCAAGGATCTGTTCTGCACCGCAGGCGTCCGCACCACGGCCTGTTCGCACATTCTCGACAATTTTGTGCCGCCCTACGAATCGACGGTCACCGCCAATCTCTGGCGCGACGGCGCGGTACTGCTCGGTAAGCTCAATAATGACGAATTTGCCATGGGCTCGTCGAACGAAACTTCGTATTTCGGTCCCGTCATATCGCCGTGGCGCCGGCACGGATCAAATGCGAAGCTGGTACCCGGCGGATCGTCGGGTGGCGCGGCGGCGGCAGTCGCGGCCAATCTTTGCCTTGGTGCGACCGGCACAGATACCGGAGGCTCTATTCGTCAGCCTGCCGCCTTTTGTGGCGTCGTCGGATTGAAGCCGACCTATGGGCGCTGCTCGCGCTGGGGCATCGTCGCTTTTGCCTCCTCGCTTGATCAGGCGGGCCCGTTTGCGCGCACAGTGCGGGACTGTGCAATCCTGCTGCGCTCGATGGCAAGTCCGGATGCCAAGGATACGACCTGCATCGATCTGCCCGTTCCAGATTATGAGAAAGCGATCGGCGCTTCGGTCAAAGGCATGCGCATTGGCATTCCGAAAGAATACCGCATGCCCGGCATGGCCGCCGAGATCGAAGCGCTGTGGCAGCGCGGCGCCCAGTGGCTCAAAGAAGCCGGCGCCGAACCGATCGATATCTCCTTGCCGATGACCAAATATGCGCTGCCGGCCTATTACATCGTGGCGCCCGCGGAAGCCTCCTCCAACCTCGCGCGCTATGACGGCGTTCGCTACGGTCTGCGTGTCGGCGGCCGCGACGTTGTCGCCATGTACGAAAACACCCGTGCGGCCGGTTTCGGCAAGGAGGTGCGCCGGCGCATCATGATCGGCACTTATGTGCTCTCGGCCGGGTATTACGACGCGTATTATTTGCGCGCCCAGAAAGTGCGCACGCTGATCAAGCGCGATTTTGAAGAATGCTTTGCCAAGGGCATCAACGCCATTTTGACGCCGGCGACGCCGTCGGCGGCATTTGCCCTTGGTGAAAAGGGCGGCGCCGATCCGATCGAAATGTATCTCAATGACGTGTTCACGGTAACCGTGAACATGGCCGGCCTGCCGGGGATCGCGGTTCCGGCCGGCCTCGACGCGCAGGGACTGCCGCTCGGATTGCAGCTTATTGGCCGGCCGTTCGAGGAAGAGACGTTGTTTGCACTTGGCCACATCATCGAGCAGGCGGCCGGACAGTTCAGGCCACGGCCGTGGTGGAACTGATCCGTCATCCCCACATCAAAGCGATGGATGCGGCCGAATTCAAGCGCAGCATTTCGCATACGGTCCCGCCAAAAGGGCTTTCGCCCGCGCTCACGGCGCTGTGGTGGGCGGGCAAGAACAGCTGGGACAAGGCGCATCGCATCGTGATGAGCGAGGAGGACACCGACTGCGCCTGGGTTCACGCCTATCTGCATCGCCTCGAAGGCGATCTCGACAATGCCCGATATTGGTATCGGCAGGCCAAGCGCAAGCCGCCGAGGGGTGATCACGCATCCGAATGGGACGCGATCGTTTCCGCTCTTCTGTCCTAGAGCGCTTTCCGTTTCCACGGAATCGGAAAGCGCTCCGGAAGCTTTTGTTTTGTCGCATTTTCTTACGGAAAACCGGTACCCACTTTTCCGGAAAATGCTCTAGGCTAAGCGCCAGGCGCGTCCCTTTATTCAGTGCCGGCTAGACTGGCGGACCTCACGATCTCGGCCCAGCGTGCCGCCTCATCATTGATGAAGCTTTGCAGCTTGTCCGGTGGCGGGCTTGATTGCGGCACCATGCCGAGCTTGATCAGCTTGCCACGCACGGCTCCGTCGGCGACGACGGCACCGAACGCGTCGTGGAGCTTACCTACAATCAAATCCGGAGTGTGTGCCGGCGCCACAACCATACCCCAGCCCGCGGCGTCATATCCGGGCACGCCGGCCTCGCGCAGCGGCGGAATCTCCGGCGCTGATGGCAACCGGATTGCAGACGTGACGCCGAGCGCGCGGACCTTCCCGGCACTCACCATTGGCAGCGTCGGAGCGACATCGGCGAACAAAAGTGAAATTTGTCCGGCGATAAGGTCCGTCAGCGCCGGCGCGGTGCCCTTGTAGGGCACATGCGTCATCTCGATGCCGGTCTTGGCCTTGAACATTTCGGCAAAGAGCTGATGCGGCGAGCCGACGCCGCCCGAGCCATAGGTGAGGGCGCCCGGATGATCCTGGGCGTACTTGATCAGGTCGGGAACGGAGCGAATCGGCAGCGCCGGATTGACGACCAGCACGAACGGAATTCTGGCGACCAGCGCGATCGGCGCGAAATCCTTGTGGGGATCATAGGGCAGCGATCTGTAGAGCGTTGGACTGATCGCGAGTGCCCCGCTGCCCCCCATCAACAGCGTATAGCCGTCAGGCTTGGCCTTGGCAACGTCGGCTGTGCCAATGATCGAAGCGGCACCGGGCCTGTCCTCGACCACGATCGGCTGGCCGAGCCGGTCGCCGACCCCGGGTGCAAGCTCGCGGCACAAAGTATCGATGGCCCCCGCCGGCGGCCACGGTGCTATCAGTGTGATACGGAGTGTCGGGTAATCGTCGGCCTGGCTTGATTGGCCTGCAAGAATGAGGCCGCAGAACCCGATCAGCAATCTTGCCGGCAGCGTGCACCGCATCCTTGTGCCGTCCCGCATGGTCTTCCCCTCCAGGCCGCTCAGGGGCGACATCTTTTCCGATGCGGGCCGTCTCGCCCATGCGATCGTATCGCGCGCTATCGCACCATCGCAGTATAGTTGCGCGCGCTGCCGCCGCAACACGTGATTCAGTCAAGACCGAACGTTAGTTGCGCGAGCCCGTTTCGGGAAACGGTCCGCTGGTTTTGAGGTGCGAGGGCTCGACCACCTCGTTGCGGCGCCGCGGCAAGGCGTACGGATGTTCGCGTCTGACGAAATCAATCAGCTTTTCGCGGACCTCACAGCGCAGGTCCCAGGCCGCCGATGCATTGTTGGCGCTGATCAGCGCCCGCAATTCGATTGTTGTCTCCTTACAGTCGGTGACTTGCAAATTGACCACCTTGCCGTCCCACAGCTTGGACTGCGCCACGATCTCCCTAAGCTTCTCGCGTATTGCGTCGACCGGTGCAGTGTGATCGAGATATAGCAGCACGCTGCCGATCAGATCGCCGCCGATTCTTGTCCAGTTCTGAAACGGTTTTTCGATGAAATAGCTGAGCGGCACCACCATGCGCCGCAGATCCCACAGCCGCAGCACGACGTAATTGAAGGTGATGTCCTCGACATTGCCCCACTCGTTCTCGACGACGACGGCATCGTCGATGCGAGTCGGCTGCGATACCGCCAACTGCACTCCGGCCAGGAGATTGCTGAACAGGGGCCGCGCGGCGAGACCGAAAATGACGCCAGCGGCGCCTGCCGAGGCAAACAGCGAAACGCCGTATTGACGTACGGCATCGAAAGTCATCAACGCAAAGCCCAGTGTCAGCAGCACGACGACGGTGTCGAGCGCGCGACGCATCACGCGCACCTGCGTGATGTGCTTGCGGGCCAGAAGGTTGTCTCCGACGTCGAGGCCGAAATTCAGAAGATAAAGGTTGGCCGCGATGTGCACGCCCGTAAGCACGATCCAACCGACCCAGCAGATTGTCGCGAGGCCAAGGAATCTCGCCAAAATATCTTGGGTCTCCGACGACAGCGGCGCAGTAGGCAATGCGATGGCGAAAGCAATCAGCAATGCAGCAAACCGCGCCGGATTTTTGATCGCTTCGGTAATAGTTCGGAAATAGCGGCGATTGCCGCGGGACAGCCGGCGGAGCGCGGCGAAGATTGCGGCGTGGAGGAGCCACGCCGCGGCGAAAGCGACGATCAAAATGATCAGGGACACGAGCCAAGCCGGCGCAAAGGCGAGCTGGGCGCTGAGTTCACTGAGCTTGGCTTGCAGGACGTGCGAAATGCTTTCAAGCATGATTCAGACACTATCGATAGGTGCTATCACGAAAAAACGCCCCATATGGGGGCTGGTTTCACCAGGCTGCTCGCTGGACACGCCGCTGCTGCAATGGCATGTAGGGGCCCGAAAAATAGGCACTTGGCTGATGAAGACTTTCTTTCTTCGCTTGTTTACCTGGTGGAACGGCCAGACATTTGGCACGCAGCTATGGACATGGCTCTATGGCGAATTCGTCGGCGAGGACGAATTCGGCAATCGCTATTACCGCACCAAGGGCGGCAAAATCGATCCAACGCTCGCCGTCGAGCGTCGCTGGGTGATCTATAACGGGGTAGCTGAGGCCTCAAAGGTGCCGCCGAGCTGGCATGGCTGGCTGCATCACATCGTCGATGTGCCGCCGACACAGGAAGAGACGCGAACCTACGCTTGGGAGAAGCCGCATCGACCCAACCTCACCGGGACGCCGGCGGCCTATCGCCCCAGCGGCTCGATGCTTAGGCAGGGCCGCCGTCCCAAGGCAACCGGCGACTACAAGGCCTGGGTTCCGGGCGGCCAGTAACCAGTAGTCGCCATCCCTGGAATTGCCGTATTCGGCGTGTTAACGGGCTGAGGCGCGGTGTAGGGGCGCGCTCAACCAGCACAGCGAGCTTATGGCGCGAATCGCCGCACTCATCGTCGTGATCGGCGGAATGCTCGCCGCTGGACCCGCAGCGGCCCAGTTCGGTAATGTTTTCACGGATTCGCCGCCTCGCCCGCCGGCTAACGTGCCGAACAGCCCGTTCCCGGCGCAGCCGCCGCCGGTGCAATATCCGGGACAATACAACCCGCCGCAGCAATATCCGGGCACCTACGCCCCGCAGCAGCAGTATCAGCCACAGCCGGTCTCCCGGCCACCATCCAGCATCCAGGCGAAGCCCTTGGCGCCGCCGCCCGGCGCCTCAAGCGCTCCGCCGCCGAGTCAGGCAAACGTGCCGCCGTCACGCAACACAGCGGCGCCAGCCAATCCGCTGCCGACGCAGCCGGCCGATACCGCGCCGCAGTCGGACGATACCGTCGTCACCATCACGCCGACGAAAAAGGTCGAGAACAGCCGCGCGGTATTCTCGGGCCTCGATAAGATCACCGGGCGCATCATTTCGTTCGACGCCGCAATCGGCGAAACCGTGCAATTCGGCGCGCTGCAGGTGACGGCGCGGGCCTGCTATACGCGGCCGCCGACGGAGCCGACCAATACCGACGCTTTTGTCGAGGTCGACGAGGTGACGCTGCAGGGCGAGATCAAACGCATCTTCACCGGTTGGATGTTCGCCTCCAGTCCGGGCCTGCACGCGGTCGAACATCCGATTTACGACGTGTGGCTGACCGACTGTGCTTCGCCGATCGGCGGGACGGTGGCGCAATCGACGACGGCTGCGCCTGCGGCCGGCGCAACCCGGAAGACCTCCGTGCAGCGCCCTGCAGTCTTGCCGGCGCCGCCCGCCGCGACACCGGCGCCGCTGACCGACGACTGAGCGTTACTTACCTTCTTTCTGCGAGTTGCGCGAGCGCGACCTGCCCGGATATCGGCTGATCGGTCCCGAGCGCGCTAAAATCGCCTTCGCCGACCAGCGCGGAATCAAGAAGCTTATGATAGACCGGCCGCGCCACTTCGATGGCGCCGAACATCTTGAGATGTGCGGTGACGAATTGCGTATCCAGCAGCCGGTAGTGACCCGCTTTCAGCCGCGCCACCAGATGCACCAACGCCACCTTCGAAGCGTCGCGGACGCGGTGGAACATGCTCTCGCCGAAAAAAGCCCGGCCGAGACTGACGCCATAGAGTCCGCCGACGATTTCATTGCCGTCATAGACCTCAACCGTGTGGCAGTCGCCGCGCTCATAGAGCTTGCGATAGAGATTGCGGATGCGGGCATTGATCCAGGTTCGCGTCCGGCCCGGCGCCGGCTGGGCACAGCCCTCGATTACGGCGTCGAAGTCGCGATCGACCACGATTGTGAACCGGTTGGAGCGGACGGTTCGTGCCAGCCGCTCCGGAACGTGAAAATGATCCAGCGGAAGGATGCCGCGTCGCTCCGGCTCTATCCAATAGAGCGCCGGATCATCGGCGCTTTCCGCCATTGGGAAGATGCCGCAGGAATACGCCTTGAGCAGCACCTCCGGAGTGATGTCGATCAGTGCGGACTCGCGGCTCGCCATAGGATTTTTTAGCCGGCGCGGGGCGTTGGGTTCAAGCGCCCGCCGCCGCTGTTCTTCGAAGTTGGACATCACTCCACATGAGCCCGGTGAACTGTGGCGGGCTAGCCCCGCTGACCGCTTGGTTACGTAAAAGTTCCACTGGTCGCAGCCTCACCGGCGCCAATACGTTAACTGCGCGCAAAGCATAAACCGCTACGATTTTCGGAGAGCTTGAACGCTTCCTTCGGGCCCGCGTTACGCGTCATGGATGGGCGATTCTGAAGGGTGTTTCGGGGTACCACATGAAACGCAATGCTGTTAAAAACGATCCTGTTCACGTGCTGCTTGTAGAGGATGAATTCCTCATCAGCGAGTGGATCGCGCAGTCACTCGCCGAGCAGGGCTTTTCCGTGCAGACGGTGAGCAATGCGGCCGATGCATTGCGGGCCTTGAGCTGCGCGCCGGTCGACGTCCTGTTCACCGACATCAATCTGCCGGGCGATATGGATGGCGCCGCTTTGGCGCGCCGAGCGCGCGAGATGCAGCCGGATCTTCCCGTCGTCTACGCCTCGGCGCGCGCCAATATGCTTGATCCCGCCGATCGCGTCCCCGGCTCGTCCTTCGTGCCGAAGCCGTATGAGCCCGACTACGTCGGTCGGCTCTTGAATGCCGCGCTCGAAGCGACGTCGGCGGCCGTTCCGGCGTAGCCGATCGAGCGGTTTCTCTATTGCGCCAACTCGCCGCGCGCCAAAAACTGCTCGAGCCAGTGGATGTGATAGTCGCCGTCGATGATATCCTTGTCGCGGACCAATGCCCGGAACAAGGGGAGGGTGGTTTCGACCCCGTCGACCACGATCTCGTCCAGCGCGCGATTTAGCCGCATCAAGCATTCACTGCGCGTCTTGCCATGGACGATCAGCTTGCCGACCAGGGAATCGTAATAAGGCGGGATCGTGTAGCCGTGGTAGACGGCGGAGTCGACGCGCACGCCGAGCCCTCCCGGCGGATGATAGTGCACGATCTTGCCGGGCGAAGGGCGGAACGACACCGGATTCTCCGCATTGATGCGGCACTCGATGGCATGGCCATGGAACTTGACATTGCCTTGCGTCAGTTCGAGGTCGCTGCCGGCGGCGACGCGGATTTGCTCGAGAATGAGATCGATGTCGGTGATCATCTCGGTCACCGGATGCTCGACCTGAATGCGCGTATTCATCTCGATGAAGTAGAAGGCGCCGTTCTCATAAAGGAATTCGACCGTGCCAACGCCCAGATATTTGATCCTGCGCATGGCCGCCGCGACGATTTCGCCGATCTCGTCGCGCATCTCGATATTGAGCGCCGGCGAGGGGCCTTACTCCCAGACTTTCTGATGGCGCCGCTGCAGCGAGCAGTCGCGCTCGCCGAGATGGATGGCGCGGCCTTTGCCGTCGCCAAGCACCTGAATTTCGATGTGGCGCGGCCTTTCCAGGAACTTCTCGACATAGATCGTGTCGTCGCCGAAGGCGGCGCCGGCCTCGGCCCGCGCCGCGGCCAGCGCTGAAGCAAGGTCACCTTCGCCGCGGACGACGCGCATGCCACGCCCGCCGCCGCCGGCGGCCGCTTTGAAGATCACCGGATAGCCGATTGCGCGGGCCATTGCTCTCGCTTCTGCATCGGAGCCGATACCGCCGTCGGAGCCGGGCACGACGGGGATGCCAAGGTCTTTGGCCGCGCGCTTGGCGGCGATCTTGTCGCCCATAAGGCGGATGTGCTCGGGGCGGGGTCCGATGAAGTGCAGATTGTGCTCGGCAAGAATCTCGGCGAAACGCGCATTCTCGGACAGAAAGCCGTAGCCGGGATGCACGGCGTCCGCGCCGGTGATTTCGCAGGCCGCCAACAAAGCGGGGATATTCAGGTAGCTGTCCCTAGCCGGGGGCGGCCCGATGCAGACGCTCTCATAGGCGAGCCGCACATGCATGGCATCTTCATCGGCCGTTGAGTGGACCGCGACTGTGGCAATGCCGAGTTCCTTGCAAGCGCGCAGCACCCGCAGCGCAATCTCCCCCCGATTAGCGATGAGGATCTTGTCGAACATGATGGTTCAGCTGGGCGAGCGGCGAATGGCGGACAGCGAATGGGAGTAAGCAGGGATCTCGAACATTGTTCCCACTCGCGATTCGCTACTCACCATTCGCCATTTCGCTATCATTCGATGATTACAAGTGGCTCGCCGAATTCGACCGGCTGGCCGTTTTCGACCAGGATCTGAATCACCGTGCCCGAGCGCGGGGCGGGAATCTGATTCATCGTTTTCATCGCCTCGATGATGATCAGCGTATCGCCGGCCTTCACCTGGCTGCCGACATCGACAAAGGGTTTTGCCCCCGGTGCCGGGGCGAGATAGGCGGTGCCAACCATTGGCGAGGTGACCAGACCCGGGTGCTGCGTTGGATCGACGGTTTCGGCCGGCAAACTTGCCGGACTTGGCAGGGCCACGTCGGCGGCGCGCACGCGTCCTGCCGGAACGGCGGCATGCCGCGCCACGCGGATCGATGTGCCGTTGCGCTGATATTCGATCTCGGTGAGGCCGGTCTCGTCGAGCAGCTTGGCCAGTTCGCGGATCACATCGTGATCAACGACGGGCGGCTTCGAATCTGAGGGGGGCTCGGGCTTGCGGGCCACGGTTACTCCTTGGCACCGATCATGCCGGCGAGACCGTTGATGGCAAGCGCATAGCCATTGATGCCGAAGCCGCAGATCACCGCGCGGGCGACCTTGGATACATAGGAATGGCGACGGAACTCCTCGCGCGCATGAATATTGCTGATATGGACCTCGATTACGGGCGCCTCCATGGTCACCAGCGCATCCAGGATCGCGATCGATGTCGTGGTGAAACCCGCCGGATTGATCAGCAGCCCGGCGGCTTGCTCGGCGCGCGCCTCTTGGATCCAATCGACGATTTCGCCCTCATGATTGGACTGCCGGAACGCCACGACCAGGCCGTGATGCGCCGCCGTGGTCCGGCACAGCTTTTCCACATCGTCCAACGTCGCGCGCCCATAAATGTGCGGCTCGCGCGTGCCGAGCAGATTGAGGTTCGGTCCATTGAGGACGTAGATGGTCTTCGACATCTGGAGGGCTAGACCCGGCCGCAGGCGAATGGCCTGCCGCGGCTGCCGTTATAGGGAAGGGTCTCGCAAAGGGGAAGTCGGGTTGGACAAAAGAGGACCAGATTGGGGGGCGCGGCCAATCCGGCCCAAACCACGCAGTGCCGAAGCCGCGCCGCGACAGCCTATTTCTTGTCGCTGTTAAGCTTGTTCTTGAGTTCGTCGACACCAACCGCACCGACGACAACCTCGTCGCCAACGACATAAGTCGGCGTGCCGCTGACACCCAGCGCATCGGCAAGCTTCATGTCTTCGTCAATGGTCGCCTTTACCTCTTCAGAGTTCATGTCCTTCTCGAGGCGCGCCATGTCGAAGCCGACATCCTTAGCGACTGCGAGCGCACGGGCTTTGTCGGCCTGACCACGGCCGCCGAGAAGCTTCTGGTGAAACTCGAAATACTTCTTGCCCGTCGGGTCCTGCATGCGGGCAGCAACCGCGACATGCGCTGCATCGACCGAGCCCTCGCCAAGTACCGGAAATTCCTTGAGCACGAATCTGAGGTCGGGATTCGACCTCAGCAGGTCCACCATGTCATTGAGCGCCCGCTTGCAGTAGGGGCAGTTGTAATCGAAGAATTCGACGATGCTGACTTTGCCCTGCGGATTTCCTAGCACGACCTGGTGCGGCGAGTTGAAGATGGTCGCGTTATTGTCCCTGATGGTTGCGCGCGCCTTCTCAGCCTCGGCTTCCTTCTGACGCTTGTCGAGCGCGTCGAGTGCCCCCTGGACGATTTCCGGATGGGCGGCGATGTAATTCTTGATGAGAGTCTCGATCTGCTGCTGCTGATCGGCGGAGAAACTCGGCGCGGGGTTGGCCGCCGCCGGCGGCGCCGGCGTCTGTGCCGAGGTAATCGGGGTGATCAGCGCTGCGGCCGCAATCAGCGTGGCCAAGAGCACCGGACTGCGGCGCGCAGAAACGAGATTCTTCATTGGAGTTGTCCTGGTTGAGGCCGTTCTGTCGACGTGTTTACTTGGAATTTGAACAGCGGATTGTCGCGTCGGTTCTTGTTGAAGGCGACGATGTCATCGGCACGCACCCACCCCGGTGAGCCGATAGGGAAGCGCTGCTTGGCACGCTCGGCAAGCTCGCGCGCCGTTTTGTTGTCGCCGCGGGCAAAGGCCGCCTGTGCGGAAGCGAGATCGGCGTCCGCAAGATCGTTCTTGCGCCCATAGGCCATGGCAAGCGTCGTATAGGCATCTGCCGCCTCCGGCTCCTTGAGCAGCGCGGCACGCAGGATCGGGATCGCTTCCTCGGCCATTTTGGGATCGTTGGTCGCGACCATGGCCTGCGCCAACAGAATTTGGATGAGCGCCGGACTGGGCGCCAGTTCAACCGCACGGCGCAGCGGCGCGATTGCCTGAGCCGGATGGGCGCCTTCGAGCAGCGCCTGGCCTTTCAACTCATAAAAATAAGGATTGTTCGGCATCGCCTGAATGAGGCCGTCGATCTGGGCCATGGCGCTCTGCGCCCCGCCGAACCGATAAGCTGAAATGGCGCGCGCATAGCGCGCCGGCATGCTGGTATCGCTCAGCGGGTAATGCGCCAGCACGACATTTGGTCGCTCCGAGAAGCCGTACAGCTTCGCCCGCATCATATCGTGTCGGAATTGCAGCTCCGGCGGATCCTTCTTGGCCCAGTACGGCGTCTTCACGAGTTCGGCCAAAGCATCCATGCGCTCCTGCGGCATCGGATGGTTCTGCGCATAGGGATTGGCGCCGTGGGCGGAAAACAAGGACTCGTCGGCAAATTTCTTGAAGGTATCGTACATGCCCTTGGCCGACTGCCCGGTCATGGTCAGGAAGCGGACGCCGGCGCGGTCGGCCGATTCCTCCTGGGCACGCTGATAGGACAACAGTGTATTCATGCCCAGAGCCTGCGGAGCGGTGATCACGGCTGCGCCGACATTGCCCATGTCGCTGTTGCCGTGGCCGGCGACCATCGCGCCGGCGCCGAGCAACATGCCGATGATCATGGCGGTCTGGATATTGGCCAGCTCCTGGCGCAGCTTCGATAGGTGGCCGCCAACGATATGGCCTGTCTCGTGCGCCAAGACGCCGATCACCTGGTTGGGCGTTGTCGCTTCCTTGAGCGCGCCGAGATTGATGAAAATGCGATGCGCATCCATGACAAAGGCGTTGAACGAGTTGTCATTGATGATGACTACTTTGATGTTCTGGTTGCTCAGACCGGCCGCCCTGAAGATCGGCGCGGTGTAATCACGCAGCAGCTGCTCGGTCTCGGCATCGCGGATCATCGGAATGCCGGCATTTGCTCCGGTCTGCGCCTGCACCGGGACGGGAATGCTCGACATGACGAGCGCAGCGGACGTGGCAATGGCGACGGCGCGCGCCGCTGGTTTCACCGGCCGCATCTTGCTAGGAGATTGGAGACCAATCATGTGAGACGAACTGTCAGGTCCTTCAGGCCGCCCAGAGGCCAGGAATGCCGGCAAACTATGGATCGAACGCGTTGGGGTCAACGCGCCCGCAGGACGGGCTGCAGGCACCAGCCAAGCCGCAGGAAACCCACTGAATGCGGCATCAGCGGGGCGGAACGACAAGGTGGTAACGAGCTTCGTCAACGCATTTGTGAACGGATCTGTGACCGCAGCCTAAGGGTCCATTGATGCTCGAAAAGCCAAAGAGCCCGCTCAGGCCCTCACGGCGCAGCAATGTGCCGCCATTCATGGTGATGGACGTCGTGGCGGCCGCTGCGCGGCTTGAAGCTCAAGGTCGCCGCATCGTCCACATGGAAGTCGGCCAACCGGCAGCGGGCGCGCCGGCGGCAGCGCTCGCTGCCGTCCGCGCGGCCCTGCCACGCAGCCCACATGGCTATACCGAGACGCTCGGCATCCCCTCGCTGCGCAAGCGCATCGCGCGCGCCTATGCGCAGTGGCATGACCTCGAGGTTGACCCGGAGCAGGTGGTCGTTACCACCGGCTCATCCGCCGGCTTCATGCTGGCCTTTCTGTCTGCCTTCGAAGCGGGCGACCGCGTCGCGGTGGCGCTCCCCGGCTATCCGCCGTACCGACATATCTTGACCGCGCTAGGCTGCGAGGCGGTCGGAATGGAGACCACAGACAGTACGCGCTGGTCGATCACCGGCGACATGCTGCTTGCGGAGCATCGCGCTCGGCCGCTGCACGGCCTCATAATCGGATCGCCGGCCAATCCCACCGGCACGATGATGACGGGCGACGCGCTCGCCGTGCTGATCCGTTGTGCCGAAGATGCCGGCATCACCGTCATATCGGACGAGATCTATCACGGGCTCGATTACGCCTTCGCCGCGGAAAGCGCGGCGCGCTTTTCCAGGAATGCGATCATCGTCAATTCATTCTCCAAATATTTCTGTATGACCGGATGGCGCATCGGCTGGATGGTGGTACCACCGACGCTGCTGCGCGCCATCGAGCGGCTGCAGCAGAATCTGGCCATCTCGGTGCCGACCTTGTCGCAGATCGCTGCCGAGGCGGCCTTCGACGGGCGCGCGGAGCTGGAGCAGATCAAACACGGCTACGAGGAAAATCGGCGCATTCTGCTGGACGGTCTGCCGCGCGCGGGCTTAACTTCGTTCCTTCCGGTCGACGGCGCGTTTTATCTCTATGCCGACATTTCGCGATTCTCGGATGACAGCTACGCTTTTGCAACGCGCATGCTTGAGGAGGCGGGTGTTGCGGCAACGCCCGGCGTCGATTTCGATCCGCTCCATGGCCGGCGCTTCCTGCGCCTATGCTATGCCGGCAGCCGCGAGGACATGCACGAAGCGGTGAAACGGATCGGGCAATGGCTTGGCACTCGCGGTGTCCGCCTCGAGGATAGGCCGCAGTGACGCTCCACGACAGCGCCCTTGTCCTGTTTTCCGGCGGTCAGGATTCGACTGTTTGTCTGGCTTGGGCGCTTGAACGCTTTGCGCGAGTCGAGACCATCGGCTTCGATTACGGCCAACGTCATGCCGTCGAGCTTCAGGTGCGGCCGCGCATCCGCTCCGGACTGGCTTCAATATCGGAACAATGGCGGGCGCGGCTCGGCGACGATCATGTCATCCGGCTTGACGCGCTCGCGTCTCTTTCCGAAACAGCGTTGACCCGCGACGTCGAAATCACCATAGCCGAATCCGGACTGCCGACGACCTTTGTACCCGGCCGCAATCTGGTCTTCTTCACCTTCGCCGGTGCGCTCGCCTATCGGCGCGGCATCAAGCATATTGTCGCCGGCATGTGCGAGACCGATTTTTCCGGCTACCCGGATTGCCGCGACGACACGATTAAGGCCGTACAACTGGCGCTGACGCTCGGCATGGATCGCCGTTTTGTCATCCACACCCCGCTGATGTGGGTCGACAAGGCTGGCACCTTCACGCTCGCCGAGCAGACCGGCGGCAAGCCGCTGATCGATCTGCTTCTCGGTGAGACGCACACCTGCTATCTCGGCGATCGGGTGCATCGCCACGCCTGGGGCTTTGGCTGCGGCACCTGCCCGGCCTGCCGCCTGCGCGCGGAGGGATTTGCAAAGTGGAAGGCCGCATCGTGACGCAAGACTGGCAACAAGATTTGCAAAGGGACGCTCAAAACATGGACCAGCGCCGCAGGCGAGAGGGTGTGATCTTTTTGCTTCTGTTCGCGCTCACGATCCCGATCGCCAACTGGCTGATCGGTCATGTCGGGACGTCCTGCGTCGCGCCGGAGGGGCCCTGCCTCGTGCCGGTGGCGCCGAATCTCATGGCACCTTCGGGGGTAACCATGGTGGGGGTGGCGCTGGTGCTGCGCGATCTGGTGCAGCGGCGGCTCGGAACCGGTCTTTCGGCGCTGGCCATCCTGTTCGGTAGTGGGCTTTCGGCGCTGCTCGCGCCGCCTTCGCTGGTAGTCGCCTCGGCGACGGCGTTTCTGCTTTCCGAATTTGCCGATCTCGCTGTGTATACCCCGCTGGCGCAGCGGCGGCTGGTGGCGGCGGTGATCGCATCAAGCTTCGCCGGCCTCGTGGTGGATTCCATTGTGTTTCTCTGGCTTGCTTTCGGCTCGCTCGAATTCTTGGCCGGGCAGGTTGTCGGGAAGTCCTGGATGGTGCTGCTGTCGATTCCGTTTGTAGCTTGGCTGCGCCGCCGCGATGAACGGCTCGGTATCAAGCCGGCATGACATAACTGAGCGAGGCAACGATGAGCAACGAGCTGTTCGATGTTCTGCGCAAGGTGACGACGGCGACGATCACAACGATGCTGCTCAAAAAAGGCATTCGGCGGTGCTGGATGAGCGGCGCCAAGCCCCTGGTGCCGGGCGGCGAGCGTCTGGTCGGCCCGGCCTTTACATTGCGTTTCGTGCCGGTGCGCGAAGATTTGGCGACGCCCGAGAGCTGGGGTAATCCGATCTCGACCCGGGCTGCGATCGAGGCCATGCCGGGAGGCGTCATCGCCGTCGCCGATGCCATGGGCGTGCAGACGGCCGGCATATTTGGTGACATTCTCTGCGCGCGTATGAAAAGGCGAAACGTCGCGGCCTTGGTCACCGACGGCGCCATGCGCGACCTTAGCGGCGTACTCGCCTCAAAGCTGCCGGTCTGGTGCTCGGGCGTCGCGGCGCCCGCCTCGGTCAACGGCCTGACCTTTGTCGGCTGGCAGGAGCCGATCGCCTGTGGCGGTTGCGCGATCTTTCCAGGCGATGTGATCGTAGCCGATGATGACGGCGCCGTTGTCATTCCGCAGGCGCTGGTGGAATTCGTTGCCCACGAAGGCGCCGAGCACGAATTGTACGAAAGCTGGGTTTTCACCGAAGTCGAAAAAGGCGTGAAGCTTCCTGGCCTTTACCCGCCAAATGACGAGTCTAAGGCGCGTTATGCGGCCTGGCGCAAATCGCGCGAGTAATGTTTCCGTTGCGGCTACCGCGAACGTTTCGCCAAGCAGCGCGGGCGCCGAGTGAGCCGAGATGCTCTTTTCACTGTCAAAAGTTCTCGGTTTCTTCGCGCTGGCATCCAATGTCCTCGCAACCATCGGGATCATCGGCCTTTGCCTGTTGTGCACGCGCTTTCGCCGCACCGCGAGCTGGCTCGTGGTCACGAGCATCATGCTGATTGCGCTCGCCGGCTTCTCGCCGCTCGGCCATATTCTGATACTGCCGCTCGAGCAGCGTTTCCCGCAGTGGGATCCATCACACGGGGCGCCGGACGGCATCGTCGTGCTTGGCGGGGCCATCCTGTCCGACGTCTCGGCGGCACGTGGCAGCGTGGCTCTCAACGACTCGGCCGAGCGCATCACTGCCGCAGTCGAGCTGGCACGCAAATATCCGAATGCCCGCATCATTTTCAGCGGGGGAGTGGGCTCGATACGGCCCGACGTTCCTCCGGAGGCGCCGTTTGCAGCGAAGGAACTCCTCGCGCTGGGCGTCCCGCAGGAACGCATTACCGCGGAAGAGCAGTCGCGCAACACGATTGAGAACGCGGTATTTTCGCGTCTCGTTGCGCAGCCCAAGCCGGGTGAACGCTGGCTTCTGGTCACTTCAGCCTTTCACATGCCGCGCGCGATCGGCACCTTCCGCGCCGCCGGTTTCCCGGTCGAGGCCTATCCGGTCGACTACCGCACGCGCGGCATGAATGACCTGGCGCGGCCTTTCGCGTCATTGGCGACGGGCTTGAATGAAACCGATTATGCGCTGCACGAATGGATTGGACTATTGGTCTATCGGCTGACCGGCAAAACCAACGAGCTGTTTCCGGCGCCGTGATCGCCAGAATCTTTCTAGCCACCGCTTCTTCCGGATAGTAACCAGCAGGGGATCGAGTCCGGCGCGGGACGCTCGTCCAGGCTCAACCGAGCTGGTTCTTTTACCGATCCTTCACTCCTGCCGTGAAAAGCTCGGCCATTGCACCTCGTCCTTTGGGGGGAAGGCCTCATGTCGACCACTGACGTGCCCGCCGAAGATGCCAGTCAATCGGCGGACGACAAAGTCGAAACCCGGTCAGCTGCCAACGAATGGGTCGAGACTGCTCTCACTCTGCTGTTCACCGTCGCTGCGGTACTGTTCGTTTCTTTCATCGCGGTCGTAACCGGCATCGTCTGAGCCGCAGCGCATTCAGATAATACTGATCGCCCGGCGCGAGTCGGACGCGAATTGGCGCCGCCACATCACCACCAGAACGGCGGCCGTAGTCACCATCAGCGGTACCGGCCCGAGAAACCAGCCGAGATAGCCGAGCGCAAAGAAGAAAGCGCGTTGGCCGCGATTGAAGTGGCGACCGGCATCGGTGATGACGCGCGCGGCGGCCTGAGCGTAGGCCTTGGCCTCAGGCTCGTCGCGCTCCGAAGCCGGCGGTGCGGCGCCGACCATGATGGCAACGTAATTGTACAATCGATAAGCCCAAGCAAATTTGAAAAAGGCATAGACAAAGATGATCATCAGGCCGACGACTTTGATCTCCCATTGGATATGGGTCACCGCCTGCCCGAACGGCAGCGCCGCGACGATGGTCAGCATGTCTTGGTTGGAGTGAAACAAAGTCACCGCGCCGCCCAGCGCAATCAGCGAGGTCGAGGCGAAGAAGGCGGTGCCGTTCTGCAGCGCGGAAATGACCTGGCCGTCCATCATGCGCGCATCGCGCGCCAGCATGCGCTGCATCCATTCGCTGCGGTAGCGGTGCATCAGGCCGTTCAGGCCGCGCTTGCCATGGGAAGTCAGCTCGATCAGCAGTGCATAGCCGAGCCAGGCGGCGAGAAACCAGCCGAGCGCCAGCACATCCAGATTTGAAAATTGCGCCATTCTCGGAATTCCCGGCTTGTTGTAGCGTGGATTCTCCGCCGACGAAATCCGGAAAGCGGCACGAAGTCATCCTTCCAATTGCATCTCGCGCGATCCAGGCTACAAGGAGCCGTCAACGGCGAGTCGTAACAAGGATCCCTGGACAAGGTTCCTGGACTGATGGCGCTGCATCTCATCCTCGGCAACAAGAACTATTCGTCCTGGTCGTTGCGCCCCTGGATCGGCATGAGGACCGCCGGCATTGCCTTCGAGGAGACGGTGATCTCGCTCGAGGCCGCGGATTTCAAAACCCGAGTGACCGCACTGAGCGGGGCGGGCAAGGTGCCGGTCCTGCTCGACGGTGATGTGCGGGTCTGGGAATCGCTCGCCATTCTGGAATATCTTGCGGAGAAATTTCCCGAGGCCGGTTTATGGCCGAAGCCAGCCTCCGTGCGCGCGCATGCGCGCGCAATTGCGTCCGAGATGCATGCGGGCTTTCTGCCGCTGCGGCGGCAACTGCCGATGAACATGTGCCGGCCCGTCAAGCCGCGGGCCCTGGACGATGAGGGCGCGGCCAATGTCGCGCGGATCGATGCGATTTGGAGTGAATGCCTCGCGAAACATGGTGGTCCATTTCTGTTCGGCCGGTTCGGCGCTGCGGACGCGATGTTTGCCCCGGTCGTGTCGCGGTTTCACACTTACGCGGTGGCGGTCAGCGCGGCGGCGCGAGCTTATATGAACGAGGTCATGGCCCTGCCGGCCTGGCGCGAATGGCGCGAGGCCGCGCGGCGCGAGCCCTGGGTGCTGCCGCACGACGAGGTGGACTGGCCGGTGGTTCTGAAGGAGTAGCGCTTAAAGGGCAACCGGATTGACTGAAACGAAATCCGGGGACGGCATAGCCGCCGGACACTTCCGCGACTTGCCGGGCTCAGCTTAGCTGCAGGCCCAACTGTTCTCCCAGCTCCCGCAGGAACGGCTTCTGATAAGCAGATATTTTGCCCATTGCGACCGGCAGCGTGAAATAAGCGACGCGATCAACTTCCGGGAAACGCTGTCGACGGCCCGATCGGGGCGGCCACTCGATCTCGAATGAATTGCTGGCGAAGAGCGCGAGGTCGAGGTCGGCCTCGACCGCGAAAGCGTGTACGATCTTGCCGCTCTTCTGCTTAACGGGCGACAGCGCGATCAGGCCGCCGGCCGCGCTATCGAGCGGCAGATTTGTCTCCTCGGTAAATTCGCGCCGCGCGGTGGCGAGAAGATCGTCGCCGGGCTCGGCGACGCCCTTGGGAATGGTCCAGACGCCGTCGTCCTTTTTCGCCCAGAACGGACCGCCCGGATGGCCGAGCAGAACCTCCGGTTCGTTAACACGACGGAACACGAGAAGGCCGGCACTGATTTCGGTACTGCGAGGCATGTTCGGGCCTGATATAGCGCCTCAAACTGCGGCTCTCTACCGCAGGACAAAGTCCACAGGTCTTGCCAAAAAGGGCGGTCTCTGCATGATTTTGTCACGATTACGCCGACAATGTCCGCCGCTCACTCGGGCTCGTTGCGAGCGCGCCGTGGGAGGGGGCACACTGATCAAATTGCTGCACGGGAGTTGATACCAATGCGATACGGTTTGATCGCCGCACTCGCCGCCTTTGCGGTGCTGTTTGCGTCTGCCGCCAAATCCGACGATGCGCCCAAGGACGTCAAGGGCATCTACCTGATGAGCGATTTCCCCGCGGTCACCGTGCGCCCGGGAGAGACGTCGACCATCAATCTTCGATTACACAATTACGACATGACGCCGGAGCGTCTGGCGCTGTCGGTTTCCGGAGTGCCCGCGGGCTGGACCGCAACTCTGATGGGCGGCGGCCAGCCGGTGGCTGCGGCAATGCCGGCCACCAATTCGAGCGTCTCGCTCGAATTGCGACTGGACGTGCCGAAGAACGCCCCGAACGGCACGCAGACGATCACGGTTGCAGCACAGGGCGCGACCTCGAATCTGCAGCTGCCCGTGGCGGTGACGCTGGCGAAGGATCTTCCGGCGAAACTCACGCTGACGCCGCAGTTGCCACAATTGCGCGGCACTTCGAAGTCGAGCTTCGAATATCAGCTCGGCATCAAAAATGACAGTGGCAAGAAGCTGACGGTGAGCCTTTCGGCGCATGCGCCGCAGAATTTCGATACCACCTTCACCGAGCAGTACGGTAGCCAAGAGCTTAACGCTGTGCCGGTCGATGCCGGGCAGACCAAGGACGTGAAGCTTAAAGTCACGCCGCCGAACACCGCCGCCGCAGGCGACTACAAGATCACTGCGCGTGTTGCCGCCGAAGACGCGGTTGCCACCACCGATCTCGGGATGACCATCACCGGTCAGCCGAAGCTCGACATATCCGGCCGCGAGGGCTTGGTGTCGACGCGTGCGTCCGCCGGCAAGGAAACGAGCGTTCCCGTGGTCATCACCAATACCGGCACTGCGCCCGCTGAAGATATCCAGCTCTCCGGCTCCGCGCCGAGCGGCTGGAAGATCACTTTTGATCCGAAGCAGGTCGATCGGATCGCCCCGAACGACAACAAAGAGGTGCAGGCGCTGATCACCCCGACCGAGAAGGCGATTGCCGGCGATTACGTCACGACCGTCCGCGCTGCCGCACGCGGCGAATCCGCCTCGACTAATTTCCGCGTCACGGTAACCACCTCCACCATGTGGGGCATCGCCGGCGTCGGCATCATCGGCGTCGCGCTGTTGGTCATGGTCGGGGCAGTGGCAAGGTTCGGTCGCCGATGAGCCAGGATTCCGTCATCCAGGCCAATGGTCTGACCAAGACCTACGGCTCGGCGACCGCGGTCGACCACATTTCGTTCGAGGTTGGCCGCGGCGAGATTTTTGGCCTGCTTGGCCCAAACGGCGCTGGCAAGACCACAACGATACTGATGCTGCTCGGCCTGACCGATATATCGGCGGGCGAGGTGAGCGTGCTCGGCTTCAATCCGGCGCGCGAGCCGCTCTCGGTGAAGCGGCGGGTGGGCTATATGCCGGACACGGTCGGCTTCTATGATGGGCTTACCGCAGCCGATAACCTGCGCTACACCGCCCGCCTGATAGGATTTCGTGTCCTCGAGCGCGAAAAACGCATCGCGGAGGCTCTCGATCGCGTTGGCTTGGCCGACGTGGCGGAGAAACGAGTCGGCACCTTCTCGCGCGGCATGCGGCAGCGGCTCGGCCTTGCCGAAATCCTGATGAAGGGCGCGCAAATCGCCATTCTCGACGAGCCGACATCCGGTCTCGATCCGCAGGCCACGGCCGAGCTTCTCGGCATGATCCGCGGCTTTAAGGCCGAAGGCGTATCGGTCCTGCTGTCTTCGCATCTGCTCGAGCGGGTACAGAGCGTGTGTGATCGCGTCGCCCTGTTCTCCTCCGGTAAGATCGCGTTGATGGGCAGGGTCGCCGATCTCGGGCGCGAAGTGCTGGGCGGCGGCTATGTCGTTGACATCGAGGCCGACGGTGCGGGCTTGGCCGAACGGCTGGCGCTCATTCCGGGCGTCAGCGGCGTCGAGAAGACCGGCATCGGCAAGCTCCGCCTGCATGCCGATCGCGACGTGCGGCCTGAAGCCGCTGCCGAAGTCGTCGCTTTGCAGGGCAGGCTCAAATTCCTCGGCGTGCAGGAGCCGAGCCTCGAGGCGATCTATACACGCTATTTCGAGGCGAAGAAGCCGGAACAGGCGGTGCAGGAAGGAGCGCGCCATGCAGCGTGAGGGTTCCGCCTTTTCCGGCCTCGGCGTGGTCGTGCTCAAGGAACTTTCCGACCACCTGACCAGCGTGCGCATGCGCGTGCTCGAATGGCTTGTGGTGCTGGTGGCGCTGGCCGCGCTCTATGGTGCCATCCAGCAGATCAAGGATACGACCGCGGAGGATCCGTTCCTGTTCCTGCGATTGTTCACGACCTCGCGCGATCCGCTGCCGTCCTTCGTCTCGTTCCTGTCGTTCCTGGTACCGCTTATGGCGATCGGGCTCGGCTTCGATACCGTCAATAGCGAGCACAATCGACGCACGCTGTCGCGCATCCTCTCGCAGCCGATCTATCGCGACGCTTTGTTGTTCGGCAAATTCCTGGCCGGCTTGATCACGCTTTCGATCAGCCTGGTCACGCTGTGGCTGCTTGTCGTTGGGCTTGGTCTGCTCCTCATCGGCATTCCGCCCGGCGCCGAGGAAATCGCGCGCAGCTTCGTCTTTCTGCTGGTGACGATCATCTATGCCGGCGTTTGGCTGGCCCTGGCGCTGTTGTTCTCGATCCTGTTCCGCTCGGCGGCAACGGCGGCGTTGGTCACGCTCGGCCTGTGGCTGTTCATCACTTTCATCTGGCCGGTGCTGGCCGGCGCCGTGGCACAGGCCATTATCCCGCCGGACCCGCGTTACACGGCGCTCGGGCTGCAGACGCCAGGCACGGCCGAGCTTGAACAGATTCTGGCGCGGCTCTCGCCATCGACGCTCTACGCCGAAGTGGTGGTGGCGCTGCTTGATCCGACGACGCGTGCGCTCGGCCCCATCTATCTGAGCCAACTGCAGGGCGCCGTGCTCGGCGCACCGCTGCCGCTCGGCGCAAGCGTCTTGATCGCCTGGCCGCAGATAGTGGCGATGATTGCATCCGCACTGCTGTTGTTTGTCGTCGGCTACGTGATTTTCCAACGCCAGGAAGTGCGCGCCTGACGCTGTCATGTTAAGAAGGCGAGGGCGGCGCTTGATGCCGTCCCCCGCCATTGCGCTATTCACGCCGAATGTCAGGCCGGTAGAACCGCGACGATACGCATCGTGCGCGGGCTGACGATCACGACTTCGTCGCCATAGACGAAATACAAATAGCCGCGCCAGCGCGGCTCGATCCGCACCAGCGTCTCCGGCACCGGGACTACGCGGATTTCGCGTCGCGGGATCACCGTGCCAACTCTCACATCGAAGTTGACCCGGCCAACGCGCGGCGCGCCGCTGGCATTGATCACGGTGTCACGGATCCGAGTGCGCTGCTGCTCGGTGAGCTGGACATTGCCCCGCTCGTTCACCGCCGCATTGCCCTGCAGACCCTGCAGCTGTCCGCCGCGCTCCATCCGCTGTGCCGTGCTTGCGGTGCCGGCATTACCCCGCTGCTGGTACCTGTTCTCCGAAGCTGCGCGGTGCGTACGGTTGAAGCGCTCCTCCTGCGCCGAGCGGTTGGTGCGGTTGAACTGCTGACCCTGCGCCGTCGAGCGGAACTTCTCCCGGTTGCCGGTCTGGGCCGCCTTGCTTTTGTTCTGCGCGTTGATGCCGGCGGGGTTAGTCTCTTGCGCATTTCGGTTCAGCTGCGCGTTCTTGCCAGGGCCTTGCTGGGCCGTGGAGGGGCCCACGCCCCTTACGCTCTTGTTCTGCGCGCTTTGCCCGCCTTTCCCGCCTTGGGGCTGATTCAGCGCCCCGTGTTGTGCGGTCGACGGGCTCATCGCGCCATGGCTTGCTGTGCCGCCCTCCTTATGCCGCATCGTCTGGCCGGCCGTACCTGCGGCGCCGCCCTGCTTCGCGTTCCCTTGATCTCCCGCAGCGCCTTGGGCCGATGCAAGCCCGGTCCCGGCGAGCAGTGCCAGGGCGGCAATGCCCGCCAATAGGGTGCTTTGCTGCTTTCTCATGGTGTCCTCTTTTCTTCGATTTTCACCGTATCCAGTTTTGCTCGCGCCTTGCGCTTCGGACGCGGTACCGTGATGCGAACGCGAGCGCACGAGGAAAGTTTCGGTTCCGTATGTTAGTGTTGCTCAAAAGCAGGCGATGCATCGCGCAGAGACGACGATGCGGCGTGTTGTCTGAATTTTTGTTCAGATTCCGAGGTGGGGAAGAGTGACGACGATCAAATCAGCTGTCGATTGCGGCTCAAAGGAGTTTCGCGCCAATCAAGCGGCGATGCGCGTCTTGATTGCGGAGCTCGAAAAGCGCCGCGCGCAAGCCGCCGCGGGCGGGCCGGCGCGCGCCCGTGAGCGCCATATCGCGCGCGGAAAACTCTTGCCGCGCGAGCGGGTGATAACGCTGCTCGACCCCGGCACGCCATTTCTCGAGCTCTCGCCGCTGGCCGCCAACGATATGTATGACGATGCGATCCACGCCGCCGGTATCATCACCGGCATTGGGCGCGTGTCGGGCCGCGAATGCGTGATCGTCTGCAACGATTCGACGATCAAAGGCGGCACCTATTATCCGATGACGGTGAAGAAGCATCTGCGCGCGCAAGAGATTGCGCGTGAGAACCGGCTACCGTGCGTCTATCTGGTCGATTCCGGCGGCGCCAACCTGCCGCATCAGACCGAAGTCTTTCCCGACCGGGAGCATTTCGGCCGCATTTTCTACAATCAAGCGACGCTGTCGTCCATGGGCATCGCCCAGATTGCCGTGGTCATGGGCTCATGCACCGCTGGCGGCGCCTACGTGCCGGCGATGTCGGACGAAACCATCATTGTGCGCAATCAGGGCACCATTTTTCTCGGCGGTCCGCCGCTGGTTAAAGCGGCGACCGGGGAAGTGGTCAGCGCGGAAGACCTGGGTGGCGCCGACGTGCATGCGAAGAAATCCGGCGTAGCGGACTATTACGCCGAGAACGACCGCCACGCGCTCGCGCTATGCCGCCGCATTATCGGCACACTCAGCGGCAAGCGGCCGATCGACATTGCACTCGCCAAGCCGAGCGAGCCGAAATATGATGCCGCCGAGCTTGACGGCATCGTGCCGGTCGATCTGAAGAAGCAATATGACGTGCGCGAAGTGATCGCGCGGCTGGTCGACGCGTCCGAATTCGACGAGTTCAAGGCGCTCTATGGGATGACGCTGGTCACAGGCTTCGCTCATATTCACGGCATTCCGGTCGGCATTCTCGGCAATAACGGCATTCTCTTCTCTGAGAGCGCGCTGAAGGCGGCGCATTTCATCGAACTGTGCTGCCAGCGCCGCGTGCCGCTTTTATTTCTGCAAAATATTTCCGGCTTCATGGTCGGTCGCGACTACGAGGCGGGCGGCATCGCCAAGGACGGCGCCAAGATGGTCACCGCGGTCGCCTGTGCTCAGGTGCCAAAGATCACCGTCATCATCGGCGGCTCCTATGGGGCCGGCAATTACGGCATGTGCGGCCGCGCCTATGGCCCGCGCTTTCTGTTTACGTGGCCAAACGCCCGCATTTCGGTCATGGGTGGAGAGCAAGCCGCCTCAGTGCTCGCAACCGTACGGCGCGACAATATCGAGGCCGAAGGCAAGAAATGGTCGGAGGTCGAGGAGGAGGAATTCAAGCAGCCGATCCGCGAGCAATATGAGGCGGAGGGCAATCCCTATTATGCCACCGCGCGGCTGTGGGACGACGGCATCATCACGCCGGCCGAAACCCGCCGCGTGCTGGCGCTGTGCTACGCGGCGGCGCTGAACGCGCCAATCCCGGAAACGCGGTTCGGCGTGTTTCGGATGTAGGGCCGAAAAAGGCGTTTCGACGTTTCGCTTCGTCCGATAACGAGGTAACGACACAATGCCCAGGACCATCGAACATGTACATTGGCCCGATGCGCCGGAAATATGGATGCCGTACGCGCCCGCTATCAAGGTGAAGGGCGGCACGACCGTTTATCTTGCCGGCGTCACCGCGGCGCCGGTCTATCATCATCACCCGCATCGACCGCAAGAGTTTGACTCCATGCCGCGCGATATGGCCGGGCAAGTGCGGGCCGCTCTGGAAAATCTCAAGCGCGGGCTCGCGGCCGTCGGCGCCACCTTTGCCGACGTGGTCACGGCCGACCGTTTCGTGACCGATCTCACCGATCAGGATGCGCTCAACAAGGTCTGGGGCGAATATTTCGGTGATGCCAAGCCCGCGACGACCACGGTGCAGGTGGTGCGGCTCGCTACCGATCCGCGCTGCCTGGTCGAGATCAATGCGGTGGCGGTCATCGACTAAGCTTCACCGGTTGAACAGCCACATCACGGCGCTCAGCACGATGCTCAGCAGAATGCAGGTGACGATCGGAAAATAGAAGCTCGTCCCGCCACGCTGGATCATGATATCGCCGGGAAGCCGGCCGATACCTATCTTGGTCAGGACCGGCCAGGCAACACCCGCCACGACGAGCAAAAGTCCAAGCCCAATCAGGAAGCGCTGCATGTCCATCGAAACCTCAGCGTGGAAGTGGGGAGGGGGCCGCGCACGGTCAAGACCATTGTCAAGGATCATTGATTTTTCGCATGTCCTTATCGGAAAACCGGCTTTTGCTATTCCGGGACATGCGCTAGCTGGAGGTTTCTATGAGCGAGGCGGCTTTCCGCACAGCACTTATCGTCGGCGTTGGCTCGGGCCTTTCCGCCTCGGTCGCCCGCCTCTTCAATAAAGCCGGCATGAAACTCGCGCTCGGCGCGCGCCGGGCGGAAAGCTTGAGCGGTCTCGCGCAGGAAATCGGCGCTAAGGCCTTTGTCTGCAACGCTGCCAATGCGGATGAGGTCAAAAAACTCTTCGCCGAGGTCGAGGCGGCATTCGGCGCGCCAGAGGTGGTTGTCTACAACGCCAGCTATCGTACGCGCGGACCGTTTGTCGAGCTTGATGCGGACGACGTCGCCAAGTCAATTGCGGTCTCGGCCTATGGTGGCTTTCTGGTGGCACAGGAGGCGGTCAAGCGCATGCTGCCCCACCGGCGCGGCGTCATTCTCTTCACCGGCGCCTCGGCGAGCGTGAAGGGCTATGCTCAGTCGGCGCCTTTTGCCATGGGCAAGTTCGCGCTGCGCGGGCTTGCGCAGAGCATGGCACGGGAATTGTCACCGCAGGGCATTCACGTCGCGCACATCGTCATCGACGGCGGCATTCGCAGCGCGAGCCGGCAAAATCCGCCTGACCGGCCTGACGGCTTTCTCGATCCCGACGCGATCGCCCAGACCTATCTGCATCTCGTTCAGCAACACCGCAGCGCGTGGGCCTGGGAGGTCGAGCTGCGGCCCTGGATCGAAAAGTTTTGATGTCTGCGACGTTTTTAAGCGGGTCAAAGGTTTTTGCTCTCGGCAAGGTCCCGGCTATAAGCAGATCATGACACGATTGATTGCAGCTGCTGCCGTCCTGATTTTTGCGGTCATTGCGACGGCTGGCGTGCTGGCGCAGACGCGGCACCATCGCGAGCGCGAGCCGCGCGAAGTCGAGCGCCCCCCGCCTGCCGTCGCGGTGGACAAGCGCGACAGTATCGTGACCGCGCCCCCAGCTTTTGCCGGAAAGCCGTATTGGCTCGTGCTCGCGCAATGCGGCGGCATCTATTTCAAGCTCAACGTCCTCTACACGGACATTGCGGTCCACGCGCGCGTTACCAAGCCAGACCCCAAGCTCAATGCCGAGTACACCAAGAAGCTCAACGAGGCGATCAAGATCGCGACCGTCTTCTTCAACGGCGCCGAGCATTTTTTGATGAACGATCGCGGCATCGAACGTGTCGATGCAGTCCTGATATATGATCCGCAGTCACGCGCCGCCGGCGATCGTCTCAAGACCGTTGATGCGGCGTTGAGTGCGGCCAAAGCATGCCCGGCGCTTTATCAGGCGTGCCAATCGAGCCATCCAAAATCTTGCAACGAGCCACTCCCGCCGGTTAGCTGAAGCGATGGTGCTGTGCCAAGGAAAGATGCGATGAAGCTTGTTTCCGCGTTTCTGGCTGTCACATTGTCGACGATACTCCCCGCGACGGCTCAGGACAAAGTCGCGCAGCCGGCGCCCGCACCGTCAGGACTGCCGCCGGAGGCGCCGTATCAGCCGAGTCTCGGCGAGATCATGACCCTGCAGCAGGAACGCCATATCAAGCTGTGGTTTGCCGGCAGCGCGAGCAATTGGCCGCTCGCCGACTATGAAGTGGACAAACTCGGCGATGGGTTTGGCGATGTCAGAAAGCTGCTTGGCCCCGAAATCGTCGATCAGCACGTCGGGGCGGCGCTTGGTGCCCTGCAGAAGGCAATCGACGGCAGGGATGCCGGCGCATTTGCCGCGGCATTTGACAAGCTCAGCGCCGGCTGCAATGCCTGCCACCACGATCTCGATCACGCCTTTATCGTGATTGGGCGGCCGGCTTCGCTGCCCTATAGCGACCAGTCCTTCGCCCCGCCGAAATAGAGACCAGGATCGGCTAAATCGTCACAACGACATTGCCCAGCACCTTGCCCTCTTCAACCGCCTCATGGGCGGCGACGATCTCCGCAAGCGGAAAAGTGCGACCGACATTGTTGATCAGCTTGCCGGCTTCGAGGGCGCGCGAGATCGCGCTGAGCGCGGCAGCGCGCTCGGCGCGGTCGAGCTCATAGACATAGATGAATTTCAGCGCGATCGCATTGCGCAAAAAGAAGTGCAGCGGCACGTCGGCTTCCGGCGCGCCGGTGCCATAGACCACAATCGCGCTGCGCGGCCGAAGCACTTGAGGCATGAGCTTGGCATTGGCGGCAATGTCGAGCTCAATCACCGCGTCGACGCCTTTTTTGCCGGTGACGGCCATGACGCGCTCGCCGACATCCTCACGCTTGTAGTCGATGGTGTGGTCGGCGCCAGCCGCTTGCGCGAGCTTCGCCTTTTCCGGTGAGCTGACCGTCGTAATGACATTCGCTCCGGCAGCCTTGGCGAATTGCACCGCATAATGGCCGACCGCGCCGGCGCCGCCTGAGACGAGGAGCGTCATGCCCGGCGCCGCTCGCGCGACCGCAACGGCATGGTAGGCCGTCATCGCCGGAATACCGAGGCAGGCGCCGACCTCAAAGCTTGTATTGGCCGGAAGGCGCACCGCTTGCTCCGACGGCAACGTGACATATTCGGCGCAAGTGCCGAAGGCGCGCAGCCATTGCGCGTTCCAGGTCCACACCCGCTCGCCGACGCGGCTCGCGGCCACGCCCTCGCCGGTCACGTCGATCTCGCCCGCGCCGTCGCTGTGTGGGATAACGCGCGGGAAGGCGATCTTGCGCGTCGAGCCGACGCGCGCCTTGACGTCGGACGGGTTGACTCCGGATGTTGCAAGTTTCACGCGCACTTCTCCCGGCCCCGGCTGCGGCGCCTCGATATCCCCAAGCTTCAGTACTTCACGGGCGGAACCGTTTCGCTCGTAATAGGCGGCGCGCATTGTCTACCTCGACGATGAAGGCAAATGTGGCGCGGGCGAGGGTAGCGGACCTGTCGCCGCTGGTCAGCCTCCATCCTGGCGCTGTGCCGGGAGCGCCCCACAAGGCCAACCCTACGCAAGACTTTACGCAAGAGGTGCTCTCAAGGTGATTGCGGCACAGTGGCTTTGTCCTTGATCTGTCGGGAAAACTGGCCATACTGCGCGCGAATATGCGGACGGAGCGCCGGGGGGTTCATTGCAACAGCAGCGTCAGGAAAGTGCCGCCGGCAGCGGCGGGGCCGGCTCATTGCGCTCGAATTCCTGCAATGTGCTGATGATCTATCCTCGCTTCATGGCGAATTCCTTCTGGAATTTTTCCGAAGCCTGCGAATTGGTCGGCGCCAAATATCCGGCGATCCCGCTTGGCCTGATCACCGTCGCAGCCTTGCTGCCGAAATCCTGGAATGTGCGGCTGGTCAATCGTAACACCGAGGAGCTCGCCGAGGCCGATCTCGCCTGGGCCGACATGGTGATGACCGGCGGCATGCTGTTTCAGCAAGCCGATACGCTCGATCTCATCGCAATGTGCCGCAAGCGCGGTCTGCCGGTCGTGGTTGGCGGGCCCGATGTGAGTTCGAGCCCGCATCGCTATGCCAGCGCGAACTTCCGTGTCATCGGTGAGGCGGAGGGTATCATCGACAAGTTCATCGAAGCGTGGGAAGAAGGTCAGCGCCAGGGCACGTTCGAGGCGCCGAAATTTCAGGTCGATGTCACCAAGACGCCGATTCCGCGCTTTGATTTGCTGAAGTTTGATCAGTATCTCTACATTGGCGTGCAGTTCTCGCGCGGCTGTCCCTTCACCTGCGAGTTCTGCGATATCATCGAACTCTACGGGCGTGCGCCGCGCACCAAGACGCATGCGCAGATGCTGAGCGAGCTCGAGACGCTGTATCAGCTCGGCTATCGCGGCCACGTCGATTTCGTCGACGACAATCTCATCGGCAACAAAAAGGCGATCAAAGCGTTTCTGCCGGTGCTCGAGACTTGGATCAAGGAGCACGATTATCCATTCGAGTTCACGACCGAAGCGTCGCTCAATCTCGCCGACGATGCCGAGCTATTGGCAATGCTGCGGCGCTCGAACTTCTTCGCCATCTTCGTCGGGATTGAAAGCCCGGATGAACAGACGCTCGCGGCCACGCGCAAGAAGCAGAACACACGCCGCAGCATCGCCGACAGCGTGCATAAGATCTATCAGGCCGGCATGTCGGTGACGGCCGGCTTCATCGTCGGCTTCGACACCGAACGTGGCTCGGTCGCTCAGCCGATGATCGACCTGATCGAAGAGGCCGCGATTCCGATCGCCATGGTGGGTTTGCTCTACGCGCTGCCCAACACGCAGCTATCGCGGCGGCTTGCCCGCGAAGGCCGCCTGCATGCCGATCACGACGCGGCGCCTCCGGACAAAGGCGATCAGTGCACCGCCGGCGTGAACTATGAAACCAAGCGTCCGCGGGTCGAGATTTTGCGCGATTATCGCAAGGTCCTCGACAAGATCTACGATCCGGAGGCGTTTTGCGGCCGCTTGGAGCGGCTCGCCGCCATGCTCGATTGCTCCGATCGCCGCAAGGAACTGCCAGCGGGCGATATTCGCGGCCGCGTGTCGACCGTCAAGCTCGTCCACGAGCTGATGTCGCGCCTGCCCGAGGGCCGCGAGCGGTTCTGGAAGGCGTTCACCAAGTGCATGTCGATCAATCCCAATTCGGTGCGCGGCATTGTCACGCTGATGGCTTTCTATCTTCACGTCGGGCCCTATTCGCGTTTTGTCATCAAGCAGATCGACAAGCAGATCGAGGACCTCGAACAGGGCCGCTTCATTGAGCCGAGGCTCTTGCCGCCGGCTGCGCCCGAACCCGTCGCAGTGAACGCCTGAACCTGCCGCGCGCCGCCTAGGCCCCGATCGACGTCAGGGCGGAGAGTTCGGAAAGCACCTGCAGCGGTGCGTGCTCGAAATATTCGTCGGGCATTTTCGCGCGATTGATCCAGAACGGCCGAAAGCCGAAAGCGGCTGCGCCCATGACGTCCCACCGATTCGACGATACGAACGCGACCTCTTGCGGCGTGATCTGAAAACGGCTCGTGACCAGCGCATAGACCTCGGGCCTAGGCTTATACATGCGCACCGCATCCACCGAGAGCACGGCGTCGAACAGCTCAGCCATGTGGGCTGCGGCAACGGCGGCATCCAGCATGGCGGGCGACCCGTTCGAGAGGATTGCAGCACGCGCCCCGCGCGCCTTCAGACTTTCCACCGCAAGCCGGGCGTCCGGAAAGGCATCGAGCTCACGATAAGCATCGAGCAGTTTTGGCCGCAGCGCGCGGTCGACCGATGGAACACGGGCGAGAGCATAGTCCAGCGCGCGCTCGGTGAGCGACCAGAAATCGACGTATTGGCCGGCCAGCGTTAACACCCAGCTGTATTCGAGCTGCTTGATACGCCAAATCTCTGAAAAGCGATCCGCGTCGGCACCGGCGACGGCCCGATGGCGCGCGATCGCCGCGTGGACATCGAACAGCGTGCCATAGGCATCGAACACGAAGACGCGCGGCTTAACCTCGATCATGGCTTGCTCTCCGCTGGCGGCAGGGGCTGTGATAAGGCTTTGGTGACAAAGCGCGTGTCACAACAAATGGCGTAGAGCGCTATTGAGGACAATAGAGATCGATCGGAGGAAACCGATGCGCCGCTCCATTGCCTGGTCGAAGACCCTGACATTCTTCGAGGATGACTGGCACGAGGGCAATGTGCCGATCATGGGTCCGCGCACCCACGGCGCCTGGCTTGGGACATCGGTCTTTGACGGTGCTCGCGCCTTTGAAGGGGTAACGCCTGACCTTGATCTGCATTGCGCGCGCGTCAATGTCTCCGCCAAGGCGATGTGCTTGAAGCCGATCGTGTCGCAGGACGCCTGGATGGCGCTGGTGCGCGAAGGCCTCAAGCGCTTCGATCGCGACGCCGAATTATACATTCGTCCCATGTATTGGGCTGAAGCGGGCGCTCCGGGCGGCGTGCGGCCCGATCCGGAATCGACCAATTGGTGCCTCACGATCTACGCTGCACCGTTTCCGAAACCGGCCGGTACCGCGATCACGCTGTCGCAATACCGGCGGCCGACGCGCGAATGCGCCCCGGTTGAGGCCAAAGCGGGGTGTCTTTATCCCAACAATGCACGCGCCCTGATCGAAGCGCGCGAGCGCGGCTTCGATAATTGCCTCATGTGCGATATGCTCGGCAATGTCGCCGAACTCGGTACCGCCAATATTTTTATGGCCAAGGACGGCGTCGTCTTCACGCCCGAAGCGAACGGTACCTATCTCGCCGGTATTACCCGCAAGCGGGTAATTGCGCTGCTGCGCGAGGTAGGCTGCACCGTGGTGGAGACCACGTTGCGCTATTCCGATTTCGAGAATGCCGATGAGATATTTTCGACCGGCAATTACACCAAAGTGTCGCCGATCACCCGTATCGACGCGCGGCCCCTGCAACCGGGCCCGTTCTATCGCAAGGCGCGCGAGCTCTACTGGAAGTTTGCACATTCGAGCCTCGCCTATGCCTGAGGGGAGAGGTACGGAGGCGCTTGCCCCCACGATCCAAGCTTGACCCAAATGTCGGTTCCGCGGTGGGCTGCGGATGTAAGTCGGATGTCGGGAGGTCGGATGTCTAGCTGTTTAAGCACGCCCCGGTCGCCGCGCTGACGCACTTTTTTCCTGGGGGGAAGCTGGTGTAGCCTAGCGGCAGCGGGAAAGGCGCCCATGCTGGCTCCGACAGAATCGTTGATGACGCTCGCGGAGCGTTGGCTCACGCAATTCGAGAAGGCTCTCAGCGAGTCCGACGACGCTCTGCTTAAAGCGCTGTTTCATGTCGACAGTCACTGGCGCGATGTCTTGGCGCTGACTTGGCACATCACAACAATCAACGGCATGGACGCGATTCTCAGCGCGCTGAGAAAGCACGGTCAGCGCACGCGGCCGGGTCGCTTCAGGATACCGCTGGATCGCGCCGCGCCACGTCATGTGACGCGCGCAGGCGCCGAGGCGCTCGAGGCGATCTTCACGTTCGAAACGGCGCAAGGTCGGTGCAGCGGTGTGCTGCGGCTTCGTGCTGATGCCGACCGCGGCGACGCATTGAAAGCTTGGACGTTGCTCACGGCGCGCGACGAGATCAAGGGGCACGAGGAGCGCATTGAGCGATCGCGCGCGGAGGGCAAGGTCTATTCACGCGACTTTCGCGGGCCTAATTGGCTTGATCTGCGCAAGGCTGCCGCTGAATACGCCGATCGCGATCCCGCCGTGCTCGTCGTCGGTGGCGGCCAGGCCGGGCTTTCGATCGCCGCGCGCCTCACTCAATTGGGCGTCGATACGCTGATCGTCGATCGCGAACAGCGCATCGGCGACAACTGGCGTAACCGTTATCACGCGCTCGTTCTGCACAATCAGGTGCATGTCAATCATCTGCCTTATATGCGCTTTCCGCCGACGTGGCCGACCTATATTCCGAAAGACAAGATCGCCGGCTGGTTCGAAGCCTATGTAGAGAGCATGGAGCTCAACTACTGGACGGCTACCGAATTTGCGGGCGGCAGCTACGACGCGAAAGCAGAGCGATGGTCGGTTGAACTGCGGCGTGCCGATGGCAAAAAGCGCGAAATGCACCCGCGGCACATCGTTATGGCGACCGGAGTAAGTGGCATTCCAAATCTTCCAGATATCCCGACATTGCGCAATTTCGCCGGAACGGTTCTGCATTCCAGCCAATACAGCGACGGCGAGGCTTGGCCGGGCAAGAACGCCCTGGTCATTGGATCGGGCAATAGCGGCCACGATATCGCGCAAGACCTGCATTCGGCGGGTGCTAAGGTCACGCTTGTTCAGCGCAGCTCGACCTTGATCGTCAATGTGGAGCCGAGCGCGCAATTGCCGTACGCGCTGTACGACGAGGGGCCTTCGCTGGAGGACTGCGATCTCATCACGACATCCATTCCGCTGTCTCTTGCGAAGAAGAGTCACATCCTGCTCACCGAAAAGGCGAGGAATCTCGACAAGGACCTGCTCGCCGCGCTCGAGCGCAGGGGATTCAAGCTCGACTTCGGCGAAGACGGGACCGGCTGGCAGTTCAAATATCTCACGCGCGGCGGCGGCTATTATTTCAATGTCGGTTGCTCCGACTTGATCGTGAAAGGCGAGATTGGGCTGGCGCAATTTTCCGACATCGAGTCTTTCGTGCCTGAAGGAGCGCGTATGCGCGACGGCGAAACGCTTGCCGCTGATCTGATCATTCTGGCGACCGGCTACAAGGGGCAGGAACATCTGGTGCGCAAACTCTTTGGCGAAGAAGTCGCCGCTCGCATCGGTCCGATCTGGGGATTTGGCGACGGTGAGGAGTTGCGCAATATGTTTACGCGCACGGCGCAGCCTGGACTCTGGTTCATTGCCGGCAGCTTCGCCCAATGCCGAATCTACTCGAAATATCTCGCCCTGCAGATCAAGGCTTGCGAGATTGGCCTGCTAAGCTCAGGTAAACAAAGCCTGTAAAATTGAACGTCCGCCTCGGGTCATGCGCACTGATGTCGCGTGATGCAGAGAGGGCAATTGGGGAAAACGGCTCTGCATATGCAGGCGTCTCAATAATTGGTCTTGTCGATCCCGGGCACGGTGAGAAGCGAGGTGATCGAGCGGCCGCGAATGTCGTAGACGCGCGCATAGATCACGCCATCGCGGACGATATCGAACAGCACCGGCGCGTCGAGCTTGGCGCAATAGAATTCGCCGAGCACCATCGCGAAATCGGCGCCTTTCGGATCCCAGGCCAGGTTGAATTGCGGACCAAGGGCGACGGTGACCGGCGGATGTGGGCCGCAGACCGCGATGGTCCATTGCCCATGCGTCGGCTGCTGATGATTTTGCGCGATGTAGTCGAGGAGCCGCGCCGACGCCTGCTTCAGCGACAGGCCCCAATAATCGAGCATGAAATTTTGGCGGGCGCCGCGCACGCCGCCGGCGACATGGTTGTAGTCGGTATATTCGTAGGGATGCAGCCGAACCATGTCGACGACCGGCGAGGCCACACCGGGGAAGAGAACCAGGACGCACGCGACCATGGTACTTCGCCCGTAAACCTGCAGACGCCTGGCGATCCAGGCTGCGGCAACGCCGGCGAGCGCAGCGAAGGGTGGCAGCACAAAGACGATATGGCGGATCCCGTTGTAGACGACCGGTCGCGTCATCACCGCGATGAGAATTGGCAGCGTCGCCGCAAGTGCCACTGAGCAAAAGGCGGCGCGACGGCCAGCTTCACCGCCCTTGCCTTTGCCGCCTCTTGCCGCAAACACAAGAGCGCCGATCACCCCGCAGATGCCCAGACTGAGCATCAACTCCGGAATCTGGAGCGCAAACAGCGTGGGCACATAGCTGCGCGGCATCTCGTCGACCGGGATTAACTGCCCGTCGAAAAGCTCGCGCCAGGGCTTTTCGAAAATGCTCGAGAAATACTCGACCGCGCGCAGCGGATTGAGCGGCGACACGACGCTCCACGGCCAGACCAGCCCCATGAGCAAATAGGCAAGCAGCGCGGCCGGAACGAAAGGGACAAGAAAGCGTGCGCACTCGGCTAAAGCTATCTTGCGGCCGAATTCGCGCGATCGAATGGCGATCAGAAGCGGCAGCGGCAGCAACGCCTCCATGACGGCGAAGCCGCCGAGGATGCGTGCGCCGACCGAAAGCCCTAGGCCGATGCCGCAGAGCGCGATGGTCGGCGGCGTGGCGCGCGGATATTCCTCGAAGGCGCGTACCAGACCGAGCAGAGCGATCACCATCACGGCGGCGAAAGGACCATCCTTGGCATTGATGAACATGTGCCCGTAATAGAGTGGACATACGGCGAGCAGTACGAGTGCAACAAGACCGGCAAACGGTCCGCCCAGCCGTCGGCCGAGCCGCCAGGTCGCAAACAAGCCGACAATGCCGATGAGTGCGCCGACCAGCCGCCGTGTTTCGAACAGGCCAAAGGGCAGTGCCTTGGCGGCGAGCGTGGCGATCATGTCGAAGCCGCCACCGTACATGTAGAGATTGACGAACGACAGCGCCCGCTGATCGGTAAAGCCGGACCGATAGAGCGAGATCAGGAGAGCGCCATATTGGGAATGCGTGTAGTCATCCCAGCCGAGCCCGTAATCGCGGAAGGTCGCGAGCGCGATTGCGGTGACGAGCGCCAAAACGCAGACGGCGAGCCCGTCCAGCATGCGCGCCGCAGGAATGGTTTTCGACTTTAGTGGGAACGTGTCGGCGATAGCTTGCTGCACAAATCAGCTCAGGTTCAGATGCGCGCAATATTGTTCATGGGACGCGATTCCACGGAGCACAATGCGTCAAATCAGCAGTCTGCTGCACCGACCTTGCCGTCCGCGTGTGCACCGCGCCTTGCGTCCATGGCAAAAGCGGGGCCGCAGGCCCCGCTTTCCGCGATCGCGCGCCGCAATAGCCGCGCCTTTCGCGCGCAACTACTTCATCGCGGCTTCGTACATTTCCTCGACATAAGTCCAATTCACAAGGTGATCGAGGAACGCCTTCAGGTAATCCGGGCGGCGATTGCGGTAATCGATATAGTAGGAATGCTCCCAGACATCGCAGCCGAGGATCGGCTTGGCGCCGTGCACGAGTGGGTTTTCGCCGTTGGGCGTTTTCATGATGGTGAGCTTGCCGTCCTTGACCGCGAGCCAAGCCCAGCCGGAGCCGAATTGGGTGACGCCGGCCTGCGTGAAGTCTTCTTTGAATTTGGCGATCGGGCCGATGTCGGAGACGATCTGCTTCTCGAGCTTGCCGGGAAGCTTGTCACCGCCGCCGCCCTTCTTCATCCATTTCCAGAAATGGATGTGATTGTAGTGCTGTCCGGCATTGTTGAAGAGGCCCGGATTCTTCCCGAAGGTGCCTTTGACAACCTCCTCGACCGGCTTGTTTTCCCACTCCGTGCCTTTGGCAAGATTGTTGCCCGTCGTCACATAGGCTTGGTGATGCTTGTCGTGATGAAATTCGAGCGTCTCGCGCGACATGTGTGGGGCGAGAGCATCATACGGATAGGGAAGCTCAGGCAGGGTGAATGCCATTGGTCGACTCCTCAATGTGAAACCTGGGACGAGGGATATCGTGCCGGTGAAACCGCGTGGGAAAGAGAATGGTTCCTCAAGACAGATAGGGGCCATAGATAGGGCCAAGACAGGGGTTCGGCAACGCCCCGTTCCGTTAACGAGACGGCCGCATGGCGCCTTGATGACGGATAATAATCCTTGCGCGCTGCCAGAAGCGCCTCCACAATGAGGACGAAGGCGGCCGGCACGTATGAGGGCGCGGCCGATATCAGCTATGTATCTGCTTTTGTTGGTATTTGGTGCGATGCTGTGCGTGGCGGGCGTACTCTTGGCCGCCTCCGGCATATCGGTTCACGATCGCACTTTAGATGCCTCGCTGGTGACGCCGGGCGTCGTTGGCCTAGTCGGCGGCTGCCTGCTGCTTGGTCTCGGCTTCGCCCTGCGGGTGCTCCAGCAAATTGAGCGTGCGCTTGCCGTAAGGCCGCTCTCCCGCGCGCCTCGCCCCGGTGAAATCGCGCAATTGCCTGCGCCTGAATCGTCCGGCGAAGCGGCGCGCGTTCCGCCGCCGCTGAATATCACGCGTCCGCCGCGCATGGCGAGCGTTGCCACGCCGGCAGCGGCCGCTACCGAGAAGCACACAGAAGAACTGCCGGAGAAATTTCCGAGCGTGGTGCGAAGTGCCGCCACGCAATGCTCTATCGAGCCGTCGCATGAGGTGGAGGAGAGCACGACGCCACCTCTGTTTGCGCGCAAGGGGCGCAACGGGGCCGCCCCATTCGGGCCGCGGCTCGATATGAAGCCGCGCCTGTCGGGTGCGGCGGAGCGGCAAAAAGGTCCGGCATTCGATGCTTTATGGCCGCGCGCACCGCGGCCCGGGCGTCCAGCGGCGCAAGCGGCGGCGCCCCCGAGGCCTGAACCAGCTGCTCCGCAGCCTCAGCGGACGCCCATCGAAGATCCCGCGTCCGAAGCGGCATCGGTCATGGCACCGGAGGAGGTCGCCACCCCGCTCTCGATCCTCAAATCGGGCGTTGTCGATGGAATGGCCTACACGTTGTATTCGGACGGTTCCATAGAAGCGCAATTGCCGCAAGGCACACTCCGCTTCGGCTCAATCGCCGAGTTGCGCGTGCATATCGAGCAGGACTCGCAGCACTAGCCCCCAAGGCTTTTGGCGAGGCATCCCCCTCGTGGGCTTTGAGCAGGCGCGCGGCCCGGGGTGATTTGCGTCCTTCCTCGCACGCAAAGGCGAATATTTGCGCGTCGGCCAACAGTTAACAATGTTTTATTGCAATTACTGCATCGGACCAATATATGCTAAGTCTAGCTTGCATGTTCAACTGTGTTTCGCGAGCTGAGAAGTCGTGACTGCAGGAACTAATGGAAATGAATAGCGGACCGCGGTCGGGAGCGGGACGACGATCTGAGTGCTCACCGGATCAACAGAGATCAGAAGAGATCGGGCGATGGCCGATACTTCAGGCGACAGCGTCTATATCGAACTGACTGCGGATATCGTTTCCGCCTATGTCAGCAACAATTCGGTGCCGAGCGCCGAAATTCCAAATCTGATTGGGCAGGTCTTTTCAGCCCTCAAACGCGTCTCAGGCGGCGACGTCACTGCGGCTGCGGAGCCGTTGCGACCGGCCGTTCCGATCAAGCGCTCCGTCACTCCGGAACACATTGTCTGTTTGGAGGACGGGCTGAAATTCAAGTCGCTCAAGCGCCATTTGCGAACGCGCTACAATATGACGCCAGATCAGTATCGCGAGAAATGGGGATTGCCGCCGGACTATCCCATGGTGGCGGCCAATTACGCGCAAACGCGCTCGCGGCTTGCCAAACAAATGGGGCTCGGCCAGCAACGGCGCCGACGCGGCTGATCTGCAGGCTCAGCGCTGCAGGACGCCGACGGCACGATTAGCGAAGCTCAGCCGCTCAGACATCACCGAAACGATATAGCCGAGCAGCGCTTGGCTCAACGCCGGCTCGTCCTGCTTGATGCGCACATAGGCATCGGCGGTGAGCTCGAACAGCACGCTGTCAGCTTCGGCGACAATCGTCGCGCTGCGCGGCCGTCCGGTGATCAGACCCATTTCGCCGATCGTCGTGTGCCGTCCGAGACTGCGCAGCCGCATTGTCCGGCCATCACCGAGATCGACGACGATGCCGACGCGGCCTTCGAGAATGAAATGCATCGAGGCGGCAGTCTCGCCTTCGCGCGCAACGACTTCACCGGAGCGGATTTCCAGCCGCTTGCAATATTCGGTCAGGCGGTCCGCGAAATGGGCGCTGCCAAGCGCATCGGCAAGCCAAGCACGCAGCGAGCGAGCATCATCGCGCTCGGTGCGATGCGCTTCGATGATTTTTTGCTCACAGGATTCCAGAGCGTGGTCGAGATCTGGCGCGATGATCATGTCGTCGGAGATGAATCGTGCGGTACGGAAGGCGCGCTGCAATTCGGGCGTCAGATTGACCAGCACGAGCTGCGCATGACGCGCGGCGGCGGCCTCCTTAATTTGCGTAAAGCTGTGCGTGGCCGAGGAATCGATGCCGGTCACTAGGCGAAAGTCGAAAATCAGAAAGCGACATTTCGGTTGCGCTGCAAGCAGCGCCTTGACGTGCTGGTAGAGGCGGTTGGCCGAGCCAAAGAACAGATAGCTTTGCAGCGCCATGCCCTGCAATTCGCCTCCGTGCTCGGCCAAAAGCGAGAGCTCGTAAGGACCGCGGTCGAGCGATGAGCGATATTCCAGGCCGTCGAAACTGAACTTGATGGCGCTGACGCGGCTTGCGCTTAGCGCAAAGGTCGCGCAGCCGATGACGATGCCGATCAACACGCCGGCGATGAAGCCGGCATAGATGATTAGAGCCGCGATTGCGATAAGGGAAGCATATTCGAGCGGCAACAGCCGCCGCGACGAATGAATGAGCCACTGATAGACGAGGTCGGCGCCAAGATAGAACAACAGCCCGGCGAGGATGAATTTCGGCAGATAGCCGAGATATGACGGATCGGCAAACAGCACAGCGACCGAAATCGCTGCCACGGTCGCTCCGGCAAGGCGGCTCCTCGCGCCGACGGTGCGGACGAGCATCGAACGGCTGAACGATGTGCAGCTGACATAGCCGCCAAGGGCCGCGGTCAAAATGTTGGCGAAGCCGAGCACTTTGAGGTCGCGCTCGATATTGGCTTCGCTGCGCGCGGCAATCTCGATGCCCGTGGTGTTGAGAAGAAGGGTGGCTATGGTGACAAACATCACAGCCAGCACATCACCGAACAGCGACGGCAGAGACGACCAAGGAAAGTTTAGCAGCGCAGAGATCTTCCACGGCAGCGACAAGCCTGCGGTCTGCTGTAAGTGGAACATCCAGCCCGCGGCTTGCGCATCCGCAACGGCTGCCCCCGCCAAAAGCCGCACGATATGCGCCAGTACTACCGCCGTCAGCAAGACGCTCGGCAAAATGAAAGGGCTTTTGGAGCGGCGCAGCAGCACAAACAGCGTGATCGCAACGATAACGGCCGGAGCAAGCTGCTCCGCAGCGGCGCGGCCGGCAAAAACGCCAAGATTGTCCAAGGTTACCGGCCGATCGGTCACAATGCGCACGGCGCCCGTGATCATCAGCCAGCCGGTTGCGCCGAGGAAACCGCCGATCACCGGATAAGGCACGAAGCGGATCGCGCGGCCGGCATGCGTGAAGCCGAGGACGCAGAGCAGGATTCCGGTAAGACCGGTGGCAAGTGCCATCGCGATCAAGGCCGGCGCGAGCGGGTCTGTCGCGCCGGGCGCGAGCCGCTGCAGAAGCGTCGCCACCAGCGCCGCGATCACGACGGAGATCGAGCTGTCCGGCCCGGCTACGGCGAAGGGGAGGGAGCTGCGCAGCGCCACGGTGATCCCGCCGATGGCGGCGGATAAGAAGGTGACGGCGATGCCGTAAGACAGAAAATGATCAAGCGGGCCGGTGAAGATCAGCGCTGCATAAGACAGGCAATAGGCGATCGACAAGACGCTGCAGACCGCCCCAGCAAATACGTCGACCAGTCCTGCGCGGAATTCGCTCAACGGCCCTGCCCACTTGCCCCCGCGCAAGATTACACGATCGGAGCTGTTGCCAGAACGCTTTAGTGATCAGGCAGAGACTGCCATCGCCAATGCGGCGCGCGCATCGGATCGGATCCGCTCCACCATGGCGCGAAACCCATTCGAGCGCTGGGGGGTGAGATGTTCCCTAAGCCCTAAACCCTCGAAGAGCTTGATGGCGTCAATGGAGAGAATTTCACGCGCGGTCTTGCCGGAATAGATCGCAAACAGGATTGCGATTAGCCCGCGCACGATATGGGCATCGCTGTCCCCTTCGAAGGTCAGCACCGGACCGGCCGAGCCGTTCGGGCGAACGGTCGTTTCGAGCCAAACTTGGCTGGCGCAGCCCTGGACCTTGTTGCCGTCGTTATGAGCAGCCGCCGCCAAGGGCGGCAGTTCCCGCCCAAGCTCGATCAGGTAGCGATAGCGGTCGTCCCAATCCTCAAGGATCGAGAAGTTGTCCGTGATTTCCGCGATATCAGCCATTCCGTCCCGCATTCTGCGCTCGTTCCCACGCCTTATATAGGGCGTCGGCGTGGCCGGGTCGATGCGGTCGATCTACCGGCGCGAAGTCGCCCGGCCGCGGGGCCTGCCTCAACGGTCAGGCGGAGTGCTTGGCGTCCTTGCGCGCGGCGGGTCCGCGCCAAGTCGGTGCGAGATCGGCAGGCGTCAGGGTGTTCTGCGAGGCCTTGTTGAAGGTGCCCGGGTCCATGGCCGCCCTGTCCATAACCGCCTTGCCAGACCGGATGCCGGAGCCCGCGATCGACCCTGTGTCCTTTGGGCCGAGCGTCTCCGTCAAGAAATTGTAAAGCATCTTCGCGCCGGCCTGCGCCTTGTAGCCGAGCTCGGTCGCCACATGCGAGCCGACGGTGCATGCATCCGGCTGCCGGGTGCAGAACTGCCGCAGATCGCCCACCGTAGCCGAGGCGGCGGAGATCGCGTCGGTCGCACCTACGCTGTTCACCGCCGCCGGCTGTGGAGAGCCCGTCGGCAACAGGATCAGCACGATCCCGAGCCAAAACGCCATGCGCAGCAGAAAGAACATGACACCCATATCCCCCGCGACAAAGACTGCCGCACCTGTGGGCAGACTAGCAGCCATGATTGAAGGCTGGGTTCGATCGCTCGCCAGCTTTTTGCGCATAATCGACGAGAATACGCCGCAAATTTTCATACAAGTCGACAAAATGGCATTTATCTAAAATTTGAGCAAACATGCGCCCGTCAGTTCCGGCTCGATGCACGGCGGATTTCGCTATCCGCCGGCCGGTATCGGCTTAATTTCATCCGCTTCGGATCCGTTATGTGCGTGGGATGCGCAGCAACCGGGCATTCACCATGGCGGCGGAATCCCCGCTTGCGGATCCCAGACTGCGCGGTTCGGCGCGGGCGGGAGCGAAGCCGCGGGTTGCCCCTTAGCGTTCGCTTAAGCGGCCTCTGACACGATCGCGCTCACACAACAAGGGGAGCGCGTCTGCAAAGCAGGCGTGCAGTGGGACCGTGGGCCTGTTTGCGCCAATAGGCAGCTATGTCGAGACGCTAGTCCACCCGACGGCGCAGGGGGACGTGCTGGCAGCGGCGCGGCATCGCGCCTTTATCGCCCCGCGTCTCCTCGGCAGCATCATCGCGCTGGCGTCCTTTCCCGTTTATCTCTTGATCCGTGGCACGCCAGGGCTGGTCGAGCTCCTGGTTTTCGTCTGGCTGATCGCGCCGATCCTGATCGCCTATTTCCTCTCGCGCACCGGTCGCTACGAAAGCGCGCATGTCTTGTCCTCGCTCGCGCTCGCAGGCCTGGTGACCGCCGTTGCTGCGGCGACCGGCGGGCTCGCGTCCTTCGCCACGATCTGGCTGATTATTGTTCCGTTCGAAGCGGCGCTCTCGGCATCGCGGCGCGTCGTTGCAATCGCCACTATTTCTGCACTATGCGCGGCCGGACTTCTGGTTCTGCTCGGCCGTTATCAGCTAGTGCCGCAGCCGTCGCCTGGCGTACCGCCGGCTTTCGGCGCCCTCGGCATCGTTTCAGCTGCGCTGTATGCGGCGGCTCTTGCGCTTAGCGCCGAAGCGCTCGCGCGCACCAGCGTCTGGCTCCTCAGTGCGGAGGAGGATCGCTATCGTTTGCTGGCGCGCAATATCACCGATGTGATCACGCGCCATGGCCGCGACGGGGCGGTGTTATTTGCCTCGCCGGCTGCCGAAGCGCTGCTTGGCGCGCGCGTCACTGAGTTGTACGGCCACGGCCTGTTCGAGCGCATCCATGTCGCCGACCGGCCGGCCTATTTGACCGCGATTGGCGACGCGGCAGCATTAGGCGAGACCAGCTCGGTCGAGTTCCGCGCGCGCCGCGATGTTGCCGACGCCAACGGTCGATCTGCCGTTGAATACATCTGGATCGAGATGTGCTGCCGGCCGCTCAAGCTGGCGAACGCCGAGCCAGGCGTGGCCGAGGGAGGTGAGGTGGTCGCCGTGCTGCGCCACGTGACTGAGCGCAAACGCCGGCAGCAGGCCCTGCTCGAGGCGCATGCGCAAGCGGAGCGCGCCAACGCCGCCAAGGGCCGTTTTCTTGCCACGATGAGCCACGAATTGCGGACGCCACTCAGCGCCATCATCGGCTTTTCCGATATGTTGGTGAAGGAAGACGAGCTGATGCTCGACGCCAAACGCCGCTGCGACTATGCCGCGGTCATCAATGAATCGGGACGGCATCTCTTGTCGGTCGTCAACAGCATTCTCGACATGTCGCGAATTGAGACCGACAATTTCGAAATCACACCTGAGCCTTTTGCGCCGGCGCAAGCGATTACCAGTTGCTGCAAACTGCTGACACTGCGCGCAAGCGAGGCGGGTGTCCGCCTGGAACAGATTGTGCCCGCGGATTTGCCGACTATCAGCGCCGATAAGCGTGCGTTCAATCAAATCCTGATCAATCTGCTGTCGAATGCGATTCGCTTCAGCGATCGTGGCGGAATCGTCAGGGTGAGTGCGCGTGCGGAAGCCGCTGCGGTCACCTTCATGGTCGAGGACAATGGCATCGGCATCAATGAGGCCGATCTCGCGTGCATAGGCGAGCCATATTTTCAGGCGGCAGCCGGTTACGAGCGCCGCCATGGCGGCACCGGTCTTGGGCTTTCGATCGTCAAAGGCCTGGTGCGGTTGCACGGCGGCAACCTCGCGATCCGCAGCCGCCTCGGCGAAGGGACGCGCGTTACTGTGCGCCTGCCGCTCAACTGTGAACAGACGCGGCGCCCAAAGCGATTTGCCGCCCACGCCGGCGGCAGGGTTGTCAGCTATCTGCCGAATACGGCCATGACGGCCGCCCCAAATCCAGCCTCCGGCCGTGACGCCGTAGGGTACTGCAACGACGTTGCGGTGAAGAAAAGTGCCTAAGCGCCGCACCTCCTATCGCCCGTTTTATGCGCGCATCGCCCGCGCTGGCGCTTCGCTGCTGTTTGATCTCTTGACCATGGCGGCGCACCGCCCGGTGGATTTTGCTGCAGTGTCGGTCGCAACCGTGGTTAGTGCTGTGATTGTTGTGAACGCGCTTTTCTGGCAATCGGGGGTGCATCCTGCGCCGTTCCTGGTGCCGCCGGCAGCATCTGGCACCGCACAGGTTACCGGCACCGCAACATCCAAGGTCACTGATTCGACAGCGGGCTCGCGATCTGCTGCTGCCGCCGTCCAGCGGGACGATCCGATTGCTGATCTGATCGGCCCGTCGCCGCGCATCGCGGCCGTGCAGCGCGCACTTTCCGAATACGGCTATGGCCAGATCAAACCGTCGGGCGTTCTGGACAGTGCAACTAGCGACGCCATCGAAAAATTCGAGCGCGAACACAAGATGCCGGTCACCGGTCGCGTCACCGGGCGCCTTCTCAACGATCTGACGACGTTGGTTGGGCACCCGTTGAACTAGAGCCGCCTCTTCGCAAAGCTCCCATTCCGTGGTTATGAAGTCCTAGCTGCGGTTCCTCCGTAGCCAGGACGATACGATGCGTCTCAAATCCGCATTATGGGTCGCTGCCTATCTGCGCCGGTGCCAGATCGAAGGCGCATTTGCCGTGGTGCGCCGGCGCGGTGCGGAGGAGGCCGGCGCCATTTTCGTGCGCGTCGTTCGGCTCGATGGCACGTCCGATCTGTTCGGACCGGCGCCGCAGAGTACGCTCGACGACAGCCGCGGCGATCGCTCCTTCGCGCCGAGCCTTGCCGAACGTCCAGCGCCCGATGCCGCGGTTGAGGCCTATCTGGCGCGCGAGATTAAATTCGATCCCGACGTCTGGATCGTCGAGGTCGAAGATCGCGCCGGCCGCAATTTTTTGGACGTCGTGTCAGGCTGAACACGGATCACGATGCGTCGCGCTGGTCCGAGAGGCGACGTGCCGTCGGCGCGCGGCGCACGGTTGCGGTCGCGGTTCGCGCTCGGGCCCTGGCTTCCTCATCACGCAGGAGCGGCCGCGACAAGACGGCCGGCGCGACTGTGTGCTCGTTGCCGGGCAGCGCCTGCCAGATGGCGACCAGGTGCTCGGCGGCTTCCAGCGTCATCTCGTCGTAGAGCGTCGACAGTGCATGGACGCGCGAGACCGAATGGCCGATCGTCGCATTGACGAACAGCAGGATGCGGTACAGTACATCGCGCGGTATGGCGAGCGCTTTGCCGGCGGTAACGATTGGCTCGCCGAGATCGTCGGCGGCAATGCGGCGCGCTTGCGCGCGCGGAATGTGCAGCGCTTGCGCCAGAAGTTGGGCGAATTGCTCGCGATTGCGGGCAAGCGCCGCGGCCTCCAAGCGGTGAGTGAGCGCACCATCCTTGATGAGCGCAATACGGCCGGCCGGCCGCGGCACCGCGATGGGCAGATTGAGCAGAATAAGCCGCCGCTCGTCCGCGCTTGCTGCGAAGAACAATTCATTCAGCTCGGCGGCCATGTCGGACGCAATCGCGTATGTCGCAACGGATGCCGGCCTGCCGGAGCGGTTGAGCTCGTCTCGCTCGACCTCATTTCGCGTGAATTGCGGCTGTGGCGTCCGCTCATCGGAGGCCATTGTTGCAGATGAGGCGGGCGCCACTGCGGCTACGACCGGAGCAGGCGGTCGGCTGACTTCATCGGGCTGTGGCGGCAAGGGCGCACCCGCCGCCGCCACAGCGGCGGTCAGCCGCGGGCGCTGAGCCCGCTCTGCCAATAGCAGCGGATGTCCGCGCACCGCTGCAGCGACATCCGGCAGATCGACGGCCAATCGCGCGATCACCTGCAATGGTGCTGCCAAATGGCGGCCCAAGCGTGCCGCCACCGCAGCACGCGTTGCGACATCAACGACATCGAGCAGGCGCAGCGCGAGCTCAGTATAATGCCGCTCCTCATCGGCCGTGTGCGTCGCTTTCTGCACATAAAGATCGGTGAGAACACGCAGCAGCGTCGGCCGCATGTCGACGCCGTCGCGAAAGCTGAGGAGAGTAAAGTTGTCGAGACTCGACAGGTTCACGCTATCCATTCCCGCCGCTCGATCGAAACGCAACGAGGCTCCGGACGCTTACCCTAATTCGCCCGCGTTAGCAGAGCGTTAACCTTGCATGCCGCTTAATCATGCTGATGCCGAGAGCTGCGTAGAGCGCGCTCGCGGCGGCAGGGGAAAGCGGCTGGTGGGTAACGTAATCAAATTCCCGGACGAGGGGCGCATTGTGCGTTTCGGGCGTGACGCTGCGGAGGAATCCGCAACGATCATCATCCTGCCGGTCATTCGGATCGAGCGGTACATGGATCCGCATGCCGACAGTGCCGAGCCTCACACGCATCCTCCGGCGCAGAATGGCGGCCGGCGACGGGTCAGGCGCCGTTAGGCGGCTTGCTTGATGTCGAAGCGTGCCTGTCGCCAATGTCAAACGAAGCAGACGGGCGCATTGGCCGTGCTCGCTCTTCTCGCGCTGTGCGGCTGTTCCAGCACCGGCGATCTGGGCCGGCTCAATCCCGCGCCGGTCGATGACTATATCCACGCCTGGGTCGGCGAGGCAGCCGCCGCGCGCGTCGGCGCTCCGGTCTCGGCGTTCAATCTGACCGAGGACGAGCTGACGCTGCGCGACCTCGCCTTTCCGCTGATCGAGCCGCCTTATGATCGCCAGCGCTGGGACCAGGTGGTCTACGAATGGGGCGACAAACACTCTTTTCAGAAGGAATTGTGGAATTACAATCCCACGTCCTATTACATCCACCTCCAGAACTACCTCGATCGCTCCACGGCGACGCGTTACAGCCGCATCATCGACGACATCCGCAACGACATCGTGCGGCTGGAGCCGTTCTACGCTGTTGCCCGCCGCGTCGCTGATCTCGATCGCCGCCGTGCCGCGACCATGGCGGAGGTGACCGATCTCGGCCCTGCCGAGCGCTACAACGCGCAGGCGCGCATTGCCGAAAACAGCCTGGTCATCGCCTGGGTCAATACGTCGCTGAGCCAACGCTGTGCGAGCTACCGCTTTGCTATCGAGCACCTAGCGATAGCCGAGCCGGCCTTCGCCGCCGGCGAGGCGGATCGGCTCTTGACCGAGCTCACGCAGCAGATCGCAGCCTATCATGTGGATGTCATCGCGGCGCCGCGCTACGCCTATGCCTCGGCGCCGGCTGTGGTCGTCGCGCAACGGCCGCGGCGGGGAGTACCTACGCAATAAGCCTTATTGCACTGCCTGGATCTGGCACTTGGCGGCGGCCAATGCGCGGCGCGCCATCGGCATCAGTCCGGGCTCCGGCGCCAAAGCGCGCAAGACGATCAGCCCACGCGTGCTCGGCGATTCGATGATCAGCCGGTCGGCGGCAGTAACGTCTTCGTCCTCGGGGACTTCGGCGTGCTGCTCGGGCGTCATCAGATCGAGCTCGATCGTGCGGCGGCCGGCGGCGCGATCGTTGATGGCGTAATAGGCGACACTCTTGCGCGTGTAAAAGGTGACCGACGTATAGGCTTGGCTCACCGGCGCCATCAGCTTGATCGAGCCGCCGCCCAGGTCATAGCGGCACACCGCCTGCGCAAAGGCTGGATCCATGAACGGCATAATCGCGCCGTCGGCAGTCGGAGCGGGGAGCGGCACCATGGTGTTGACGGGAGTCAGCGGCTCGAGCCGTGAGTAAGCATCCTGCCTTGCCGCCTGCGGCATCGCCAAGACCGTCGACAAATGCACAATGCCACCGAGCAGAATGCCGCTGAGAATCCAGAGCAGGGCGCGGATCATGAGCAGCCCTTTCGCACGATCGACGGCATCGGCCCGCTTTTGCCGGTCCCGGTCGCCACCCCGATCGGCGTGTCGTAAAGACGCAAGACCAGCACGAATTGCTCGATGCCGCCGGTCGGCAGCCAATTGCCCGGTCGCGCCAGCGGCGCCACTGTGACGGCAAAGCTGCCGTCGCTGTTACGGACGATCTCATCGCTGGTGAAACTGTGACGATCAACCGTATTGGCGACGAGCCGGCCTTCCGGGTCGTAGAGCGCAAGCGTCCAGTAGCGCGCCGCCGGAGTCATGCCGCTGACCACGAAAGTGCAGCGGCCGTCGAAATTGTTGCCGGCATCATCGGTGTGGGCATAGAAGGCGACGCCATCACCCATGCCGGTCGGCAATTCGCCCGTGCGCACGATATTGGCGCGTGCATAGGGATCGATATCGACTGAGCCGGTCTTCGGCCAGGCAGTCCAGGCACCGATCGTGAGGGAGCCGAAGGCGACGCCGCGCGTAAGTGTGAGCCAAGTTGCGCCGAGCCCGACGATCGCGGCGACCAGAAAGGTGCAAAACGAACCAAGCAAGAGACGCATTATCGAACCGGCTCGAATTGATTTTGCGTCGACAAGCTAGTCCCCCCGCGAACTTGTATTGGTGTCGTGGTCGGCCGCGGTCGCCAGCGCGCCAGCAGAGCCATTGCTGTTTTGTTTGCCCTCGGCGAGGCCGACCGAAGCGGCCGGCGCGTTTTGCGCCGTCAATGCGTGGCTTGCATCGTCGAACATGCGCTCAAGGTTGATCAGCGCCTCCGTGCCTTTGCGTGTCAACAGCGCCGGATGCGGCTCCTCGTTCCCTTTGAATGACGTGTCGGTCATGGGCGGCGCATGCTCGGGCGGCGGCAGGCCGGGAAGCGGCCGCAATTCAATGCCCTGATGGGCATAGGTCATGATGTTGTGCCAGGTGATCGCCGGCAGCGTACCGCCCGTCATGCGCTTGGTCGGCGAGTAGTCGTCATTGCCCATCCAGACCGCGCCGACAAAATTGCCCGTGTAGCCGACGAACCAGGCGTCGCGCCAACTGTTGGTCGTGCCGGTCTTGCCGGCGACTTTGATGCCGTCGAGCTGGGCGCGCTTGCCGGTGCCATTCTCCACGACCGAATTCATCATCTTGATCATTTCCAGCGCGACTTCCGGGCTGATCACCTGTTTCGGCTTCGGCCCATCGCGATCGAAGCGCCAGACGACCTGTCCGGTCCCGGTGCGCACTTCGAGCGCGGCATGCGGCACCACCGCGCGGCCGAGATTGGGGAAGGTCGCATAGGCGACGGCATGCTGATAGACATAGACTTCGTCGGCGCCGATCGGCAGTGATGGCGTGTCCGGTAGCGGTGATTGCACGCCGAAATTGCGGGCCGTCTGCACGATCAGGGCGCGGCCGAGCTTTGGGTTGCCGTTGCCGAGCATGATCGAGAGCTTGACTGGAATGACATTGATCGAATGCGTGATGGCTTCGGTCAGCGTCACCGCGCCCGAATAGCCGCCGGAATAATTGTGCGGGCACCAATTGCCGATACAGACCGGCGAATCGACGACGACCGAATTGGGCGTGAAGCCATTCGCCAGAGCGGTGGCGTAGACATAGGGCTTGAACGAAGAGCCAGGCTGGCGCAACGCGTCGGTGGCGCGATTGAACTGGCTTGCGCCGTAATCGCGGCCGCCGATCATGGCGCGGATGCCGCCGTCAAGATCGGCAATGACCGCGGCCGATTGGCTTGCACCGTAATCGTGGCCATATTGGCGCAATTCCGATTCGATCTCGTGCTCGGCATAACGCTGCAAATTCGAATCGAGTGCCGTGCGCACCACGAAATAGCGGTCGGTGACTGATTTCGGAAAAGTATCGACGAGCTTGCGCATCTCGTCGAAAGCGAAGTCGAGATAATAATTCGGTGCATCCTCGGCAGTGCGGTCGATCGGCGTCGCCGGATTGCGCCGCGCGCCATAGACCTGGCCCTCGGTCATGAAGCCGTTCTGCACCAGATTGTCGAGCACGACATTGGCGCGGGCGCGCGCCGCCGGCAGATTGACGAGGGGGGAGAATTTGGTCGGCGCCTTGAACATGCCGGCGAGCATTGCGGCTTCGGCGAGCGTTACGTCGCGCACCGATTTGCCGAAATAATATTCGGCTGCCGCATCGACGCCGAAAGCGCCGCCGCCGAGATAGGCGCGGTCGAGATAAAGCTTGAGAATTTCATTTTTGGTGAGATGGGCTTCCAACCACAGCGCCAGGAACGCCTCGTTGATCTTGCGCTCGTAGGTGCGTTCGTTCGACAGGAACAGGTTCTTGGCGAGCTGCTGCGTGAGCGTCGAGCCGCCCTGCACCACGCCGCCGGCCTGCGCGTTGGTCATCAGTGCGCGGAATGTGCCCTGGAAGTCGATGCCGAAATGCTCGTAAAAGCGCCGGTCCTCGGTCGCCAGCACCGCCTTGATCAGATGATCGGGAAACTCATCGAGCGGCACTGATTCGTTATGCTTGATGCCGCGGCTGCCAATCTCATTGCCATAGCGGTCGAGAAAGGTGACCGCGAGATCGGACTTCTTAAGCCAATCCTCATCTGAAGTCTGGCGAAACGCCGGAATGGCGAGCACCAGCATGAGAAACAAGCCGCCGGTGCCGAGCGTTGCCATTTCCGAGAGCGGCTCGACCAGAACCCAGCGCCGCCAGCCGGCGACATGCCAGCTATCCATCGCCGCGGTGAAGCGCTCGTAGATTTCACGCGTCCATTTGCCGGCCTGAAAGATCGCCGAATCGATGCGCGCGTCGATATCGAGCAACAGCCGCTTGAGCTTTGGCTGCCAGTCGTCGCCCGGATCAGGGAACATGTCCGTCACAAGCGCGCGCTCCGGAAATCGGCTGCAAACATGGTGTGGGCTGTAGCGGAAGAATCTTTAACCGACTTGGCAGTGCGCGACCATGATTTTATCGATGCGTGTCTCATCAGGCTCTGGCGAATAGGGGGCCCCGCCGTCACTTCAGGGTGAATGGGAATCGCCGCAAATTTGGGCATAGTTTGGCCGGCCGGAGAACACTATGGCAACGCAGGACAACGATCCGCACGAGATTCCGTTCTGGCGGCGCAAGTCACTGGAGGAAATGACCGATTTGGAATGGGAAAGTCTCTGTGACGGCTGCGGCAGATGCTGCCTCAATAAGCTCGAAGAGGAGGAAGGCGCCGAACGGACCTTCTATACCGACGTCGGCTGCCGCCTGCTCGACGGCGAAACCTGCCGCTGCCGCGATTACCAGCACCGGCTCGAAAGGGTCGATGATTGCGTACGGCTGACGCCAGAGAGCCTCAAGACCATCAATTGGCTGCCGCCGTCCTGCGCCTATGTGCTCTTGGCTGAAGGGAGGGACCTGTACTGGTGGCATCCGCTGGTGTCCGGCGATCCCGAGACGGTGCACGCGGCTGGTGTCTCGGTCCGCGGCCGCATGCGTGCGACCGAGGAGACCGTGCCCGACGAGGAACTCGAAGACTACATTGTCAGTTGGCCGCTGAAGCTGCCAAAGGCTGCGCGACGGCGGCGTTAGCTTTCCGACGCCGAGAGCGGATGGAGGGGGTGCGCACCCCTGGTCTGCGATTTGGGCGGTTGCCATGGCGCGTGGCGCCGGCCAAGTGTGCGCCAAATGTCCCCGCCGACCATGAGCAGCGAAACCCTGCCCCCGAAAACACACAGCGCTCCTGCCAAAGCTCCGAGCGACCAGCGATCGAGCCCTTCCTCGCATCCCGGCATGCAAGTTGAGCAGGCGGTACGCCAGCGCAGCGCAGTCGATCATGCCGCTGCGCGCGGCATCGTCGTCGGCATCATGTTGGCGATGTTTCTATCGGCACTCGAGCAGACCATCGTTGCGCCGGCGTTGCCGGCGATCGGCAAGAGCCTGGGCGGCATTGACGATCTGTCGTGGGTGGTGACCGCTTACCTGCTGGCCGGGACTGCGACCACGCCGCTGTTCGGAAAACTGTCCGACATCTACGGTCGGCGCACCGTCATGCTGTCCGCGATTGGCATCTTTGTCGTCGGCTCGGTTGCCTGCGCGCTCGCCCCCTCGATCTGGCTCCTTGTCGCTGCGCGCGCGCTGCAAGGTATTGGCGGCGGCGGCCTGTTACCGATCGCGCAGACGATCATCGGCGATCTGCTTAGTCCACGCGAGCGCCCGGTGGTCCAGGGCCATACCTCGATCATGTTCATGACCGCGAGCACGCTTGGGCCGGTGCTGGGCGGCTTGCTGACCGATCATCTGCACTGGTCGTTTATCTTCTGGATCAATCTGCCGCTCGGCGTCGTCGCCTTTGTCACCACCGAGCGGGCGCTGCGCCGTCTGCCGCGTCATGACCGTCTGCATCAGCTCGATGTGGTCGGAGCTGGCTTGCTCGTCGCGGCGGCACTGACGCTCATGCTCGCGCTCGCCTGGGGCGGCACGCATTATCCCTGGATATCCTGGCAGGTAATGACCTTGTTCGGCGGCTCGGTCGCGCTGTGGGCGCTCCTCGCGGTTCGCCTTCTGTCCGCACGTGAGCCGTTCATTCCGCTGATGATACTTGGCGGGCGCGCTACCGGTACGATCATTTGCGCCGCCTTTTTCGGCGTTGGCACCATCATCGGCCTTACCATCTATACGCCGCTCTATTGCCAGGCCGTGCTCGGCATTACGGCGAGCCAGTCGGGGCTGACGTTGATCGCGTTTATGGCGGGTACCGTGATCGGCTCGCAAACCACCATGCGGCTGATGGTGCGGCTCAAGCACTATATGCGCATTCCGATGGTTAGCCTGACCATCGCCATCGTGGTGCTCGGCGTTCTGGCTACCGACCTGACGAGCCATTCGGTTGTCGCCTTCGGCTTTTTGCTGTCCATGCTCGGTTTCGGGCTTGGGCCGATGTATCCGATGAGCACAACGATCACCCAGAATTCGGTGAAGCCGCATCAGATGGGGATTGCCACCGGCACCCTGAACTTTTTTCGCACGCTCGGCGGTGCGCTTATTGTTGCGGTCTTCGGCGCGATCGTGCTCGGCGGCATGTCGGACGCGTCCGGTGTCATGACGCTGGAAAAGGTCGCGGCCGCCCACAGCGACCTAGCGCCGGCCTTTCACCGGGTTTTTATCGTTGCCATGATCTTCATTGCGATTGCCCTGTGCTGCCTTCTGGCAGTGGAAGAGAAGCCGCTGCAGGGACCGGTGCGCTCGAGCGACGCTGCGGCCGACTAGCCTTTACGGCGGAAGGGCGGAGCCGAGCGCTCGCGCCGTGTCGATGATCCAGCTGCGATAGCGCTGTAGAGGCGTGATGCCGGTAAGCCCGCCGCAGCCGGCGCTCAGATTTGGTCCCGTCGACCAGCTCACCAGGCCGATAACCGCGAACCTGCCGCTCTCCTTGCGAAAGGCCGGCGCGCCGGAATCGCCGGTGCAGGCGCCGAGACCCGCTGTTACACCCTTGGTGGCCGGATCGAACAGCCGGATTTGCAGCGAGCCCGGCTTACCTGTCACCGTCAGGCTCGCCGCGCGAACGAGTCCATCGAGACGATCCGTGCCGCGCACTGCGACACCATAGCCGGCGACGATCAGCATATCGCCGACACTGACCTGCTCGTTCTCGCCGCCGAGCGGGGAGATGGCAACGCGCGCCGGGAGCGGCGCCGCGAGCTTGAGCAACGCGACATCGGCGGTCGCGATATGCGCGAACAGGCGCTTGAGGTCGAATTCCGGATGACGCTCGATGTGGGCAATGTCCTTCAGCGCCGGCGGTTGCCCGGGAACGGCGTCGGCAAATTTATAGTCGGCGTCCGGCTGCACGCAGTGCGCGGCGGTCAGCAACAGATCGCGCGCAATCGCGGTAGCGGTGCAAACGGTGCTATGGGAACCCAGGATCATCACGACGGAGCGGCCTGCACTGTCCGCCGCAGGTGCACCGCCGACCATGGCCAGACCGGGCGTCAGCGATACGCCAATCACAATTGCGAGAGAAAACAGGCCGCCGGCGAGGGAAAAAACCGGCCGATTGATATATTGCGGTGCGGTCATAGGGTGTTTCTCCGGTTGCGCCGCCAAAACCAGTAGTTTGTCAGAGTTGCATGGGTTGCGGCGCGCCGCTCCAAATCAGCCGTTCAGGCCGGGTTCACTGCCGAATGGTTAAGGCGAGGTTATGGGTTCCGCTGCACGATTCGTCCTGGCGATTCTTTTTGTCCTGGTGAGCGCGCTGGCGTTTGGCCAAGCTTCTGATGCGGGCCGCCCGGGACGCGTCCCCGAGCTCAACCGTCCGGCAGCAAACGAGGCGGGCCATGCCTGCCTGGACCAGAAGGAACGCCGCGCCGAGCTTGGCAAGCTTGTTCCCCTGAGCGCCGCCATCCGCGCGGCCCACGGCCGTATGCAGGGAACAGTCGTACGGGCGCGGCTATGCCATGGCCCGGATGGCCTCGTCTATGTGCTGACAGTTCTTGCCCGCGATGGCAAAGTGGCCCGGATCACCGTCGATGCCGTGAAGGGCACGCTCATCGGCGGTCTCTAGGTTCATTGATTTTGCGCATATCCTGTCGGAAAACCGCCTTCTGCCCACCGGATCATGTCCGAGGGCAAGATTTCTGGGGCATGCGCTAGCCGGAGCACGCTTTGCGGCTTCTCGTTGTTGAAGACGATCCCGATCTCAATCGGCAGCTGGCTACGGCGCTGACCGACGCCGGCTATGTCGTCGACCGCGCCTTCGACGGCGAGGAGGGCCATTATCTCGGCGAAAGCGAGCCATATGACGCCGTCATCCTCGACATTGGCCTGCCGAAGATGGACGGCATTTCCGTGCTCGAAGCCTGGCGGCGCGCAGGCCGCGCCATGCCGGTCCTCATTCTCACCGCACGCGACCGCTGGAGCGACAAGGTGCAGGGCTTCGACGCCGGTGCCGACGACTATGTCGCCAAGCCATTTCATCTTGAGGAGGTGCTGGCGCGCGTGCGCGCGTTGTTGCGTCGGTCCGCCGGCCACGCCAAGAGCGAGTTCACCTGTGGCCCGGTCCGCCTCGACACGCGCACCGGCCGCGTGGCGGTCGACGGCAATCCGGTGAAACTGACTTCGCACGAATACCGGCTCTTGTCCTATCTCATGCACCATACCGGCCGCGTCGTGTCACGCACCGAATTGGTCGAGCATCTTTACGATCAGGATTTCGACCGCGACTCCAACACGATCGAAGTCTTCGTCGGGCGCATCCGCAAAAAGCTCGGTGTCGATGTGATTCAAACCGTGCGCGGTCTCGGCTATCTGCTCACGCCGCCCGATGCGCGCTAATTCGCTTGCGGTTCGTCTGTTCATCTGGGCCACCGCCTGGACTGTGGTGATCCTCATGATTACCGGCGTGGCGCTGTCCACACTTTATCGCCATGCTGTCGAGCGCGCTTTCGACCGCCGGCTCGACGTCTATCTGCGCACGCTGGTCGCCGATGTCGCCTCGCCGGAGGAGGGCAGCGAGAAATTTCCGCAATCGATCGGCGAGCCGTTGTTCGAGTTGCCGCTGTCCGGCTGGTACTGGCAGGTGACGCGGCTCGACACCAAGACGGCCGAAGTGCATTCCTCGCGCTCGCTCTGGGACTCCAATCTGCCGCGGCTGCCGCAGGACCGCTCGACCGGCACCGCGGAGTATCGCCAAGGCTACGCCCAGGGTCCCGAGGATCAGAATCTCCGCATCGTCGAGCGCAATATCGATCTCGGCAGCGACGGCCGCTATCTGATCTCGGTCGCCGGCGATGCCTCGGAGATCGACGACGAAACCAACAACTTCGATCGTGCCATCGGCATGACATTTGCCGCGCTGACCGTGGCGCTGCTCTTGACCACGGCGCTGCAGGTGCGTTTTGGTCTGGCGCCGCTCAAGCGCATTTCCGAAAGCCTTGCCGAAATCCGCTCCGGGCGCGCCGAACGCCTGCAGGGAGAGTTCCCCGTCGAGATCGCGCCATTGGCGCGCGAAACCAATGCGCTGATCGATGCCAATCGCGAGATTGTCGAGCGCGCCCGCACCCATGTCGGCAATCTCGCGCATGCGCTCAAGACGCCGCTTTCGGTGATCGTCAATGAAGCGGTGGCGCGCGGCAATGATCCGCTCGCGCACAAGGTCCTGGAACAAACCGACATCATGCGCGACCAGGTGGCGCGGCAACTCGAACGGGCGCGGCTTGCCGCGCGCGCGAGCGTCATCGGCACGGTGGTTGAAATCCTCCCGGTGGTCACGGCCCTCGCGCGCACCATGGAAAAGATCCACCGCGACCGCGATATCGCCATCGACGTCGATGTGCCGCAACAGGCTCGTTTCCGCGGCGAGCAGCAGGATCTCGAAGAGATGGTCGGCAATCTGGTTGACAACGGCTGCAAATGGGCGCGATCGCGAGTGGCTGTTGAAGTCATCGCCGATCGCCCGGCGCCCGACGATCTCAAATCGCGCGTGCGTATCATTGTCGATGACGATGGGCCGGGACTTTCGCCGGCCGAGCGGGCGCGGGTGGCGCAGCGCGGCCAGCGTCTCGACGAGAGCAAGCCCGGATCCGGCCTTGGCCTGTCCATCGTCAATGAGCTCGCCGGCCTTTATGGGGGCGTGCTCACCCTCGGCACCGCACCGATCGGCGGGTTGCGTGCGGAGCTGGCGCTGCCCGGAGGGTGACGCGGGCGCATCCAATCAGCTAGTTTACGTCCAACAGCCGCCGGATATTGTACGGCGTTATCAGGGGAGGGGTTCATGCGTCTATCTCGCCGCCGCCTGCTCGGCAGTTCCGTATCGATCGCCGCAGGTCTCATCACTGCGCCCTTCGTTGCGCGCGCGCAGCAGGCCCAGTGGAGCTACAAATACGCCAATAATCTGCCGGAGACCCACCCGATGAATATCCGGGCGCGCGAAATGGCCGCCGCCATCAAGGAGCAGACCGGCGGCCGCTTCGATCTGCAGATTTTTCCATCCAGCCAATTGGGCTCCGACACCGATACGCTCAGCCAGATCCGCTCGGGCGGCGTTGAATTCTTCACGCTGTCAGGCCTGATTCTTTCTACACTCGTGCCTGCTGCCTCGATCAACGGCATGGGCTTCGCGTTTCCGGATTACGATAGCGTCTGGAAAGCCATGGACGGCGAGCTCGGCGCCTATGTGCGGGCGCAGATCGCCAAGGCCAATCTGATCGCCATGGACAAAATTTGGGACAATGGTTTCCGCCAGACCACGACATCGACCAAGCCGATCACGACGCCCGACGATTTCCGCGGCATGAAACTGCGCGTGCCGGTCTCGCCGCTGTGGACCTCGATGTTCAAGGCGCTCGACGCCGCGCCCGCTTCGATCAACTTCAACGAGGTCTATTCGGCGCTCCAAACCAAGATCGTCGACGGCCAGGAAAATCCGCTGGCGATCATTTCCACCGCAAAGCTCTACGAGGTGCAGAAATATTGCTCGCTGACCAATCACATGTGGGACGGCTTCTGGTTCCTGGCCAACCAGCGCGCTTGGGAGGCGCTGCCGGACGATGTACGCGGTATTGTCGCCGCGAACATCAATGCGGCGGGGATGAAGGAGCGCGAAGACGTCGCCAAGCTCAATGCCACGCTGCAACAGGATCTCAGCGCCAAGGGATTGGTCTTCAACAAGCCCGATCCGACCCCGTTCCGCGACAAACTGCGCGCCGCCGGCTTCTATACCGACTGGAAAAACAAATACGGCCAGGAAGCCTGGGGCTTGCTGGAGAAGGCTGTCGGCAAGCTGGCGTGAGCAAACGTGAGTGCGTTGGAAACACTCTCCGTCGCCAATAGAAAAGCGAACGCTTCGCGCTCTCTTAGGGAGGCATTTGAATCGTCGCTTGGATCGCTCGTCGAAATCCTCGCGGCCGCGCTGGTTGCTGCCGAGATTGTTATCCTGCTCAGCGGTGTGGTCTCGCGTTACGTTTTCGACCAGCCTCTCGTCTGGTCGGATGAGCTCGCCTCGACGCTGTTCCTGTGGCTGGCGATGCTCGGCGCGGTTATCGCGTTCCGCCGCGATGAGCATATGCGCATGACCGCTTGCGTCGGCATGCTGCGGGCGCCCCTGCGAGCGGGGCTCGACCTGTTCGCTACCAGTGCTGCGCTTGCCTTTCTGCTTCTGATCATCTGGCCGGCCTATCAATACGCGCTCTATCAATTGCCGATCACCACAGCGGCGCTCCAGATCACCGACACGTGGCGCGCCGCGGCGATGCCGGTGGGCATCGCGCTGATGATCGTCTTTGCCGTGCTTCGCCTGCTGCGCGCCGGCTCCCCGCCGGCGCTGTTGCTCTCAATTGGGACAGTCGCTGCTCTCGTCGCGCTGTTTTGGTTCGCCGGTCCCGTGTTTCTGCGGTTCGGCAATCTCAATCTTCTGATCTTTTTTGTCGGCGTGGTCGCGGCCACCGTCTTTGCCGGCGTGCCGATCGCCTTTGCCTTTGGACTTGCGATCTTTGGATACCTTGCGCTCGCCACCCATACGCCGCTGATGGTTCTGGTCGGTCGCATGGACGAGGGGATGAGCCATCTTATCCTGCTCGCTGTGCCGCTTTTTGTCTTTCTCGGGCTCTTGATCGAAATGACCGGTATGGCTCGCGCCATGGTGGCGTTTCTGGCGGGTCTCTTGGGTCACGTCCGCGGCGGCCTGCATTATGTTCTGGTCGCGGCCATGTATCTCGTGTCAGGGATTTCAGGATCGAAAGCCGCCGACATGGCGGCGGTGGCGCCGGTACTGTTTCCCGAAATGAAGGTGCGTGGCGCGCAACCGGGCGATCTGGTAGCGCTCCTGTCAGCGACCGGCGCGCAGACCGAGACGATTCCGCCGAGCCTCGTTCTGATCACGATCGGCTCGGTGACCGGTGTCTCGATCGCTGCGCTGTTCACCGGTGGGCTGCTACCCGGCGTCGTGCTCGCCGTTGTGCTGTGCCTGGTCGTCTATTGGCGGCATCCGCGCGAGAATGTGCCGCAAGCCAGGCGCGCCGGCAAGCGCGAGATCGGCCGTGCCTTTCTGATCGCGCTGCCCGCGCTTATCCTGCCGTTTCTGATCCGTGCCGCGGTGGTCGAAGGAATCGCCACCGCGACCGAAGTGTCGACCATCGGCATCGCCTATGCCGGGATGGCCGGTCTCCTGATTTACCGGCGTTTTGATTGGACCGCGCTGCGGCCGATGCTGGTCTCGACCGCCTGCCTGTCGGGCGCCATCCTGCTCATCATCGGCACCGCGACAGGGATGGCCTGGGGGCTCACGCAATCCGGCTTCTCGCGCACGCTTGCCGCAGCCATGACTGGGCTCCCGGGTGGCGCGGCAAGCTTCATGGCCGCCTCGATCGCCGCTTTCGTCGTGCTCGGCTCGGTGCTCGAAGGCATTCCGGCCATCGTGCTGTTCGGACCGCTGTTGTTTCCGATCGCGCGTGCGGTCGGTATCCACGAAGTGCATTATGCGATGGTGGTCATCCTCGCGATGGGCATCGGCCTGTTCGCGCCGCCCTTTGGCGTCGGCTACTACGCCGCCTGCGCCATCGCTCGCGTTGAGCCCGCCGACGGCATGCGGCCGATCTGGGCCTATATGCTGGCGCTCGTGATCGGTACGATCATCGTCGCCGCTGTACCGTGGATCTCCATTGGCTTCTTGAGATGAGGCGAGTGCGCCAATGACAACGCAGCCGACAATATTGGTCACGGGCGGCGCTTCGGGAATTGGCTTCGCCGTGGTCGAAGCGGCGCTTGCCGCCGGCTGGCGTGTGGTCGCCGCTGATGTCGATGGGCGTAGTCTCGCCGCAGCACGCGATGCGCTTGGTGCGGGCGATGGCCTCCGCTTTGAGCAGATCGACGTCGCCGACGAGGATGCAGTGGCCAAGTCGGTAGCGGCGATCGAGCGCGATTTTGGGCCGCTCGCCGGCGTGGTGAATTCAGCCGGCATCGGCCAGAACGTGCCGGCGCTGGAAACCAGCGCTGCGCAATTCCGCAAAATCCTCGATGTCAATCTCGTCGGCACATTCCTGGTTGCGCGTGAAGCGGCGAAAGCCATGCGCAACCGCGGTCGCGGCGCTATCGTCAATCTTGCCTCCGTCTCAGGCATCACCGGCAATCTGGGCCGAGCCGCGTACGGCGCCTCCAAAGGCGGCGTGGTGATCCTGACCAAAGTCCTGGCCGTGGAATTCGCGCCGCTCGGCATCCGCGTCAATGCGATTGCGCCGGGTCCGATCGACACGCCAATGGTCAAAGCGATGCATGTCGAAGCGGCGCGCGAAGTTTGGCTGTCGCGCGTGCCGCAGCACCGCTATGGCGCGCCGTCCGAAGTGGCGAGCATGGCGCTGTTTCTGCTCGATGCGGAAAAATCCGGCTACATCACCGGCCAGACGTTCTGCGTCGATGGCGGTTTCAGCGCCGCCGGAATCATTCTTTCGGGATTATGACTCAGTCGAGCGTGACATGCGCAGACGTAATCACGTTCTTCCAGAGTGCGGTCTCTTTATGGAAATAATCGACCGTCGCCGCCGGTGTGCCGCCGACCGGTTCGGCCTGCAGATTGGCCAGGCGCTTGAGAATATCGGGGTCGTGCAGGGCCTCGTTCACGCCGGCATTGACTTTGGCGACGACTGCGGCGGGTGTGCCCGGCGGCGCAGCGATGGCGTACCACGCCACCGAAGCAAAACCGGGCAATGTCTCGGCGATGGTTGGCACGTCGGGCAGGCTCGCCATACGCTGCGCGGACGCGACTGCGATCAGTTTCAGCTTGCCGGCTTTGACGAGCTGCATCGACACGCCGAGATTGTCGAACATGCAGTCGACGCTCCCGGCGACAAGATCGTTCAGCGCCGGCGCCGAGCCCCGATACGGCACGTTCTGCAATTTCACATGCGCCATCATCTGAAACAGTTCGGAAGTCAGATGTGAGGTCGTGCCGTTGCCCTGTGTCGCGTCGGTAACTTTGCCTGGATTGGCCTGCGCGTAAGCGATGAAATCCTTCACTGTACCGGCGGCGATTCTGTCCGGGTTGACGACAAGCGCGTTGGGCACGCGTCCGATGACGACTATGGGCACGAATTTCGACGGGTCAAAATCGAGATGCGGGTAGAGATTCTGATTGATGACCAGAGGCGGAGGCGGCGCCGATAACAGCGTGTAACCATCGGGATCAGCCTTGGCGACGAATTCAGCGCCGATATTGCCGGCAGCCCCGGTGCGGTTCTCGATGACGACCGGCTGCCCCCATTTGCGCGACAGCCATTCGGCGATGATGCGGGGTATGACATCGGCAGTGCCGCCGGCCGGGAAGGGCACCACGATCTTCACTGGGCGCGCCGGATAATCCTCGCCCTGTGCAGCAGGGGCGAGGACGGCCGCGAACGTCACGCTCAATGCCAGGAGTGCCGCAGCGCCAGGTCCGGAGACAGCGTGATATTTCCTTGATTCCATGGCCTTGTCCGTGTGCGTTTCCGCGGCGGAACTTAGCCAAACCGCTTTGACGCCGCCAGATCTGTTGTCATGATTGCGTGAAGCCGCGAGATGGCGCATCACTCGCCGGGGTTTTGCCTCATTAAAACCATTTGGTGGCATTGAAGCTCATGCGCGCCGGCCGATGGCACGTCTGCTGCAGGGTTTTATGTTTCTGAAGATTGCAATCGTGGTTGCCGTCATTGGCGGGAGCCTCGCCGGCTGCTCGGCCGATTCCGGACCGAAAGAGGCGGGCGGTACCGCGGTCGGCGCCGTAGCCGGCGGCCTTATCGGCAATGCAATCGGCGGCAGTGCGGGCAACCGGCTCGCTGGAACGGTCATTGGCGCAGCGGTCGGCGGTCTGCTCGGCAATCGCATCGGCGCCTCGCTGGACGAGGAAGATCGACGCCGCGCTTATGCGGCGCAGATGCAGGCGCTCGAGTCCGGCCCCTCAGGTGCGCCGGTGGCGTGGCGCAATCCGGACGACGGGCGCTACGGCAATGTCGTGCCTGGCCCCGCCTATCAGGCGAACGGTGCGACCTGCCGACAATATACCGAGACGATCTATATCGACGGCAGACCGCAGGTCGCGCGCGGCACGGCCTGTCGCAATCCGGACGGCTCGTGGTCGGCGGTCGAATGATTGTAGGCGTGCAATAATGATCACGGCAATTGCGCGTGCGCGGGCGCGTTTCCAGCGTTCCCCCTTGCGCTCGCTGATCGCGTTTGATCTTTTGTAAGTGGTGGGCGCTGAGCGTTTTTTTGATCCTTTGGGAGAAGCCGAAAATGCGAGCGGCGCATTTTGCACCTGCGGTGGCGTTGCTGGCGGCCATGACGATGACTTTGGCCGGTTGCGGCAAAGGTCCGCAGGGAGATCAAGGGCCGCCTGGCCCCCAGGGGCCCAAAGGTGATGTCGGCCCGGCGGGTCCCGCCGGCCCACCCGGCCCGCCCGGTCCTCAGGGACCGCAAGGCGCCGCAGGGCCGCCCGGCGCGGGGGTTCGGATCGTCAAATCGGACTGCACGGCGAGTTGCTCAGTTCAGTGCCAGGAGAATGAGGTCCTGGTGACGGCCTATTGTGGGCCCACGCGTAATCAAGCCCAATTCCTGGGCGAACGCGGCGCCTCTTGCGGCCCGCAGCTCAGCCCCTCCAACACGCCGCTGGTCGCGGTGTGCGCGTCGGCGGCGCAATAAGTCGCAATAGACGCAAGTGGCAATTGGCACTGCCGAGCGCAGCATTGCGGTGGTCTTGTTTCATGCTGTTATCGGCGCGCTGGAAGCGCGCCGAATAGTTCACATTTGCAGGCATTTATCGCAGGCAAATCCCTGATATTTGCCGTAACTCCTTCTTAAGCCACAACCGCTTAGAACCTCAACTGTCAGGTTCAGTACGGCGGTCCGCTTATGACGAGCGATGGTCAGTCCATCGAACGGCTGCGCGAATATCTTCGGACGCTTACGCCGGAGGCGCGGTCGCTGCTGGTCCAGGAGCTTGAACGCAATCTCCTGCGTGGCGAGCGCAGTGCCGGCAGCGATCTGATCTTGGAGGAATTGCGCCGCACAATCCGCGCCGAGGCGCAGCAAGTTCCGCGCATCGGCGACGCGGCCCGGTTATTCTTCGCACCGTTTGAGCCATTCCTGATCGATGCACGGGCCGACCACAAGCGCACCGGTCGCCTTGCGCGCGTTTCACTTGAACCGATTTGGAGCTGGATCGGCCGCGACCTTATTCCGGCGGAAATGAAGGCGCTGGGCGCCGACATCAATCGTGCGCTCCTTAACGACGACCGCAATCGCGCCGATCAATTGATCCGTGCGCTGCACGATCGCACTATAGCGCGCGTCAAGGCGATCATCGCCGACACCGGCCAGGACGAGAAGTCGCGACGTCGGCTTGCGGTGCAGGTCGGCACGTCGCGCGCCTTGGAGGATCTCAAGACCATCGTCGCCATTCTGTCGCTGCGCGATGTGCTTGCCGATTTGGCGCGCCGCCTGCCGAACCAGTTGCGCGTCTTCGAGCGCGAGCAGATCGAGCCGATCATTGCGCTTTTGGATTCGGCGACCACCCAATCTGCTCTCGACGTGATCGGCGTGCACAAGGCGGACGTCTTTCTCTATGGGCTCATCCTGGTGATGAGCCGCTTGACGGCACCTTGGCAGCTCATTCGCATCGCGACTTGTGCTGCTGGAAGCGACGATGCCATGCGCATCGCCGAGACGCCCTATGCCGCCGCCGTGACGATCGTGCTCGGCGAGACCGAAAGTATGATCGGCGAAATGCGGGCGGAGATGAAAGCTGGGCGACAGGTGGCCTGGATGCTCAAAGGCGTTCACGACGCCGCGCGCGGGCTGCGCACCGAAGTCGACCTCTCCTTCGATTCGCCCTGGAGCCGGCAATTGGCGGCGATCCGCGCCGATGTTTCAAATCTCCTCACAGCGGAGATCGAGACAACGCCGGGATTTGTCAGGCGCCTCCTGCGTCCGCGCCCGGCCAAAGACATAGCGCCCGGTTCGGTTCTCGATCCGCTCGATGTCGAAGAGGCGGAGCGGCGCGTCGAATTTGTCGGTACCTGTCGCCACTACGCGAGCGAACTGGCTGTCAACGAAGTGACCATGCGCGCTCACTCAGAACTGACGCACTGCCTTGAGACGGGCACGAAGATTCTCCTCGATTCGCTGCGCCAGGCGGGCGATGCCGACCGGCCGTTCCGGCAATCGCAGGTCGAGGCGGCGATACGCTTCTGCCGCCCGGTCTTCGGCGCTGAATATGCCAGCCTGCTGGCCAAGGCCGCAGAGGTTGCCGTCCATGCGGCAGCCCCCGAGAAGAAGCCGGCGCGGGCGTGAACCTTGACGAGGATCAATGCGCAAACAGCATCGCCCTCCCGCAGCGCGCAATTGCCGCGCGCTTCATCCCATTGCGGCCTTCTTCGCGCCGTGATGTAACCACGCCGGGCTCATGGTCGGCGACACCGGGCTTGCGGAACTTGAGTGCGCACGTTCCGGTCGAGCCTCAAATGCCGCATTTGATATTGCAGCGCACTGAACGATGACGCTTTGGATCCTTTTCGCCTTGATGACAGCCGCCGCTGCGGGGGCCGTACTGTGGCCGTTTGGACGCAAGCCGCGCGTAGTGCAGGGAGGCAGCGATCGGCTGGTCTATCAGGACCAGCTGCGCGAAATCGCGCGCGACCACGAGGCCGGATTGATCGGGGAGGCGGAAGCGCAATCCGCGCGTATTGAAATTTCACGGCGTCTTTTGGCGGCGGCCGATTCCGAATCGTCCAATTCCGAGGCGTTAGCATCGCGGCCTGCGCCACAATCGCACTGGGGACGCCGTGCCGCGGCGCTGAGCGCGGTCGTTCTTCTGCCGGCTATTGCGCTCGGCCTCTATCTGCGACTCGGCTCGCCCGATATTCCCGGGCAATCCGCCTTTGCTCGCGTCGACACGCCACTCGGCCGGCAATCGATCACGTCGCTGGTCGGTCAGGTCGAGGAGCACCTTGCGCAGAATCCCAATGACGGCGCCGGCTGGGAAGTGCTGGCGCCGGTCTATATGCGCCTCGGCCGTTTTGATGCGGCGGTCGACGCGCGGCGTAAGGCCATTGCGTTGATCGGCGACAGCGCCACGCGCGAAGCCGATCTCGGCGAGGCTCTGGTCGCCGCTGCAAACGGCGTCGTGACCAGCGAAGCGCTGACGGCATTTCAGCGCGCGATCGCCCTCGATGGGCGCGAGCCCAAGGCCAATTATTTTCTCGGCCTCGCCGACGAGCAGGCCGGCAGGCGTGACGCTGCAGCCACCAAATGGCGCGCTTTGCTGGACAGCGCGCCGGCCGATGCACCCTGGGCCGGGTTTGTCCGCGCTGCCTTGGCGCGTGTGACGACAGCATCGGCCGCGAAATCTGACAACGGACCAAACGGCGCGCAGATCGCCGCCGCGGATCGTCCAAACGAGCCGCAGCGCAGCGAAATGGTGCGCGGCATGGTGCAGCGGCTCGCCGACCGCCTGCACACGGGTGGCGGCAGCGTCGATGACTGGTTGCGCCTGGTGCAGTCCTATGTCGTGCTTGGCGATCGCAACAAAGCCAAAGATGCCGTCACGGATGCAAAGCGCGCCCTGTCCGATCATCCGGATGAGATCAAACGCATCGACGATCTGGCCAAAGGCTTTGGACTGGACGGTTGATGCGGGCGCGCAACAAAGACACGGCTCATCGAGCAATGCTGGAACGCGACTCATGACGCGCAAGCAGCGACGCCTGGTGATGATCAGCGGCGGCCTAGGCGTGCTCGCTGTCGCGGTCGCGTTGATGCTGAACGCGTTCCGTGATTCGATCGTGTTTTTCAATTCGCCGAGCGATGTCGTGGAAAAGCATGTTGGGCCGGGTATGCGCATCCGGCTGGGCGGCATGGTCAAGGACGGCAGCCTGGTGCGCGGCAACAATCTCGCCGTGCGCTTCGAAGTGACGGACGGCAAAAGCGAAATTCCGGTCACCTATCAGGGCGTGCTGCCGGATTTGTTCCGCGAAGGGCAGGGTGTGGTGGCGGAAGGCGCGTTCAACAGCGCCGGCGTGTTTGCCGCTGATACTATTCTCGCCAAGCACGACGAGACCTACATGCCCAAGGGAGTCGCTGACGCGTTGAAAAAGTCGGGTCACTGGAAAGATGAGTACCGGCAGCACAGCGTGACGCCGGTCGCGGGCAACAAATGATGTGCAGAGAAGCGTGCACGGCATGATTCCCGAGCTTGGCCATTACGCTCTGATGCTGGCGTTCGGCCTTGCCCTCATTCAGGGCACGATGCCGATCGTCGGCACGCGCGGCAATGACGCGGTGCTGATGAGCATGGCGGCGCCGACAGCGCTCGCACAATTTGCCTTCGTTGCGATCGCTTTTGGCGCACTCGCCGTGTGCTACGTCACGTCGGATTTCTCCGTCGTCAATGTCTACGAGAATTCAAATTCGCATATGCCGCTGATTTACCGATTCGCCAGCGTTTGGGGCAATCACGAAGGCTCCATGATGCTGTGGGTCTTCATTCTCACGGTCTTCGGCGCCCTGGTCGCGGCGTTTGGTGGCAATCTGCCGCCACCGCTCAAAGCCGATGCGCTGGCGGTGCAGGCCTGGATCGCCGCGGCCTTTCATCTGTTCATCCTCACCACTTCGAATCCGTTTTTGCGTATTCCCAATGCGCCGCTCGAAGGCCAGGACCTCAATCCGATCCTGCAGGATCCTGGTCTCGCTTTTCATCCGCCCATGCTCTATCTCGGCTATGTCGGGTTCTCGATCGCCTTCTCATTTGCCATTGCCGCGCTGCTCGAGGGCCGTATCGACGCGGCCTGGGCGCGCTGGGTGCGGCCGTGGGTGCTTGGCGCCTGGATGTGCCTCACCGTCGGCATCGCCGGCGGCTCGTATTGGGCTTATTATGAGCTTGGCTGGGGCGGCTTCTGGTTCTGGGACCCGGTCGAGAATGCGTCGCTGATGCCATGGCTTGCCGGTACCGCGCTCCTTCACTCCGCGGTGGTGATGGAAAAGCGCGGCGCGCTGAAAGTCTGGACCATTCTGCTCGCAATCCTGACCTTCTCACTTTCCCTGATCGGCACATTTCTCGTACGCTCGGGCGTGCTCACCTCGGTGCATGCATTCGCGACCGATCCGACGCGCGGCGTATTTATCCTGGCGATTCTGATTGTTTTCATCGGTGGGGCGCTTGCGCTCTATGCATGGCGCGCGCCGCTGCTCAAGCAAGGCGGCCTGTTCGCGCCGATCTCGCGCGAAGGCGCATTGGTGTTCAATAACTTGTTTCTCACCACGGCATGCGCCACGGTGATCGTTGGCACGCTCTATCCGCTCGCGCTTGAAGCTCTGATCGGTGCGAAAATTTCAGTCGGCCCGCCATTCTTTAATATGACTTTCGGTCCGATCTTCATCCCGCTGATGCTGGCGATGCCGTTCGGACCGTGCCTCGGCTGGAAGCGCGGCGATCTGCTTGGCGCGGCGCAACGCCTGTTGGCCGCCGCGATCATCGCCGCGCTCGCCATTGCCAGCGCCTTCGCGCTCGAGCATGGCGGGCCGGTCCTGGCGCCGTTTGGCGTCGGCATCGCCATCTTTGTCATGGCCGGTGCGATCACCGACATCGTCGAGCGCACGATGGTGCTGCGCCTGCCGTTCCGCGCCGCGCTGTCGCGCGCCTTAGGTCTGCCGCGGTCGGCCTGGGGCACGGCATTCGCGCATTTCGGCATCGGCGTCACGCTCATGGGCATCGTCTGCGTCACTGCCTGGGGCAGCGAACGCATTGCCGAGGTCAAGCCGGGCGAGACGCTTGAGATTTCACCTTATCGCGTGACCTTCGACGGGCTGTTCAACCGGCTCGGTCCGAATTATCGCGACCTCGTCGGCCGCTTCACCGTGCGCCGTGTCGCGGGCGGATTGATCGGCCATATGGAACCGAGCCGGCGCACATTCACGGCGCGCAACGAAGCAGTCACCGAGGCGGCGCTGAAGACGCGCGGCTTCAGCCAGCTCTACGTGTCGCTCGGCGACCCAGCCGCCGACGGCGCGGTCGCAGTGCGACTCTATTACAAACCGCAGGTGCTGATGATCTGGCTTGGCGCAGCTTTTATGTTCTTGGGCGGCGGCCTTGCGCTGTCTGATCGGCGGCTGCGCGTCGGCGCGCCGCAGCCGGCAAAGAGCCGGATGCCGACCGTCGAGGCGGCCGCCAGCGCGGTGGAATGAACACGATGAAATGCGCCTTTACCGGATGGCTGAGGGCCGGGACGCTGGTGCTCTCGCTGTTGGTGTCACTGCTGGCGTCGCCGCCGCTGCGCGCGGTCGAGCCGAACGAGATGCTGTCCGATCCCGCGCTCGAGGCGCGCGCCCGGGCGCTATCGCAAGGCTTACGCTGCATGGTGTGCCAGAACGAATCGATCGACGATTCAGGCGCGCCGCTTGCCCATGATATCCGGGTCCTGGTGCGCGAACGATTGAAAGCGGGCGACACCGACACGCAAGTGATTGACTATCTCGTCACGCGCTACGGCGAGTTCGTGCTGCTCAAGCCACGGCTGTCGTGGCACACCGCGGCTTTGTGGGGGCTGCCACCGGCAATGCTTCTCGTTGGCATGGGCGCCTTGTTCCTGCTGGCCTGGCGGCGCAGGTCGCATTCCGAGCCGATACAGCGGCTTACGCCGGCCGAAGAGGCGCGCGTCGCGGAACTGCTGCGAAGCGACCAGCGGCCTTAACGCTCGCTCGCAATCCAGTCGCTACACGACTTTAGCATTGTGGGATAAGGGACTGATTGAGCAGCGATTCCTTAAATTTAGCCAACATTACAAACTTTTAATTCTGCCGACAGAGCGCGGTAAGGGTCGCCGCACCATCTTCTAGCGCAATGCGGGGCCAAACGGGTGGCCAAAGATCGGGCTGCCTCCGTAACGAGACGGACACAGCGATTTGGAGACGGATATGAACGGCACTTTCTTGCAACCGCGGCGCGTCCTCTCGGTGCGCCGTGTTGCGCTTCTGACCACGGCGATTGCCGGCCTTGGCGCGGCCGCTTTGGTGCTGGCGCCGAATACGCCCATCCATCCCTTTACCGGCACAGCGCAGGCGCAAAATCTCACCGAACGGGTTCAGCAGCTGCCGCAGCGCCCGGTGGGCTTCGCCGATATCGTGGAGAAGGTAAAGCCGTCGGTGATTTCGGTCCGCGTGAAGATCGATCGGCCGGCCAATTCCGGTCTCAGCAATGACGACAATGATTTGCCGTTCCCACCCGGCTCGCCATTTGAGCGCTTCTTCAAGCGGTTCGGCATACCGAACCCGCCCAACATGCCGCAAGGCAACGAAGTGATCACGGGCCAAGGCTCGGGGTTCTTCATTTCCAGCGACGGCTATGCGGTCACCAATAATCACGTCGTGCAGAACGCCGAAAAGGTTCAGGTCACGACGGATGACGGCAAGGCCTATACTGCCAAGGTAATCGGCACTGATCCGAAGACGGATCTTGCGCTTATCAAGATCGACGGCAAGGATTTTCCGTTCGTGAAACTCGCTGACACGCCGCCGCGTGTCGGCGACTGGGTGCTTGCGGTCGGCAATCCGTTCGGCCTTGGCGGCACTGTCACTGCCGGCATTGTCTCGGCGCGCGGCCGCGACATCGGCGCCGGGCCCTACGATGATTTCATTCAGATCGACGCGCCGGTGAACAAAGGCAATTCCGGCGGTCCGACCTTCGACGTCGACGGCAATGTGATCGGCGTCAATACCGCAATCTTTTCGCCGTCGGGCGGTTCGGTCGGCATTGCCTTTGCGATCCCCGCCGAGACTGTAAAGACAGTGGTCGCGCAGCTGCGCGACAAGGGCACCGTCACGCGTGGCTGGATCGGCGTGCAGATCCAGACGATGACGCCTGAGATCGCCGACAGCATGGGGCTCAAACAAGCGAGCGGAGCGTTGGTCTCGGAGCCGCAGAAGAACAGCCCGGCGGCGGCGGCCGGTATCAAGAGCGGCGACGTGATCACCTCGGTCGACGGTGCCCCGATCCACGATGCACGTGAGCTTGCGCGCAAGATCGGTACCATGGCGCCCGGCACAACGGTAAAACTCGGCCTGATCCACGACGGTCAGGAGAAAACCCTCTCACTGACACTCGGTACGTTGCCGAACGAGAAGCAGGCCTCGAACGAGCCGAGCCAGCGTGAAGTGCCTGACAATGACGTGCCCAAGCTCGGCCTTACGCTGGCGCCTGCCGATAAAACCGGCAGTGCCCAGACGGGCGTGGTCGTGACCGCTGTGGCCGACGGCGGCATCGCCGCGGATCACGGGTTCCAGGTCGGTGACGTCATTCTTGACGTCGGCGGCAAGCCCGTGTCGACGCCCGCCGATGTCAAGAAGAGTCTCGCCGACGCCAAGAGCGCCGGCAAGCGTACGGTTTTGTTCCGCGTGAAGTCGGGAGACGGCACGAAATTCGTCGCTCTGCCGCTCGGCAACGCATAATTCCGCCGCGTCCGGGGGTCACGTCCGGACCGGCAGCCAAGTTGAGGACCTTGCCGTCTTGGCGAGGCTCCGAGCCAAAGGGGCATCCGCCGGCATCCGTCGCCCCCGCTGGCGGGCGTTCCTGGGGACGGGTCGTAAGGCTCGTCCCCGCCGAATACCAACTCTGCCCCCGGCATCCGTCGCCCCCGCCGGAGCGGAGTGGTAGGAGGGGGTGGTGGGCGAACGCTCACCACCCCCTCACTATGATGTCGGCGGCTCGACCGTGTATCATCCGGCGAACCGATAGGCCGCGAGTCTCCACTTCCGAAACTTCGTACATCCCGTCGGTACGTCCCGGTGCGAAGTTTGAAACGAAGAGAGACCGGCCGACTGTTAGTGCGGCGATGAATCATGCGACTTCTGGTCATTGAGGACGACCGCGACGCGGCCGATTATCTCGTCAAGGCATTCCGCGAAGTGGGCCATATGGCCGATCAGGCCGGCGACGGCGAGGAAGGCCTTCAGCTCGCGCTTGACGGCGACTACGACGTGTTGATTGTGGACCGCATGCTGCCCAAGCTTGACGGGCTTGCGGTGATCAGCGCGCTGCGCGCCCAGTCGGTTGAAACGCCGGTGCTGATCCTCTCGGCGCTTGGACAGGTCGACGACCGGGTCAAGGGACTGCGCAGCGGCGGCGACGATTATCTTGCCAAGCCCTATGCTTTTTCCGAGCTTCTGGCGCGCGTCGAAGCGCTGGCGCGCCGCCGCGGCAGCCGTGGCGAAGAAACCGTCTATCGCGTGGCAGATCTCGAACTCAATCGGCTGTCGCACGAGGTCAGCCGCGCCGGCCAGGAAGTACAGCTGCAGCCGCGCGAATTCCGTCTGCTCGAATATCTGATGCGGCACGCCGGCCAGGTGGTTACCCGCACCATGCTGTTGGAGAACGTCTGGGACTATCATTTCGATCCGCAGACCAACGTCATCGACGTGCACATTTCGCGGCTGCGATCTAAGATAGACAAAGGCTTCGCGCAGCCGCTGCTGCATACGGTGCGCGGTGCAGGCTATATGATCCGCGACGGCGCCCGCTAACGGAATCGCGCGACGAAGAAAATGTATTTCGTTGATTGCTCTTCAGAGCGTGATCTTGGAGAGTGCAAGCCAGATCGGATCATGTTCGATGCCAATCGAGCGGTCAGGGGCAACCGGGAATCGCCATCATCAGCGAAATGACCAGCACCATGGTAAGCGCACAAAGCAATCGACCTTATTCCGGCAATGCAGCTCGCTTCGTTGCCGCGCGCGATTTCCTACTTCGCCATCGCGAAGATTATATGACCGCCTATCGCGACTTCCGTTGGCCGACGCTCGACCACTTCAATTGGGCGCTCGATTATTTCGATGTTATGGCGCGCAACAACGTCCATCCGGCGCTATGGCTGGTTGACGACGATGCCGGCGAGACCAAGCTGTCCTTCGCCGAGTTGAGTGAGCGCTCGAACCGCATCGCTAACGCACTGCGAGGGCTGGGCGTGCGGCGCGGCGATCGCATCCTCGTCATGCTCGGCAATGTGGTGCCGCTCTGGGAATGCATGCTGGCGGCGATGAAGCTCGGCGCCGTGATCGTGCCGGCAACCACGCTGCTGACCCGCAATGATCTCGCCGACCGCTTCGCTCGCGGCCGCGTCCGCCACGTCATCGCCAGCGCCGACGCGGCGACGAAGTTCGCCGATCTGCCGGGCGACTACAGCCGCATCGTCGTCGGCACAGAAGTGCCGGGCTGGACGCCTTTTGAAGCGGGCTACGCCGCGTCGGCCGATTTTGCGGCCGACGGTGAAACGCGCGCCGACGATCCGCTGTTGCTCTATTTCACCTCGGGCACGACGGCGACGCCCAAGCTCGTGCTGCACAGCCATCAGAGCTATCCCGTCGGCCACCTCTCGACCATGTATTGGCTCGGCGTGCGGCCGGGAGACTTGCATCTGAATATTTCCTCGCCGGGCTGGGCCAAGCATGCATGGAGCTGCTTTTTCTCGCCCTGGAATGCGGAGGCTGCCGTCTTCATTGTCAATCAGCGCCGGTTCAACGCGCGCGGCTTGCTCGACACCATGGCGCGTTGCGGCGTCACCACATTCTGCGCGCCGCCGACGGTGTGGCGCATGCTAATCCAGGAAAATCTTTCGGCCTGGCCGGTACGTGTGAAAGAGCTGATCGGCGCCGGCGAGCCGCTCAATCCGGAGGTGATCGAGCGAGTCAAGTCGGCCTGGGGCATTACCATCCGGGACGGCTATGGTCAGACCGAGACCAGCGCGCTGGTCGGCAATACGCCGGGGCAGAAGGTGAAGCCAGGCTCGATGGGCCGGCCGCTGCCGGGCTACCGGGTGGCGCTGCTCGACCAGGATGGCACGCCGGTCAATGAAGGCGAAGTTTGCCTGAGACTGGATCCGCGCCCGACCGGACTGATGCAGGGCTATCAAAGCGACGACGGCGGCGTGCGCGCGCAGGCGGACGCGGTCTATCGCACCGGCGATGTCGCATCGATCGACGATGAAGGTTATCTGACTTATGTCGGCCGTGCCGATGACGTGTTCAAATCATCCGACTACCGGATCAGCCCGTTCGAGCTGGAGAGCGCGCTGATCGAGCATCCGGCGGTGGCGGAAGCTGCGGTTGTGCCTTCGCCCGATCCGATGCGGCTTGCGGTCCCCAAAGCCTATCTCGCGCTGGCGGCCGGGCACGCGCCGGATCGCGCGACCGCGCTGTCGATCTTCAAGCACTGCCGCACCGCGCTTGCGCCTTTCAAGCGCGTGCGGCGCATCGAATTCGCCGAGCTGCCCAAGACCATCTCCGGCAAGATCCGCCGCGTCGAACTGCGCCGGATCGAGGCGGCGAACCGGCGTGACGACAAGCGCGCGCCGCTCGAATTCCGCGAGGAGGATTTTTCGGAAAACGAGCTCGGCGCGCGATCCGAGAGAACTGATACGTGAGCGCACTCGGCAAGCTTCTTCGCACCACGGCCTTCCAGCTGACGCTCGTCTATCTGCTGGTCTTCGTCGTCTTCGCCGTTTCGCTGCTTGGCTATTTCGCCTTGAACACGCGCCGCCTGATCACCGAGCAGATCACCACTACGGTGAATACCGAGATTTCGGGCCTGTCCGAACAATATGCGCAGGGCGGTATCAGACGGCTGGTCATCGCGGTTGATCTGCGCTCGCGGCGGCCGGGTTCTAGCCTCTATCTCGTGACCACGCCGACCGGAGAGGGTTTGGCCGGCAATGTCGGTTCGCTCGAGCCGGGCGTGCTCGATCATCCTGGCTGGCTCGAAACCAATTATCGCCGGCTTGATGCGCCGGAAGGCAGCGACCACCGCGCTCTGGTCGAGGTCGTGCAGCTTCCCGGCGGCTTTCACCTACTGGTCGGCCGCGACCTCGAGGAACGCGAACGGCTGTTCGGCATCATCGCCAATGCCGGCCAATGGTCCCTTGCGCTCGTCGTGATTCTCGGCCTGATCGGCGGTTTCTTTGTCAGCCGCCGCGTGCTCAAGCGCATTGATGCCATGACCGGGACCGCGCAGACCATCATGGCGGGCGATCTGACCGGCCGCCTGCCGGTCGCCGGCACCGGCGACGAGCTCGATCGCCTCGCCGAGCATGTCAATGCCATGCTCGATCGCATCGAAGCGCTGATGAAGGGCCTCAAGGAAGTCTCTGACAACATCGCCCACGACCTCAAGACGCCGCTGACGCGGCTGCGCAATCGCTGCGAACAGGCCTTGCGCCACCCGACCAGCGACGGCGGCTATCGCGCCGCGCTCGAATCCACAATTGCGGAATCCGACGATCTCATCCGCACCTTCGATGCCCTGCTGATGATCGCGCGTGCCGAGTCCGGTCAGGCGCGCGACAACATGACGGAGTTCGACGCGGCGCAGATTGCGCGCGACGTCGGCGAATTGTACGAGCCGCTGGCTGATGAGAAAGGACTGGCGCTGAAGGTCGAAGCATCCGCCGAAGCGCCGGTGCGCGGCAATCGCGAGTTGGTCAGCCAAGCGCTCGCCAATTTGATCGACAACGCGATCAAATATGCCGGGCCGAAGGGCAAGCTTAACGGCGCACCAGCCGAGATCGTAGTCGCCGCTGGCCTTGACGGCGATCGCATATCGTTGAGCGTGGCCGACCGCGGTCCGGGCATTCCGGAAGCCGATCGCGGGCGGGTTGTGGAGCGCTTCGTGCGTCTGGAGCAGAGCCGGTCGGAACCCGGCTCGGGTCTCGGTTTGAGCCTTGCCTCCGCCGTCGCGCGGCTGCATGGCGGCGAGCTAAGGCTCGAAGACAATCATCCTGGCCTGCGCAGCACGATCGAATTGCCGCGGGCTGGGCCGGCGGGCAGCGGATGACATCGCCCGCCCCTGGCGCGCATCTGCGGAGCCGCGAGTCGGCATTGGTGCGGCGGCTGCGCGGACCACTGCCAGCGCCAGGGCAGCAATCTGTAAGGAGAGTCGCAGCGTGGCTTGAAGACCTGGGAACGGGCGAGCCCGGCACCACGCTCAGGGCGCTGAATCAGGAATTCCCGCCGGTTTCTGAGCTGCTGGGCGGCGTTGCGGAAGCGGCGCCTTACATCTGGGATCTGGTGCAGGCCGATCCCGCGCGGTTTGCGCACTTTCTGCAAAACGACCCGGATCTCGTACTGGCAGACCTGCTCACCGACGCACGGGCCATGACTGCGGCGGCGAGCACGCAGACCGAACTAATGCGCATCCTTCGCCGTCTCAAAGCGGACGCAGCGCTTCTGATCGCGCTCGCCGATATCGGCAATGTCTGGCCGGTGGCGCGTGTGACCGCCGCGCTGACGGCGCTCGCCGAAACCGCAATCCGCGCCGCCCTGCACCATCTTCTGCGCGCCGCCGCCGGCGGCGGGCTTCGTCCAGCCGACCCGGACAGTCCCGAAGCAAGTTCCGGCTATATCGTGTTGGCGCTGGGCAAAATGGGCGGTCATGAGCTCAACTATTCGAGCGACGTCGATCTCATGGTGTTCTACGATCGTGCAGCCGCACGGCTTTTGCCCGATATCGAGCCCGGCCAATTCTATGTCCGGCTCACGCGCGCTCTGGTCAAAACGCTGCAGGAGCGCACGCCCGACGGCTACGTGTTTCGCGTCGACCTGCGGCTGCGCCCCGACCCGTCTGCGACCCAGATCGCGATCTCGACCGAGGCCGCGCTCGACTACTACGAGCATCGCGGCCAAAACTGGGAGCGCGCGGCGCTGATCAAGGCGCGCGCTTGCGCCGGCGATAGCGCCGCCGGCGAGAAGCTTCTGCGCGAGCTGTCGCCCTTTGTCTGGCGCAAATACCTCGACTACGCGACCATCGCGCATATTCACGACATGAAGCGACAGATCCATGCGTATCGCGGCCATGGCGAAATCGCGGTTGAAGGTCACAATATCAAGCTCGGCCGCGGCGGGATTCGTGAGATCGAATTCTTCGTGCAGACCCAGCAGCTCATCGCCGGCGGACGCCATGTCGAGCTGCGTCAGCGCGGCACGATTGCCACTCTTGAAGCGCTCGCCGCGGAAAGATGGATCAGCCTCGAAGCGCGCGATGATCTCGCCGCGGCCTATGAGTTCCTGCGACGCGTCGAGCACCGCCTGCAAATGATGACCGACGAACAGACCCATACGCTGCCGATCGATCCGGCGGCTTTGCAAGTGTTCGCGCGCTTTCTTGGCTTCAGCAACCGCGATGATTTCGCAAGCACGCTCCTTCGCCATATGCGAAGGGTAGAGCACCATTATGTGAGGCTGTTCGAACGCGCGCCCGAGCGTATAGCCGGCCAGCTTGCCCTTTCGTTCGACAGCGAAGGCCGGGCCGAGCACCCGGCGGAGACGCTTGAGCGGCTGTCGCATATGGGCTTCGGCCAGCCGGCCGAGATTGCCGATGCGGTGCGCCGATGGCAGACCGGCTCGTATCGGGCGCTGCGCGGCACGCAGGCGCGCACCAATCTCGACGAGCTCGTGCCCACCATCATCGATCAATTCGCCCGCGCGGAGCATCCCGACGCGGCCTTCGCGGCTTTCGACCGCTTTCTGTCAGGGCTGCGCGCCGGTGGGCGCTTTTTCTCGCTGCTGCGACAGAATCCCGAACTGATCCGCTTCGTTGCGCTGATCGTTGCAGTCGCGCCGCGGCTTGCCGATATCTTGGCGCAGCATCCGCATTTCATCGATCCCTTGGTCGATCCGTCCTTTTTCGGCTCGCTGCCGACCGACCAGACGCTTGAAGCCACACTCGGCCGCGCGCTTGAGGAGACGCGCAGCTATGAGGCGGTGCTCGACGCCATTCGCCTCGTCGGCCAGGAGCACATGTTCCTGATCGGCGCGCGCATTTTGTCCGGCTCGATTTCGGCGGAGCAGGCCGGCGATGTCTTTGCGCGGCTTGCCGACGTCCTGTTGCGCGCCGTGCACAAAAGGGTCGAAGCCGATTTCGCACGGACCTACGGCCGGATTCCCAGCGGTGAAAGCGCAATCCTCGCGCTCGGTCGGCTTGGCGCGCGAGAGATGACCGCCACCTCCGACCTCGATCTCATTGTCATCTATGATTTCGACCGGGCGCATCCGGAATCCGACGGTCAGCGCTCACTCTACGGGGGGCAATATTTTGCCCGCTTTACCCAGCGTCTGATCAGCGCGCTGACCGCGCAGACCAATTACGGCGTGCTGTATCGCGTCGATATGCGGCTGCGCCCTTCCGGCCGCTCCGGGCCGGTAGCGACGCAGATCGACGGCTTCATCAGCTATCAAGAGCGTGAGGCCTGGACCTGGGAGCACATGGCGCTGACCCGGGCGCGCGTCGTGTCCGGGCCGCCCGAACTTTGCGGGCGCGTCGAGGCGGCCGTTCGCGACACGCTCCGGCGCAAGCGCGATCCAAATATGATTGCGAGCGACGTGGTCGAAATGCGCGCCGCGATCGCCAAAGAGAAAGGCGAAGCGGATATTTGGGACCTCAAATATGTCGCCGGCGGGCTGATCGATATCGAGTTCATCGCCCAATATCTGCAGCTTGTGCACGCGGCAAGCGCGCCCGACATTCTTGATACGTCGACGGCGCGCGTGCTTGAGAAGGCTGATCGGCTCGGCGTGCTCAAGCCCGAAGATGCCGCCGTGCTGCGTCCCGCGGTGCGGCTGTTCCACGATTTGACGCAAATTCTGCGGCTATGCCTGTCGGGTCGGTTCGACCCGACGACCACGGGCACCGGCGTGCTTGCGCTTTTGGCGCGTGCCGCGGATTTGCCGGATTTTACCGCGCTGCAGGCTCACGTCGTGGAGACGCAGCGGCATGTGCGCGAGTGTTTCGTGCGGATTTTGGGCAGGGCCCCTTAGCTTAGAACATTTTCCGGAAAAGCGGATACAGGCTTTCGCTAAGAAAATGCGACAAAACAAAAGCCTGAGCATTTTTGGGTTGGAAAGCGCTTTAATCTGGCCGATGCCGGGAGGGGACTAGGCCGCAAGGTGGCTCGTCGCAACGTCCGTCTTTTCGGCGCGGGCGGCGATCTTCGCCTGAAGCGGCAGTCGCACCACCACCGTCGTGCCTTTGCAGGGCTCCGAGCGGATGCGCATCGCCCCTCCATGCAGCTCGACGAGCGACTTTGCGATCGCCAGGCCCAGCCCCGAGCCCTGATACCGCTTGGTCAGCTGGCTCTCGACCTGTTCGAACGGGCGCCCCAATTTCTGCAAGGCGCCCTTTGGAATGCCGATGCCATTGTCCTTGATCGCAATGGTGATCATGCCGCCGCGCAATCGGCCGCACAGACTGACTGCGCCTCCTTCGGGCGTGAACTTCACCGCGTTGGACAACAGGTTAAGCGTGATCTGCTTTATGGCGCGCCGGTCGGCAAGAAGCAAAACCTCGGGTTCGACATGGGCTTGAAGCAAAAGCTGCTTTTCGCCGGCGCGGGCGGAAACCACCCGCAGGCAATCGGCGAGAATGGGTTCGAGCTCGACGATCTCCGGTGCAAGTCGGATGCCACCCGCCTCGATCTTCGACATGTCGAGAATGTCGTTGATGACGTCGAGCAAGTATTCGCCGCTTTCGCGGATATCGCGTGAGTATTCGACATATTTTTCGGCGCCGAGCGGGCCGAACATTCCCGATTCCATGATCTCGGAAAAGCCGATAATGGCATTGAGCGGCGTGCGCAATTCGTGGCTCATATTGGCCAGGAATTTGGATTTGGCCGCATTCGCTTCTTCGGCGCGGGTTTTCTCTTCGGCGTATTTTTCGGCGAGGTCGGCAAGCTCGGCGGCTTGCAGTTTGAGAGCCTGCTGTGATTTGCGAAGGTCGACGATGGTGGCGAGCTGACGCTTTTCGCCTTCGATCAGCCGCTGCTCATGTTGCTTGATCTTGGTGATATCGGTGCCGACCGAGACATAGCCGCCGTCTTTGGTGCGGCGCTCGCTGATATGCATCCAGCGCCCGTCATCGAGCTGCGCCTCGAAGGTACGGGCGCCGCGCGGCTGGCCCTCGTCGCTGACGACCGTGGTGCGGATGATCGGCGTCTTGCCGGCGGCGACAATCGCTTCATAGGCCGTGCCGGACACCACCGCATGGTCGGGCAGATGGTGCAGGGCCTGAAAGTTCGAATTGCAGAGCACCAGCCGGTTTTCCGCATCCCACAGCACAAAGGCTTCCGGAATCGTCTCGATGGCGTCGCGCAGCCGCAGATCGGCGGCCGTTGTGCGTTCGACCAGATTTTTCTGTTCCGTGATATCGACGGCAATGCCGATCAGATGCGGGCCGTCCTCGCCGTCCTGGCGCACGAGTTCGCAGCGCGCCCGCAGCCACAGCCATTTGCCATCCGCATGCCGCATACGGAAGGCGTGATCGATCGATTGCGCCTCGCCCTCGGCAAGCTCCCGGGCGATCTCATAGAGATCGATATCCTGCGGGTGCACCAGCGCATTGACTTCGCCGAACGTAAGAAGCGCGTCCTTTTGCGGCAGGCCGAGCAGGTCATACATCGAATGCGACCAGAACACTCGCCCGCGCGCGAGATCCCAATCCCACAAGCCGCAGCGACCGCGATTGAGCGCGGTATCGATGCGGCTTCGCACAGTGTCATGGATAAGATCGGCCTCGCGTGCGCGGGTAGCCTGCCAGTGAAAGGCAAAGCCGAGGATCAGCACGACAAAGCCCGTCGTTGCCGACAGCGTGACGGTGAGTGCGGTGGCCGAACGCCAATTGGCAAGCGCGCCCTCATAACCCTGGACCACGGCGAGCAGGCCCAACGGATTCTTCAGGGTTCGCACCGTGGCGAACGCCGACTCGCCGCTGGCCAAGGTGATCTCCCGGGTGCCGGCGGCTTCACCGAAGGTCGTCAGCGGCTGCAGCGGACCGAGCACTTCGAGGATCGGCCGCCCGAGCAATTGCGGCTCATTCGGCGCTGTGGCGACAATGGTGCCGGCGGTGTCGGCGACGAGAATGCTGCGGCCGCCACCCGTCGCCCAGGCCGGCCGCGCCCGTTCGATCGCCTCGGAGGTGCGCGCGATGCGAAGCCGCCCATCGTGATCCGCCCGATCGAGCGCGGCGGCGAAGTGATCGGCGAGTGCTTCGATCGTTTGTGTCGCGGCGAACACGCTCTGACGTCGATGTTCGAGCACTTGCACCGCGGCGCCGACGCAGATCGTCAGCATGAAGGCAACGATGAGAACCGGCACGGCGCGTCGCAATAGCGGCTCCGCATTCAACAGGCGCCGATAGGCGGGCTTGGCGATCGATTGCGCCAGTCCCTTGATGGAATCTGAACGTACAGACGCACTCGCCGCTTCGGCGCGCGCCATCGCCTGGCTCCGTTCGGATGATCCCGTCCGCCGCGACCGAAAGAGAGGTGTGCCGCATCTCTCTCCGAATCAGCATCAATAGAATCGATGCGCGCTGATTTGTCGAGAGTCCGCAGTCAAGATTTTTTAAGAATTGTCCCAGGCTTTGTTGGGTAGCCAGCGTACGTCCATTGCCGCACGGGACGAAAAATTCTTTGCGCTGAGTCACTTGCGTCCGCGCCGGCGCGGCGCGCATGCTCCGCCCGCCGGTAAGCGATCTCGAAGTGAACTTCCGCCGGGTCAGCTCTCGGCGAGTGTGCGCGCCACAATGTCATGCACGTCGCGCGACAGTGAAGGCGTCGCCGCGATGCGCCGCAAGGTCGCTTCCGCACGGGCGCGTCGCTTGGGCTCGAGCGCACGCCAGGAGCGAAAGGCGCCCATCAGCCGTGCCGCGACCTGCGGATTCTTCGGATCGAGCGAAAGCACGAAGTCCGCCACGAATTCATAGCCGGCACCGTCGCTGCGATTAAATTGCGTGTGGTTGACCTGTGCAAATGAGCCGATCAGGGCGCGGACGCGGTTCGGATTGGCAATCGAGAAGGCCGGGTGCTTGGTCAGCGAGCGTACCCGATCGAGCGTTCCGGGCTCAGGGATTGCCGCCTGCAAGGCCAGCCATTTGTCAATGATCAACGGGTCGCTGGAATAACGGCGATAAAAATCGTCGAGAGCCTGCGCGCGCTCGGGCCGATCATGCTGCGCCAGCGTTTCGAGCGCCGCCATGCGATCGGTCATATTGTCGGCATTCTGATACTGCGACAGTGCGCGGGCGATGGCGTCGTCGCGGCCGGTTATGGCGAGAAGGTCGAGGCAGATGTTCTTGAGCGCGCGGCGGCCGGCGCTTTGCGCGTCCGGCTGGTAGGGACCGGAGCTCGTCATCTGCTGATAGGTTTCGGCGAGCGCTGGGCCATGCCGCTCGCCTGTGGCCGCGCGCAACTTGCGTCGCGCGGCAAAGACCGCGTCGGGATCGACGTCGCTGCCGATCTCGCGCGCGATATCGGCCTCGCTCGGCGGCGCCAATGTCAAGGCAATGAAGGCAGGCTCAAGACTTGAGTCTTTCAGGGTTGCGCCAAGCGCGGCCATCAGGCCGTCGTCCTCGCGCAGGGGCTGGCCGGCCCGCAGTGCCGCGACATTCGCCTTGAGCAAGGTCATGGCGAGCGACTGCACCGCTTGCCAGCGGTTGAACTGATCGCTGTCATGGGCGGCGAGGAAACGCAGGTCCTGCGGCTCGATCGGCAGTGCAAGCTTGATCGGTGCGGAGAAGCCGCGGTTAAGCGAAGGAACTGGCCGCTCGGCGATGCCGGTAAAGACAAAGCTTTGGCTGGGCTTGGTTAGTTCGAGCACACCGCGCGAGAGCGGCGCACCATCAACCATCAGCGGCATGTCCCGGCCGTCCTTGCCAACAAGACCAAAGGCCAGCGGGATTACCATCGGCTCCTTGTCCGGCTGGCCGGGCGTCGGCGGGATGGCTTGCGCTATGTCGAGACGATAGGTCTGGGTGCGCGCGTCATAATGCGGCGCGACCTTTACATCGGGCGTGCCCGCCTGCGAGTACCAACGCATGAATTGCGTCATATCGCGGCCGCTGACATCGGCAAAACATTGGACGAACTGCTCAACGGTCGCCGCCTGTCCGTCGTGACGTTCGAAATAGAGATCCATACCCTTGCGAAACAGCTCGCGCCCCAACAGCGTGCGGATCATGCGCACGACCTCGGCGCCTTTGTCGTAAACAGTCGAGGTGTAGAAATTGTTGATCTCGTGATAAAGCTCCGGCCGCACCGGATGGGCGAGGGGGCCCGCGTCCTCGACGAATTGATGTGAGCGCAGCGCCCGCGCATCGCTGATGCGCTCAACCGCGTGCGAGCGTTGGTCGGCGGTGAATTCCTGATCACGGAACACCGTCAGCCCTTCTTTGAGACAGAGCTGGAACCAATCGCGGCAGGTGATGCGGTCCCCGGTCCAGTTGTGAAAATATTCATGTGCGATCACCGCCTCGATGCCGGCATAGTCGCTGTCGGTCGCCGTGGTCGGCGAGGCGAGCACGTATTTGTCGTTGAAGACGTTGAGGCCTTTGTTCTCCATCGCACCCATATTGAAGGCGGAGACGGCGACGATCATGAAGATATCGAGGTCGTATTCGCGGCCGAACGCCTGTTCGTCCCAACGCATGGCGCGCTTGAGGCTGTCCATGGCGTAGGCGCAGCGGTCTTCCTTGCCCGGCTCGACATAGATCGCAAGATCGACCTTGCGGCCGGACATGGTGGTGAAAGTGTCCTTCACCGCCGCGAGATTGCCGCCGACGAGTGCGAAGAGATAAGACGGCTTTGGAAACGGATCGTGCCACACGGCAAAATGCCGCGACGTGCCGGGTACATCGCCTTGCGCCACCAGATTGCCGTTGGCGAGCAGGACCGGTGCTTCGGCTTTGTCGGCCTCGATTCGAGTCGTATAGACCGCCATCACATCGGGCCGATCGAGAAAATAGGTGATGCGGCGAAACCCTTCGGCTTCGCACTGCGTGCAGTAAGTGGCACCGGCGCGATACAGCCCCATGAGCTGGGTATTGGCGGTCGCATCGAGCACGGTCTCGATCTCGAGCGTGAAAGGCCGGTTCGGCGGCTGTGCGATGGTCAGCTTGTCCGGCGTCGCAACGAAGTTCTCCGCCGGCAGCGGCTTACCGTCGAGGGCGAGCGAACGAAGCTGCAAGTCTTCGCCGTCAAGGACGAGGGGCGCTGGCGCTCCCGCCGCATTGGGCTTGAGCTTGAGCTTGGCGCGGACCGTCGTTGCGGTTGGATGCAGCGACGCGTCGAGCTCGACGGTTGCAATGAGCCAATCTGGGGGGCGGTAGTCCTGCAGCCGGACCGGGCGAGGTTCTTCTGTACGCATGGTGCTGATGATGTAAAGGCTTTGCGCGACATTTGAAAGCAGGCGCCGCCAGCCCGGAACACGGCTGGACCATGTGCGTTTTGCAGAAAAAAGAGGCGAGCCATGGTTCCCACTCCGTTCAACGAGCAGGAGGAGGAGGAGCGTAAAGGCACGCGGGGCGCAATGCTTTGGGGCGCTCTCATCGCGGGGCTCCTGTTCATATTTTTCCTTTGGTCGGCGTTCGTATGGACCCCGGACGGACCGTTTGATACGCCGGCAGCGAACCCTCCCGCCGCGACGGACGTATTGGCGAATCAGGGCCCGGGCGGCAGTGCAACAGCCAAGAACAACGAAGTTGCCCCGCGGCCGCACGACGCCGGCGGATCCGGCCAAAACGCAAATGGCGAGGCGGCGCAAATCGAGCAGAGCGCAAGACCGCTTCAACTCGGCAGCGCGCAGCGCGACGCAATGCGTGCCTATTTCGCCGGCAGACCTGCGGACCGCATCCAAAGCGCGAATTTCTCGCTGTCGGTCGGGGCAGCCGTGCCCCGGGATGTCCCGCTGCAAAGCCTGCCGAGTGAAGTCTCGTCCGCCATGGGCGGTTACAAAGGCGATCAATATGTCCTGGTTGGCGATCAGCTCGTGATCGTAGACCCCGATGCCCGACGCGTCGTTGCCATCGTGCCCGGCGTCGGTTGACCTAGCGCCTCGGCTCGGCGTGGCCGATAACCCGACCGATCGCTGGGAATAATCGGCGCAGCCGGTGTTCGAGCGTGTCCACCAAATCGTGCACCGCGCTAACCGACAGCGTCGGATCAACCTGGCAATGGAAGTTCACGATTTCGCCCTCGCGGGTTTCGCGCACACGCACATCGTGCACTTCGCCGAGATTGGGGATGCCCGCGGCCAGCGTCAAAAGTGCGTCGCGGACCTCGCCAACGCGGGCCGGTGTCGCGTCTTTACCTGCAAGGATGTCGGCGGGAAGCGGCTCGATATGGGTTTCGACCTCGACCTCCGGTCCGAGCTCCTCGCGGACGGCCTCTTCGAGCCGGCTTGCCGTCTCATGGGCGGCGCCAAGCGGCTGTGTGCCGTCAACTTCGAGGTCGGCGGAGACGGACAGGCGTCCGGCCACCGTCTGAACCGCGACATGATGGATGGCAAGCCCGCTATTGCGGGCAATCAGCATGACGCGCTCGCGCACGGTTTCGCTGTCGAGGACGCGCGGCTCCGTCGTTATGGTGATTTCGGCGGCTGGAAAATCGGCGCGGACGGCGCGGGCCACGCGGTCCTTGATCGCAGTGACGCGATCGAGCGGCAACGTACGGTTTACGCCAACGCCAAGGTCGACGAACAGCACGGCGCCGGCTGGGCGCGCCCGCACGCGCTCGACCGAGACCACGCCGGGCACGCGCTGCGCGATCGCCGCCACGTGTTCGCTCACTCCGGCCGGCGCGGTGTCGGTCAGCGTGTCGATCGTGCGCCGGCCGAGCCGCCAGCCGGCGATGCAGATGAACATCGATACGACAAGCGCCGCGGCGGCATCGGCCCAAACATAGCCGAGCCTCACGCCTCCCAGTCCCAACAGCACGGCAAGCGACGACCACATGTCGGAGCTAAAGTGCAGCGCATCGGCTTCAAGCGCTTCGCTGGCCGTTTCCTGGGCCACACGTTGCAGCGTGCGCGCACGAAAGAAATCGACGAGGATTGAGGCGGCTATGATCGCAAACGCTGCCACGCTCGCTTCAACTGCGTGGTCCTCGCCGATGAGTCGCTGTATCGCTTGGTAAATTACGACGGCGGTGAGAACAAACAACAAAGCCGTCTCGGCGAGCGCCGTTACGCTTTCCATCTTGCCGTGGCCGTATTGGTGCTCGGCATCCGCCGGCTTGCCGGAGATGCGCACGGCAAAATAGGTCAATACGGTCGCCGAGACATCGATCAGCGAATGACCGGCCTCGGACAGGATCGCGAGCGAGCCGGTCGCAAATCCAATCGCCGCCTTGGCTACAGTCAAGCCTGCGGATGCGGCAATCGATCCAAGGGCAGCTTTTTCCTTGATATTCATCACGGCGCGATCCTGCGGCGCCACGGGTTAAGCTGTCTTTAGAAATCAATCAAGATCGGCGGCAGGGAAGCGCAGCTGCCAAGCGCACTTGGTAAGCGTATTGCCGCGCACGACTGGTAAGCGCATTTCGGCCGGCTGTCAGCCTGCTTCGGCGGTTCTCAACCTTTTGCGCAGCATCTTGTTTTCAGCCTCAAGCTGCGCGATCCGTGCGCGGACCGGCGAGAGCGCCGCGTCGATCTCGGTTTCCGTGAATCGCGGCGTAATGTGTTGCGGGCCGACTACAAAATCGTGCTGGCAAAATTCGAGCCCGAGCCGCTGCCGATCCATCTGGTTGATGTCGGTCAGGGCTTGCTGCCGCTCAAGACGCGCGCTTTCATCGATTTTGCGGCGCCGCGCATTCGCCAAAGCGCGGCCAAGGCGGCCGCGTTGACCAAGTGAGAACATCGCACGCTGCCGCGGATCACGCGACTTTGTTTGAAAGGCGCACGCAGCTGGCACTCATAGCCGCATTGCGCATGTGGCACGTTACGGCAATTTTGCCAAACAATGCGGCGGCCATCCGATACCGCTTGAGCGTTGGATCAGCGCAGCAACGGCAAGGATAAGTGGCTCCTGAAAGCGCGGCGCCACGATCTGCATGCCTACCGGCAGCCCATCAGAAGTCAGACCCGCCGGCGCGCTGGCGGCCGGCAAGCTCACGAGCGTCACCAAAAAGGCAGGCGCGATCCAATCGACATAATTCTCGAACTTCCGTCCATTAATCTCGTTCGGAAAGTTCATCGTCAGCGGAAACGGTCGCACCGGGGCCGCTGGCGTGAGCAAAACATCGAAGCGCTCGAACAGGCCGCGGAAGCGATGGAATATCTCCTGGCGCTTGTGCTCCGCGGCTGCAAAATCAATCGCGGTCAGTTGCAATCCCGACTTCACGTTCCCTTTGAGATTGCCGCCGAACTCTTCAAGATGCGCCAGCTCGCGATAGCGTTGACCGACCATCCATAGGCCACGCCATACTTGATAGGGCGGGCGTCCATCAGAGACGTCGAATGCGATCTCTTCAACAGCCGCGCCTTCTGCCTCGAGTCTCTGCGCCGAGGCGCGGCAGATCGATTCGATCTCCTGCTCGACGCCAATTCCGGCAATATCCGGGACAAAGGCGATCCGCAAACCCTTGGGCGCTGTGGCACGCTTGATCTCGACCGCCGCACTTGACCATGGCGGTGTAACCGAGATCGGTGACAACCGACTGAAACCAATCATACAATCCAGCATGAGAGCGGCATCTTCCGCATCGCGTGCCAGTGGTCCGTGAACCTGGCCCGGGTCCCAGGCGAGCGCCATCGGATAATTCGGCACGAGGCCCGGCGTCGGCCGAATACCGACAATCCCGCAGAAGGCCGCCGGGATACGGATCGAGCAGCCGAAATCGGTGCCATGCGCCAACGGCACCATGCCGCTCGCAACCGCGGCCGCGGAGCCGCCCGACGATCCTGAGGGGCTCAGCGCCGGATTCCACGGATTGCGCGTCGGTCCGAACAAGATGTTGTCAGTATTGGCGCCACAAGCGAATTCTGGCGTATTGGTCTTGCCGATCACGATGGCGCCGGCTGCTTTGAGACGGCGAACGACCTCCGCATCCTCTTGCGGCACGTGATCTTTGAATAGCGGCGAAGCGTAGGTGGTGCGGATGCCGGCGGTCGGCGTCACATCCTTGATGGCGAGCGGCAGTCCATGCAGCGGCCCAAGCTTGGCACCCGATCGGATCGCCGCCTGCGCCGCTTTCGCCGCCGCGCGCGCCTGATCGGCGGCAAGCGTGATTATGGCATTGAGCTTTGGATTAAGCGCCTCGATCGCAGCCAAGTGCGCGTCAAGCACTTCGACCGTAGAGGCCTGTCCGCTTGCGATCAAGCTTGCCAGTTCGCGCGCGCTTTTGCGCGTCAGACTCAGGTCTGAGATCGTCATTTTCCCGACCAGTGAACGAACCGCCGCTCGACCAGCAAGAACAGGAGGTTTAGACCGTAACCCAGCGCGCCGGCGGCAAAAATCGCGGCATACATATCCGGCATTTGAAACAATTGCTGCGCCTCGAATACGCGATTGCCCAATCCATCGGTCGAACCGATGAACATTTCGGCCACCACGACGATGACCAGTGCCAGCGACACCCCATTGCGCAGGCCGACGAAGGTCTGCGGCAAAGATTCCAGCAACGTGACGTCAAACAACGTGCGCAGCCGTGAGGCGCCCATAACCTTTGCCGCCAGCAGCCTTGTCTTGCGCGCATTCATCACGCCATAGGCGACATTGAACAGAATCACCAGCGCTGCGCCGAACGCAGCCACCGAGATCTTGGTGCGGTCGCCGACACCGAAGAGCACGAGAAATAGCGGAAACATCGCCGAGGCCGGCGTAGAGCGAAAGAAGTCGATGACAAATTCAACTGAGCGATAGAGCCGTTCGGACGCACCGAGAACGATGCCAAGCGGAATCGCGATTACGGCTGCGATTACGGTCGCCGCGGTCGTGCGTTCGACCGTGTACAGAAAATCGCGGCCCAGCCTGCCTCCCGTCATGCCGGTCCACATGGCGTGGAACGTGTCGGTCGGTAGCGGCAGCAGCACCGGGTCAACGAGCTTAAGCCAGACCGCGATGTACCAAAGCGCAATCAAGCCGACCACGCCGATGATCGGAAGATAGGGATCGAGACGTTTCATGCACGCCTCACTTCGCGCTGGAACACTTCGAGACAGTGCGCCTTGGTGGCGACAAAGTCTGAGTTCGACAATGTGGCGTCACTGCGTGGACGCGGCGCGGCAAACGGCACGTAATCGGCGACCCGCGCGGGGTGACGCGACAGCAAGAGCACGTAATCGGCCAGGAAAACCGCCTCCTCCAGGTCGTGCGAGACCAGCAGCGTCGTTGTTCCTGTTTCCAGAAACACCCGCTGCAACTGCTCGCGCATGAACAGTGTCATCTCATAGTCGAGCGCGGAAAATGGCTCATCGAGAAACAGAATCTCCGGATCGACCACGAGTGCGCGCATGATGGAGATCAGCTGCTGTTGTCCGCCGGACAATTCATAGGGATATTTGGAAAGATCAATGGCAACGCCAAGCCGCTCCACCAGCCGTTCAACGCGCAAGCGCCGTTCGGCTGCAGGCATTTTCATAAGCTTGAGTGGATATTCGATGTTTTCGAATGAACGCAGCCAAGGAAACAACGCCTCACGATAATTCTGAAACACGTAGCCGAATTTGATGTCGCTCAGCGGCTTGCCGTCGAAGAGGATTTCGCCCGCGTCGCGGGGGATGAGCCCGGCGATCAGATTGATGAGCGTGCTCTTGCCGCAACCGTTTGGCCCGAAGATGGAAATGAGCTTGCCGCGAGGCAGGTCAAGGTCGAAGCTGTCGTAAACGACTGCGCTCGCAAACCGCTTGCTCAGGCTCCTTATTGTGACGTGCGGTCGTGCCGCGTCCGCGGCTTCTTTGCTGGTCGGGTTTGGCGCGGAACGCGTCAGCAAGAGTCTCTCCGCGGCGTCTATCAGTACGCCTGCAGGTACTTGGTGACATCGACCTTAGCCGGCAGCGTGCCCGTCTGGACCGAGAAGTCGATGAACTTCTGGAAGTCGGATTTATCCTTGTCGGTGAGATCGCGTACCATGTAGTAGCGGATCATGGGCACGGTATCGACCACGTCGGCCGGCG
>JAJPJB010000012.1 GCA_021324465.1 Hyphomicrobiaceae bacterium
CCACCGACACGCCCTATCTGCAGATCGGTGAGCACAAATACGGCAAGCCGGTGCTCGATCGCGCGATTACTTACGAAATGGATATATACGACGCGCTCAAGGTCGGGCTCGTTTCAATCGATTCCACGATGCGTTCCAATCTTAGCGTCGGCATGCCGATCGATATTCTGGTGGTGCGGCGCGATATCTGCGACCCGGAGCTCGTCTACAGAATCGAGCCGGGCGATCCTTATTTCACGGACCTGCGCGAGCGCTGGTCGGCTGCGTTGCGGGCCGCCCATATCGGAATTCCGCGGCCGCCCTACGCGAACCGGCGCTAAAACGCTTAAAGGCACCCGCCCCGCCCCCAAAGTGCCGCCGCAGCCGGCTGCCTTTACTCTTCATTAACGAGCGCAAGCGGAACCAGTCGATACAACCGCTTCGAGACTTTACTCGTGTTAAGCGCAATCCATTCGCAATCTTTTCTCCCTAAGGTCCGGCCGGTCATTCGAAGGGTGCAAGCGTGGTGCCTTCGGCGCAATCGCCAATCGCCGGGGAAAGAAAGCGGTCGCGGTGGGTCCGGGCGCGCACGAGCCTGGTCATGCCGATCGGCGTGATCGTTGCCGTCGCCATCGTCTGCATCATCGTCGCGGTGCTCAGTTCGGCGCAGCGCGCGGACGCGGTTTCGTTCGCGATCGAACAGCAGCTGATCCGCCAGGCTATGTTGGATCACGGCATCCGTGCCCTGCATGTCCTGGAAAGCGTCGCCGCCACACCGCGCTCGATCGCCAAAATCCGCGGCGCGTTCGACCCGGGCTGGGCCGACATTCGTATCGGCGAGTGGATTGAGAGCTACTTTCACGGCGATGCCGAGATCATCGTCGATGCCCACGATCGTATCGTCTACAAGCATTTCGTTGATCCCGCTGCTGCCGATGCGCCTGACATTCTCGCCGGATTGAAACCCGCCATCGATTTGCTGCGCGGGCGCCTGAGCGCCATGCCGGACAATGGCATGCCCGTCCTCCTCGATCAGAACCCGGCAAGACCAGGTCGCAGCACCGTGCTGTTCCAGCGCTTTCTGAACAAGCCTGCTTATGTCGCTGCGGTCGCGGTCGGATCCGATGCTGATCTGGCCTCCGGCAATAGCGGAGCGCCAATCGTGCTGTCGGTGAAATACGTCGCCGACCGGCTGTTAAAGAATGTCGGCGAGCATCTGCAGCTCGCGCATTTGCGCAACATCGACGATCCGCGGGAGGTAAATGGCGACAGCGTCGTCGATCTCACCGACCCGCAAGGCGGCGTGATCGCGCGTTTCGCCTGGATGCCGTCGCACCCCGGCGCTTCGATCGTGGCGAGCATCCTGCCGTTCATTGCGGTGGCCCTTGGCGGTTTTGCGCTGCTGGTGGCGCTGGTGATGCGCCACATGCGGCGCACCTCGGAAGAGATCGAGGCCGGCGAGCGGCAGCTGCGGCATCTGGCGCTGCACGACCCCGTCTGCGGCCTGCCGAACCGCATCTATTTCAGCGAGCGGCTGGAACGCGCCATCGGCGAAGTCCGCGCCGGCGGCCCGACCGCTGCCGTGTTCTATATCGATCTCGACCACTTCAAGGACGTCAATGACACGCTCGGCCACCACATCGGCGACGAGCTCATCCTCAACGTCACCCAGCGATTGAGCCGCATCATGCGCGGCGACGACCTTGTCGCCCGCCTTGGCGGCGACGAATTCGCCATCATTACCGCCTGCGCCTCCGATTCTTATTCGCTGCAGGCGATCGCCGGGCGCATCATCTCGGCGGTATGCGCACCCTACGCGATCAGCGGCCACAACATCATCATCGGCGCTTCGATCGGCATCGCGGTGATCGATCGTCGCGCCAACGATGCCGCCGACATTTTGCGGTATGCTGACATGGCGCTGTATCGCGCCAAGAACGAAGGCCGCAATCGCGCCTGCATCTATGACGCGGCGATGGACGCCGATCTGTCGAGCCGCAAGCTTCTGGAAGGCGATCTGTTGCAGGCGATCAAGAACGACGACCTGCGCGCCGCCTATCAACCGATCGTCAACTCGGCCGGCGATACTATTGTGGGCGTCGAGGCGCTGGCGCGCTGGACCCATCCGGTGCACGGCGAGATTCCACCTTCGCGCTTCATCCCCATCGCCGAGCATTCCGGACTCATCGTCGAGCTGGGCGAATGGATGCTGCGCCGCGCCTGTCTCGACGGCCGCAACTGGCCGGGGCTGACCATCGCGGTCAATGTCTCGCCGTTGCAATTCCGCCGGTCCGACTTCGTCGAAGTAATCGAGCGCATCCTGGCCGAGACCGATTTCGATGCCAACCGGCTCGAGCTCGAGCTCACCGAAAGCACGCTCCTGGGCAATCTCGAGACAGCCGAACTGTCGATGCTGCGGCTGAAGGCGATCGGCGTGCGTTTTGCGCTCGACGATTTCGGCACCGGCTATTCGAGCCTGCTCTATCTGCGGCGCTTTCCGTTCGACAAGCTCAAGATCGATTCGAGTTTCGTGCGCTCGATCGAAAAGGCGCCCGACGCGGCGGCGATCGTGCATGCGGTGGTCAGCCTTGGCCGCGGCCTCGGCATGAAGGTCACCGCCGAAGGCGTCGAGACCGCCGAGCAGCATCTGTTCCTGCGCGCCGCCGGCGTGCATTCGATGCAGGGCTATCGCTTCGGCAGACCCGGCACCGCCCACGACATCGATCACCGCCTCGCCGCGCCCGAGGAATATCGCGTCGGCAGCCCCGACCAGGAAGTCGCGCTCGCGTCGTAGCGCCCTCGGATCATCAATCCGGCACGCAGCGCGAACCCGGAATCCATAGTTCCCGCCTTAGAGCTTGATCTCGGCCGCCCGTGATTATGGATTCCGGATTCGTCGCTTGCACGGCGGCCCGAAATGATGCCGACGATTGCCGGAATGACGGGAGAGGGATTGCCGCCGCGCATGGCCTTCGCCACTATCCGGCGGCAAAGCAGGAGGGGAGGCACGCATGGCGACGCAGAAAAAGATCGCATTGGTCACGGGAGCCGGCACGGGCGTCGGCCGCGCGGTAACGCTGGCGCTGATGAGAGAAGGCTATGCCGTCGTGCTCGCCGGCCGGCGCAAGGAGATGCTCGAGGCTGTCGCCAAGGAAGGCGCGCAGACGCCGGGAGAAGCCTTGCCGGTGCCTGCGGACGTCGCCGATCCCGCCTCGATCAAGGCGCTGTTCGCCAAGACCAAGGAAACCTACGGCCGGCTCGATCTTTTGTTCAACAATGCCGGCATCGGCGCGCCAGCCATGCCGATCGAGGATCTGCCGCTCGACAAGTGGAATGCCGTGGTCGCCACCAATCTCACCGGCCTGTTCATTTGCACGCAGGAAGCCATCAAGATCATGAAAGCGCAAAATCCGCGCGGCGGGCGCATCATCAATAACGGCTCGATCTCGGCGCATACGCCGCGGCCGCAATCGGCGGCCTATACCGCGACCAAGCACGCGGTGACGGGGCTCACCAAGCAGACCGCGCTCGACTGCCGCGGCTTCGACATCTGCTGCGGCCAGATCGATATCGGCAATGCCGCGACCCCGCTTACCGAGCGCATGGTGCAGGGCGAAGGCGTGCTGCAACCGGACGGGCGCAAAATGATCGAGCCGCGCATGGCCGCCGAAGATGTCGGCCGCGCCGTAGTCTACATGGCGAGCCTGCCGCTCGACACCAACGTGCTGTTCATGACGGTAATGGCGAATCTGATGCCTTATGTGGGACGCGGATAAAGTTTCTCCTTCTTCCCGCCACGCGCCCTACCGCGTTGGCGCCGGCCCCTCGATTTTGTCCACGCGCTTGGCCTTGCAGCGCGTAGCGTCTGTAAGATGGGCAAAATCGCCTGCTCCGTCGCAACCGCGGTGGCGCCGCGGGGGACGATTGTCCTCGCGCGCTGCCTCGTGTTGCGGTGCCCACCTTACCGCGTTACGCTACCGCGCTGACCTTAATCTTCGTCCCGGCGCGGACCTTGGCGAGTGACTTCACATCGCCGAGCGCCTTCGCCCATATATTGCAAGGGCTCGCCAGCCGCGTCTCGCCGCCTTTGGAAATCGGCGTACGGCCGAAGCCGATGGCAATGGCGTGGCCGTCCGGCCAATAGGCGATCTCGCCCGGCTCGACGACGACGCGCGCCTCCTTTTCGCGCGCGACACGCACCGGGATTTCGAAATAAACCTCCTCGCCCCAGGTCAGCGCCTCGCCCGAAAACGGCAGCGCCTTGGCGATCGCCTTTGCGGTCGGTGTATCGAGCAGCTCGGCATCGAGCGCAAGCGAACCAAATTCGAAGCGGATATTCATTGAGGGCTCCCTCTGCCGGCATGTCACACGGCGGCCTGTCGCGTTTGGCAATTTCAAGGCCGCGCTCGGCGGGGACGACCTTAGCGAGGAGCGCTGAGGTAACTCAACGCGTCGCCGTCCCGCGCAGCGGTGCGCGGCTGAGTGCATTGCCGGCAGCGATGGCCTTCTGCAAGAGGCGCACAAGCTCCTTGGCTTCGCTATCAGTCAGGCCGCGCAGCATGATCTGCTGCGCCGCTTCCACCGCCGGCGTGATGCCGCGGAGCGTGCGTCGCCCGGCATCGGTGATTTTCAATTCGCGCGCCCGCCTGTCGCCACGCTTCGCGTGACGCGCGACCAGACCTTTCTGCACCAACCGGTCGACCACCCCGGTAATGGTGGTGCGGTCATAGGCGATCAATCCCGCAAGGGTGACCTGATCGATCCCCGGACTGGCGCTGACCGCCGCGAGCGCCGCGTATTGCACGGGCGTGAGGTCGTAGCCGGCGTCCTCGACTTCGGCGAGGAACACGGCCACCGCAATCTGCTGGAACCGGCGCGCGAGATGCCCGGGCATGTCATGCACGTCTTTCATGGCTACCTTTCGCTGCGTGCCCGTTCCTGGCGCCTGTCCCGGACGCTCCACCGCAATCGCACTTGACTAGCATACTGATATTCAGCATGCTGAGCAATGCTCAGCATGCTGATGATCGGCACGCTGATTAATGGCCTTATTTCGCTTGCACCCGCTTGCGGCGAACTGAAGCGGTCCAGTGCGCGCCGGCGGCGGCCATTCGATAGGCAACGACCATGCAGTTTCACCTGAACGGATTCGAGCCGGGCGACCCGGAGATCTTCGACCGCGCGGAGCGCTGTCCGCCCCCGGGCGCTCAAGGTCCGGTTCCCGCAGAGGTCGATGTCCTCATCGTCGGCTGCGGACCGGCCGGACTGACGCTTGCGGCGCAATTATCCGCCTTTCCCGACATCAGGACCTGCATCGTCGAGCAGAAGCCGGGCCGCATGCTGCGCGGCCAGGCCGACGGCATCGCCTGCCGGACGATGGAAATGTTCGAAGCCTTCGGCTTCAGCGAGCGGGTCCTGAAAGAAGCCTGCTGGATCAACGAGACGACGTTCTGGAAACCGGACGACAAACAACCCGCAAACATCGTCCGCAGCGGCGTCGTTCAAGATGTCGAAGACGGGCTGTCGGAATTCCCGCATGTCGTTCTCAATCAGGCGCGCGTGCATGATCTCTATCTCGATCTCATGCGCAGATCGGCGGCAAAGCTCGAGCCGTACTATGCGCGGCGCGTCGTTTCCGTTCGGCCCGCGCCAGGCGGCCGTGCTGGTGACGGGCAGCGCGTAACCGTAACGCTCGAGCGGGTTGATTCCCCGCATCAGGGCCAGCTCGAGATGATCAAGGCCCGCTATGTGGTAGGCTGTGACGGCGCGCGCAGCGTCGTCCGCAGCTCGATCGGGCGCGAGCTTTCCGGCGATTCCGCCAATCACGCCTGGGGCGTCATGGATGTCCTGGCCGTCACCGATTTCCCGGACATTCGCCGCAAGTCACTCGTCCAGACCGCGGGCGAGGGCAGTCTTCTCGTCATCCCGCGCGAGGGCGGCTATCTCGTGCGCCTCTATGTCGAACTTGCCGAGCTCGAAATCGGCGAACGGGTGGCAAGCCGCAACATCATCCTCGACGACATCATCGCGAAGGCTCGACGCATTCTCAATCCGTATCGGCTCGAGGTGAAGGAGGTCCCTTGGTGGTCGGTCTATGAAATCGGCCAGCGCCTGACCGACAAGTTCGATGATGTGCCGGAGCAAGAAGTCGCCACGCGGCTGCCGCAGATATTCATCGCCGGTGACGCCTGCCACACCCATAGTCCAAAGGCCGGGCAAGGCATGAATGTTTCCATGCAGGATGCCTTCAATCTCGGATGGAAGCTCGTTTGCGTGCTGCGCAAGCTCTGCGCACCATCGCTCTTGCACACCTATTCCGCGGAGCGCCGCGCCATTGCCAAGGAACTGATCGACTTCGATCGCGAATGGGCCGCGCTCATCGCCTCGACACGCAAGAACGGCGGCGGGGCCGACCCTACCAAGACGCAAAGCTATTTCGTCAGGTCCGGACGCTACACTGCGGGAACAGCGACGCATTATGCTCCCTCGATCCTGACCGGCACATCCGTGCACCAGCATCTGGCGCAGGGTTTCGAGATCGGAAAGCGCTTTCATTCCGCCCCGGTGATCCGCCTTGCGGATGCCAAGCCGCTTCAGCTTGGCCACGTGATCAAAGCCGATGGGCGCTTTCGAATCTTCGCCTTTGCAGGGACCGGAAATCCGGGTGCGGCAAATTCCGCCATCCGCCGCTTGTGCGATTTTCTCGCGGAGGATCCGGGCTCGCCCATCCGAAAATATACCCCAAGCGGCGTGGATATCGACGCCGCGATCGATATCCGCGCAGTATTCCAGCAAGCGCATCGCGAGCTTGCCATCGAGGCCATGCCCCCGCTCCTTCTGCCACGCAAGGGACGTTACGGCCTGATCGACTACGAAAAGATATTCTGCGCCGACCACAGGAGCGGCAATGACATCTTTGCCATGCGCGGCATCGATCGGCAGGCCGGCTGCATGATTGTCGTACGCCCGGATCAGTATGTCGCTCATGTCCTGCCGCTCGACGCATACGGCGAGCTCGCCGCATTCTTCGATGGCTTCATGCTGCCGCAATCGGGCAAATCGGATCATGACGCGCGTCGGGCCGTCGAAACGGCTGCGGCCTGAACGCGCTTTCTTACGGATCGCGTCAACTTTTAGGGTGTGGCGCGCAGCATGCATTGAGCCGCTGCGCAGCCATGCAGATAAACGGGATTGCCGACTTCGTGATGTTGTTGACGGGCGTGAAGGCCTAAAGCGCGCCGAGCAAAGCCTGTCGCCACAACTGCGACAATTGCAGTGAGCAGGATTATGAGCGCCGCTTCAGCATAGCTCATGGCTGACTTGATCTCTCATGCGCGGATGCGGTTGCTCGACCCGTGGAAGGCGTCAATTCTATCCAAATCGGCAGTAGAGCCGGAGAGATCTGATGTCCGCTCCCGTGTCCGTCCTGGCTTCGGCCGATCTGCAAGGGATGTCGGGTTCGCGCCTGAACGGCGACATTGTACCTGCCCGCAGCCTTTTGCGGGTGTTCGGCGCAAATCCTGTACACTGGCGTCGCCGGGGGTGGCCGGGGGGTGCATCGGGGCTTCATCGAAATGCAAAGTCTGCAATCGGCGCTTGGCGTCGCGGCCATCATCGCAGTCGCCTGGACCATCAGCGAGAACCGCCGCGCGGTGCCGTGGCGGCAGGTGGTTACCGGGCTTGCCCTCACTTTTGCGCTGGCCGCGCTGATGCTCAAAGCGCCGCAAACGCAGACAGCCTTTAATGCGGTCAGCCGCGCGGTCGATGCGATCGCCGATGCTACACGCGCCGGCACAGCGTTCGTGTTCGGCTATGTCGGCGGCGGGCCGCTGCCCTTCGATCCGAAGACGCCGGGCTCGGATTTCATTCTCGCCTTTCAGGCGCTGCCGGTGGTGCTCGTCATGAGCGTGCTGTCGTCGTTGCTGTTCTACTGGCGGATCATGCCGCCGATTGTGCGCGGCTTTTCCTGGGCGCTGGAAAAAACGCTCGATGTCGGCGGTGCGGTCGGGCTGTCGACGGCGGCAAACATTTTTGTCGGCCAGGTCGAGGCGCCGCTGTTCATCCGACCCTACCTGGCGCGGCTCTCGCGCAGCGAAATGTTCGTGGTGATGACGGGCGGCATGGCCGGCATCGCCGGCACCGTTTTCGTGCTCTACGCGACGATCTTAGCGAACGCAATCCCGAATGCCGCGGGCCATATCGCGGTGTGCTCCGTGCTCGGCGCGCCGGCGGCGATCTTCATCAGCCTGATCATGGTGCCCGACCCGGAGCGCAGACATACCGGCGGCGACCCCGGTGCCGACAAGGTCGAGCAGGTCGCCGATTCCACGATGGATGCGATCGTCAAAGGCACCGGCGCGGGCTCGAGCTTCTGCTCAACATCAGCGCGATGCTGATCGTCTTTGTCGCACTGGTGCATCTGGCCAATGCGATCCTCGGCCTGTTACCGGACGTGCTGGGCTCACCGCTCACGCTGCAGCGCGCGCTCGGCTGGATCATGGCGCCGGTCTGCTGGCTGATGGGTATTCCCTGGTCGCAAGCCGTCACCGCCGGCGGGCTGATGGGACTGAAAACGATCCTCAACGAATTCGTCGCTTATCTGCAGCTTGCAGCGCTGCCGGCCGACGCGCTCGAGCCGCGCTCGCGGCTGATCATGCTCTATGCGATGTGCGGTTTTGCCAATTTCGGCTCGCTCGGCATCATGATCGCGGGACTTGCCACGATGTGCCCGACCAAGCGCGATGAGGTCGTGTCGCTCGGGCTGAAGTCGATCGTTTCGGGCACACTGACGACCTGCCTGCTCGGCGCGATCGTGGGAGTTTTATCATAGAAGCCCGGATAACGCGCTCGCGCGTTATCCGGGAGAATTATTGCGCCTGGATCGAGCGGCGCTCGATCCGAGCTACCATTAGCGCTGGGTCACGGCGCCGTACTGGTCCGGGTTGGGAACGGCGACGACATTACCTTGGCTGTCATAGCCCGGGATAGCATTCGCATCGTAATAGCCTGCGACGGCCGCATCCTGGATGGGCTGATGCCGCTTTGCTGCGAGAGCGGGGGTGGTCAAGAGCGCGACAAGCGCCAGCGCAGAGATCATTGTCTTGGTACCGAGGACTTTCATATTCGTCTCCTCATTCGAGGCTGTCGCCCTCTCTGCCATGTACGCACTGTTTCGCGACGCACAACCGCGTGCGCGTCACTTCAGGATCACTAAATTGTCATGGAATAATAGATGTTTATACCAATTTTACGGCAGTATCTCGCAAAATTAATTTTGCGGTGCGGTTGACGAAGGACAACGACGGAGGACAAAAAGAGCAAGCCACGCAAGACAGGATTTCATCCGCCATCTGCCGTCCGTCGCCTGTCTCTCTTCTTAAGCGAAGACGATCTCTCCGACTTGAAAATCAATGCAGCCGGAATTCGCCGTCTATGGCGCGGATTTCGGTCGGCTTGATCAGCCGTGCATGCGCCACGGTCACTGAGTGTAGCGGTCCCTCGAGCGTCTCCAACCAGAAGTTGAGAAATTTGTTTAGCACCGGAAAACCGGGGCAGAGGTCGTAGTCCTGCCAGACATAGGATTGCAGCAGCCAGGGATGGTCCGGCCGCCGGTAAAGGATATTGGCCGTGGTTAATCCGTAGCCTTCGATCTGCTTGCGGAATGCGCGGTCAGGAACATGCTTCGAAGCCATTGCGTGCCCTCCAATCCCAATCGCGGGAGTGTTTCGAGACTCGTAGCATGATTGCAAGCCTCAAAAATGAAAAAGTTGTTTACTTTCAAGGCACTAGCAGCACACTATCTTCCCTGCTAACAACCGTCTGTGCATCCGTGCCAGCCAAGGCCTTTCAAGCGTTTCGACCGATTCAACGGAGCCTGCGGGCAGGAGGTTTCGGAGGTCTGACACCGTAAATATTTGAAAATCACTCGGAACCCACCCGGCGTTAACCACCCAAATTGATTGTTGGCAATCACTCCAAGTGAGTGCTAAAAATTTTGCCGACACCCCTTGCGGGCCCAAAATTGCAATCCCATGTCGCCGCGCAATGGGACGACATTCTGTCGCTCCCCAAGCCGGTGACCTGAGGGACCACAGGGGCCGCGTCTCTAAAAAACTTCTTTTACTTGCAATACCTAGGAGGACATCATGAAGTTCCGTCCGCTTCACGATCGCGTCGTCGTCAAGCGTATCGATGCCGAGGAGAAATCCGCCGGCGGCATCATCATCCCCGATACCGCCAAGGAAAAGCCCTCGCAGGGCGAAGTGATCGCCGTCGGGCCGGGCGGCCGCGATGAGCAGGGCAAGCTCATCCCGATCGATATCAAGGTCGGCGACCGCGTGCTGTTCGGCAAGTGGTCGGGCACAGAGGTCAAGATCGACGGCGAGGAGCTCCTGATCATGAAGGAGTCCGACATCATGGGCATTATCGACGAGCCCGTCGCCAGGAAGAAAGCCGCGTAACCCCGAACCGTCATTCCAGGTGGCCGCACCGCGGCCTCCGAAGGAATGACATCCGAGCCAGCACCCTTCGAGGCGAGCTTCGCTCGCACATCAGGGTGACGACGAAATCAGGAGTGAATTTCCATGGCTGCCAAGGAAGTCAAATTCTCCGTCGATGCGCGCGACAAGATGCTGCGCGGCGTCGACATTCTTGCCAATGCCGTAAAGGTGACGCTTGGCCCAAAAGGCCGCAACGTCGTCCTCGACAAGTCGTTCGGCGCCCCCCGCATCACCAAGGACGGCGTCACCGTCGCCAAGGAGATCGAACTCGACGACAAGTTCGAGAATATGGGCGCGCAGATGGTGCGCGAGGTCGCCTCGAAGACCTCCGACATTGCCGGTGACGGCACCACCACTGCGACCGTGCTCGCCGCCGCCATCGTCAAGGAAGGCGCCAAGGCGGTGGCCGCCGGCATGAACCCGATGGACCTCAAGCGCGGCATCGATCTCGCGGTCGAGACCGTGGTCGAGGAGCTCAAGAAGAACTCCAAGAAGATCACCAACAACGACGAGATCGCCCAGGTCGGCACGATTTCGGCCAATGGCGATCAGGAGATCGGCCGCTTCCTCGCCGAGGCGATGAAGAAGGTCGGCAATGAAGGCGTGATCACGGTCGAAGAGGCCAAGAGTCTCGAGACCGAGCTCGACGTCGTCGAAGGCATGCAGTTCGACCGCGGCTATATCTCGCCCTACTTCATCACCAATGCCGACAAGATGCGTGTCGAGATGGAGGATCCCTACATCCTCATCAACGAGAAGAAGCTCTCGGCGCTCAACGAGCTGCTGCCGCTGCTCGAAGCCGTGGTGCAGACCGGCAAGCCGCTGCTCATCGTTGCGGAGGACGTCGAAGGCGAAGCGCTCGCAACGCTGGTCGTCAACAAGCTGCGCGGCGGGCTGAAGGTCGCGGCCGTGAAGGCGCCGGGCTTCGGCGATCGCCGCAAAGCCATGCTGCAGGACATCGCGATCCTGACCGGCGGCACCGCGATCAGCGAAGATCTCGGCATCAAGCTCGAGAATGTCACGCTGAACATGCTCGGCAAGGCCAAGAAGGTGATGATCGACAAGGAGAACACCACGATCGTCAACGGCGCCGGCAAGAAGAAGGACATCGAGGACCGCATTACGCAGATCAAGGCGCAGATCGAGGAGACCACCTCGGACTACGACCGCGAGAAGCTGCAGGAGCGGCTGGCGAAGCTGGCCGGCGGCGTTGCGGTGATCCGCGTCGGCGGCGCCACCGAGGTCGAGGTGAAGGAGCGCAAGGATCGCGTTGACGACGCAATGCATGCGACGAGAGCCGCGGTCGAGGAAGGCATCCTGCCGGGCGGCGGTGTTGCGCTGCTGCGCGCCACCGAAGCGCTCAAGCGCGTGCGCACCGCCAACGAGGACCAGAAGCACGGCGTCGAGATCGTGCGCAAGGCGCTGTCGGCGCCGGCGCGGCAGATCGCGGTGAATTCCGGTGAGGACGGCTCGGTCATCATCGGCAAGATCCTGGAGAAGGATCAATATGCCTACGGCTTCGACGCGCAGACCGGTGAATACACCGACATGGTGAAGAAGGGCATCATCGACCCGACCAAGGTTGTGCGGCAAGCGCTGCAGGGCGCCTCCTCGGTCGCGGGGCTGCTCATCACCACCGAGGCGATGGTCGCCGAACTGCCGAAGAAGAAGGAAGCGCCGGCCATGCCGCCGGGCGGCGGTGGCATGGACTTCTAAGTCCGCGTCAGGCGATGCGAAATGCGAAGGCCCGGGAGCGATCCCGGGCCTTCTGCTTTGGCCGCACTGGACCAAAGTGTGATGAGTTGGTTCGTCATGGCGGACTTGTTCCGGCCATGCACGTCTTTGCCTCGACAACCCTTAAGGCGTGGATGCCTGCGACAAGTGCGGGCACGACGATTAAGACAATTCCGCCGCGACGCCCCTATTGCTGTGCGACGGCGGAGACTATGCGCTCCCGCTTGCCGCCGCTGCTGCGCACTATGGCGTCCACGGTTTTAAGCTCGAGCTTGACGGGTGTCCGAAGCAGCCCCCTGAAGTAGCTCGTCAGCGCGTCCTGGTCGGGTACGACCTCCCTGGCGGGATCGGGTACGAACGAAACCACAATCGTGTCGAGGTCCGGCTGCTCGATCAGAAAGCAATGCGAGGGAAACTGCTCGCGCAGCTGCGGCGTGATGACATCGAAATCCCAGAGGCGATCGCCGCTGCGGCGGACAAGCGCGTTGCGCTTGCGCCCGACGACGCGCTTGAGCTTCTGCAGTGTTCGACCGCTTGCGGCTGGCATGTCGGACAGCGTCGCATAGTCGCCGATTTCATAGCGGATAAACGGGGTCGCATAATTATACAGGCTGGTGAGAATGACACGGCCCGTCTCGCCCGGAGCAACCGGGTTGTCGCCTTCATCCAGAATCTCGACGAGCACGGTCTCTTCGCAGATCTCGTATTCGTGCTCAGCTTCCGAGTGCAGTGCGATGCATCCCATCTCGGCGCAGGCATAGATTCGCAGGATTTCGCAGCCGAGCTTTGCCTGCACGTCAACCGCAGTGTCGGTAGAGACCAGTTCGCTGATGCCGACAATGGCATCGACCTTTACGTGCTCGATTCTCGCTTGCGCGGCCAGATCATGCGCGATCGACGGAAACGTAAGCAGATAACGCGGCCGGTGCCGCATCAGCCACTCGACCATGTCCGGCACCGACGTGCGATAATCGAGCGTGTAGTGCGGCGCTTCATAAGCATAGCACCACGACGGCTCGGTGATGCCGTTCGGATAGACCCTGCGTCCGGAGCTGTAGTATCGGATGCTGGCCATCGGCGCGGTCAGATCGAAGCCATGCCAGCGATAGAGCCGATGCATCATGCCTTCCGCCGCCAGCTTCGCCATATCGCAAATCTGGAAACTCATGCGCACTCCGGTCGTGGTACCGGAGGTTCGGCGGGTTGCGACAGCGCCAACCTCCTCGGGAACTCGGATGGGGTTAATGCGATCGATGTCCGTTAAAAGCTCGCGCCGCCTCAGGACGGGAATCTCGCGCCAATAGCGCAAATCGGGCTCTTCGCCGTGGCGAAATAGTGGTTTGAGCCGCTCCGCGAAGAATGGGGAGTGCCTATAAGCGAAGGACGCGAGTCGCTTGAGAAGTCCCTCTTGGTAAGCGTCGAGCGCTGGACGCGGCAGGCACTCGGTCTGCGCCAGGACTGCAGCAAACCGGTGAAATGCTTCGGCGCTGAAAATTGTTGTCATTTCCAATGTTTATCTTCGTAGGGCATCATGCCACCAGTGTGGCGGGAAAGACACATGCGCCAGCCCTCGCAGCACAGAACTCTGCCGAGGCTTTCAACCCCAAGAAATATATGTAAATTGATACTCACAAATTGCATGCTTTACGCAATTGGGGGCTCATTGTGTCTGCCAAATCGCGCCTGCTCTGTACGACCATTCTCACGAGCGCGCTTGTAGTCCTGTCGCTCAAGGTCAAGGCGGCAGATGTTGCTGTGCCGACAAAAGCGCCGCCGCAAGTTCCGGCATGGGTTGCGCCGGCCGTCGACGGGTTCAATTGGAAAGTGGGCGGGCTCGGCGGCACCTTGGCGAATCGGAGCTTGGCCGGCGGTCAGGGTTCGCTATCTTTCCCCATTGGCAATGCGTTTGGTTTCCAACTCGACGGCGCCAGCGGCAGCTTTGACAATCGTTATTTCGGCGCGGTAGCCGGACACCTTTTCTGGCGGGACCCTTCGCGCGGGCTCGTCGGCATCTACGGTTCGCATACCTACTGGGATCAGTTCGGCGGACTGCACGCCGATCATGTCGCTGGCGAGGGCGAAGCCTATTTTGGGCCGTTCACCGTCCAAGGCATCGCCGGCGTCGAATTTGGCAATTCGCAGACCGCGGTCACCAGCGTCGTTGCCTCCCCTGTCGCCGTGACGACATTCTTTCAGACCTACGATGTGCGGACGCGGTTCTTCGACGAGATCAATCTCGCCTGGTACGCCAATGACAACACCAAGCTCTTTGTCGGGCATCGTTATCTTGGCGGCAAAGACGCGCTCGCTTTGGGCGGCGAGGTTGCGCTGCCAATCTCGAGTCCGTATCTGGTCACGGCTTTTGTTGAAGGCCGCGTGGGCGAGGCGGACTATCATGGCGTCTGGGGCGGCTTGCGGCTTTACTGGGATCAGAAAGGCGGCAAGAGCCTGATGGCGCGTCAGCGGCAGGATGATCCGTACAACTGGCTGCCGGAGTCGCTGTTCAGCATCGTCAACTCGGTCACGACATCGGCCGGCACCGTTACGCTGCCGGATGGCGATGGCGATGGCGATGCCGACGCCGACGGAGGATAAAGACAACATTTGGCAGCTCGGCGGGGAACCGAGCATGCCGGCCGCCTCTCGCCTCCAATGCAGATTTGCCAAGCCTTTGACTTGCACCGATTCGGTCTGACGGATTGGCAATCGATCTTCGATGTGCCTGGCATCGATCAGTTCTTGAAGCTCACCGACGCAGCGAGCGCACAATATTTCGAGCCCAGCAAAAATCTGTCGAAGCGGGAGCCCGATCCACTTGAATGGCGGCTTGCGCCCGCGCATCACGTCGGGGCGATGACACCGCAGCTCTTGTACCGCAAGCTGCAGGGCGGCATATCCAACTCGTTTGTTTCGTTGCTTCCAGCGGAGCTAACCGGCTACTTGGGCGACGTCGACATCGTTGCGCGCATGTTCGCGCCGGACGCACGGCATCCGCAGATGCGGCATTCCTATCAAGGCTGGGTTGTGGCGCGCGCGGACAGCCTTGCTTTGCCGACCTGTTATGCGGCCGCGATCTATCGCGAGCGTGAAGACAGAAGCGACGTGGTCAGCATCTGGCATATCGGCGAGACGGCGAGAATCGAACTTGGTGTCGTATGGCTCGGCCAACGACTCGATTGGAGCAAGCCTTGGCATTGCCGCTTCAACATTGCCGGCCGGGAGCTCAAGGCGAAGTGGTGGAATTACGATGTGATCGAGCCCAAGCATTGGGACTTGACCGGCATAGATGAAACACGGCGGGCGCCCGGCGTGATCGGCTTTGCCTCGACAGTGCACGGCGAGATCGAGAACAATATCTGGGGTCTGGATTGGTATGCGTGGTCCCTGGATCCGGCCATGCCGGCTCCGCTGTACCCGGTCGAAACCGTGGGCTAGGAGCCTGTCCAAGTAGTGGCTGGTCAAGTTTGGGCGAGTCTGATTCTTTGTGGGGCTATGAGCAAGGATTTTCGCCCCTGGAAGATTGATGACGCGCAGCTTCTGCCGCCGCGCGTGCAGGACTATGTACCCAAGACCCAC
>JAJPJB010000027.1 GCA_021324465.1 Hyphomicrobiaceae bacterium
GCGCGCCGAGCAGCGGGTTCCAACGCCAAATTACGGATCCGATCCGGCCTGGTCGCCGCTTCTGTCATAATGCAGTCGCGGTTCCACAGAGTCGCCGCATTGACGCCGCATTAACCATTGCACAAGCTTTCCGGGGGATGCGCAGGGTCGAGGCATTTTTGCAAGGTTGCATCAAGGTTGACGGAACCTTCGCTTAACGAAGGGGCTGCTAGACCCGCATGCTGCTAGAACCCTTGACCAACCATGTCCGGCCACAACGCAGTGCGGTAAGTATGGAGGCACCGGAATGAACATGGCGAGTATCGTCCGCGGCGCGAGCTTCGCCGTCGCTATCGTGGCTGCGCTCGCGATGGCAGGCTGCGCCAAGAACTCCGATCAAAGCCTGGCCGCCGGAGCAGCAACGCCCGGCAGTCAGCAGGATTTCGTTGTTAATGTCGGTGATCGCGTGTTTTTTGATACCGACTCGTCCGAGCTTTCGGATCAAGCCCGCGCCACGCTCGACAAGCAGGCACAATGGCTCAATAACTACAATCGCTACTCGTTCACCATCGAAGGACATGCTGACGAGCGTGGCACGCGCGAATACAATATCGCGCTCGGCGCCCGGCGCGCCGAGACCGTGCGTCAATATTTGGTGTCGCGCGGCGTTGCCGCTTCCCGCATGCGCACAATCTCCTACGGCAAGGAGCGGCCGGTGGCGCTGTGCAACGATATTTCCTGCTGGTCACAGAATCGTCGCGCCGTGACCGTGCTCGATCAAAGCTCGTAGGATCGGCGCGCGCCAAACACTTCTTCGATTTTGGCAACGATCGGCGCCCATCGTGGCGCCGATCGCATTTTCGTGGCATGCTGGGTATTGCTGCATGCGTCTTCCGCATCTTTCGGCTTGCCAATGCGGGGGCGAAGTCGGATCGTAGCGGCAAACGTGCCGCGGCATTGATTGCATATTTCCCTTCTTCTTTCGAACATGTTGGAAGGTGCCGGCCATGAGCTCCACCTGGTTCGTTCGCGCAGTACTCTGCGTTGCTGTCACTGCCGGTCTGGCCGCTGGTCTCGTCGCCTGCGGTCAAAACAATGAATACGCAGCGCCGCCGCCGCCCAAAGTTATCGTCTCCGCGCCGGTCCAGCAGGACGTATCGCGCTATTTCGAGGCGACCGGCAATACGGCGGCGATCAATTCCGTTGATCTGGTCGCGCGCGTGCAGGGGTTTGTTCAGGCCATCAGCTATACCGACGGCCAATTCGTCAAGAAGGGCACCTCGCTGTTCACGATCGAGCCCGAGCCGTACAAGCTGAAAGTCGATGCCGCGAAAGCGTCCGTCACGAGCGCTCAGGCTACTTTGCTGCAGAAGCAGCAGGACTTCGATCGGCAGGCTGATCTTCTTAAGAGACAGGTTTCGGCCCAGGTGACCTATGATCAGGCCCTGGCGGCGCGCGATTCGGCGCAGGCCGACCTGCAGTCGGCCCAGGCCAATGAACAGCAGGCCGAGATCAATCTCGGTTACACCGACGTGCAGGCGCCGTTCGACGGCGTAGTCACGGCACGGCAAGTCTCGATCGGCGAATTGGTCGGCGCGAGCTCGCCGACCGTACTTGCCACCATCGTGCAGCTTGACCCGATCTGGGTGAACTTCAACGCCAGCGAACGCGACGTATTGCAGGTACGCGCGGCCCTTGCAAAGGAGGGCCAGACGACGGCGGCCTTGCTCGGCATGCCGGTTGAAGTCGGACTGCAAACCGAGCAGGGCTATCCGCACAAAGGCAAGCTCGACTACATCGCGCCGACTGTCGATCCGTCCACGGGAACGCTGGCCGCGCGCGCTGCGCTTGAAAATGGCGACCGCAGCCTGCTGCCGGGCTATTTCGTGCGTGTGCGCATTCCCGGAAAGCCAAATCCGGCGCTGCTCGTGCCCGATACGGCGATCGGCAGCGATCAGGGCGGCCGTTATGTGCTTGTCGTCAACAAGGACAATATCGTCGAGCAGCGCAAAGTCGAACCGGGGCAACTGGTCGGCGATCTGCGCGTGATCGAAACAGGGCTGCAGAAGGACGACCGGGTCGTCGTCGGCGGCATCATGCGCGCGATCCCAGGGCAAAAGGTCGACGCCGAGCAGCGCACCGCGTCGGCGGATTAGCGGGCGTATCGCAATGATCTCGAAATTCTTCATCGAGCGTCCGGTCCTTGCAAACGTCATCGCCATTCTGATGGTCTTGATCGGCGCCGTCGCGGTCTATGACCTGCCGGTCGCGCAATATCCCAATGTCGTGCCGCCGACCGTGCAGGTAACGACGCGCTATCCCGGCGCCAGCGCGCGCACTTTGATGGACACCGTCGCGCTGCCGATCGAGCAGCAGGTCAACGGCGTCGAGAATATGCTCTACATGCAATCGATGAGCGCGAGCGACGGCACATATACGCTCACCGTCACATTCAAGATCGGCACCGATCTCGATGCCGCGCAAATTCTGGTGCAGAACCGCGTCTCGGCCGCGCTCTCGTCTTTGCCGCAAGCGGTGCAGGCGCAGGGCGTCACGGTGCAAAAGCGCTCTACCGCGATTCTGCTGTTCGTCACCCTGACCTCGCCCGACGGCCGCTACGACAGCCTCTATCTCGCCAATTACGCGACCATCAATCTCAAGGACGAGCTGTCGCGGCTGCCCGGGATCGGCAATGTCAATGTGTTCGGCGCCGGCCAGTACTCGATGCGCATCTGGCTCGATCCGGAAAAGCTGAAAGCCCGCAGTCTTAACGCGCAAGACGTGGTGCAGGCGCTGCAGCAGCAAAGCCAAGAGGTGACGGCCGGGCAGGTCGGCATGCCACCGGCCCCGCCAACTGTCGATTTCCAATATACGATCCAACTGCAAGGCCGGCTCACCGATCCCGACCAATTCGCCAATGTCATCGTCAAGACCGGCGACAATGGCCAGATCACGCGGTTGCGCGACGTCGGCCGCGTCGAGCTCGGCGCGCAAACCTACAGTCAGACCTTCACGCTTGACGGCAAGCAGGCGGCGGGCATCGGCATCTATCAATTGCCGGGCGCCAATGCGCTCGAGGTCGAGCACGCGGTCAAAGCCAAAATGACCGAGCTTGCGCGCGCCTTCCCGCAAGGCCTGGTCTATTCGATCCCGTTCGACACGACCGTGTTCGTCAACGCGTCGATCCACGAGGTCTACAAGACATTGGTCGAGGCGGCGATTCTTGTTCTCATTGTCATCCTGGTCTTTCTGCAGGACTGGCGTGCCATGCTGATCCCGGCGACCACCGTGCCGGTCACGATCATCGGCGCTTTCGCGATGATGTGGGCGCTCGGCTTCACGGTGAATTTCTCGACCTTGTTCGCGATCGTGCTGGCGATCGGCATTGTCGTGGATGATGCCATCGTGGTGGTCGAGGGCGCGGCGCACAATATCGAGCGCGGCATGAGCGGGCATGACGCGGCGATCCGAGCCATGAACGAATTGCTCGGCCCGATTATCGGCATCACGCTGGTGCTGATGTCGGTATTTCTGCCGGCGGCGTTTTTGCCCGGACTCACCGGCCGGATGTATGCGCAATTCGCACTGGTGATCGCCGCGACGGCGCTGCTTTCCGCCATCAATGCGGTGACGCTCAAGCCGACACAGTCGGCCCTGTGGCTGCGACCGTCGGTGCCGCCGGAGCGACGCAATGCGTTCTATCGCGGCTTTAATGCAACCTACGGCCGGATCGAGCGCGCCTATGCCGGCCTGATCGGCCGGATGGCGACCCATGCGGGCCTGATGACCCTCATTGCCTTTGCCATCATGGCGGCCGCTTTCTATGGACTGGCGCACGTGCCGACCGGCTTTCTGCCGATCGAAGATCAAGGCTATGTGCTCGTGAGCGTTCAGCTTCCCGACGGCGCCGCGCTCGATCGCACCAAGAAGGCGCTCGATCAGGTCGCGCAGATTGCCGGCAAAGATCCCAGCGTCGCCCAGGTCATTGCCATTTCCGGCATTTCTGTTCTCGACAACAGCGCGCCGCTGGCCAATGCCGGCGTTGCCTATGTCGTGCTCAAGGACTGGAGTGCGCGTGATGATCTGCGCACGATCGTCGGCCGCCTGTCACCCGCGCTCAACATCATCGACGCCCAAGTGAACGTGCTGCCGCCGCCGCCCATTCAAGGCATCGGCAATGCCGGCGGCTTCTCGCTGCAAGTCGAATTGCGCGACGGCAGCACCGATTTCGCCAAGCTGCAGAGCATCACCAACGCCGTCGTCGGCAATGCGCAGTCGCAGAGCGGATTGCAGCGGGTCGCCACCTCGTTCCGCGCCGTTGCGCCGCAATTGCGCATCGATGTCGATCGCGTGAAGGCCGAGACCGTTCATGTCTCTGTCGATCAGCTGTTCTCGACGCTCGCGACCTATTTGGGCTCCACCTACGTGTCGCAGTTCAACAAGTTCGGCCGCGTCTTCCAGGTCTACGCCCAGGGCGACGCGCAATTCCGCCTGCGCCCGCGCGACATCGAGAATCTTTCGGTGCGCAATCAGCAGGGCAATATGATCCCGCTGGGCACGCTGGTGAAGATCGAGCCGGTTGTCGGCACGCCGCTGATCAGCCTCTATAATCTCTATCCGTCGGCGACGATCATCGGTCTGCCCGCAGCGGGCTTCTCATCCGGCGAAGCCATTCACCTGATGGAAGAGAACGCGGCGAAGACTTTGCCGCCGGGCACCGGCAGCGAATGGACGGCAATGTCATACCAGGAGAAGGTCGTCGGCAATCAAATGTATTTCGTCTTCGCGATGGCGCTGCTCTTGGTCTATCTCGTGCTGGCGGGCCAATACGAGAGCTGGTATGCGCCGCTTGCCGTTATCCTGTCGGTGCCGCTGGCGCTGACGGGCCCGGTTCTGATGCTGGGCGGGCTGCACGTTGACAATAATCTTTACACCCAGATCGGTCTCATCCTGTTGATCGCGCTCTCGGCCAAGAATGCCATCCTGATCGTCGAGGTCGCCCGCGAACGCCGGCTCAACGAGGGCAGATCCATTGTCGAAGCGGCGGTCGATGCCGCACGCGCCCGCTTCCGCCCGATTCTGATGACATCGTTCGCATTCATTCTGGGCGTGGCGCCGCTTGTGATCGCCAGCGGGGCAGGTGCCAGCGCCCGCAAGTCGATCGGCATCACGGTGTTCTCGGGCATGATCGCCTCGACCTGCCTTGCTGTTCTGTTCGTTCCCTCGCTCTTCGTCGTGATCCAGCGGTTTGAGGAATGGCGCGCGTCGCACAAATCGCCCCGGATTCAGCCCGCGGAATGAGTCGCAAGCACCGCGAGCAGGGTGCGGCGCTCAAGGCCAGATTTGATTCCGAATTTGGCCGCGATCAGGCCACAGTCACAATTTGGTCGCAGGACGCGGTATGGTAGCGGCCGGGACAGCACCGAAAATGTCGAAAGCGATGATCCGCCCTGTTTCCCTGCTCGCGCTTGGGTGCATGCTGTGGACCAATGCCGCCCGCGCCCAGATGTCCGACGCCGACATGGTGACGCGTATCGACCATCTCGAAGCGCAGATTCGCGAGATGACCGGCACGATCGAGCAGCTGCAATATCGCAACCAGCAGCTTGAACAGGAGGTGCAACGTCTGCAGGCGGGCGGCGCGCCGGCCGCCAATACCGGAGCCAGGCCGCCATATGCCTCGCCGCAGGGCCAACAATATCCGTCAGGGCCGCAATATCCGGCCCAGCCGGCGACGGCGCAATATACGCCCTCCTCGGCTCCGCCATATTCTGCGGGCCCGCAATATTCGCCGCCTCGGGCGACTTATTCCCCCGGCGTCCCGGCGCCAATCGCCGCCGCCGAGCCGCCCATGTCGGCGCCGGTTGAGCCGCCGTCAAGCCCCGCCCATCACGGCGATGCGTTCGATCCAACACGCAATCCCAATGCGCCTGGAGCGCCGCGTCCGCTTGGCGCGCCTGGCGTTGCCGCCGCAGAGCCGCCGCCGGCCGTCTACAATACTCCGGTCCCGGGACCGCGGCAGCCGGGCGTTCCGCTGGACCTTGCTTCGCCGTCTGCCGCGGCGCCGGCCGGCGGTCTGCCGCCTCCGCCGCCGAGCAATCCAAATGCGACCGGGGCGATGCAGGCGGCGCTGCCGCCCAGCAATACGCCGAAAGACGAATTCGATCTCGGCTACGGCTACGTCTTGCACAAGGATTACGCGCTTGCGGTCCAAATATTGCGCGATTTCATGCAGAAATATCCGAGCGATCGGCTCACCCCGGAAGCCCAATATTGGCTGGGCGAAGCGCTGTTCCAGCAGCAGCATTATCGCGACGCCGCCGAGTCCTTCCTTGCGGTCTCAACCAAATATGAGACCACCGCGCGCGCGCCGGAAGCGCTGTTGCGGCTCGGCCAATCGCTCGCAGCGCTCGGCGAAAAGGAAGCCGCCTGTGCGTCGCTGGGCGAAGTCTTGCGCAAATATCCGCGCGCTTCGGCGACAGTAAAGCAGAGCGTGGAACGGGAACAGAAGCGTGTCCACTGCTGAGCAAGCCGTTCGCGATGACGAAGCGGACGTTTTGTTCAAGGATATGGAAAGCGCGCGCGGGCTTGTTCTTGCAGTATCGGGTGGTCCAGATTCGACGGCGCTCCTGGTGCTCGCGGCGCGCTGGGCCAAACGGCTCAAACGTGCGCCGAAACTGCTTGCCGTCACCGTGGATCATGGATTGCGCACCGAAGCCTCGCGTGAGGCGGCCGCGGTCAAGCGCCTGGCCAAAAAGCTTGGCGTCGCGCACCGCACGCTGCGTTGGCGCGGCAGGAAACCTGCCACCGGTCTGCAGGAGGCGGCGCGCCTTGCGCGCTATCGTCTGCTGGCCGAGGCGGCCGCCCGTGCCGGATACGCCCATGTACTGACGGCGCATACGCTGGACGATCAGGCGGAAACAATCCTGTTCCGCCTCGCTCGCGGCAGCGGCCTTATCGGTCTCGCCGGCATGGCGCATGCCACTGCGCTGCCGATCGCGGGGGAGGGTGCGATTTTTCTAGTGCGTCCCTTTCTGGACGTGCCCAAAGCGCGGCTTATCGCGACGGTGCGGGCACTCGGCATTGCCTATAGCGAAGATCCGAGCAACCGCGATCCGCGGTTTGCCCGGACGCGGCTGCGCAGCGTGATGCCGGAACTTGCCCGCGAGGGACTCGATGCGCGCGGTCTCGCCCGGTTTGCGGCACGGGTGCGACGCGCTGAATCGGCCATCGAATTCGCAGTCGCAGCCGCGGCCGCGGCACTGGCCCCCGGTCCGTGGCCCGAACGCGGTCCCATCGCATTCGCAACTCGGCAATTCGCCGATCTGCCCGCCGAGGTGGGCTTACGACTCCTTGGCCGCGCCATTGCGCATACCGGCAACGAAGGACCGGTCGAACTGGGCAAGCTTGAAGCGCTTTATGACGCCCTTCGGCAGGCGCGTTCCCGCCTCCGCCGCACGCTGGCGGGGGCCTCCGTCACGCTCGATGCCGAGCACCTGACGGTGGAGCGGGCCCCCGCCAGGCGCAGCGGCGCGCAGAGGGATGAAAAAGGGTCCAAGGGCCGCCGCAAGGGCCGCTTTACGAAATAACGATATATTCGCACCTTGCGGCGCAGTTCCCTTGGCAGGGCGCGGCATGGCGCTTACATTGGTTTTATCAGGGACGTGAAGCCGCCACGATTCGCGGGCACGCATTCTCCTCCGGACCCCGCCGATATCGGGGGTCAAGGACACGAAATGAACGCCAATCTCCGTAACTTCGCTCTGTGGGTCATCATCGTCCTCCTGTTGCTGGCTCTGTTCACGCTGTTTCAGAACCCAGGGCAACATACGACTTCGCAGGATATCTCGTTCTCGCAACTGTTGAACGAGGTCGATGAGGGCCACGTGCGCGACGTCCTGATCCAGGGACCGGAGATTCACGGTACCTTCACGGATGGCCGCACGTTCCAGACCTATGCGCCGACCGATCCGTCGCTGGTGCAGCGGCTCTACAACAAGCATGTCTCGATCACCGCGCGGCCGCAGAGCGACAACGTACCGTGGTTCGTCTCGCTGTTGATCTCCTGGTTGCCCTTCGTTGCTTTGATCGGCGTTTGGATTTTCCTGTCGCGACAGATGCAGGGAGCGGGCGGCAAAGCATTGGGCTTTGGCAAATCGCGCGCAAAACTGCTGACCGAGGCGCACGGCCGTGTGACGTTTGAGGACGTCGCCGGTGTCGACGAGGCCAAACTCGATCTGCAAGAGATCGTTGAATTTCTCCGCGATCCGGCAAAGTTTCAGCGGCTCGGCGGACGCATTCCGCGCGGCGTGCTGCTGGTCGGTCCGCCCGGCACCGGCAAGACTTTGCTTGCGCGCGCCATCGCCGGCGAAGCCAATGTGCCGTTCTTCACGATTTCCGGCTCCGACTTCGTCGAAATGTTCGTCGGCGTCGGCGCAAGCCGCGTCCGCGACATGTTCGAGCAGGCCAAGAAGAACGCGCCTTGCATCATCTTCATCGACGAAATCGATGCGGTCGGCCGTCATCGCGGCGCTGGTCTCGGCGGCGGCAATGACGAGCGCGAGCAGACGCTCAATCAATTGCTGGTGGAAATGGATGGCTTCGAGGCGAACGAAGGTATCATCCTGATCGCAGCGACCAACCGCCCCGACGTGCTCGATCCGGCGCTGCTCCGTCCCGGCCGTTTCGATCGCCAGGTCGTGGTGCCGAACCCGGACGTCGTCGGCCGCGAGCAGATTCTGAAAGTGCATGTGCGCAAAGTGCCGCTGGCGCCGGACGTCAATCTGAAAACCGTCGCCCGGGGCACGCCCGGTTTCTCCGGCGCCGATCTGATGAACCTCGTCAACGAGGCGGCGCTGATGGCGGCGCGGCGCAACAAGCGCATGGTGACGCAGGTCGAGTTCGAGGACGCCAAGGACAAGGTGATGATGGGCGCCGAGCGCAAATCGCTCGTCATGACGGAAGAGGAGAAGCTCCTCACCGCTTATCACGAGGGCGGCCATGCCATTGTCGCGCTCAACGTCAAGGCGACCGATCCGGTGCACAAGGCGACCATCATTCCGCGCGGCAGGGCGCTCGGCATGGTCATGCAGCTGCCCGAACGCGATAAGCTGTCGATGTCGCTCGAACAGATGACCTCGCGGCTTGCCATCATGATGGGGGGGCGCGTCGCCGAGGAATTGGTGTTCGGCCGCGACAAGGTCACTTCGGGTGCGGCCTCCGATATCGAGCAGGCGACCAAGCTGGCGCGCATGATGGTGACGCGCTGGGGCCTGTCCGATGCGCTGGGCACCGTCGCCTATGGCGAGAACCAGGAGGAAGTGTTCCTCGGCTATTCGGTCGCGCGGCAGCAGAATATTTCCGAGGAGACCGCCAAGAAGATCGACGCCGAGATCAGGCGCCTGGTCGAAGCGGGCTATGCCGAGGCGCAACGCATTCTCACCGAGAAGCGCGCCGATCTGGAGACGTTGGCCAAGGGCCTGCTCGAGTTTGAGACGCTCACCGGCGACGAGATCAAGGACCTGCTGATGGGCAAGAAGCCCAACCGCGAATCGGTCATCGAGCCGGCGACGCCGCGGACCTCGACCGTGCCAACTGCGGGCGCCGGGCGCAACCGGCCGCGGCCCGAGCCCGATGGTCCGATGGAGCCGCAGCCGCAGGCCTGAACTTAAGCCAACGCCGCTGCGGCCGCATGGTGCAACGATACCGGCGCGGGGTGTCCGCGCCGTTCGCGTGTTTAGTCGCGTGCTCGCTCCCTGCTACAAACGGTTGGATTCGAACCCGCGCGGGCGTGCAGGCGACGAAGAGTTAAGGCGAATCTGTCGGACATTGCGACGGCACTTTCGTTCCAGGCCGGAGAGGGGCGGTTTGATGCGAGCCATTTTTGTCGCGGGCGGCGTTCTCACTTTCATGTTCGGTTCGGCATTGGCGCAGGTCGCCCCTGCGCCGCGGCCGCCTCAATCCATTTCGGCAAAGCCGCAAATCCCCGCCGCCAAGACAGGCGCGATGGCCAAGCCGGCAGTTCAGGCCGGAAAGCCCGCTCCGGTCATCGCCTCGACGCCAGAATCGCGCAGCGCCGCAGAACTGGCCATGGGTTCAGACCCGGTCTTTGACGATGGCACTTATCTGCGCATCAAGCAGACCTTGCTGTCTTATTCGGCCATCGAGGTGCGCGGCGGCTGGCCCGGCCTTCCGCCCGACGCCAAGCTTGCGCCGGGCGCGAGCGGACCGGAGGTGGCGCTGTTGCGCCGGCACCTCGCGATCACGGGAGATTTGCCGGCCGACCACGAGATGGGCGACGGCTATGACGATGCGGTCGTTGCCGCGGTCAAGAAATTCCAGTTGCGGCACGGCCTCGAAACCACCGGCAGCGTCGGCGCACAGACGCTCATGGCGCTCAATGTCCCGGTCGGCGAACGCATCAAGCAGCTTGAGGCTTCGCTTGAGCGGCTGCTTGGCATGGATTTTCTGTTCGCCGAGCGTTACGTGGTGGTGAACATTCCGGCCGCATTTGTGGAGGCGATCGCCAACGGCAAGGTCGAGCGTCGTTACCGGGTCATTGTCGGCAAGATCGACAAGCCATCGCCGACGCTGACCGCCTATATCACTGCGGTCGATCTCAACCCGACCTGGACCGTGCCGCTCTCGATCACCAAGACCGAGATTGCCAACCACATGCGCCGCGATTCGAGCTATTTGAGCCGCATGCATATGCGGCTCCTTGGCGCGCATGACGAAGAAATCGATCCCCGCAGCGTCGATTGGTCGATGGAGCGCTCGCCCAATTTCATCGTGCGGCAGGATGCGGGAAATTGGAACGCGCTCGGCAATCTCAAGATCGATATGCCCAATCCCTATTCCGTCTATATGCACGACACCGACACGCGGAGATTATTCTCCGACGACTATCGATTTGACTCGCATGGCTGCACGCGCGTCGACAATGTGCGCGACCTCGCCGCCTGGATCCTGCGGGACAATCCGCCCGGCTGGGATCGCGCCGCAATCGATGCCGGCATTGCCACCGGCCAGACCAAGATCATCAATCTGCCGCACAAGATTCCGGTGGCCTGGGTTTACCTGACCGGCTGGGTGACGCGCGACGGCACCGTGCAATTCCGCGACGACGTTTATAAGCACGACGAGCAGCTCGACCGCGCTGGACTGGCCGATGCCGCGGCCGGCGGCTTCGTTGCGCCGGTGGCGCAGGCGACACCGCGCGCGGTGCCGCAGACGGTCACGCAGGCATCCAATCTCGACAGCCGCTAGCTTCTTGGCCATGCTTAAAGCACCCGCGCTGTGCGTGGGCCTCGAAGCATGGCGCCGGACGTGCGGTCGCCGCCCTTCGAGGCTCGCGGAGCCTGCCATCGGGTCGCGCTTCGCGTTGGATCCGTTGGTTCGCGCTTCAGCGTGACGCAACGAAAGAGCCGAGCCCGCCGATGCGCCAGATGGTCATGGTCGGTTTTCTGCAGGCGCAGAACTGCACCAATCTCGCGAGTTCCTGGCGGCACCCGCTTTCGCGCACCGACAGCTGGTCGCCGGACTTCTATCGGCATATCGGCCGCGTGCTGGAGCAGGGCAAATTTCACCTGGGCTTCTTCGACGATCGCTTGTCGATGCCCGACATGTATGGCAGCGACCACGGCCACACGGTCGCCCATGGTATTCGCTGTGTGAAGCTCGATGCCGTCACCGTGCTCACGGTGATGGGCATGGCGACGCAGCGGCTGGGCCTCGGCGCCACCTACTCGACGAGCTATTATGAGCCGTTCCACGTGGCGCGGCTGTTCGCGACGCTCGATCTGATGACGCATGGCCGCGCGGCCTGGAACGTCGTCACCTCGCTCAATGACGGCGAAGCCCGGAACATGGGGCGCGATGAGGTGATCGATCACGATCTGCGTTACGACCGCGCCGACGAATTCATGGAAATCGTGCTCGGGCACTGGGACGCCTGGGAGGATGACGCGATCGTCCAGGATAAGGCGACGGGCTTGTTCGCCAGGCCGGACAAAGTTCATCGGCTCGATTATCAGGGCCGCTTTTTCCGCTCGCGCGGCCCGTTCACGGTACCGCGCTCGGCGCAGGGCCACCCGGTGATCATTCAGGCGGGATCGAGCGGGCGCGGCAAAAAGTTCGGCGCGCGCTGGGGCGACATCATCTTCGTGGTCTATCCGAATATCGAGGTCGGCAAGCGCGACTACGCGGATTTCAAGGCGCTGGTGGCGGGCTTGGGCCGCGATCCGGACGGCGTGAAGATCACGCATCTGATCAATACGGTCGCGGCGTCGAGTCAAGCCGAAGCCGAGGACAAATGGGCCGAGATCGAAAAACTGCCGCTCGAGATCGACGCGCTATCGCTGCTGTCGGAAGCGCTCAACTTCGATTTTGCAAGAAAAGCCATGGATGAGCCCTTCACCGCGGCAGAGTTGGCGGCAATGTCCGGACTGCAAGGCATCCGTGATCGGGTCGTCGCAGTGAAGAAAAATCCGACCGTACGTGACTTCATCCAAATCAGCGGGCGGGGCCGCGTGCACAATCCGATCGTCGGCGGACCAAAGGAGGTGGCCGATCAGCTCGAGCTTTGGTTCTCGGCACCCGCCTGCGATGGGTTTGTGCTGTCCGCCACGCACGTGCCCGGGGCCTATGAGGATTTCGTACGCTTCGTCGTGCCCGAATTGCAGCGCCGTGGCCTGTTCCGCAAGGATTTTGCCGGTACGACTCTGCGCGAGAATCTGGGGTTGCCGGTGCCCGCGATTGGGGCGTGGCGCACGTCGCAGCTGCCGGTCGGCTAGGCTAACGTATTGGGCCTCTCGCGGCGCGTTGCGCATAACAACGGAGATCATGTAACCTGACCGGCGCTCGCCTCGGGGCGTCACGATGCAGTGTCCTCGCCGACAGGTACTGCAACTCGCAGCGAATGCCGCCGCATTTGCAAGCGCGCCGCGTTTTTCTGCTTTGGCGCAAAGCTATCCGACGCATCCGGTGCAGATCATCGTCGGCTTCACCGCGGGAAGCACGACCGACACCCTTGCCCGCTTGATGGCGCAATGGTTGTCGCAGCGGCTCGGTCAACAATTCGTTGTTGAAAATCGTCCGGGCGCCGCCGGCAATATCGGCGCCGAAATGGTCGTCAAGGCGGCTGCGGATGGCTATACGCTGTTGATGGTGCCGCCGGCCGTCGCCGCTAACGCGACGCTCTACCAGCATCTCAATTTCAATTTTATTCGCGACATTGCGCCGGTTGCCGGCGTGGTGCGCGTGCCCAATGTGGTCGAGGTCAATCCCTCCGTTCCGGTGACGACGCTTCCGGAATTGATCGCCTATGCCAAGGCCAATCCGAACAAGCTCAGCTTCGCCTCGGCCGGGATCGGCACGGCGAGCCATTTGGCCGGCCAATTGTTCAACACCATGGCCGGCGTCAATCTTCAGCATGTAGCCTATCGCGGCGACGGGCCGGCAATGGCCGATCTGATCGGCGGCCAAGTGCAGGTCGGGTTCGCGACCATGACCGCTTCCATCGGCCATATTCGCGCCAGCCGCCTGCGGCCGCTGGCGGTGACGACGATCAAACGTTCCGACGCCCTGCCGGGCATCCCGAGCGTCAGCGAATTTCTGCCCGGCTATGAAGCAAGCTCATGGTTTGGCATCGCCGCGCCGCAGGCGACGCCGGCTGAGATCATCGCGATATTAAACCGCGAGACCAATGCGGGCCTTGCCGATCCCACCATCGCCGCGCGGCTTGCCGATATGGGCGGCATGCGGCTTGCCGGCTCGCCGACCGATTTCGGTCACCTGATCGCCGACGAGACGGAGAAGTGGGGCAAGGTCATTCGCGACGCCGGGATAAAGGCCGAGTAGCGCCACCTCTCACCAACAAGCGCAAGATGCGAGCGCATTGCGTGTTCCGAAAAAGCGCGGTCTGCTCAGTTCAGCCGCAGCGCGGTGATGTGCCGCGGATCAGGTCTGATCTCGCCTTTTTCGACCCGTTTGACGAGATCGGTGAGTACCGCATTCGCGGGGCAGGGGAGACCCAATTTCTCGCCTTCGCGCACCACCAAACCATTGAGAAACTCGATCTCGGTGCGCCGGCCCTTCTGCATGTCCTGCCCCATTGAGGGCCGCTGGCCGGGTGCGGTCCGGCTCGCATCCTTGAACCGCTGCTCGTCGCAGGCCCGCATCGCCGCTTCGTCGCCTTCGCCGGCGCGCGCGATCGTTTCGGGCTCCAGATGCAAAATCTCCTCAAGCTCATAGCCGAGCGCCTCTCCGACACGGATCGCCTCGCTGCCGACTCGCGTCGAGAACCGACGGATCGCGTCATCTTTGAGCATGTCGCCGCCACCGAGGCCGGTGCAGGCCGAGATGCCGTTCTGCATGGCATTGGCGACGAGTTTTGACCAGCGCTCGCCCCACAGGTTCGCAGTGACTTTGGCGCTGTCGGCAAAGCCAACGAGGCGGCAGACCTCCTCTGCGCGTTGCGTGATGCGGCCGTGCACTTCCCCGGCGCGAAACACGGTATGCGCCGTGCCGTGCTTGGCGGCGCCGCGGTGAATGAGACCGGGCTCTGGCAGATTGACGGTGATGCTGGAGGCAATGCAGCCGAGCGTCTTGCCCCAGCCGACTACGCTCGCCACAGTCTCCTCGTTCATGCAATTCTGCAGCGAGACGACATAGCCGTCGGGCGCCAGATATTGGCGGATCAGCATCGTGGCCCAGGCGGTATCGTAGGATTTCATGCAGATGAAGGCGATATCGATCGGCTTCTCCCTGGCGAGCGCCTGCGCATCCGTCACATGCAGCGCGCGCACCGGCACACTGAATTCCGGCTCTTTCATCGCATGCGTGACCCGCAAGCCAGTTCTGCGCATCGCTTCGACATGGTCCGGCCAAGGGTCGATGAAGGTCACGTTTTCACCGGCCCGCACCATGTGCGCCCCGGTATAGCCGCCGACGGCGCCGGCACCGACAATGACGATTTTCTTGCCCATACTTTTCCTCCCCGGCGCATTGATTGCGCGCCCGTAAAGACTCTCAGCCGCGCGCTGAATAGCCGCCGTCAACCGGCAGCGAGGCGCCGGTGATGAAATCGGACGCGCCGCTGCAGAGAAACACCGCGGCGCCTGCCATGTCGTCGGGCTCGCCCCATCGGCCTGCAGGCGTGCGCGACAAGACAAATTCGTGCAGCCCATCAATCTGTTTGCGCGCCCTTCGCGTGAGCTCGGTATCGACCCAGCCTGGCAGAATCGCATTCACCTGGATGTTATCCGGCGCCCAAGCGCAGGCGAGCGAACGGGTGAGCTGAACCACGCCGCCCTTGCTCGCGGCATAGGCGACGACGGTTGGCGCACCGAACACCGAGTACATCGAGCCGATATTGACGATCTTGCCGTGGCCGGCGGCTTTCATATGCGGATATGCGGCTTGCGCGCAAAACAGCGTGCTGCCGAGGTTGGTATCGATGACCTCGCGCCACTCCCGTTCGGAGAGTTGCTCCGGCAGCTTGCGAATGTTCATGCCGGCATTGTTGATGAGAATGTCGCAACGGCCAAAATCGCCGACGACGCGCTCAACCATCTCCCGGCACGACGCGGCCGAAGCGGCTTCGAGCGCATAGAAACGGCAGCGCGCGGCGAGGGCGCTCAATTCCCTGACGGCCGCTTCGCCTTTGGCTTCGTCGCGCGCCGCTATCGCAATTTCCGCACCGGCGCGCGCCAGACCGCGCGCCATGCCCAGGCCAAGCCCGCCATTGCCGCCAGTGACGATGGCGACGCGGCCGGTCAGATCGAACGAATTCAAGGGCGGCCCTCCATGGCGGAAAGTAAAGCGGCGGATAGGGCCGCTGTCCACGGGGCGCCTTGCGGGTCTGCTTGCGCCAGTGCATTTATCGGATAGGCGATGAATCTGGCGAAGCCGCTCCAGCAAAGATCAATGCCGCTGCAAAATCGTGTCAACCCGTTTGGAGAGCTGCTCGCCACGCCCGCCCGCGGTTTGTTCTTTGGCAATCGCGGCGGTCGCTTTCACACCGATACCAAGATGCTGACGGCACGGCGCTGGGCCTCGCGGCAATGGATCTGCTGCGTGCTCGATTTCAAGAACCGCCACCGCGATGTCTGGGGTCGTTACTACACCGAGTTGTTCTTTCTCGACGAACCGACTGCGCTCGCCGCCGGGCACCGCCCGTGCTTCGAATGCCGGCGCCAAGATGCGGAGGCCTTTGCCGAGGCGTGGCGCAAAGCGAAGCGGCTGCGGGCGCGGCCTTACGCTGACGAAATGGACTGCGTCTTACATGAGGAACGCTTGAACGGACGGGCCAAACGTTTGCATCGTTCCAACATCGAGGCCTTGCCGGATGGTACCTTTATTGCGCTTGACGGTGACGCTTTCGCGGTCCACGACGCTGAAATGTTACACTGGGCGCCGACAGGCTACGATTGGCGAAGGTCGCGGCCGCAAGGAACCACAGTCGACGTGCTCACGCCGCCCGCGATCGTTGCTGTGCTGAGCGCCGGCTACAAACCGCGCTGGCATCCGAGCGCCGACGACTGGGGTCAAAACTCATGAATGCGGGACCAACGCGGACTCCGAGGATCGACCCGCCATGCCTGGCTGCGGCCAGGACCGGCGGCGCTAAGCGATCAGAGGCTGCCGTCCAATTTTATGAGTTTGACCCTAGCCCATGAACGCCGCTTTGATTGCTGCCAATCCCTCGCCGGATTTCGCTGCGGCAATGATGCGAGCCTCGTGCTTGAGCAGGCCTTCAAGCGCCGGCCGCATGGCTTCGATTTTGTCGACTGGCACGACTACGGCGCCGTGGCGATCGGCATGGATCAGGTCGCCGCTCTTTACCGCCATGCCGTGAATGGTGACGGGAATGCCGAACTCCTCCACATGCACGTAAGCGTGCGAGGGGCCGATCGAGCCGGCGAGCATCTGAAAGCCTTCGGCGACCTGCGGAATGTCGCGCACTGAGCCATTGGTGATGGTGCCGAGGCAGCCGAGCGCCTTGTGCACATTGGTCTGCACCTCGCCCCAGAAGGCGCCATAGCCGGCGGGCTCGTCTTTGTCTTCGATTACCGCTACGCTGGGCAGCGGCGCCGCTGCGAGATAGTCAAGATAGTCCATGCGTTTGGTCATATAACCCGGGCCGCTCACGGGAGCGCGGGCGCGCATGGTCGCCGTCTTGGCGAAACCGACCATGGGCGGCAGATCCGGGAAGGGGCAATGCAGGTGCGAGGTGGTGTAGCCGAAGCCGCGCCGCTCGGGCGCCACGATCTCGATGAGATTGCAGACGGTCGGCGTATCGATCGAACGCAGAAACGCAAATTGACTTTCCGACAACACAGCTTTTCCTCCAGCCCCCACAATTGCTGTATCAGTCCCAGGCCACGGCGACTATGGTCGCCATGACAAGCTGCATGGCAACGATCAGCACCACACAGCCATTCCATCCCGCCGCGTTCCAGGCAAGCCCGGTCAGGAAAGCGCCCGCGCTGCCGCCGACATAGAAGACCGAGGCATAAAGACCGACCGCCGAGGAGCGGCCCTCCTTGGCGGTCATGGTGACATAGCCGGTGGAGACGGTCTGGCACAACATGCCGCAGACGGCGCAGAGTGTCAGGCCTGCAAGGATGAGCGTCACCGGCGGCGCGAGCAGCAGGAGCGCGCCCAAGATCCACGTCGCGATGATGCCGAGCACGAAACGGCGACGGCCGAACATGACGATGGCGCGGCCGGACCAGGGCTGCAGCGGGCTGCTGACCAGGTAGGTCAGAAACAGCATGCCAAGAAGCGTCGGTGAGAACAGGTAGGGCGGGGCGGCAAGGTGAAAGCTCACATAGGTGAACGTGGCGATGAAATTGAACAGCACCCCGAAACCGATCGCATAAGTTGCCAGCAGCCGCCGGTTGCGCAAATGGCGGACCATTTGCAGCAACGAGGACAATAGCCCGCCCGAACGCACGAAGTTGCGCTCGCGTGCCATGGCCAGGGTGACAATGGCGGCGGCGGCAAGTGTGATCAGCGCCACTACTTGAATGGCGGCGCGCCAGCCGATGAGGTCAGCCAGAACGCCTGGAACGAAGCGGCCGCAAAATCCGCCGATGCTAGACCCCGAGACATAAAGACCGGCGACACGCGCCACGTCGCCCGGCGGCCACTCGTCGCCGATATAGGCCACGGTCACGGTAAAAATCGGCGGCAGCAGCAGGCCTTGCACAAAGCGCCAGAAAGTCATTTCCGGCACGCTGCCCATGAAAGTCATCACCAGCGTCGGCACCGCGATCGCAAACATCGCCCCGCTGATCAGGCGTTTACGGCCGACGACATCGGCAAGGGCGCCGGTAAACGGCGCGGAAACCGCAACCGCGGCCGTGCTTGCGGTCATCAGCGCACTGATGGCGCCGGCGCCGACATGAAATTCGCGCGCCAGTTCAGGCAAAAGCGCCTGCGGCGAATAGAGATTGACAAAAGCGGAGAAGCCGGCGGTCGCCACAGCGAAGCTGCGCAGATCAAGCGGCCGTTGCGAGGAGGGCATGCCGCATTATGCTTGAAGCAGGCGGCGAAAGCACGCACTCGCCGGCTGAAAGCGATGGGCCGGCGCGGCGCTTTGAATAAGTGTTACCCCGGTTTGTCCGCTATCTCCGGCACCGGCATGTGCCGCATTGCGAATCTGCCGATGTTCGCCAGCGCCCGATGTGCTTCCGGCAGCATCGGCACGAACAGATGCCAGACGTGCGGCATGCGCGGCCATATTTCGAGTACGCTTTCGCGGCCTGCAAGCAGCAGCCTTTCGTGCATGCGTACCGCATCGTCGCGCAGGATCTCGTCGCCGCCCACGTGAATGAGGGTCGGAGGAAAGGCCGCGAGATTGCCAAAGAGCGGGGATGCGTAGGGATTGTGCGGATCGGCGCCACCGAGATATTCGGCGGCGACGACGGGAAGGTGGTCCGCATTGATCATCGGATCGCGGCGGGCATTCAGCCGCAGCGACGCTCCGGTCAAGGCGAGATCGGTCCATGGCGATATCGCAATGCAGGCCGCCGGTAGCGGCAGCCCATCGTCGCGAGCCTTCAGCACCATCGCAAGCGTCAATCCGCCGCCAGCCGAATCGCCCATAATGAGAATATTTCTTGATCGCCCGCCCCGGGCCAAGAGCCAACGATAGGCGGCGATGCTGTCATCGAGCGCGGCGGGGAACGGGTGCTCCGGTGCAAGGCGATAGTCGATCGCCAGGACGGTGGCGCGAGCCAGGGCGGCAATACGCCAAGTGAAATGCCGGTAATTCGACGGCGCCCCGGCGCGATAGGCGCCGCCGTGAAGATAGAGCACATGCCGATCGGGACGCGATTCGGGCACGGCGATGCGATCCGCCGCGACGCCACCCGCGTCCACTGAGACCGTGATCGTCTTGCGCGGCGGACGCGGTGTCAGCCGCTCCATCCCGCGCAGTTCGCGGCGCGACTGCTCGGCAGGGACGTGCAGGCGCCTTCTGATGAACCAGCGAGCGCCAAGGCGCGTGAGCTCGGCCCGCAGAGTCACGGACGATCTTCCATGCTGTTGATCTAGGCGCTGCTGCGAATCTGATAGACGTTGGAGCGGTTCGGCTCTTCCGGCTGCAAGGCGCCGTCTTCGATGCGCAAAATGCGGTCGGCAAAGCCGATCAGGCGCGTGTCATGCGTCACGACCAGCACGGCACGGTTCTGTTCCTTGGCGATGGCCGACAAAATGCCCATCACCGCCTGACCATTCTCGCCATCGAGCGCCGCGGTCGGCTCATCAGCGAGAATGACGGACGGTTCAGCGACAATGGCGCGACCAATGGCGACGCGCTGCTGCTCGCCGCCGCTCAAGTCGCGCGGAAAGGCTTTGATTTTGTGCGGCAGGCCGACTCTGGTCAGCACTTCCCGCGCCCTGGTTCGCGCCCTGGCGCCGCGCTCGCCGCGCACATCCAGCGCCAAGCGGATATTCTCGGCGGCGGTAAGCGTCGGGAATAGGTGAAATGATTGAAAAACAAAGCCGATATGGTCGCGTCGGATCTTGGCCAGCCTCTCGCGACTGGCGCCGTCGGTGGAGCTGCCGCAAATGCGCACCGTGCCTTCGCTCGGTGCCAGCATGCAGCCAAGAACCGAAAGGAGCGTGGTCTTGCCGCTGCCGGAGGGCCCCATCAGCACCGTCAACTTGCCCCCTTCGAGCGACAGATCGATATGCTTGAGCGCCTTCACCTTGGCGGCACCCGTGCCGAGCGTCTTAGATACGTTCCTGGCTTCGACAATCGGCTCATTCATCGCGACATCACCATCACAGGATCGGTCCGCACGACACGCGTGATTGCCACCAGCGCCGAGGCGATGCACATGACGACGGTCAGACCGAACAGTCCGAACATCAAGTCGTTGCTGATGACGATGGGCAGCGCGCTTCTTGCCGTGAACTCTACGACGGCAAAGCCGATAATCGCGGCGAGCAGGAAGCCGATCACGGCGTTCAGCAGCGCCTGAAGAATGATTACGGTATAGATATAACGGTTCGAGCAGCCGATCGCCCGCAGCGTGGCGAATTCATACAAGTGATCCTTGGTGCTGGAATAAAGCGTCTGTGCGACAATTACGGTGCCGACGATGACGCCAAGAAGCGCGCCGGCAAACAGGGCCATGCCAGCGCCGGTACCGAACAGCCAGTAGTTTCGGCTTTTTTGCTTGAACTGATCGGGCGTGAGGACCTGAACGCCGGAGACGGCAGATTGAATCTCCTGACGGACATGATCGAGATCGGCGCCCGGTTTGAGCCGGACCAGAAAATGGCTGACTTTGTTTGCAGGTAAACCGATATAGGCGCCCGCATAATCGAGATTGGTGAACACATAGGGTGTGGTCGTAAACGAGCGGATGCCGTCTGTGACCGCGGCGACCTTGACTTGATGACCGCGGATCTCCGCCGTCGAGCCGACGCCGGACACGCCGAGCCGATCGAAATAGGTGCGGTCGACCGCGACCGCTCCAGGCGGGGTCAGCGCCTGAAGCGAGCCGGCAACGAGATGCCACGGCTTAAGTCCGTCGTCCTTGAGGTCCGATCCCACAACAAAGACCGGCGTCATGCTTCCTTCGGGCAGCCGCCAATCGGCAAAGCCGATGACGACCGGTGTGACCCCGGCCACGCCGTTGATCGTCAGCACTTTGTCGCGCGTCTGCATGTCTAGGAGCGATAAGTCCTCGAAGGACTTGGCGCCTTTGGCGACAATCCAAAGGTCGGCGGGGGCATGATCGATCATTGTCGTCACCATGCGACCAAAGCCGAAATAGAGACCCATCTGCACCATGACCAGGACGACGGAGAACACGATGCCGATCAAAGTTGCGACAAAACGTAGCCGGTCCTGAAACAGGTTTCGTGATGCAAGCGTGAAGACAAGCGACATCTCCGATGAACTCCGCCACAACGAACTTTCGGGGACCGGCCGAAATGGCACAGGACAAATCGCAGCATTCCGGCGCCAAATCAATCAACGCCGCGATCAATTCAGTGGTTCCGCAGCGCCGTGCGCCGGCGCGGCAAGCGATCCAAGAAATGTGAAGGCCGTTCGATTACGGTGGCCGCAGTGCAGCGGAACCAAAGAAAACTCAAGGCGTTGTCCGGTGTCGATTTGATCGAGGCGGCTCTCATTGTCCGGATGCATTGGCGCAGGCTTCGCAAAAGCGTTTGCAGAAACGTCACATAGACCGGCGCCGGCGGATGCGCCGATCTGATGCCCGCCTGAGCAGCAGCACAGGGATTTCCGATGGTGAGACTCGATGTCTCCGATTCTGATTTGCGCGCTGCCGTGGCGCGACGGCCGCGGCGTCAGTTGGCAAGAACACAATTGGGCGTTGCGCCGCTCGCCGATCCCGTGCCGTGGGATTGTCCCGCCACGCAGGAGATCCGATTTGACATTCCCGAGCACTACAATGCGAGCGAGGTCCTCTTCCAAAATCTTGCCGCCGGGCGCGGCGACCACCTCGCGGTCATCGGACCGGCGGGACACCGCACTTACGGCGAGCTTGCCGCGGATGCGGCGCGCTGGGGCAATGCGCTGCTCGGGCTGGGTCTTGCGCGCGGCGATCGCATTCTCCTTGTGCTCGATGATACGCCGGTCTATCCGGCGGCGTTCTTCGGGGCGGTCCGCGCCGGGCTCGTCCCCATTCTTGTCAACGTGCTGACGCCGCCCGACCTGCTGCGATTTTATCTGATCGATTCCGGTGCCAAGGCCGCGGTGGTGGAAACGGAGTTCTGCGACCGGTTTGTCGCGGCGGCGGAAAACCGAAGCGGCGACCTGCCGTTGACCACGCTGGTCATCGTCAATGGCCATGCCACTCCGACAATTCCGGGCGTCGATGTCAAACAGGCGCAAAACTGGCTGGCGCCGTTTTCTGAACAGCTGGCGTCCGCGGATACCCATCGCAACGACATGGCGTTCTGGATGTACTCGTCCGGATCGACCGGCAAGCCGAAGGGCATCGTGCATCTGCAGCACGACATGCCCTATACGCACGCGTCCTACGGCCGGCACGCGCTCAAGCTGGGGCCGGAAGATATCTGCTTTTCGGCTGCAAAAATCTTCTTCTCCTATGGCTTTGGCAATTCGATCACGTTTCCGTTCTCGGTCGGCGCAACTTCGCTCTTAATGCCCGGCCGCCCGACGCCGGAATCCATCTTTGCGGTCATCGCGCAGTATCGACCGACGGTGTTCTTCGGCCTACCGACCCTCTACACGATCCTGACGAATGCACCGCAAATCAAAACGGCGGACTTCTCTTCGATACGCATGGCAGTGTCCGCGGCGGAAGTCTTGACGATCGATGCCTTCGAAGCGTGGAAGTCGGCTACGGGGCTCGAAATCATTGACTGCCTCGGTGCGACGGAAATGCTCAACGTCTATATTTCAAACACGCCGGAGCGGAAAAAGCCTGGGTCGGTCGGCATGCGCGTACCAGGCTACGAGATCGTTCTGAAGGATGAGAACGGTGCGGTGATCGATGACGGCCGCGAAGGCACGATGTGGATTCGCGGGCATTCATTGACGCCACTGTATTGGAACAACCCGGAAAAGACTGCCAAAACGATCCATGAGGGCGGCTGGTTTTCCACCGGTGATCGCTATATTCGCGATGCGGACGGCTTCTACTTCTTCCGCGGCCGCGCCGACGACCTGGTCAAGATATCGGGCCAGTGGGTGCATCCGACCGAAGTGCAGACTTGCCTCGCCGGGCATCCCGCAGTGCGCGAATGCGCGGTGGTTGTGACCGCGCTGCCCAATGGGCGAACGGCTTTGAAGGCTTTTGTCGTCATGAACGAGGCGCGCTTTGACGCGCAATCGATGGCGTGCGCGCTGCAGAATTATGTGAAGCAGAAGCTGATGCCGTTCAAATATCCCCGCATCGTCCAGTTCATGAAGGAGCTGCCGAAAACCGGAACCGGCAAAATCGATCGGCAGGCGCTGCTCGCTTGGTATCGTGAGGGCGGGATTATCGCGCCTGCGCGCCGAGGCGGCTCAAGAGCTGCACCGTCGCACGATGCCGGCACCAGCAGACGATCGCTCGCTGTCCGGAGCAGGGTTGCGCGATGAAGAGCTTGCGACACATCAATCTGGAGCTGTCCGGAGTTGAAATCGTGCTTCCGGCCCTGGTGGCGATCGAGGGACAGGCAAGCGACCAGCCGCTCAAGCTGATCATGGGCTTTGCCGAGCGATATTGCGAGGGCATGGTGCCGGGGCTGGTCGGGCAGTGGCTTGCGCAGCTTTTTCACCGTACATTCGTCGAGCATGGGCGTGGCATCAATGGCGATCTCGCCGCCGAGGCATTTTACGACAAGCTGGCCCACGACTTTCATGATGAGGCGCCCTTCGTCGCTTCAATTGCGTTGTGCAAAGACGATGTCGGGCATACGCTGTTCGAGACCTCGCCATTTGCGCGCGCGACGCTTCAGCCGGGCAAAGGACGGAATGCCGGCGAACACGGCGCGTTAATGCGATTCGTCGGCGGCACGGAACTTGCGCGCTGGCGGATCTGCGGTCGGGTCCGCGCTTATCTCAATCCGCGGATTGGTACTGCTCAGGTCACGTTCGATGATCTGCCGGGCGGAATCAAACTCATCAGCACCAGCCGGTTGCCGGCCTCGGCCGCAAGGGCGATGGATCACGCGCGGCAAGTCGCTGCCTGGTACGGCTTCGGCGTTCCGATCCGCAAGCCCGCCGACGCGGTCATGGAGCTGCGCAACGAGATCGCCGCATTTCGTCGTAGGGTCAATACACGCGAAACTGCCCCAATCTAAGATACGCCATGTCTGACACCAGCCAAGCGCTGAGGAACTTGCGGGCGCTCGCCGTCGTAATGGTGATCTCGTTTCATTCCGTGCTGGCCTATCTTGTGTCGCAGCCCGCCGCGCCGCTGCCGTTTGACAGCCCGCCCTATCGTTGGGTGGCTACGCCGATACTCGACGCCCAGCGCTGGCTTGGCTTCGATCTTTATGCCGGTTTTCAATATCTCACGCTGATGACGGTGTTCTTCTTTTTGTCGGGCGTGTTCGTGTGGCCGTCGCTCAAGCGCAAGGGAAGCTGGGCGTTCCTCTATAACAGGGTCCTGCGCATCGGCGTGCCGTTTGCGGCCGGCGCCTATTTGCTGATGCCGTTGGCTTACTATCCGGCCTATCGGGTCACTGCGATCGACCCGAGCTGGATCGCGTATTTGAAGCATCTTGTCGCGCTGCCATTTTGGCCAAGCGGTCCGCTGTGGTTTCTATGGCAGTTGTTGGTCCTCGATATCGCCGCGGCTGCGCTGTACCGGCTCGCCCCGCGCGGGGGCGAATTGCTCGGCCGGCTTTCCGCCTCCGCCGGCGAGGCCTCCGGCCGCTATTTTCTCGGTCTGGTGATCGTGTCGGCTTTGGCCTATCTGCCGCTCGCTTTCGCCTTCGGTAACGCCAATTGGGCCGAGTTCGGTCCATTCGCGCTGCAACCGGATCGCCCCTTGCTCTACGTCGTTTTTTTCTTTGCCGGCGTCGGCGTCGGCGCGCACGGCTATGATCGTGCCCTGTTGCGAGCCGGTGCGGCATTGGAACGGCAGTGGCTGATCTGGGCCGGCGCCACGACCGTAACATTCATCCTCTGGATGATATCGATGGCGCCACTTTATTACGGTTACCACAATGTGCTCGCCGATTTCGCCGCTTATCTCGCGGTCGTTCTGGCGGTGACCAGTGCCTGCTTTGCTCTCCTCGCGACATTCCTGCGCTTTGGGCACGGCTCCTGGGCCGTGTCAGATTCTCTCGCCGAGAATGCCTACGCGATCTATTTCGTGCACTACGTTTTTGTCGTTTGGCTGCAATATGCGCTTCTCGGCGCGCCGCTGCCGGCAATCGCCAAAGCTGTCATTGTCTTCGCCGGCACGCTCGCCTTGAGCTGGACCGTCGCCGTGGGCTTCAGCCAGTCGATGGCGCGCGCCAGGCGCTTGATGCCGCAATGGCGCTCGTCCTCTGCCCAAAAAGCAGAGCGAACCTCTTAGCCGAAACCTGTTCGTACTCAGAGCTGGCGGATCGCGCTGAAATCCCACGCCGGCGAGTCAGCGGGATTCTCGCCAATGCGGATCGTGGTGTCATTGACAAATCGATAGGGCGGCACCGGCAGATTGTACGGCGCCGGCACGCCGGAATAGACGCGGCCGGCGGGATCGTATTTGGAGCCGTGACACGGGCAGAAATAGCCGCCCAGCCAGTTCGATACCGGCGTGGTCGCGCTCGCATCCGGATAAAACAGTGGAATGCAGCCGAGATGGGTGCAAATGCCGACCAGCACGCCATATTCCGGCTTGATCGAGCGATGCCAATTGGTTGCATAGGGCGGCTGCTGCACCACTTCGGAATTCGGGTCGGACAACAACGAGATCATTTGGCTGCTCTGCATCGTATCCAGCGTCTTCTTCGAACGATGGAATACGAAGATCGGCCGCTGCCGCCAGCGCACTACCACCTGACCGCCTTCCTCGATCTTGCTGACATCGAGATCGACCGGGCCGCCGGCGGCCAGCGTCGAGGCATCCGGATTCATCTGGTCGACCAGCGGCACCAGCGTCGCCGCGGCGCCGACGGCGCCAACCATAGCGGTGGCGATGTAGAGAAAATCGCGCCGTGTGCCTTCGCCATGACCGCTTGCGGGGCCGCCTTTCGCTGATGTCGATGTGATATCGGTCATGTCAGAGCCTTGCTTTTCAGATCCTTGCTTTTCGAGCCTCCGCGGCATTGCAATGGGCACAATGTCGCCTGACTGCCTCCGTCAATTTAACCTCGCGATCGCGCTGTCCGCAGATGCCGGTGATCGTGATTCTTGCGCCGTTGAATGCTATGGACCTAGCCGGATAAAGGGCAGGGAGCCCGCCGTCAAGGCAATGCCGGGAGACAGCCATGCGCGCCAAGGACAATATGCGCACCGCCGCCGAGGTTCTGGTCGATCAGCTGCGCATTCACGGCGTGCAGCACGTCTTTTGCGTGCCGGGCGAGAGCTATCTCGCCGTGCTCGATGCTTTTCATGACAGCGACCTGTCCGTCACTGTCTGCCGCCAGGAATGCGGCGCGGCAATCATGGCCGAGGCGATCGGCAAGGCGACGGGGCGGCCCGGCGTGGTCTTCGTCACCCGCGGTCCGGGAGCCACCAACGCCTCGCATGGCATTCACATCGCGCGGCAGGATTCGACGCCGCTGGTGATGTTCGTCGGCCAGGTCGGTCGCGACATGAAAGAGCGCGAGGCGTTCCAGGAGCTCGACTATCGCGCGGTATTCGGCTCGATGACCAAATGGACCACTGAGATCGACGATCCGGCGCGCGTGCCGGAGATCGTCTCGCGCGCTTTCCATACCGCGGCCAATGGCCGGCCCGGACCTGTGGTGGTCGCGATCCCCGAAGACATGCTGGTCGAGCGCATTGCGGTCGCCGATGCGCCGCCCTTCAGCGTCGTCGAGACGTCGCCTGGACCGGCGGAGATGGAGAAATTCGCGCAGATGCTCGGCGCAGCCCGGGCACCAATCGTGCTGCTTGGCGGCAGCCGCTGGTCGCAGACGGCCTGCGATCAACTGGCGCGCTTTGCGCAGAAATGTGCGCTGCCGGTTGCCACGACGTTCCGACGCGGCCATTTATTCAACCAGACGCATCCTTGCTATGCTGGCGATCTCGGCATCGGTCCCAACCCGAGATTGCTGGAGCGCGTAAGATCGGCCGATCTGGTAATCCTGATCGGCGGCCGGCTCGGCGAATTGCCGTCACAGCACTACACGCTACTCGACATTCCGCGGCCGCAGGTGCCATTCGTGCATGTGCATCCGGGCGCAGAAGAACTGGGCCGCGTCTATAGCCCGCATCTGGCGATCCATGCGACGCCGACTGCTTTTGCCGCCGCGCTCGATGGGCTCAAATTCGCGCAAGCGCCGTGCGGGGATGCCAAAGGCGCAAATGCCGACTATCGCGCCTGGACCGATACGCCGACCGATCAGCCCGGCGGCGTGAATTTCGGCGCGGTGATGGTCTGGCTGCGCGACAACCTTCCGAACGACGCCATTCTCTGCAACGGCGCCGGCAATTACGCCGCCTGGATTCATCGCTTCTTCCGGTTCACGCGTTTTGCGCAGCACATGGCCCCCGCATCCGGCTCGATGGGCTATGGCGTGCCGGCGGCGGTCGCCATGAAGCGGCTTTATCCCGATCGCACCGTCGTGTGTCTTTCCGGCGATGGCGACTTCCTGATGAACGGGCAGGAGCTCGCGACCGCCGTCCAGTACGGTCTGCCGTTCACGACCATCATCGTCGACAACGGCATGTACGGCACGATCCGCATGCATCAGGAGCGCGAATATCCGGGTCGCATTTCGGCGACCGAATTACGCAATCCCGATTTCGCCGCTTATGCGCGGGCCTTCGGCGGCTTCGGCATTTCGGTCGAGCGCACGGAGGATTTTCCGGCAGCGTTCAAGCAGGCGCAGGCGTCCGGCAAGCCGGCGATCGTGCGCCTTGTCGTCGACCCGGAAGCGATCACGCCGGGGACGACGTTGGCAAAGATCCGCGCCAAGTCGCTGGCGGAGAAGGGCGCCTAGGAGCCTGTCCGTTTAGTCGCGAGTCGCGGCATAACCGCAACGTTAGCATGCCAATGCTCATGCGGCGGCCAGCGCGAGCTTTCGGAGATTGTGACCGGTGCA
>JAJPJB010000096.1 GCA_021324465.1 Hyphomicrobiaceae bacterium
CGTCGCCGGCGACGTCATTGGTCTTGGAGGCGACCTCGCGCACCATCTGCGCGCCCATATTCTCGAACTTGTCGTCGAGCTCTATCTCCTTGGCGACCGTGACGCCGTCCTTGGTAATGCGAGGAGCGCCAAAGCTCTTCTCGATCACTACGTTGCGGCCCTTGGGACCGAGCGTGACTTTCACCGCATTGGCCAGCGTCTCGACGCCGCGCAACAGGCGCTCGCGAGCATCGCCGGAAAATTTTACGTCTTTCGCAGCCATTTTAAGTCTCTCTCCTGGGATATGATGTATTCGGTCTTCAGTTTCCGTATTTGTTTCCCGGATGCGATGCAGCACGAGGTGGTGAATCGCTGATCCGGGATTGTCGCAGTCTCTACCTTGCGAAGGTCCCGGGTCTGCAGCCGATCACTCTGGGCCAGGGACGCCAAATGCATCAGGCGATCACGCCCATGATGTCGGACTCCTTCATAATCAGGAGCTCCTCGCCATCGAGCTTGACTTCGGTGCCCGACCATTTGCCGAACAGCACGCGGTCGCCGGCCTTGACGTCGATCGGCGTCAGCTTGCCGGTCTCGTCGCGCCCGCCGGGGCCGACCGCGACCACTTCGCCAGTCTGCGGCTTCTCCTTGGCCGTATCGGGAATAATGATGCCGCCCTTCGATTTCTCTTCGGCCTCGATCCGCTTGACGACGACGCGATCGTGCAGCGGCCGGAATTTCAATTTCGCCATGATGAACCCTCTTTGCCGCGCAATCGGCGTTGCGATGGCGGCCTTTGGCGGTGAAAAAACCTATTTTTGCAGCGCCTTAGCACTCTTGAAGGTTGAGTGCCAGGAAAGCGCCCGGGACATAAGGTGTCGCGCAGAAGGTGTCAAGGCGGAGACCCGCGAATGACGAGCCGCGACTGCGGAATAGGGAAAGGACAACTCCTCGCTATTCGTCGCTCACCATTCGCTGCTAAGGTGGTCAGGCTCCGCCACCGGGGGGACGCATCAAAATGCGCGCGCTCAGCCTTGATGAGGCCAACCGCATTATCGCGGCGACTTTTGCCGCGGCCACGAAGTACAAATGCCGGCCGATGAGCGCGATCATTCTCGATGCCGGCGGCCGGGTGAAGGCGTTTCAGAAGCAGGACAATGCCTCGATGCTCCGCTTCGAAGTGTGCTACGGGAAGGCCTATGCGTCGCTGGCGTTGGGACGGCCATCGAAGCTTGTGCTGCAGAAGGCCGACGAAAAGCCACTGTTCATGCGATCCATTGAGAACCTTGCCGATTATCCGCTGTTTCTGGAAGGCGGCGGACAACTCGTCCGCGACCCATCGGGCGAGGTGATCGCCGCCATAGGCGTCACCGGCGACGTCAATGAAATGGACGATATCTGCGCCATCGCCGGCATTCACGCGGTGGGGCTCTGCGCCGACTGCGATTTCTTCGACAACCCGGAGATGATGCGGGCCTTGAGCATTCACAAATCGGCGCCGCTTATCGATCCGCGGCCCAAAGCCGCGGCCGGCAAAGCTGCAGCTAAAAAATCGTCTGCGGCCGCGTCCGTGCGCCGCAACGGTTCCCGCAATGGCGGCGCAACCGTCAAATCCGGGCCGTAATCGTCAGGAACGGTCCGGTCGCAACAAACACGTTCGAAATAAAGAGCGAGAGTTTAGGTTTCGGGCGGTATTGGTTCCGGGTTGGTCTGGGGGAGACCCTGCATGAGCGTGTCCGATCTGCGTTTGGTTTCCTGCGCCGCGGCGCTCGCCGCACTAGCCGCACTCGCCCTCGCCTCCTGCACGGCGAATACGCCGCCACCCGAACAGGCCGCTGCGCCGCCCATGACCCAGCCGGCGATCCCGTCCAGATATCGGCCGGAGGAAATCGTCGGCCGCTGGGGCTATGGTGCCTTCCACAAGGATGAGGATCTGGCGCGCACCACGGCGGCCGCGCGCGGCCAATGCGGCCAGCCGGTCGAGATCACGCGCGGTCCGAACGGCGGCGTGATGATGTATCTCGCCGACAGCGCGCAATTGCAGGAATTGCAGCTCAAAGGCTCGGCCAGCGGCAAGAACTATATCGGCCCGCCCGGCGATGCCGGCGGCCCGCAGGATCGCGAGATCGTCTCCTTCGACGGCCGCACCATGGTGCTCAAATGGATGGACCCGGAGGTCGCCGGCCGTTACGGCACCGGCGTCTATGTGCGCTGCGCGCCGGAAGGCGTGGCGCGGGCGAGCAAGCCGAAGGCGCAGTAATTTCCGTCATTTCGGAACACGCCGAAGCCGCAAACGCGGAATCCATTGGTCGGGCAGGGGCGCTTATGGATTGCGGCCTCGCCGCTTCGCGGCAATCCGGAATGACAGACTATGTATCAAAAATCGCGTCGATGTCGGTCTGCGAGACGTGACCGGTGTCGCCGTCGAGGCGTGGGCCGTGCAGATATTGCGCGCTGTCGCTCGCGGGACGCACCGCCATGGTCTTGATTTCGTCGAGCACGCTGGTGATATGCTCCTCGATGAACTTAAGCGTCGCCGTCACCTTGCTGATGCGCTGTCCGATCAGATCCTGGAAATTGCAGGCCTCGAAAATGCGGATGACCAGATCCTGGATGTCCTGCGCCAGGCCCTGCTCGATCCTGCCCTTGAGCGCGGCGGAGAGATTGTTGGCAAGCTGATCGATCTCTTCGGCGGCGGCCAGAATCTTTTGCGTCGCCTGTTCGGTGCCGGACGTCACGGCGAGCAGCTCATTGCCGATACGGGTAAGCTGCGCGTCCTCGGTTGCCGGTGTGCCATCGCGCTCGCCCGCAAGCTTCTCGGCGATGAGGTTGAGCTTGTCGGCCAGCGCTCCTGGATCGGGCGGCGAGTGCATCTGCGGCCTGACCGCCGCAAAGCCCGGCGCCGCCACGGCGGCGCGCAGCGCGCTGAGCTCTTGCAGAATTTGCGCCTGTAGGCTTTCGGCGCCGGGCGCGGCGTGCGCGCCCTCGTGCGCGTCGCGATCGCTGCCGGATGGCGATCGCACGGCGGCCATTTCTTCGATGCGGAAGACTCTTCGTGGCTGCGCCATCTTGCGACCGGCGGCGTTTGTCCTGGCAAAACTGCCGGTGCAGCTTAGGATTTGCCGTCTTAATACGGCGTTCACGGGGACGTTGGCTTAGCGCATCGAATTGACGCTGCCGCGACTGCCTCGGATGGTTCTGGCTCAGTCGATAGAGAGGCCGACCAGGGCGGACACGTCTATCGATGCACGCCTGCGCGGCGCCTGAAAGGAATCAATCGCGGGCGCGCATCATAGAAGATTTGCCGCCGACCAGGGGATCTTTGGCCGTGATCGAACCAAGCAGAACCGATCAAAAAACAAACGAACGATTAACCAAACCGCCGCGACATTCACTCAAAATCAACGCTAACTTGATGAACAATGTGCAAATAAGCGCAGAGCGCAATTTGTTTACCAAACAATCGCGGTTTGCCGCTGTACTCGCCGGTATGGGCGCGCGGCGCTGAATCGGTGCCAATCCGTGCAAGCTATGCGCGATGTGCAACGTGAGTGGGTTGACCGATGCGGCGTATCTGCATGTCGGCGCTCGTTCTGAGCGCGCTGTCTTCTTCGGCTTTTGCCGGTCCGCTTCAGAGCATTTTTTCGCCTTACCCGACGTCCGACTATGCGGCCGATTCGGCAGGCGGGCAGCGACAATATTATGTCGTACAGCCAAGCTATGGCGCCCCACAGCAGCCGGTCTATGGCGCTCCGCAGCAAGCTGATGCCGCGTCGATGTCACCGCCGCAGCCGACCTATGCGCCCGCTGCGCCACAAGCCACGCCACAGGCTGCCGCGGCGCCGCGACAGACCTATGCCGCAAACTACGCCCGAGCGCAGCTGCCGCCTCCTCCGCCGCCGCGTCCGGGCGGCCTGTTCGATTTCCTGTTTGGCCGCCCGCTGCAATCAAGCTACGCGCCGGCCATGCCGGCCTATCAGCCGCAGGGGAATTATCAGGCCAATTATCGGCAGAGCTATGCGCCGTCCGGCCAAGGCGACATGGTCAATTACCAGGTCGATCCGAAATACGATCGCCAGGTCGTCGACTATCCGAGCGACGAGCCGCCTGGCACGATCGTGATCGATACGCCGAACAAATTTCTCTATCTGGTCGAGGGCGGCGGCAAGGCGCTGCGCTATGGCATCGGCGTGGGCCGGCCGGGCTTCACCTGGTCCGGCGTGAAGACGATCACGGCCAAGCGCGAATGGCCGGATTGGCGGCCGCCGGCCGACATGCTGGCGCGCCGGCCCGATCTGCCGCGCTACATGCCCGGCGGCATCGACAATCCGCTCGGCGCGCGCGCCATGTATCTTGGCTCGACGCTCTATCGCATCCACGGCTCGAACGAGCCCTGGACCATCGGTACCAACGTATCCTCGGGCTGCATCCGCATGCGCAACGAGGATGTCGAGGACCTTTATGAGCGCGTGCAGGTCGGCACCAAAGTGGTGGTGATCTAGACCCGTTTCCCGCATGCGGCGCAGCACGAACCGGTGCGCCGCCGGTCCGGCGCCGTGCCAAATTCGAAAGTTGTAACGATCCCGGGCCTGCAGCAGATCATTGCGCTTCATGCCGCGCCGGGTAGACAGCGCGATTTCACCGGTTGTAGGCGAGAGCGCCAACCCAATCTGCGACGGGGCGACGACTTGCGTCCGCGCCCGCCTGAGGGACGAGCGGGTCGAAGACTATGCCAGTTCGTAACCTCGCTCGGCCAACAGGCGCACAAAATCCTGGCTGAGCAGATAGGCGTATTCGCCTTCGCGCGGCGTGGTCACCGGATCGAGCCGGCGTAATTCGTCGTCGACTTTGCCGGGATGGCACATGATCACGCCGCCATCGGGCAGCCCGTCGAGGAATGTCGGAAACAATTTTTCGAACTGCGCGCCCGGCGCGAACGAATAAGTGCCGGCGAAGGCCGGGTTGGTGGGCACGCCGTCTTGCGCGGCGCGGCGGCGGAGGCTCGCACTGAGGGCATCCAGCACAAGACCTTTGGGATCGGACAGGCGCTTGGGCGCCTGCGCGGCGCGGCCGCATTGCCGGACCCAGGCCTGCGGCGCCGCCTTTTTGATCGCACGCAGCAGTGCGTCGCGGATTTGCGGAAAGACATGAATATGCTGATGACCGTCGACAAAATCCGGCGCGCGGCCGAAGGCGGAACGGAAGGCGGCGCATTGCGCGAGCACTTCGGCTTCCAGCCCGGCCGTATCGAGCCAATGCACGAGCGCGCGGCCGGCCATGCCCGCAAGCGTCGGAAAGGCGCCGTTGTCGAGCGGCGCAAAATCCGAGGTGAGCGGTGCAAAGGGCGCAGTCAGGGTGACGTGCAGTCCGATCGCGGCATGGGAACCTGCGGCTTCGAGCAGGGCGGTGGCCTCGCTTGGCGAAAAGCTCGGCGCCGCGGTCATGACCGAGGTGGCGCTCAGGCGACGGCGCGCCAGCAGATCGCGGATCGCCGCACTGACCGCAGGCGCCATGCCGTAGTCGTCGGCGATGAGCCAGAGCCGCCGAACGCTTTTTTGCTGCGTCATTCGGCTGCGGTGCGCGTGCCGAGCGGCGCGGCGGCGCTTGGCGCGTCCGGCTGTGCGGTCTCGGCGAGCTTCACATCGTGCTCGGCGACGAAATAAACCGGCCGGCCTTTGATCTCTTCCAGGATCTTGCCGATATATTCGCCGACCACGCCGATCATGATGAGCTGCACGCCGCCGAGCACCATCACGCCGACGAACAGCGACGGATAGCCGGGAACCTTGGTGCCATAGACCAGCGTCTCATAGATGATCTGCAGGCCATAGAAGATGGCGACCACCGCGAGCGCGGTGCCGAGCACGGTGGCAAGCCGCAGCGGCGCCACTGAAAAGGCCGTGACGCCGTCGATCGACAGCCCGATCAGCCGGCGCAGATTCCAGGTGCTTCTGCCGTCGACGCGCGGCGCCGGCTCGTAGTCGATGCGCATCTGGCGAAAGCCGATCCAGCTGGACAGGCCTTTGAAGAAGCGGTTGCGCTCAGGCATCTGCCGCAGCGCGTTGGCGGCGCGCGGCGAAAGCAGGCGGAAATCGCCGGCATCCTCGGGAATTTTTGGCCGCGCGCCCCAATTGATCAGGGTGTAAAAGCCCTTCACCAAGATGCGGCGAACGAGCGATTCATGCGCGCGGTTGGCCTTGGCGGTATAGACGACGTCGCAATCGGCGTCGAGCCAGTGGCCGACCAGTGTTTCGATCATGTCGGGCGGATGCTGGCCGTCGCCGTCGATGAACAGGACGGCGCCGCGGCGCGCGTGTTCGAGGCCGGCAAGCAAGGCCGCCTCCTTGCCGAAATTGCGCGAGAGCGAGATCACCTGGACGTCGAGCCCGGCGGCGGGCAGATCGCGGGCAATGGCGAGCGTGCCGTCGCGGCTGCCGTCGTCGACATAGATCAGTTCGCAGTTGAGCGCCCTGGCGGCTTTCAGCTTTTGCGCGACCTCGATCAGGCGCGCGTGCAGGCGCTCGAGCCCGCCGGCTTCGTTGTAGAGCGGCACGACGATGGAGAGGCCCGGCGCGGCGCCTTGTGCACCGCCGGATAGATTGCGACCGCGCGGCAGCGGCGTCAGAGTTGTATTGGCGGCGCTCATTCACCCATCCTTTCGGGCATCCCTTATAGCCCACCTGCGACCGCACTGTCGCGCACAGGTGGTCGCAGGCCGCGGCAAGCGCAAGGGGGCGCTCGGTCTGTTCTGCGGTGCAACCGGCACCCTTGTCAGATACGGAGGTCCACAGTCCCTGTCCCGGAATTGTGGCTTGCGGGCTGGCGAGGCAAGCTTGTCGTCAGGTCGCGCGCCCCGGAATGGCGGGAGAAGCCGTGCTCTTCAAGTCTGGCGAAAACGGCGGCATCGAGGATCTTGGGCTCGGCCTGCGCTGGGCCGCGCCAGATCTGGCCGCGCAGGTGAACGACCGCGCGGCAGTTTTGGCGGCAGCCGACCTTGCGCCGGGCGCAACGATCGTCATCGCGCATTCCGGCACGGCCCATTTCTTCGCCGACCTGCTTGCGGTGTGGGAGCGCGGCTGCTGTGCGGTCTGCCTCGACACGGCGCTGACGCCAGGCGAAACGACGCGGCTCATCGATTTCGTCCGGCCCGCCGCAGTTCTGGCAGGCGCCGCCGAATTGAAGGTCGGCGCCGATGTGCCCGTCCTGCGGCTTGCCCATGCCCGCGCGGCTGCCGCAGCGCCACCATGTCCGCCGGCAGCGCCGGAGCAGCCGGCGCTCGTCCTCTTCACTTCGGGCACGACCGGTGATCCCAAGGGCGTGGTCTTGAGTTTTGGCGCGCTCGGCAATCGCTTGGCGCTCAACCGGCAGCATAGCGGGCCGGCCTGCCGCAGGCGCACGCTCGTCACGTTGCCGACTTCGTTCGGCCACGGCCTGATCGGCAATGCGCTCACCCCGTTGTTGTCTGGCGGCGATATCGTCTTGCATCCACCCGGGCTCGGGCTTGCGCAAAATCTCGGCCGGCTGATCGACCGGCACGAAATTGTTTTCTTAAGCTCAGTACCGGCAATGTGGCGCCTGGCGCTGAAATTTTCCGGCCCGCCGGCGGGCGCGACGCTCAAGCGCGTGCATGTCGGCTCGGCGCCGCTCGCGCCAGAACTGTGGCGAGCCATCGCGGAATGGACGCGCGCCGAGGTTGTCAATTGCTATGGCGTAACCGAGCTTGCCAACTGGGTCTCAGGGGCGTCGTCGCGCCGCGACGGCATTGCCGAAGGCGCGGTCGGCAGGCCCTGGGGCGGCGATTCCGCGATCATCGATGCAAACGGGGCGATCAGCGCGACGGGCGCGGGCGAGCTCGTCATCAAATCGCCGAGCGTCATGTCCGGTTATCTGCATCGCCCGGATTTGACCGAAGCCGCTTTCATCCGTGGCTGGTACCGCACCGGCGACGCGGCGCGGCTCACGGATGACGGCCTGATCCACTTGACCGGCCGCATCAAGGACGAGATCAATCGCGCCGGACTCAAGGTGCAGCCGGGCGAGATCGATGCGCTTCTGCAGAGCCATCCGGCGGTCGCGGAGGCTTGCGCCTTCGGCATTGCGGACGCGGTGAGCGGCGAGACCGTCGCCGTCGCCGTCTGCTTCGCGCCCGGAGCGAACGCGACCATCGAAGCCTTGAAAGCCTGGTGCGCGGCCCGCTTGCGCCGCGAGGCGATCCCAGAGCGCTGGTTTCTGGTTGACAAGCTTCCTCGAAATGAACGAGGCAAAATCAGCCGCGCGGCGGTGCGGCGCGCGCTAATCGGGGCTGTGGAATGAATATGCCGGCAAAAGGCCGTCCGATTTTTCTAAAGACCGCGCGCTTTGCGCTGCGCAGCCTAAAGCCGTCCGACGGCTCGGAGCGCTGGGCGAATTGGCTGAGGGACCCCGAAGTGATGGGGCCGCTGAATGCGCCGGTGCGCGCCTGGACGTCGCAGGAATTGCGCGCGCATATCGCCTCGGCCGACAACGAGCAGCGCTATCTGATCGGTGTTTTCGACAACGCAACGCAGATTCAGATCGGCTTCTTCATGGTCGATGTCGATCCGTTTCATCGCCGCGCCAACTTCAACGTGGTGATCGGCGAGAAGGCCTGGTGGGGCAAGGGCGTGGTCAACGAGGCGCGTGCCGCGCTGCTCGACGAGTTCTTCGACAATCGCGGTATCGAGAAAGCGACCGGCGCGCCGCTGTCGCGCAATTTTCCGGCCGTGTTCAATTACAAGGCGCAGGGCTGGCGCCACGAGGGCACGCTGCGCGGCCACTGTACGTCGGCGAGCGGCGGAGCGCGGCTCGATCAATATCAGTTCGGCTTGACCAAGGAGGAATGGGCCGCGGCGCGAGGCAGGCAAAAATGATCAACGGGTGCGAGCAAGCAAAAGGTCTGTTGGCCGAGGCCGCGCATTGCGAGGTGGCATCGATTCCCGATGACGTGCGCATAGGGCAATTCGCGCCGTGGGACAGCCTTGCACATTTGCGGCTTGTGCTCGGCATCGAGCAAAGAATCGGCCGCACACTCGACGCCGACGAGGCGATCCGCATCGAGAGCCTCAAAGATATCGCGGCGCTGCTCGGGTGAACACGTTGAATTGCCGTCACCGTGCGGTGCCTGGCGCGAGCGCCCGAGCCTCGAAGGGCGCACGCTGAACGGTCTGAAAAGCTCCCGGAAGGGCCGCGCTGCGCGCGGGTGCCTTGGGATGAGAGGTGCGGGCCTACGGGCCGAACTTGTAGTCGACCTGGAAGGTGACCAGCGTCAGGTTGTGACTAAACGAAAAGGCCGGCGGAACCGGGCCGGTTCCGAAAGTATTCGCAAAGCTGACAAGGCCCGGTGAAGTGCTCGGGAATGATGCGTGCAGGACGTTCAATCCGAAAATCCAGTTCGGGAAGGGCATCGCCTGGACGCCGCCGCCGTAAACCGCCCCGACAAGCGTGGATGTTTTCGACCATTCAACAAATTGCGGACCGGATGGACCTATATCGGCGCCGCACCCGTCATTTGGAGAGACGCACGTGGCCGTATCGCGAACACTGGTTACGCCGACACCGACGGTCCCATAGACAAGCCAGTTGTTGGCGATGGTCAGGCCGCCCCTAAAGCGGGCCGTATAGAGCCAGCTGTAGCGGCTCGACCAAGTGACGGTATTGACGCCACTCTTGCCTCTGAAGAACGGGCTCTCGCTGACCGACCCGTGGACGTCGAGCCCGGTAAAATCGGTCTCGAATCCGTAGACAAAATTCCCAGTCTGCACATTGTAGCCGAACTGGCCGCCGCCGGCGAAGCCCTGCACGTTCAGGCCGGGCGTATTCCAGGTGCCCGTCAAAAAGAAAGGCGCCGCGGTGACATTGGCGATCAATGACGGGTTGGACTGTCCAAAACCGCCGCCGATATTGCCGCCGATGTAAAAACCGGTCCAGTTGTAGATGGGCGAGGGCGGCGGCGCGGCTTGCGCCGGCAGCGCGGCCGTGCAGGTCAGCGCGACCGCCGAGGCCGACGCCAAAAGTGTGTTGCGCATGAATCGCCCCCGCGACCCGGCTCTGTTACAGATGTTACAAATAACCCGGCATGGTCGCCCGGCCTAGTGCAAATAAGCCACATGTCGGCGTGAAATGCGGTGCTCCCGCGTGTTTTCAACGGCTTGCACGCGCTTAGTCTTAAATGCCTGGTTTAATTGTGTGATTATCTTCCGTCGGCCGCCAACGACGGCCCGCGGGGCGCGGCTAGCACGGCGGCTGGTCGGTATCCGGCTGCCCCTTCACCGACACTGTGGCGCTCGCCGCCGAACGTGATATGCGGACGGCCGCATGGCCCCGATTCCAGACTCGTCTTCGGCTACGGCCCGGCGCCCCGTCCGTCGCCCCTTGTCGCTGAAGGCGACCGCCTTTGCGCTGATCGGGCTCCTCAATACGGCGGTCGACTATGGCGTCTTTCTCGCCGCGCGTGCGGCCTATATGCACCTGCCGGCGGCGCTTACGACCTTCGGCGCCGTGGCCGATCTGTGCCGCTGCGGCACGTCCGATACTGTTTTGCTGGTTGCCGCCAATGTCACGTCGTGGCTGGTCGCGGTAAGCGGCTCCTATGTGCTCAACGCCGCAATCACCTTTGCCGCCGAATCGGGACGAAAGCTGCGGCTACGCGCCTATCTCGCTTTTGTCGTCGCCGGCATTGCCGGCCTGATCGCCAATACCGCCACATTGGTCGCCGCCGCCCAGCTCCTGGCGCTGCCGGTCTGGCTCGCCAAGGCGCTGGCGGTGCTGGCGAGCTTTGTCGTCAATTTCGCGCTGTCGCATTTCGTCGTGTTCCGCGTACGCGGAGAGTGAAGCGCATGACCCGACGGCGTCCTGCGGACGAGGACTAGGAGTAAATTCGTCGCTCCGAGGTGCGGGACGCAGAGCCCGAGCCGCGAGAAGCGTTTGCTGAGGCGTCGAAACGGCATGCTTCGAGGGCCGCTTCGCGGCCACCAACATCCCGGGAACCTGCTGGCGTGGCCGCCGGTTTTTTTGAGATAGGTCTTTTGCAGAACAGTTGAGGGCGTGCGTCAAGGAAGGTGCGCCATGGCCGATAACAACGCCGATAGCGGTAATGGCGAGGCGCCGGGTTCCGGCAACGGTCACGGCGATGAAAAGCCTCTCATTGTTGCGATCGGCGCCTCCGCCGGAGGCCTTTCGGCCCTGCGAAGCTTCTTCGGCTCGCTGCCCGAAAACACCGGCGCCGCCTATGTCGTTGTCGTCCACCTCGATCCGGAGCACCGCAGCGAACTGCCGACCATCATCGGCGCGCGGACGCGCATGGCAGTGGTCCAGGTCGGCGAACGTGAGCAACTGCAGCGGAACCGCGTCTATGTCATTCCGCCCGATCGGCGACTGCAGTTGGTCGATCACGAAATCCTGTCGGCGCAGTTCGACGAACCGCGCGGCCAGCGGGCGCCGATCGATTCGTTCTTTCGCTCGGTCGCCGAGCGACTCGGCGACGGCTTCGCGGTGATCCTGAGCGGCGCAGGGTCGGATGGCGCGATCGGCGTGCGCGCGGTCAAGGAATCCGGCGGCATCATCCTGGTGCAGGATCCGAACGAAGCCGAATATTCCTCGATGCCGCGCAGCGCCATCGGCACCGGTGTTGCCGATTTCGTCCTGCCGGTGCGCGATCTCGCCAAGCGCCTGGCCGATCTCATTCGCATCAAAGAGAGCGGGACGGTCCCCACCATCCGCAGCTTCGACGAGGAATTGCTGCGTCGCATCCTGGCGCATCTGCGCGTGCGGACCGGCCACGATTTCTCGAAGTACAAGCGCTCGACCGTACTGCGCCGGATTACACGGCGCATGCAGGTCACCCGTGCCGACAATTTGCGCGAATATTACGACGTCATGCGCGAGAGCGGCGAGGAGGCTGAGGCTCTGCTGAGCGATCTCTTGATCTCGGTCACCACGTTCTTTCGCGACGCGGAGGCCTTCGACAAGCTGGCAACAGAGGTCGTTCCCGAGCTGTTCAAGGACAGGGAGCCCGAAGAGACCATCCGCGTCTGGGTGACGGGCTGCGCCACCGGCGAAGAAGCCTATTCCTTCGCGATCCTGCTGCTGGAGGAGGCGGCGCGGCACCAGGCCCGCCCGCAAATCCAGGTGTTCGGCTCCGATCTCGATTCACGGGCGCTGGCCGCGGCGCGCGAAGGCCGCTTTCCGATCGCGATTGAAACCGATGTGAGCGAGGCGCGGCTGCGCCGGTTTTTTGTGCGCGAGGGCGATCATTATCGCGTACGCCAGGAGGTGCGCGACATTGTTTTGTTTGCGGTGCACGACCTGCTCAAGGATCCGCCGTTCTCGCATGTCGATCTAATTTCCTGCCGCAATGTCCTGATCTATCTCGACCGCGAATTGCAGGAACAGGTCATCAGCACCTTTCACTACGCGCTCAATCCCGGCGGCTATGTCTTTTTGGGCGCTTCGGAGACCGCGGAGAATCCGGCCGGCCTGTTCCGCTGCATCGATCGCGCCGCGCGCATCTATCAAACAACCGCGGTGGCCGGCGACAAGCCGCGGCTGCTGCCGCGGCTGCTCGGTCCGGTGCGGGTGCGCGAGCAGGTGATGCAGCTCGGCCGCACCATTAGCCCCACCGTTGCGCTCGGCGAGGCGGCGATGCATCGGCGCGCCATCGAGCAGGTCGCGCCGCCCAGCGTGCTGGTCGATGAAACGCATCGGGTCGTTCACCTTTCAGAAAATGCCGGCCGCTTCATCCTGCCTTCGGGCGGACCGCTGTCCGGTGACGTCGTCGATCTGGTTCGACCGGAACTGCGCTTCGAATTGCGTTCGGCGCTCAATCGCGCGTTCGAGCAGAACGAGAGCACGCTGAGCCTGCCGATCCTGGTACGCTTCAACGGCGCGCCGCATCGCGTGCATCTGGTGGTCAGGCCGGTGCAGGTGAACGGCAGTGCCGAACCGCGCAACGCCGTAGTCATGTTCATCGAAGGCGAGGCGGTGGATGAGGGCCTGGTCTCGCCCGACCGCCAGGCAAGCGACGAGACGGTCCGGCGGCTGCGGCAGGAGCTGGAGTTGACGCAGGCGCGCCTGCGGACGGTGCGCGAAGAATCGGACGCGGCCAACGAGGAGCTGCGCGCCGCCAACGAAGAGCTGCAATCGATCAACGAGGAATACCGCTCGACCTCGGAAGAGCTCGAAACCTCCAAAGAGGAGCTGCAGTCGATCAACGAGGAGCTGCAGACCGTCAACAGCGAGCTCAAGCTCAAGCTCGAAGCGATCTCGCGCGCCCACAGCGATCTGCAAAACCTGGTGGCGGCGACCGACATCGGCACGCTGTTCCTCGACTCGACCTTGCGCATCAAGCGGTTCACCGAGCGGGTGACCGAGCTGTTCAGCATCACCCAGACCGACGAAGGCCGGCCGATTACCGACTTTGCGCATCAGCTCCAATACGAGGATCTGGTGAAGGATGCGCGCGCGGTGCTCCTCGATCTGACCCCGCTGCGCCGCGAAGTGCGCAGCCGCAGCGGCCGCTGGTTCGATATGCGGCTGCGGCCATACCGCACGGTCGATGACAAGATCGACGGCGTGGTCATCACCTTCGTCGACATTTCCGAGCGCCACCAGGTCGAGGAGCAGTTGCGTGCAGGCGAGCGCCGCCAGCGGCTGCTGCTCGGCGAATTGACGCATCGCGTGCGCAACATTCTGGCAGTGATCCAGGCCATCGCCCGTCACACCTTCCAGAAGGATGATTCGACCGGGGAAGCGCTCGTCCGCTTTGAAGGCCGGCTGTCGGCCTTGGCCAGCGCGCAAACGCTCCTCGTCGAGTCGGATTGGAAAGGCGCCAATCTCGCCGAACTGGCGCACGCGCAGCTGAGGGCTTACGTGATGGACGGGCTGGAACGGCTGCGCATCGCGGGCGAAGCAGTGTCGCTGCCCTCGGATATCGCGACCCCGCTTGGGTTGGTGCTGCACGAGCTGGCAACCAACGCGGCGAAATACGGTGCACTCTCAAATGCAGAGGGCCGGGTCGCTGTCACCTGGACGGTCGATCGGCGGAACCAGCCGCCGTTGCTCAAGCTTGTCTGGAAGGAAACGGGCGGGCCCGCGATAAGCCCGCCTGCCATGACAGGGTTTGGAAGCACGCTGATCGACAGCGCAATTTCAGCGGCGCAGGTCAGGCGCGATTTCCGGCCGGAAGGCTTGACGTGCACGATTGAGGTCGCGCTGCCGGAGACCACAAACCATGGAGCAGCTGGCGAAGCTTGAAGTCAGCGCGCCGCTTCGCAACGCGCAAGTGCTCATTGTCGAAGACGATGCCATCCTGCTCATGGAGCTGGAACAGATTTTGCGCCGCGCCGGCGCGCAATCGGTCATGTGCCGCACCGTCAGCGATGCGCTCGCCGCGCTGCGGCAAGGGTCCATGAGCGTGGCCATTCTCAACATCAGGCTCGGGTGCGAATCCGTCGCACCGATCGCCCGCGAATTGGGGAACCGCGGGATACCTTTTGTGTTTTATACCGGACAGATCGGCGGCGATGCTTCGCTCATGGAATGGGCCGATCGGAGGATCATCGCCAAGCCGGCGCAAGCGAGCGAGATCATCGAGGTGATCGGCAGTCTGTTGCGGGAGAGGGGTGTGTGACTACGGAAAAATTTTTCGTAGGTACTTTTCCAAGCTTACGTTCTATATTGGCGCCGCATATTTTTTTAAGGAAGCCATTTGATAAGAAGAAGGCGACGCGGTCATGCCGACATATACATTCGAGGTCATCGACGGGTCTGGTGGCATTGCAGATGATGTTGGCGTCAATTTGCGCAATCGCGATGACGCGCTGCGCTACGCGCAGAATGTCATTCACGAGTTGATGTCGCATCGGGAAGCGGATACGCGGCATTGGCGGCTGGATGTTTATGAAAGCGAGCGGGAGCCCGTTTTCAAAATTCCATTCTTCAGCATCGACCAATCCTTCGCTCATCTGGCGCCGGAGTGGCGGGCCAGAATGGAGGACGTCTGCGGCCGTCGGCTGGCGCTGGCTGAGGCCGCACAGGCGGCGCGTGCCACGCTCAGCGAAGCGCGCGCCCTGGTCGCCCGCTCACGCGGCCGGCTGTATCTGGCGACGGATCGCGGCCGAAAGATCATTCGCGACTAGCGCTTTCGATGCCCGCGAGGCAATTGCCGATCGCGCCCAAACCTCCTAGGCTTCGGGCCATCACCGGCAACGGCTCAATTTCAGGCGCCGGTGGCTGAGAGACGGTGGCGCTCCCGCCTGTTGGTTGGAAGGCCGGGCCGTGCTGATTTTGCAGGAAGAATTGGCGCAGGAGCTCGCCGTGGTTGAGCGGCACATCCTGCAGGGCGAGCGAAACGTCACCCTGCAGCGGTGGCGGGTGGCGGCGGCGCAGGAAAAATTCGGCCGCGACGTCTCCTTGTCGCGCGAGCTGCTGGTGGCCTTCGAACGCAGCTTGGCGCTGCACTACTGGCATCGAAGTTACATTCTTCGCGACCTGCGCACCCGGCGGGATGAGGAAAGGCGCGCGGCAAAGCGGAGCTGAATGCGCTGAATGCTCAATCCAGCGCATCGTCGCTATGTCCGCTAGACAACGTCGGCTGCAGTTTTGCCACGCTCCTTAAGCGCGACGTGCACGAGATTCTCGCACGATAACCATTCGCCAACCGAAACTCACGCGCTGCCGCAACCTTCGCAGAATTCTGCCGTTGATCGGCATCGCTCGCGTCCGAGCGAGGGACATTCCATGCCGCCAAGTTCGATCGCAGACATTTGTCGGCGCATGCGAGCAATTCCGTGGGCCAAGCCCATCCGCGTCCAGTTCACATGCGATGACAAACCACTGTTCGGCTGCCGACTTTGCATTCTGCGTTACGGGCTCAAGACCGGCGATCGCACGCGCTTGTTCACCGATGAGTTCGAAGCGCTGAGTCACACCTGCAGCCACGCGGAAATGGCCGCACGAGCCATTAACGGCCGCACCCTCAGGAGCGCGGCGCGAAGCGGCGAGCCGCAAAAGGTGGTGCCGGCCGAGGCAGCACCCGACCAGCCTGCTCGCAGGCCCGCGCCAAATGCGGGCACCGCAGAATGACCAGCCTTATTTTCCCGCAAATCCCGCTAAGTCTGGCACCATACTTAACGCCAACTCAGATTGCACACAAAAATCGACGGGGTTTCCGAACCAAATCGGAAATGCTGCGTTGCGTAGTTAGGCGTGGGAGTGTTCCCGTAGTTCTGGTCGGGGGATTATCGACATGGTTGGCCGATTAAGCGTCTTGACCGAGACCGAAAGCACAGCGGCCCGGCAAGGCAGCAATCGCTTGCTCGATGCCATGCCACAGGACGCCCTTGCGCTGCTAGAACCGGAGCTTAGGCATACGGTCCTGCCCCAGGGCGCGGTCTGCTTTGAAGTCGGCGAGCCGATCGAGCAGGTCTATTTCCCGCAAACCGGCATGATCTCACTTTTGGTCACGACCGGTGACGGCGACATGGTCGAGACCTCCTCGGTCGGGCGTGAGGGCGGCATTGGGCTGCAATGCGGGCTTGGCGCCCGCTCCTCGTTCACCCGCGCCGTGGTGCAAATACCCGGACGGTTTTCGATCCTGCCTGCGGTCCGCTTCGAATATGCGGCGAGCCGCAGTCCGGCGCTGCGCGACTTGGTTTTCCGCTATATCGAGACGGCCTGGGCCGAGGCGCAGCAGAACGCCGCCTGCAACGCCATCCACGACAGTTCGGCCCGCCTCTGCCGCTGGCTGCTGCACACCGCGGATCGTACCGGCAGCGAGCAGCTTCTGCTCACCCAGGAATTCTTGGCCGACATGCTGGGCGTGCGGCGGACCACCGTGACGCTCCTGGCGCAGGAGCTGCAAAAGCGCGGATTCGTCAAATATAGCCGCGGCCGCATCACCATTCTGGACCGCAGCGGACTCGAAGCTTGTTCGTGCGAGTGCTATCACGCCATCAAAGACGAAAACCTGCCGCTCAAGATCGGCGTGAAGTTGTAGCCGCGGATAGCGGACCAACAGACGACGAAAATCGCAAGGCAAATCGATTTTCCGGTAAATTCTCTGTCGTAAGGCCTGTCTCGCCTGTCGTCTGATGCCGTCTATCGCAAGCTGGCGCGCGGCGTTGCACATGATGACCCTGGTGCAGCGCATCATCCGATAATCCAAATGAAGAAATTTTTGGCGGCGTAAGTCGCATTGCTCACCGACGGCCTTGCTGGACTTATTCAATATGAGTTCCGCGCGGGGAGTGCATGATGGCCATCTCCGACCGTCGTTTCGATTACGCCTTCGATGATGCGCGCACCAGGATCATGGGCGAGACCTGCGAGGCCGGCCGCGTCAGGCTGCACGGCGTGGGTTATCCCGACGGCGTGAAAGGGGTGATTGCCGATCGCATCATCGCCACTGCCGGCCGCTCGCCGAAGACCGATCCGGAACGCCTGGCGAGCGCCGTCGTCGCCAGCCCGGGCATCAAGCTATGAGCGCGGCAGGCGGCAGGCGAAGCGAATTCAACCCGGACAGCGACCTGCACAAGAAGGCGCAAGAATGCCGCGGGCATGCCGCCTATTGCGCGCGCAAGGGGCGGGTCTCGCCGAGCGACGATTTGCGCGAAGACTTTTTTCAGCTCGAGCGGAGCTGGCTGCGATTGGCGCGCAGCTACGAAGCGGCGGACGAATTGCTCGGCGCGGCGGTCGTGCCGGGGCGCAAGCAGTGAGTATGCCTCGCCGCGCTCACGCCGAGGGTTGCCGGCCTCTTTGAGCACCCTCGGCACCGGCGTATCAAGCCTCGGTCCCGGGCGGAGGGCTCGATTGTTTGCAGCACTTTTCAAGAAGCCGGCCGGTCGTGAACTTTGCCGGCGTTTGCGCGTTACCGCACTGAACAATCCTGGGTAGCTATCCGAGGTGCGCAATGGCTCAGAACACCCGTACTGCGGGCGGTGATTTCTCGCGAGCGTTTGGCGATATCAGGAAGCAGGCGGGCAATGTCGCGGGCGAAGCCGCCGACGCGGCGTCCGATCTCTATGATCATGCGCGCGAGAGCGCGGCCGAGCTCGGCGACAGCGCGCAACGGGCGGCCCGACAAACGGCCGGCTCGTTCGAACAGGCGCTGCGCAACACAATCGAACAGCAGCCATATGCCGCGGTCGCCATTGCACTTGGACTTGGCTGGTTGTTCGGCCGCATGCATCGGCCGTTCTAATTTGGCTAATCGCGTCGCGATCGCGACAATCGATTTTGCCGGGAGGCCAACCATGCCCTGGAAAATTCGCCGGGCTATTCGCGAGGAAGAGCGCCAGACCGAAGACCAAATGGCGCGGCGCGAGCTTGGTCCGCGCGGCGTGCCCGGTGGGGCCGACACCGCGGTCATGACGTCGCAGCGCGAGGGAAAGACGCCGCGGTCCGGCGAATTCGACGGGCATACGGCGTGACCGTCCGGATTGCCGGAATAGAGCTCTTAAAGGTGACTGGTCGGGCTTGGCTGCGACGGCTGACGCGCGTCATTTGATGCTGAGCCCGAGCGCCTTGACCATGTCACTCCATTTTTTCACTTCAGCCGCCATCATCGCATCGGCTTGCGCTTGCGTGCCGCTGATGGGCTCAAAGCCCATGTCGTCGAGCTTCTTTTGAATATCGGGCGTCTTGACGATGTCATTGACGGCGCCGTTGAGGGTCTGAAGAATCTTCGGATCCACCTTGGCTGGCGCGAAAAAGCCGACCCACGACGCTGCGGTGAAGCCCGCGAAACCCTGTTCGGCATAGGTCGGCACATTGGGCGTTACCGGGGCGCGCCTGTTGGCGGCGATGCCCAGACCCTTCAGCTTGCCGCCTGCGATCTGCGCCGCAGCGCCGCCGCCGAGCGTTGAAGCCATCAGGTCGACCTGGTTGCCGATCGTCGCGTTGATGGCCGGCGCGCCGCCCTGAAACGGAATCACCTGGACCGGCGCCTTGGCGAGAAATTTGAAGAAATATTCGGCTTCGATATCCGAGCCGGTGCCGACGCCGGGAATGGCCAGATTGATCGTCCTGCCAGCCGTCGCCTTGAGCAGGTCGTTCAGATTGCTGGCCGGATTTGTTGCGCTGGTCACCAGCGATTCCGGGCTGGTAGCGGCGATCGCGACCGTTTTCAAATCGGCGACGGAAAAATCCTTGTTGACAAAGAGGGTGTCGTTGATCGCAAGCGCCGTCGTCGTTGCGAGCAGCGTGTAGCCGTCCGGCGCCGAGCGCGCGACGAAGGCGGCGGCGATATTGCCGCCCGCGCCGCCGCGATTTTCCACTACGACCGACTGATGCAGGCGGTTGCTCAGGCCCTGGCCGATCAAGCGCGCCAGCGTATCGGCGATGCCGCCCGGCGCAAACGCGACAATGATGGTGATCTTGTTGGCCGGATAGGTTTGCGCTTGCGCCCGCCCCGGCGCCAGAAGCAAAGCCAGGGCAAAGAAGACTGTGGCGGCCGGGCGCAAATGCGGCATGATAGAGTTCCGCGTGCAGTACGCGACTTGCATGAATGTGCGCGACAAATGCGCATCCGAACGGATGCGATCGGGAGTGCATCATGTTGCTGCAACGCCGTCAATTGCTGGAGCTTGCGTTGGGCGCGGCCCTCGCCGCTGCACTGCAGCGGCCGGTCTTTGCCGACGACGATTATCCCGCGCGCCCGGTGCGCCTTGTGGTTGGCTACGCGCCTGGTGGGGTGAGCGACATCCTGGCGCGGCTGATCGGACAGAAATTGTCGGAGCGGCTCGGCCAGCCGTTCGTCATCGAGAACAAGCCGGGCGCCGGCGGCAATGTCGGTGCCGACGAAGTGGTGCACGCCGCGCCGGACGGCTACACGCTTCTGTTGGCTGGCATGGCGAACGCAATCAATGTCTCACTTTATCCCGACCTCGATTTCAATTTCGCGCGCGACATGGCGCCGGTGGCGATCTTCGCACGCAGCCCGATCGTGCTGGAGGTGAATCCGGCCATTCCGGCAAAAACCGTTCCGGACTTCATCGCCTATGCCAAAGCCAATCCGGGCGCTGTTAATATGGGCTCGGCCGGCACCGGCGGCTCGACCCATGTCGCCGGCGAATTGTTTCAGATGCTCACCGGCACGAAGTTCACCCACGTGCCCTATCGCGGCTCGCCGCCGGCGCTCGCCGATCTGATCGGTGGCCGCATCCAGGTCATGTTCGATAATCTGACGTCCTCGATCGCACTCATTCGCGCCGGCAAGCTCACCCCGCTCGCGGTGAGCGCGCGCATTGCGGCGCTGCCGGATCTGGCGTTGATCAGCGACTTCGTCCCGGGCTACGAGGCCTATTCCTGGAACGGCATCACCGCGCCGCGCGACTGCCCGCCCGCAATCGTGAAAAAGCTCAACGCGGCGGTGAATGCCATTGTCGCCGATCCGGCCTTTGTGGCGCAACTCGCCGCTATTGCCAACACGCCGGTGTCGGACACGCCGGAAGGCTTTGGCCGGTTGATCGGCGAAGACAGCGTGAAATGGGCCAATGTCGTACGCTACGCCGCGATCGCGCCGTAGCGCACGCGTTACGCTTCGGCACTGGCACAGCCTCGGCTAATCGGCCGGGTTCCCGCTTTGGCGTCGCTTTCGCGGCGACGAGCGGCGGGCATCAGATATCAATGCCGCAGTCCCGAGGCCGCGGTGCCGAGCTGGTCCTGCTGGCGGAATTCCGCATCATAGGTCGCCACATCGCGGATGAACTGCTCCAGCATTTTCTGACGATCTCCGTCGTCCATGCTGCAGGTCATTTCGGCCACGACTTTGGCGAGCGAGGTGACGATCTCATCGGTGTCGATGGCGTCGGGCTCGTCCTCCGAAACCGGATAGTCCGCATAGAAGCCGTCGATGGTGTCCACCAGCAAACAGTGCAGGCAGGGCCGTTCCTCATTGTCTTTGTGGTCGTCAGTTTTGTGGTCGTCAGTAATGGCGGTTCTCCGGGTTGGATTAAGGGCTGTTTCCCGACATATAGGCAGCCTGTGGAGCAATGCACCCGCTAGCGGCGCCGATCAAGTTCCGCCGCAAGCGTGGCATAAAGCGGGTTTTCCCGGGAATAGACATAATCGAGCGGCGCGACGGAAACCGCCTCGGCGCCGTGCTCGCGCAGGAAGTTCGCAAGCTCATGCACATTGTCGGGCGGGCAGTGCAGGGTGAGCATGCCCGAGGAGGTCGGCCCGCCGAACGGCGAAGCGACGCGAAATTTTTCCTGCGCGATGGCGAGGACCTTTTCGTCCAGGCCGGAAAAGCGTGTGCGCACCTCGCGAAACGCCTCGGCACGTTTTTGCGCGGCGATGCGGTCGAGCAGTAGCCGCGCCGTTTCACGCCGCACCGCGTCCCAGGCGGCGCCGCGCGCCGCCACGAGATTGGCCTGCGAACGCAGGATAACGCCGTCCTCGACGACTTTCAGCCCGTTCGCCGCGAGCGTAGCGCCGGTCGTGGTGATATCGACGATGAGCTCGGCGGTGCCGGCCGCGGGCGCGCCTTCGGTGGCGCCGGAGCTTTCGACGATGCGGTAATCGACCACGCCATGCTCGGCGAAAAAGCCGCGGGTCAGATTGGCATATTTGGTGGCAAGCCGCATCTTGCGCTCATGCTTGAGCCGGAACGCAGTCGCGACATCGTCGAGATCGGCCATGCTGCGCACATCGATCCAGGCTTGCGGCACGGCGACCACGACATTGGCGTGGCCGAATCCGAGCGGCGCGATGAAGACGACGCGCTGATCGGCCTGCGGGACCATCTCGCGAATGAGGTCCTCGCCGGTGATGCCGAGATGGGCGGCGCCTTGTGCGAGCTGGGAGGTGATTTCGGCCGCCGAGAGATAAGCGATCTCGATGCCGTCGAAATTCCTGATCGTGCCGCGATAATCGCGGGCGCCGCGGGGCTTGACGAGCTCAAGCCCGGCGCGCGCGAAAAAATTCTCCGCATTCTGTTGCAGGCGCCCCTTGGACGGCACCGCCAGGACGAGCGGCGCGCTCATGTCCCGCTCCCGCATGCGGCAAGGTCCTCGATCGAGGCGGCAAAGCCCACGGCCGGGATCGGCTCGCGAGCGCCGAGCCGCACCAACAGCCCGTCGTAACGGCCGCCCGCCACCAGCGCGTTTTTGTTTCGTCGGCGCGCGTCATGCAGCTCGAAGACGAAGCCCGTGTAGTAATCAATGCGGCGGCCGAACCCGGTGGAGAATTTTATCGCGCTGACATCGATGCCGCGTGCGGCCAGGAATCCGGTGCGTGTCTCGAACAGATCGAGCGCAGATTCCAGGCCATGGCCCATCGCGAGCTTGGCCTCGACGGCAAGCGCGCGCAGCTCCGTCGCCGCTTCATCCGGATCGCCCTCGAGCGAAAGGAAGCGCTCGATCAACGCGCGGGTCTCGCCCGGCAGTCGTGCCGCCGCACTGAGGGCCGATTGCTCGAGGAAGCGATCGGCGATTTCCGCGACGGAACGGCCGCCGACCGTGGCGATGCCGGCGATCGAAAGGAGATCGGTGACGAGGTGATGCGCCGCCTTCGGATCGGAGCCGGCGAGCGCCGCCAGCACGCCCTGATATTCCTTCGAGCCATTGGTCGGCGCCAAGGCCAGTTGATCGAGATCATGCGCGAGCGAGGTTTTCCGGTTGAAATCCTTGATCAGCCGGCGCTTCCACGCGGGCGCCAGATCAAGGGCGTCGATGAAGGCGGAAAACAGGCCAACGTCACCGATGCGGATCTGTGGCGCGCCGACGCCATATTGCGCGGTAGCCTCGAGGCCGAGCGCCAGCATTTCGGCATCTGCCGCCGCCGTGTCGGTGCGGCCGAAGCTTTCAATGCCGACCTGCGGAAATTCCGCCGGTCCATCGTTGCGCTGGCGAAAGACAGGGCCGAGATAGCAGAAGCCGGCGGGCTTTCCGGCTGCAGGCGAGGCGAGATAGGCGCGCGAGACCGGAATGGTCAGGTCCGGACGCAAACATAATTCGCGGCCATCGGGGTCTGTGGTGAGAAACATGCGGCGGCGGATCTCTTCGCCGCCGAGATCGAGAAACGGCTCGGCCGGCTGCAGCACCGGCGGGTCGATGCGGACATATTGATAGTCGAGGCCGCGCGCATAGGCAGCGACCAGGGTCTCCGCCCGCGGGTCCGGCCGGCTCGCTTGCAGGCTCGCAATGGTTGACGCGCTCGACATGTATCCACTTCTTGTGTTGCCTTTCGACGTCATTACGAGCGAAGTGAAGCAATCCAAGGGTGGGGCCGTTCCTGCCGACCGGATCCCTCATTGCTTCGCGCTTCGCTCCCCGTAATGAAGCGGGGCGGCTTGCGGCCGCCCTTTAGCATGGCAGGCGTCGCTATTCGATGAAGATTGCGGCTGTCCCTTAATGCGGCGGCCTGGACAGCGGTGTCTAAGACGCCGCGGTCTAAGATTTTTTATTCGTTATAACAAAGACTTATATGGAGTCGCCGTCAGCGATGGCTGTGCCGCCGGGCGCGACTGCGGGTCGTCCCATGTGCGTGATCATGCAGGCCGTGAGCGGGGAGATAGATGACATGGCCATGGCGCACGCCGCGCTCGGCGATGATGTGGTTAGCAAAGTCCTGCACGTCGGCGCCACCGCCTTTGAGCACGGTGACCTCCATGCAGTTCTCGTGGTCGAGATGCATGTGCAAGGTGGCCTGCGCCAGATCATGGCGATCATGAAAGTCGCGCGTCAGCCGCTTGGGCAGGTCGCGCGCCTCGTGGTCGTAGACGTAGATCAGCGCCGCGACGCATGCACGCGAGCCGGCGACTTCCAACGCAGCTTGCTGCAGGCCCGCGCGGGCGAGATCGCGCAGCGCCTCGGAGCGGTTGTCATAGCCGCGCGCCCGCATGTAGCGGTCGAGCTCGGCATCGAGTTCGTCGTCGATGGTGATGGTCACGCGCTGCATCGCGGGCTCCTTGCTGGCGGCAACGCAACTCTATCATCACCGAACTATTTTGGGGCGGATTCTGGCGGCAAGGACTCGACGCTGAACAGGTCCGTTGCATTCATGACCGCATCATAGCGACCCAAGGGATCATATTGCTTGTTCATCTCGATGAGCTTGGGCAGCCATGACGCGGCAACTGTATATTTGACGCCGGCGCCGGTAGCCTTGCTCCGGATCACCGCGACTCCTAATGTCCCCTCGGACGCTTTGTCGGACGACACTTGCAATGTGCCTTGGCCGGGGCTCGCCATTGTGGCGATGGCGATACCGTCGGCGGGGCAGGGACAGGGCGCCTTGGGGCCGCTGTAATATACAACAGTGACGCCGCGCGGCGCAGCGTTGAGTCGCTTCAGCGCGTCAAGTCCGATCCTGATGCCGACGGGAATGAATGCGCCGAATGCACCGTGAACGCGGGCTCCGAGCTGAATCCACTGCTCCGGCGTCTCGGCGCCGGCCAGGGTCGCGTAGATCGTGATCGCCGCGGCGCATAAAAAAGTGCGAAACTTCATCAGTAACCCGCTCAATAAGCTGATTTTATTAAAACATCATACTGGTTGCCGGTCCGACCGACAAGCATGCAATGCGTGAACTTTGCTTCCGCGCGGATAGCCATTGCGCCCGCAATCGGCGATTGACGCCTTCGTGCTTTGGTCTATGTTTGAGCGCGACGGTTCCCGCTGGGATCAAAAGGGAACGCGGTGCGGGCGCTCGAATGTCGCATGATCGACGCCTCATGCCGCGGCTGCCCCCGCAACTGTAAGCGGCGAGTCTTCCGTCACATGTCCACTGGGACCTTTGGTCTCGGGAAGGCGACGCAAGACAGCGACCCGCGAGCCAGGAGACCTGCCGTCGGCCGTGGTCACGCGCGAGCGCGTTGGGCGGGGTGTCCTGACGATCAGCCCGGTTGTTGTGCGGTCTGCACAAAGGCGAAGCGGACCCCAATCAGCCAAAATCGCGGTGACGGGACGTTTGTCGCCTCTGGGGCGTGACGTGTTTCCTGTCAGCTTTCACGGCTGCTTTCGCAGCCGCTGCCTTGTCGTGCTTTTCTTCTCAACCCTGCTTGCGGTAGTTATCCTGCAAAGCACGGCAGCCGGCGCGCAAAACGCGGCTGCGCCACAAGTCCAGTTAGTTCGCCAAACGCTTCCGCAGATACGGATATCGGGGCGCCGGGCCACAAAGCACGGCTCGGTCAAAAAGCCACAGATCCAGACGGCCGCACCGATGTCGGCAGACGACCGGCATGGCGCGCCACGGCCTGCGGCCGGAATGCCACCGGAGCCTGTGGCCGGAATACCGATGACACCGCTCAACACCGTGCCGCAAAGTGCCACGCGGTTGAGCCTGCCCGTCATCCAAACTCCAGCTTCCATCGACATGGTCACCGCACAAACTATTCAGGAGCAAGGCTACCGCACCACGACCGACACCGCGCAAGGTGCCGTAGGCGTGCTAGCCGGCGATTCCGCCGGCGCGCCGGCCAATTTTTCCATGCGCGGGTTTTCCGGATCTCAGGTCAACACGCTTTATAACGGCATCTGGACCGGCCCCTCCGACATCACGTCGCGCTGGATGGACACGGCTGATCTCGCACGGGTCGAGTATTTGAAGGGCCCCTCGGCCTTGATGTCGGGCCTCAATGCGATCGGCGGCTCGGTAAACTATGTGAGCAAACAACCGACCAGCGGCCCCATTCAACACGAGGTCGATTTTTCCGCCGACTCCCTCGGTTCCCTGCGCTCGCATTTTGGCTCGGGCGGCAGCACGGCAGTGCAGGGGCTCGACTATCGCTTTGACGCGATCGGATCGAAGCTTAACAGCTTCATCGACGGCGACTTCCGCGATCTGACGGGTCTTGCCGGGCAGCTGAACTACCGGGTCTCGAACGACTTCAAGACTTTTGCTGCTATCGAGTACAAAAAGGATTCCGGCCACGCCTATTGGGGCACGCCGCTGGTGCCATTGTCCTTCGCGGGATCGCACGCGGTCAACGGCGTCGTCTCCGGGACGGCGGTCAATACGTTCGACGGCTCGATCAACGGCCCAGTGACCATCGACTCTCGCACGCTGCAGACCAGTTACAATGTCGCCGACAACTCAACCGGTGCTCACGAGCTCTGGCTGCGCAGCGGCTTCGCGTGGACGCCCCTCGCGAACGTTACGGTCAAGGATCAGGTCTATTCCTACCAGGCAAAGCGAAACTGGCTCGATAGTGAAACCTACGCCTTCAACAATGCGACTTCGACGATCGATCGCGACCGTTTCTTTGTCACGCATAACCAGCACATCATCGGCAATAACGCCGATTTGACGTGGGATGGCTGGTTCTTCGGATTGGAAAACCGTTTTGCCGCGCAGCTGCAGGCCAGCAGAAACTGGATCACCTTTGTCGAGGAAGGAAATCCAAACTCTTTTCCCGACGACACGGTTTCCGTCATTAATCCCTCGCCGGGCCTCTATGGGCCCGAGTTTCCCGATACCCGGAACAGCCGGCTGACCGACATCGCCGGGTCGTTCGAGGATCGCCTCAGGCTCACGTCCGCTTTCGCGTTGATCGGAGGGGCACGGCTGGAACAACTGACGCTCGACCGATCAGGCATGAACTTCGATGGCTCGATTCCGACCGGGCTGCCCTTTTCCAAGACCTGGAAGCCTGTGTCGTATCGGGCGGCCTACACCTATGAGCTGGTGCCCGATCTCATGTTCTACAGCATGTATGCGACCGCCTACGACCCCGCGGTCGCGGCCATCTTTTCGGTCACGCCGGGCACCACGCTGCAACTGACCAGCTCGCGGCTTTATGAGACCGGCGCCAAGCAGCTGTTGTGGCAGGGCAGGGCCGAGTGGACTGTCGCCGCCTACGACATTCGCCAACGCAACGTCTTTGTACCGGTGAACACGACCACCGTTGACGTTGCCGGCGAGGTGGCCACCAGGGGCATCGAATTAGCCGGTGCCGTGCGGCTCTTCGACGGCCTGAGGCTCTGGGGCAATGCCGCTTTCACGCATGCGCGGTTTGAGAATTTTGACGTTTGGACCGGCAACACGCCGCCGAATGTCGCGCCGATCATTGTCAATGCCGGCGCGTCCTATCGCTTCGATCATTGGCGATGGCCGGTCGAATTCGGCGGCTCGGTACGTCACGTCGGCAACCGGTTTCTGCTTCAGGATAATGCCACGACGCTGCTCGGCTACACGACGGCCGACGCCTATGCCTTTGTGGATATCCCAGGCCGAGATTTGGCGCGGCCGGAAATCGAAAACCTGCGTCTTACCTTTCGCGTTCGCAACTTGACGAATGCCGTTTATGCGCAATGGGCGGACACGACCTATCCGGACCAGATTTTGCTCGGCGCACCCCGCACCTACGAAATCGCCGCCGCGGCGAAGTGGTAGGCGCCGCCGACGATGCGCGCGCTCATTTTCGTTCATCGCTGGCTTGGAGTGGCGTTCTGTCTGCTGTTCGCGATGTGGTTCGCGTCCGGCATAGTCATGCACTTCGTGCCGTTCCCGCACTTGAACGAAGCGGAGCGCTTTGCCGCCTTGCCCCGCGTCGATCTCAGACGCGTCAATTTTGCTCCCATCGACGCTCTGCGAGCCAGCGGCCTCGGTCCGACCAGCCGCATTCGCCTGATGCAGCGAAGCGACGGACCCGTTTATATCGTCGCCGAGGGAAGGCGGGTGAAGGCACTCCAAGCGTCCGATCTTTCGAGCGCCGCCGTGACCACGCCAACGTTGGCAATGGCGATCGCCGTGGAATTCGCGCAGGCTCGCGACCCGGTCGGATCGGCGCCAACCGCGGTGTCGCTCAGCGATTACGATCAATGGAGCATCCAAGGTGAGTTCGACGCCTACAGACCGCTTTACGTCGTCGCCCTCAATGATGTGGATGGCACCGAGCTCTATGTGTCTTCAGAGACCGGCGAAGTTGTGCAGCGGACAACGCGGAGCGAGCGAATCTGGAACTTCGTCGGCAGTATTCCGCATTGGCTTTATTTCAGTGCGCTACGCAGCCATGCGACGCTGTGGAGCTGCCTGCTGTGGTGGCTGTCTCTTCTCGGTCTGCTCGCTGTGCTCGCTGGCATTATCATTGGAATACTGTGCTTGCGCAGATTCGGCCTGCTGTCGGCTTATCAGGGTTGCCAGGCGCTCCATTATTGGCTCGGCCTGTCATGCGGCCTCTTTGTGCTCACATGGATATTCAGCGGCTGGCTGTCCATGGACGACGGGCTGATGTTTTCGCTTGGGACGCCAAGCCCTGCGGAGCGCGCTGCATTCGGTGGCGGCGCTTGGACAGCCATGCCATCGAACGAAATCAACCGCTTGTCGGTGGATAGTCGCGAGGTCGAATGGTTCACCTTCGGAGAGCGGCTTTACAGACGCGAGCGCAGCAATGTCGCGCAACAAAGGCTGTTCAATATTGACGCGGGCGATCGTAGCGGCTCCTCACAGCGCGAGTTTCTCTCGGCGGATGACGTCGATGGCGTCATGGTTCAAGTCTCCCGCGCTTGCATGTCCGCATCGGTCATCGCGCCGGATGACAATTATGCATCCATTTCGTCCATCGCGCGTTCCCCGGTCTACCGGGCGGTTTGCGGCACCACTTGGTACCAGATCGACGGCGCAAATGGGGCGTTGCTGGAAAAGCTGGACCGGTCACGCCGCATATACCGATGGCTGTTTGCAGGGCTTCATGCGCTCGATTTTCCGCTTCTCACAAGGCGGTCTCGGCTCCGTACATGTCTGATCGTTGGTCTATGTCTGCTCGGACTCGTGTTCAGCGCGACTAACATCGTTATCGCTTGTCGCAGATTGCGGCTGATCCGCACTGTCGTATTCAATTTGCCCTCTTGCTAAGTGTAACATTGTAACGTTAGCATGCGGGAATGGGATGGGTGAGGGACTACAGGCGCTTCGGTGCATGGCCCGGGCTTGCCGCGCTCGCGCTGCAGATCGTGCTCTCGTTCGGGCACATTCATGTCGGCAATAAGCATATTGACGGTGCGTTTGCCTGGTTCGGCGCTGCTGCATCTCAACATGTCGCGACCACGCGAACGTCGCGGAATCCGCCGGCGCAGAATGCGCCCGACAACGACGATTATTGCGCGATCTGCGCCTCGATCTTTCTCGCCTCAACCAGCTTCGTGCCGCCGCCGCCCGTCTTGCCGGTGCCGCCTGCCTTCAAGCGCATTGAACATGCATTGGCGGCCGCGCATGGCGTGAGTGAGTCGCGCCGCGTTCCATTCCAGTCCCGCGCTCCGCCGCAAGCCTGATCGCGGTCGGCACTGATCTTGCCGCGCCAATGCGCCGGAACTTCCGCCGGCGCGGTCCGCAAGGTCGAGCGCGGCATTTCATGGTCTTTCGACAGAGTGCCGTGACAGGGCGACCGCAAGGAGGTTCTGCATCGTGTCCCTGTTTTTGGCGGAGCAACATGTCGGTGCGTGGTTCTCGTCGCTCTCGTGCAGGTCTCTTAGGCGGGTCGGCGCTGTTGGCGGTCATTGCGCTTGGTGCAGCGGCCAGCGCGCAAGACCAGCCTTCACAGAATCAGTCTTCACAGAATCAGCCTTCACAGAATCAGCCTTCACAGAATCAGCCGCCGCGGAACCAACCCGCTGCAACGCCAGAGCAGCCGTCGGCGCAAGGGCAACAACCGCCGCAGCCCGCGCAAGCGGGCGGCAACCCCAATCTGCCGCAGATCACCGTGACCGCGCCGCACCCGAGGCCTGCGCCGCGCCAGGTCGTTCGGCATACGCCACCACCGCGCCCGCCGGCCTCCCCTGCGACGGTGCCCGAGATTTCTCCCGCCGAGCGGCTCACCCAGAGGAGCAATTCCTTCGACCAGGCGCGGAGCAATCTCTATACCACGGTCGGCACGACATCCGCCGCGATGAGTCATGAGAACATCCAGAACCTGCCGCAAGGCACCGATCAACCGGTCGAAAAGGTGCTGCTGCAATATCCCGGCGTGACGCAGGATTCCGCGACCAACGGCTCGATCCATATCCGCAACGAGTACGGCAATGTGCAGATTCGCATCAACGGCATCCAGATGCCGGACGGGGTCACCGGCTTCTCGAGCTTTCTCGATCCGTCGTGGATCGGCAATCTTGCGCTGGTCACCGGTGCGCTGCCGGCGGAATTCGGCTTGCGCACCACCGGCCTGCTCGACATCACCACGCGCAGCGATCTGTTTAACAATTCCGGCAGCGTTGGCGTCTATGGCGGCAGCCGCTCAACCATCACGCCGACCTTCGAATATGGCGGCGCGTTCGGTGCCGATTGTCCGTCCGGCGCGACGGTCGGTGTAACCAAGGCACCGTCCTTGGCGCAGAATTGCTACAGCGGCGTGCAGTATTTCTTCTTCGGCCGCTATCTGCAGACGCAGGAAGGCATCGAAAATCCGCTGCCGACGCTCAACGCGATCCACGATTTTTCGCAGCAGGAAAAAGGCCTCGGCTATATGTCGACTTTCGTCGATCCGTGGACGCGGCTGACTCTGATCATGGGGACGTCGACTGCCGCATACCATATTCCAAACAGTCCCAATCAGCCGGCCGTGCTCACCAGCGCTTTCGGCGTTCCCGGCGCGACATACAATTCACTGGCGCTGAACGAGCGCCAGGACGAGGACACACAGTTCGGCGTGCTGGCGCTGCAGCGCTCGGTCAATGGCTTCGACGGGCAGATTTCCTACTTCACGCGCTACGACAATCTGCACTTCATGCCGGACCCGGTCGGCGATCTGCTTATCAATGGCATTGCCTCCGACGTGAGCCGACAGGCGTATACCAACGGCATCCAGGGCGACGCATCCTATAAACTTACGCCAGCGCATACGTTGCGCACCGGATTTACCGTTAGCGCGGAGAAGACCTGGGTCGCCAATGCGTCGTGGGTGGAAGCGGGTGCTGCGCCCGGTATCGAGCCTCCGTTCCAGCTCAGCGACGACAACGCCAAGCTCGGCTGGCTCGCCGGCGTCTATGCGCAGGACGAGTGGAAGATCACCAACAATCTGACGATGAACTACGGCGCCCGCTTCGATCAGATGTGGCAATTCGTCAACGCCAATCAGCTGAGCCCGCGCATAAGCTTCACCTATAAGCCGTTCGACGACACGACCTTCCATATCGGCTATGCGCGCTATTTCACGCCGCCGGTCCAGGTCGAGGCGGTGCCGGCCAATGTGGCGCTGTTCGCTGGCACGACCGGGGCGCCACCCGGCGGCGGCCAGAATCCGGTGCTGCCGGAGCGGTCGCATGTGTTCGACGCTGGCATCGATCAGCACATTGCGCTTGGCTGTTCGACCGCGCTCAAGCGCGACTGCGCCTATCTCGATATCGGTATCGACGGCTATTACAAGATGGCGCGCGACCTGATCGACAACGGCCAGTTCGGCCAGGCGCTGGTACTGCAGGCGTTCAATTACCTGCACGGCATGACGGAGGGCGTCGAACTCAGCGCGAAATATCACAACGGCGGTCTCGACGGTTATCTCAATGTCGCGGTGAGCCAGGAGAAGGCGACGATGCCGGTATCGAACCAGTATCTGTTCGACAATACGACGCCGCTGCCCGATCTCGGCGGTCTGACCGAGCTGCAATATTTGCAGACGCACTGGATCTTCACCGACCACAACCAGTTCGTAACCGGCGCGGCGGGCCTGTCCTATCAATTCTGCGGCCGGGCTTTGACGCCGGGCGAGCCGTGGTGGAACACGCTTTGCGGCACACGGCTCACCGGCGACATGATCTATGGCTCTGGCCTGCGCACCGGCGACGCCAATATTTCGAGCGAACGCCCCTATGAGCAGTTCAATGTCGGCATTGCCCGCGACTTTTGGATGCCGGACAACAAGCCGCTGACGCTCCGCTTCGACGTGGTCAATGTCGCCGACGAGATTTACCAGATCCGCAACGGGACCGGCATCGGTGTGTTCGCGTCGCAATTCGGGCCGCGGCGCGGCTACTATTTCGGAATCTCCAAGAAGCTGTGAGCAAGCCGAAATTGCCTCCAGCGGGTTCGCGGCTGTGGTAGACTACAGGCGCTGTGTACGGCGCAAGAGGCTTTCACGTGGCTTGCATGCGGCGCCTCACCGCTTTCGTACAGATCGCTCTGATCATTATGGCGCCGGCGGGAGTTTTGTCCGCGCCAGGCGCGGCGCTCGCCAAGGGCGGCTATACGCGACCGCCCCCGCCGCAGGTTGTGACCGCCGGTGCGCCATTGCCGTCGCGCATCCAAGCGCCAGCGGCGATTTTGGGCGGGTGCGGGCCGAAGCGCGTCCGCAATGCTGTCACGGGTAGATGCCGCGGCCCGGCCGACAGCGGCGACTGACTGGCCGTTCGCTCGCTTCAGCCTAGCGGTATGCAAATGTAGCCTAGGCTATAGTCTGTAGTATATGCTAAATGCGTCGTGAGCCTTTCCCGGGGATAGTCAGTGCGGTCCGCGCGAGCCTTGTTTCACGAGCGCGGGCCGTCACGCTATTGTCACGAGCGGAATGGCAGCAAGGCTGGCGCGATAAGGTCGCAGGGTTGGGTGAGAATCAGGATGCGGGGATTACGCGCAGTCGCATTGGGGCTGATGACCTTTGCGGGTGGCGCTCACGCAGCCGACATATCGGCTGCGCAGCCGTCCAAAGCGCCGCCACTCACCATGCCGTCCGGCTATGACTGGACCGGGTTTTATTTCGGCGGCCATGCCGGTTATGCGCTCGGCTCCTCGCGCTGGTCGTCGACGCAAGCGGGCGTACCGAGCGTCGCGGGGTCGTTCGATTTCTCGAACAGTTACAATTTTTCCTCCGGCACCGGCAGCTATCTTCTCGGGCTTCAGGCCGGCTACGATTATCTGACGGCGTCGCGCTGGCTGTTCGGCCTCGAGACCGACATAGCATTTCCCAGCTTTGTCGGTGGCACCAATACGGTCTCCTCGGTCCCCACCGGTACGGTAAGCGAGTTGGAGCGGGTCGAATTCTCCGGCAATGTGCTCGGACGCATCGGCTACGCTGCGGATTTCGCCGCAACTCACTGGTTGCTCTATGCCACCGGCGGGCTGGCATTCAGCTTCGATCAATTCACCCGCACGCAGCTTGCCGGCGCGCCGGCCGGCGGCACCGCCGTGCCGGGCACGATCGAGAACACGTTCCTGGTGCCGCGCGTCGGCGGCGCGGTCGGTGGCGGCGTCGAAATCGCGCTGGCGTCGCATTGGACCGCGCAGCTGCAATATCTGTTCACCGACTACGGTCATGTGAGCGTCACGTTCCCGGCCGGCGCGCAGCGTCTCACTTCGAATCTGACGCTCAGCCAGGTCAGGGCGGGGCTCAATTACCGTTTCAACAATGATGCCTCGACTTCGAGCGACAAGGATGTCACGCCGCCGGCCCTGCAGACCGACAATTTCGCCGTGCACGGCCAGACGACATTTCTGGAGCAGTATGATCCGGCCTTTCGCTCGCCCTATGCCGGGCCGAACAGTCTCATTCCGAACCAGGGCCGCGAGACCTGGGACGCTACTGCCTATTTGGGATTCCGGCTGTGGAACGGCGCCGAGCTTTGGGTCAATCCGGAAATCGATCAGGGCTTCGGCTTGAGCGGCACGCTCGGCGTCGCCGGCTTTCCAAGCGGCGAGGCTTACAAGATCGGCCAGTCGGTGGCTTATGCGCGCGTGCAGCGCGCCTTGGTGCGGCAGATCATCAATCTGGGCGGCGACGAACAGAAAGTCGAGGCTGCGGCCAATCAGTTCAGCGGCGCGCAGACCGCCAATCGTCTGGTGCTTACGGTGGGCAAATTCGCGGTAACGGATATTTTCGACATTAACAAATATGCCCACGATCCGCGCGGCGATTTCATGAATTGGTCGATCGTCGACACCGGCATCTTTGACTATGCCGCCGACGCCTGGGGTTATACCTACGGCGCCGCCGCGGAATGGTATCAGGGCGATTGGACGCTGCGCGGCGGCGTGTTTGATCTGTCGATCGTGCCAAACAGCACCGATCTCGACACCAGCTTTTCGCAATTCCAGTGGGTTGGCGAGGTCGAGCGACGCTATCAGCTGTTCGGCCAGCCCGGCAAAATCGCCGTCACCGGCTATCTCTCGCGTGGACGTATGGGCAGCTATGCCGATGCCATTGCGCTCGCCAATGCAACCGGCACACCGGCGGATATTGCCGCGGTCCGGCGCTATCGCAGTCGCGACGGCATCAGCATGAATCTCGAGCAGCAGATCACCGGGGAGCTCGGCCTATTCGCGCGCGCCGGGGTCGCCAATCCCAATATCGAGCCCTATGAATTCACCGATATCGACCGCACCGCGGCGGCCGGGCTGCAGCTGACCGGCAAGCCATGGGGACGTCCCAACGACACGCTTGGCGTCGCCGGCGTGATCAACGGCATCGGCAAATTTCACCAGCAGTATTTCGACGCCGGAGGCTTGGGTATTCTGATCGGCGACGGGCAATTGCCGCATCCGGCGCCGGAGAAGATCCTGGAGACTTATTATGAGTTGCCGATATCCTATTTCAAGCTCACCATCGACTATCAGTTCATCGCCAACCCTGGCTACAACACCGATCGCGGCCCGGTCTCGGTCATCGGCGCACGCCTGCACTCGCAGTTTTAAAAACGGACGCGCCAGCACGCCGACTTTTGCTACGGCGCCGGATCGATCACGATCGGCGCGCTGAGCACAACGTGGTTGCTTGCATCCAGGACGGCGTCGATGGTCACTATCCAATTGCCCGGCTCCCACAGGCCAAGGTCGCTGACCTGCCAGCTGCCGTCTGAATCCTGCTCGGCGGCGCGCATGATCGGCGCGCCAGCGCCGGGCGGTGCCATCGAGAATGTCACTCCACGCGCGGCAAGCGGCTCCTCCTCCACGTTCGACAGATGGATGGTGGCGTGCACTTGGCCGACGCGGCCCGGCTCGATTGCGACATCGGCCATCGCCGCTTCCGTATGGATGTGGACAAAGGAGGCATCGGCGGGAACGGCGGCGGAGGATGGTGCGTGATGGGCATGGACCGCAGGCGGCAATGTGCCGAGCATCGCAACAAGACATATGATCGTGACACCCGCGAGCGCTTCGATCAGGGCGTTGCGACGGAGCTGGTGCAATGCACGTTGCGCGAGCCCTAGATTCCCCGTCTGCACGGCGCGCGGTGTGAGATACAGCCGATTGACGGCGGCGATTGCCAGCATAGCGAAGAACAGCGCGATCTTCGCCAAAAGGAGATGACCGTAGTAGGTGCCGGTCAGCGCGGCGATGCTGCCGGCGAGATACCAGGTATTGATGATGCCGCTTAAGAGCAGCGTGCCGACCGCGAGAACGCCGAAGGCGGAGAAACGCATGATCGCGGCGCGGGCGATGGCGAGTGACGCCGTGTCTTGGTCAGCGGCGCCAAGGAGGAGCGCCAGCGGGATCAGCATGCCAAGCCAGGCGGCTGCCGCGATGAGATGCGCGACATCGGCCGCCGGATGAACGAAGCCAGCGGCGCCTTGGTCGCCGAGCGCATGACCCGACCAGGCTAGAGCCCCGACGAGCGCCGCAGCGACCAGCAGCCCCAATGCGGCGATCCAGGGCGAGCGTCCATGCCGTGCGGAAAGCAGGGGTGCCAAAAAGCCGGCGAGCAGGCACGCCAAAATGAAGCGCGCGATCCAGGCGAGGCCAAAATGCGTTTGCGACAAGACCGTCCAGACGGTGCCGTCGGAGATGACCTCATTGGGTCCTTCACCGCTCATCGATGCCGCGGCCAAAAAGAGCCACACCGCGCCCGAACCGACCGCGAGGACGAGGCCAAAGACAGCCATAAAGGCGAGCCGCGGCCAGAGCATGGCGCGCAGTTCCGTACTCTCCTTGGCGACCCGAAGCGCCGGTGCCACGATCAGGATAACGAAGAACACCACGCCCGCCGCCATTATAGCGGCGGCGAAGTGGACGGCGCGCGCATAGATCATCAACTCACGAAGCCCAGTCTCCGAGAAGAACGCACTATATCAGCCGCCTCGCGGCGAGCAGCGCTGGCGACCAAGCAATCGAGAGCAAAAGCGCCACACGGGTTGCTTCACTTCGCCCGCGAAGCGCTCACTTGCGGATGCGGAAAGTAAAGCTACCCTGCGTCGTATGCGTGTCAACCGAGAGCGCCCGCCAGCGTACCCTGTAGCTGCCCGGACCGAGCGCCTTGAGGCCGACCCGCATGGTGTTGCCGGAGACTTCCGCTTTGCCGGCGCTGACTTGCGCGCCGCTTGAATCGGTTACTGTGACACTGCTGAAGGAAGGCTCGAGATCTTGCGTAAACGTCAGCGACACTTCGCGCGGCGCCGTACTTACGGTGGAGCCCACCAGGGGATTTGCATGATCGAGGAAGGCGTGCGCCCGCGCGCCGGGCGCGCCCAGCGCCATCACGAAGAAGGCGAGGAGAGTGAAGGCTTCGCGCATGTCAGTCTCTTTTTCAGAAGCTCGGGCTGCGGGGAGGGGCGGTGGTGCCGCCCAGGAGCGGCCGGCCGATTGTGCTCGGGAACATGTCGTCGAGATAAAGATGCAGCTGCGCAACAAAGCCAACGCCGCTGCCGCTTGCCCGGTTGACCGGAATCGCCGCCTCGGCGCCGACCTGAAAATAGTTGCCGACCCAGATCACGCCCGGATTGACCGTGCCGGTGGTCACGAAACTATTGCCGAAATTGTTGGCGACCGGCGTCTGCAGCTGCGCTTCGACGATTGGGATCAGGTGGTTGATGAAATCGGGCAGCTCGTAGTCGCGAACTTCCGATTTCAGATAGGGCATGCTGAATTGCACCGAGCCGCCATAGATCAAGACCTGCGGAATGAAAACATTCTGCACAACATCGAACGACCGTGTCGGCACCTGATAGCCGATCTGGCCGGTCACGGCGAAAGCGCGTAGCCAGCCGGCCTCGTCGGGCAAATCGCCGAAGCCTTTGCCGAAATAGAAGGTCGGCGTTAGGGTGCTGAAGGGCGTCGCAATGCCGGAATTGATCGCACCGGTCGAGCCCCAATCGACAACGAGACCAAGCAGCAGCGCGAGCTCGTGCTCGCTGTTCTTGTAGAGCTGATATTGCGGCGTGGTCTCGAGATTGTCGAAGCCGGCGAGTGTCGGGCCGCCCGGCTGGCGGATTTGCTTCCAGGCCTCGCCGACGGTGATGCCAAAATCCTCGGTGATACGCTTGGCAAAATCGATCGAAACATCCCATTCGCTGGCCGGTGGCGAGTCGGCGGTCTTGGAGAACGACACCGTCGGCAAGGACATCTCGTCGGCGACGCAAGGATCGTCGGTGGCGAGCGTTGCGGGGAGAAATCGCGCGCCGACAAAGCAATGCGCGAAGGCGATAGACGGCATGATGACCGAAGAGGCGACCAATATAGGTGCAAGCGCGCAGGCGCGCGGGCGCCACGAGTTGCGGAACATAAAAATCTCCATGACGGCACGAGGGGAGCGGCTGCCTGCGGCAGCCGGGCGTCATGCCGTCAGCGGAGGGGCACGCGAGGAATAAGATTTGGTCGGAAAACGCGACGACAGTACCGTGAGCTCAGACGGTACCATTTGCTCGCTCGACGCGAGCGGCATTGCGATCGCCTGCGCGGGCGGCGGCAGAGCCGCTATCGGCGTTAGGCAGCCGGTGCAGCAATCGCCAATGCAGGTGGTGCCGCCGTTACCGCCGGTCGAGGGCGCCGACTGGCCGGTTAGATCGGTGTGGCAGATAATGCCGCCAGGTTGTGCGGCTGCGGCCGCCGCGGTTTGCGCCGCGGCGAAGCTTCCGATCAGGCCGGCAAGCGCAATCGCATAGGCGGCGGCGAGCGCGATGATGCGCTGGCGCAATCTCCGCTTGATGCAGGCCTGTTGCAAGGCTTGATGCCCTCTGCCCCCCAACGTCCGATTCGGAGATTACACCTCCGCGGCAAGAGATTGAACCCACCGGCGAGGCGGTTATTCCCGCGCCCGATTACCGCGCCGGCGGCTGTGCAGCCGAAATGTCGGCAAGACAACAATGGGACGCGCCCAGGCATGGCCGTCACCGCCTTTGACTGCACCGGACTTTTTGTCGCGAGCAGCGCGCTCGTTGCGGCGAGGAACAAACGTCCGGATTTTGCAATTTGCAAAAAAGAAGACACCGCCTGTGTAGGTGCTGTAGGGCGATTTGAAAATGAGGAGACCGCCGCGACGGTGGAAACAGCTCGTCACACCGGGCGAGATCGTTTCGCACTGCATGATGGGAACGCTGCTCGGCGTCTTATGCGGCGGCCTGTTGCTGCTCGCGCACACGCCTTGGATCGCCTCGATCGCGGACGCCCCGCACAGTTCCAGGCTCATCTTTCTCGTGGCGTTCGGTCTTTCCTTCGGGCTCGGTGCGGCAGTAACCGGCGTGCTGTTCTCGATTTATGAGAATCTTTGAGCGCCCGGCTGAACAAGCGGGGCTGTGGGGAACGCAGGTCACAGCGACGAGTTGCCGGACAATTTGGCCAAATTCAGAGGCCGTCCAGCAATGCGCCGAAGGTGCCGTTCTTCAACAGCAAGAGCAACACGAACGCAAACAGCGGGCTGAGCGCGCATTGAGTCTCCCAGGCGATATGCAGTGTGGTCTATCGCGGGAGCGTCGGAGGGTTAGTGCGGCGCAATTCCATGCCGCGCCAGCACCTCGCGCACGGCCTCGACCAGTCTCGCCTCCGGCACCGCGCGCTGCGCCTGCGTCTGCTTCTGCAAGTGCTCCTCGCGGCCTTTTTCCAGCTTGGCGAGCTCGGCCCCGACGATCAGATCCTTGATCGTGACTTCGCCTTTGGCCTTTTCGTCGGAGCCCTGAATGACCACGCACGGCGCCTTGCGGCGGTCGGCATATTTCATCTGCGGCGCGAACTTGCCGGAGCCGAGGTAGAGCTCGGCGCGGATGCCGGCATTGCGCAGCGCCGCCACCATGTTCTGATAATCGGCCATGCGGTCCTTGTCGAATACGGTGACGACGACCGGCCCGCGCGCGGCCTCGGTCTCGATCTTGCCGAGATGTTCGAGCGCGGCGAGGAGACGCGACACGCCGACGGAAAAGCCGGTCGCCGGCACCGGCTCGCCGCGGAAGCGCGCCACGAGACCATCATAGCGGCCGCCGCCGCCGACCGAGCCGAAGCGCGGCGAGCCGTCTTGACTGTCGGTCGAGAAGGTCAGATCCACCTCAAAGACCGCACCCGTATAGTATTCGAGGCCGCGCACCACGCTGGAATCGAAGCTGATGCGATCCGTGCCATAATTGGCGGCGCGCACCAGCGCGGCGATCTGCTTGAGCTCGGCAATGCCTTCCTTCCCGGTCGAGCTTAATCCGATTGCTTTGCCCCAACTGTCGAGCGCGCTTTCGATATCACCGCCATGGGCGAGGTATGGTGACTCGATGTAGCCGAGAACGCTTTGGATTTGTTTGGTGTCGAGGCCGGCGCCGCGGGTGAAATCGCCGCTCTCATCCTTGCGGCCCGCACCGAGCAGCGCCGCCACACCCTCGCGGCCGAGCCGGTCGTATTTGTCGATGGCGCGTAGCACGGTGAGCCGCTTGCCGGCATTGGCTTCGCCGGAGAGCCCGATGCATTCGAGCACGCCGTCAAGCACTTTGCGGTTGTTCACCTTCACGACATAAGAGCCGCGCGGAATGCCAAGAGCTTCAACGGCATCAGCCGCCATCATGCACATTTCCGCGTCGGCGGCCGGTGACGATGAGCCGACGGTGTCGGCATCGAACTGCATGAACTGGCGGAAACGACCGGGGCCAGGCTTCTCGTTGCGGAACACATAACCGACGCGATAGCTGCGATAGGGTTTGGGCAGCGTGTCGAAATTTTCCGCAACATAGCGGGCGAGCGGCGCGGTCAAGTCATAGCGCAGCGACAGCCATTGCTCGTCGTCGTCGAGGAACGAGAACACGCCTTCATTCGGGCGATCCTGATCGGGCAGGAATTTGCCGAGCGCGTCGGTATATTCGATCGCCGGCGTTTCCACGGGCTCGAAGCCGTAGAGCTCGTAGACGGCGCGGATCCTGTCGATCATCGCCCGGGTCGCCGCGATCTCGCCCGGCGTGTGGTCCTCGAGTCCGCGTGGCAGCCGCGCCTTGAACCGGTTGGATTTATCGGATTTGTCAGCCATTTTTGCTTTTGGGTAGTTTTGGGTCGCGCGGTCGTACCAGCACAGATATAGGGCGGCAAGCGGTCCTGTGCGGCCGCGCGCCCGGCTTTATGCCGGGCATCCACGACTTTATGAATGGTGAGACCGCAGACGCGGATGGCCGGAACAGTCCGGCCATGACGGGAGAGTGTAATGACCGCGGCTTTAGCCCCCATTCCAAACGATTTCGAGTCCTTCTGGATGCCGTTTACGCCGAACCGGGCCTTCAAGCGCCGGCCGCGGCTCTTCGCGCGCGCCAAGGACATGCATTACACGACGGCGGACGGCCGCACTGTGATCGACGGCGCGGCCGGCCTGTGGTGCACCAATGCCGGACACAACCGCGATCCGATCGTGGCAGCGATCAAGCGTCAGGCCGAGGAACTCGACTATGTGCCGGCGTTTCAATTCGCCCATCCCAAGAGCTTTGAGCTGGCAAGCCGCATCGCCGCGTTGGCACCGTGCGATCTCAACCGTGTCTTCTTTTGCAATTCGGGGTCCGAAGCCGTCGACACTGCGCTCAAGATTGCGCTCGCCTATCACAATGTCCGCGGCGAGGGGACGCGCACGCGGCTGATCGGCCGCGAGCGCGGCTATCACGGCGTCGGTTTCGGCGGCATTGCGGTCGGCGGCATTGTTGCCAATCGCAAAATGTTCGGCCCCGCGCTGGGCGGCGTCGATCATCTGCCGGCGACCTATAATCGCGAGCAGCAAGCCTTTACCAAAGGCGAGCCGGACTGGGGCGCGCATTTGGCCGATGAGCTCGAACGCATTGTCGCGCTGCATGACGCGTCCACCATTGCCGCGGTCATCGTCGAGCCGATGGCGGGCTCCACCGGCGTGCTGCCGCCGCCGAAGGGCTATTTGCAAAGGCTGCGGGCGATCTGCGACCGGCACGGGCTTCTGCTGATCTTCGACGAAGTCATCACCGGCTTCGGCCGGCTCGGCAGTGCCTTTGCCGCCGAGCGCTATGGCGTCACTCCCGACATGATCGTATTCGCCAAAGGCATCACCTCGGGCTCGGTGCCGATGGGCGGCGTGATCGCGCGCGATGGAATTTATCAGGCCTTCATGCGCGGGCCGGAGCACGTGATCGAGCTGTTTCACGGCTATACCTATTCGGCGCATCCCCTCGCCTGTGCCGCGGGGCTCGCCACCCTCGACGTTTATCGCGACGAGGATTTGTTTGCGCGCGCCAAGAAGCTTGAGCCGTTTTTCGCCGCGACGGCGATGACGCTGAAAGACTTGCCGAATGTGCTCGACATTCGCACCGTCGGGCTTGCCGCCGGAATTGACCTTGCCTCGCGTCCGGACGCCGCGGGGCTTCGCGCTTATGAGGTCATGGAGCGCGGCTTCCACGAGCAGAACGTCATGATGCGGATCGCCGGCGACTCGCTGGCGCTGTCGCCGCCTTTGATCGCAAGCGAGGCGCAGATCAGCGAGATCTTCGACAAGGTGGGCCGTGCGATCAGGGCGGCGGGGTAAAATCTGTGGACGCCATGTGGAACGCTTTTCTTAGACCACCTCTGAGCCAGAATAGAAGTCGATACATCACTGCGGCGTCATGATCGCCCAGCCGACATGCACCGTGCCCGGCCCGCGGCGCATCGGCAGATCGAACGGCGCACCGATTATTGCGCCGGGCGCAATCGCGGCGAGTTGCGCCGGCATCTGCTGCGGATCGCCTTGCGTCCACACCACGGCGGCACCCTTTTTGCGCAGATCGGCAAGATCGATCCACGGCGCGCGCGCCGGCAGGCCGTCGACCAGCACCTGGGGCTGGTCAGGCGAATAATGCGCGAGATTGCCGCCGTCCCACATCGAGCCGATGACATAGCGCAGCGGCGCCCCGGTCGCATCGTGAAAGCGCTGCGTGAGCGTCGCGCCGAGCGCGTCGCCGGGGAACAGCACCGCACGATAGCGATGATCGAGATAGGGCAGCAGCGAGTAATTCACGATGAAGGCGACGATGAAAATTGCAAACACCACGGCCCAGGCAGCGGCGACGCGCGCGAGGCGCGCTGTGTCGAGCTCGGAACGCGCAATCATCACCAGCCAAAGCCCGAGAAAGAGCCATAGCGGATAGCCCCACATGGCAATGGCACCGCGCCCGCTCACCGCCGCGAGCGCGATCATAGCGGCGCCTGGCCCGAGTGCGATCAGCGTCACAATGCGGCGTTCAAAGGCGTCGACGGGCCTCGCGTGATCCGGATGAAGCCCGGTCTTGCCCGGCCAGACCAGCGGCGCGGCGATAAGGAACGACGGCAATAAAAAAAAGATCTGGCTCGCAGTAAAGAGAGCGGGGTGCAGAAGATGGTCGAACCAGCCGCGCGCCGGCGCGGCGCGATGGCTCGCATAGGCGAACGGCAAAAAGTCGGTCTGTAACAGCCACACCACGTGCGGCGAGGCGATCACCAGCGCAACAACCAGCGCAAGCCACGGTCCCGGCGTCGCCAAGCTGCGCCGTGCCTGCCGGTCCCACAGCAAGAACAGCGCGTAAGGCGCGGCCAGCACGACCACGAAATATTTGGCCCATAGCGCGCCGCCAAAAGCGATGCCGAGAAGGATCCAGTGCACGAGGCGTCCGCGCGTGAGCGCAGCATAAAGCGCATAGCCGGCCAATGCCCAGAACGGCAGCTGAACCACATCGTGATTGAACTTCACCGCGGTGTACTGGAGGTAATGCATGCCGTCGACGATGAGCACGGCGGCCAGCGCACCCATGGTTCCAACCAGGCGTCGCGCCGTCACGTAAACCAGCGCAAGCGCAATCAGCACGCAGATTTGCGCCAATGCGTAATAGGCGGCATCGGCGCCGATGGTGCGATGCGCGATCTCAACCAGCCACCAGGGCAAAGGCGGCAGCTTGTCGTAGCCCAGCTGCCATTCGCGGCCATAGGTCAATGCTTCGATCAGATCGAGCGGCAAATTGGCGTAGAGGAGCGCGGGCAGCGCGGTCCAGACCGCAAAATGCAGCGCGAGAAAGCCCAGGAAGGCCGCCTGCGGCTGCCGCGCAACGGCGTCGGGGAACCGCGACAGGAACAGCGGCTTGGCCGCCGCCTGCGGTGCGGCCTTGGGGACAAAATCTGGTAACTCACCCGTGCTCATCGGATTGCGTTATAAAGCACGACAAAAGCTTAGCCATCTCGTCCATTTCATGGCATCTCTTTTCATGCCAAGCTTGCGGCTAAGCTTGCGCAGTTGCGGCGCTTGTGGACAGTGCTCGTGCTGCGCCGCGAATCGAGGGGTTCACCGGCATGGTGCGTATCAGCGCCATTTTCATCGCGACGTGTATGGTGCTTATCGCCGGCTCGGTCGGCGTTGTCCTGTACTTGCGGTTCGGCCTGACCGGGGCGGAATCGGCACTGGCGGCCCTCGGCGTCTTCACGGCGCTTGCGGTCTACAACGCGATTGCGGCGCGCAAGGCCGACCGGCTGGAAGCGAGCAACCAGATTGCCAATCTCGCGCGCGGTTCGGGGGACCTCGCCCGCCAGCTGGCCGAGTTCGGCCGGCGGCTGTCCACGCTCGAAGTCAGGGTCGATTCTGTCATCGACCGCGCCTTGGCGACGGCGCAGCCGCTGGCCGCCGAAATCGAGGAACTCTCGACGCTGGTGAAGCAGCTTGCCGATTCGGTCGCCGCGCATGAGGCGGCAATTAATAATGTTGTTGCAGCCAATGAGCAGCGGAGCCAACCGGCGGCCGCCGCAGTTGCGGCGCCGACTCCCGCCGCCCCGGCGATGGCACCCGCGATAGCCCCTGCCGCAGCAGCCGCGGCGGCACCGATTGCAGTCGCCGCGCCGCCCACCGCGGTGCCCATGCCAAGCTCCGACGCGCCGTCGCCTGTGCCGCGCGAGCGCAAAGTTGCCGCGTTCGCCGGCCTCGATCGCGACGGCATCATTGCCGCGGTCCGCCGCGCCATCGAAGGCAGCAAGATCGATCTGTACCTGCAGCCGGTGGTGACATTACCGCAACGCAAAGTGCGCTATTACGAGGCGCTGTCGCGGCTCAAGGCCGACAATGGCGATCTTGTCGCGGCCGAGGATTTTCTCGATTACGCGGAGGCCGGCTCGCTGATGCCGGGGCTGGATCACCTTGCAGTGCTGCGTTGCGTGCAGGTGGTGCGGCGACTATTGCTCAAGAACCGCGACATCGGCTTGTTCTGCAATTTATCGAGCGCAACTTTGGCCGATGCCGCCTTTCTCAAGCTGCTTGAATTTCTCGATGCCAATCGCGCCATCGCGCCGGCGCTGGTATTGGAGTTCACCCAAAGCGCGGTGCGCGCCATGGGACCGATCGAGCATGAGAGCCTCGCGGCGCTTGCCGAGCGCGGCTTCCGCTTCTCGGTCGATAATCTCACCGATCTGCGGCTCGACGCGCGCGAATTGAATGAACGCGGCTTCCGTTTCGTCAAGGCGCCGGCGGCCCTGCTGTTCAATCGCGTGAGCGTCGTCTCGACCGACATTCATCCGGCGGACTTTTCCGATCTGCTCGGCCGGTTCGGCATCGATCTGATCGCCGACCGCATCGAGACCGAGAGCACAGTGGTCGACCTGCTCGACTACGACGTCCGTTTCGGCCAGGGCCTATTGTTCTCGGCGCCACGGCCGGTGCGGCTCGAAGCGCTGCAGGGTGATCCGCCCGCCAAGGATTCGCCGCTGACGGCGGTCGCGCCGCCCGAAATGCCCGCCGTCGGTGCGCCCGCGGCTGCGCCGCCCGGCCATCTTGCGCAATTGGCGCGCGCCTTCAGCAGGCGCGTTTGACACTGCCTTGGCTGATTTCATCGAACGATTTGAGCCGCTGGCGCGCCCCTATGACGTGCTGTTCTGCGACGTCTGGGGCGTGGTGCATAACGGCATGGCGGCTTTTGCAGCCGCCTGCGATGCGCTCGTTCGCTTTCGCCAGCGCGGCGGCACGGTGATCCTGATCACCAATGCGCCGCGCGCCGGCGAGGCGGTGGCGCGTATCCTCGATCGGCTCAATGTGCCGAAGGCGGCCTATGATGCGATCACAAGCTCGGGCGACGTGACGCGTAGCATCGTGGCAGAGCGCAAGGGCCAGCGCGTGTTTCATCTCGGCCCGCAGCGCGATCGCTCGATCTTCACCGGGCTCGATGTGCACTTTGCGCCGCTCGAGAGCGCCGATTATGTCGTCTGCTCCGGCCTGTTCGACGATACGGTCGAGACCCCCGAGAGCTATCGCGACATGCTTGCGGCAATGCGCACGCGGTCGCTGTTCATGGTCTGCGCCAATCCCGACATTGTGGTCGAGCGCGGCGATGCGCTGGTTTATTGCGCCGGCGCGCTCGCCGATGCTTATGCGGCGCGGGGCGGCAAGGTGCTCTATTGTGGCAAGCCGTACGCGCCGATCTACGAGACGGCGCTCGCCATGGCCGCCGCGTTGCGCGGCGGCAGAGCGGTGCGGCGCGAGCGCGTGCTCGCGATCGGCGATTCGGTGCGAACCGATCTTAAGGGCGCAGCCGGCTTTGGCGTCGATGCAATATTCGTCACCTCGGGCCTTCACGCCGAGCAATATGGCTTGCGCGAGGCGCCGGATATGGCGGCGCTGAACAAGGTCTTTGCCGCGGCCGGCGTTGCGCCCAAAGCGGTGATGAGCGGGCTTGCGTGGTGACGGTCGGTCACGCCGAGACTGGCTTCTCGGCAAAGACGGCTTCGATCTTGGCTTTGAGCGTTTGCGCGTTGAACGGCTTGACGATGTAATTGTCGACGCCCGCTTTCTTGGCCGCGATCACGTTCTCGGTCTTTGACTCCGCCGTGACCATGATGAAGGGCGTATTCTCGAGCTCTGGATTGGCGCGGACCTTGCACAAGAGGTCGTAGCCGGTCATCGGCTCCATGTTCCAGTCGGAAATCACGAGGCCGTAGCGCTTGGCGCGCATCTTCTCGAGCGCCGAGGCGCCATCGGTCGCATCGTCGACGTCGACAAAGCCGAGCTGACGCAAGAGATTGCGGATGATGCGGATCATCGTGCTGTAATCGTCGACCACCAGCACTGGCATATTCGGATCGAGCGCCATCACCCCGCTCCCTGGCCGGCGCGCTTCGCGCGGCCAATATCTCCCCGGCGGTGCCGCGGCTTCGCGCCACCACGGCGCCTGAAGCTACATCGCCTGATTAAATAGACGGTTAACCGTGGCTCGGCGCATTCTCGGCGGCCGCGGTGCCTTGCGCGCACCTGCTTGACTTTGCCGGGCGCGCCCCGCACCTACGGGCTGCCTAAAGATCAAGGCCAGGAATTTTTAACCATCGAAACCGCGATGCCGACGGAAAGCTTTTGCGTCGTGCGCGATCTTGCGCCGGCTGCCGCGCTGCGCGGCGCGATCGTCGCCATCGGCAATTTCGATGGCGTCCATCGCGGTCACAGGGCGGTGATTGCCGTGGCGCAAAAGCGCGCCAAAGAGCTTGCCCGGCCGGCTGCGGTGCTGACCTTCGAGCCGCATCCGCGTGATTTCTTCAATCCGGGCGATCGACTATTTCGCCTCACCAACGAGGCCGCCAAGATGCGGCTGTTGGCAGCAGCCGGACTCGACGGCGCCATCGTGCTCACCTTCGATGCGGCATTGGCGAGCCTCGCCGCCGAGGAGTTCGTCGCCCGCATCCTGGTCGAACGCTTCGCCATCGGCGGCGCGGTGATCGGCTTCAATTTCCATTTTGGCGCGCATCGCACCGGCTCGCCGGAATTTTTGCGCGCCGAGGGCAAGCGCTATGGCTTTTCCGTTGATGTGGTGCCGCCGCTGCAGGGCGGCGGGCGCACAGTCTCTTCAGGACCGATCCGCCAAGCGCTCGCGGACGGGCGGCTCGATGATGCGGCGGAGCTTCTCGGCTATCCCTGGTTCGTCTCCGGCGCGGTGACCCATGGCGACAAGCGCGGGCGCGAGCTAGGCTTTCCGACGGCAAATCTGCGCCTCGATCCAACCTGCGGTCTGCGCCACGGCATATATGCGGTGCGGGCGGCGGTTGATGGCCGCCACTATGATGCGGTCGCGAATTTCGGACGCCGGCCGATGTTCGACAACGGCGCGGTCCTTCTCGAGATTTTTCTGTTCGATTTTTCGGGTGACCTTTACGGCAAGACTCTCGATGTCGCTTTTTTCAAATTTTTGCGCAATGAGCAGGTTTTTGGTTCGGCCAAGGACCTGGTCCGGCAGATGGAACAGGACAGCCGCTGCGCGCGCGAAGCGCTGGCGCAGGCGCGTAATGCGTTTCCACCGATCTGAGCTTTAAGTGTGGGTGTTGCCGCGGAGGCGCGATTGCAGAGGCGGCGCGTATCAAGGCTGGCGCCGCTGCTTGCTCTGATGCTCGCGGTATTCGCGCGCCCATTGCGCGGCCATGAAGCCGACCAGCGCAACCGGGATGAGCCGCTGCCAGCCGATCGAGCGGCCGGCCTCGACCGCGACGCCGAGGACCCGCGGATCGAGCAGCCAAGGCGCATGCGCCCTGGCGGCGCGGGCGAGAATGGCGCGTTCGCGCACGCGCCGCCGGACCAGAGCCGTGATGATGGCCGCAAGCAGCGCAATCACCACAAAAATGCCGGCCATGATCAGACCGGCAATGATGGTGTCAAGGCGCTGCGCCAGAAAGGTGTAGCCGCTGACGCAGAGAAAAACAAAAGCGGCAAGTGACGCCACGGCGATGATCGCCATCCAGACCGCGACGGCGCCGCTCATGCCGTTCTTGGCCTGGATCGCCAGCGTGATCTCGCGCGACACGCTCTTGAACATAGATCATCTCACTCGGCGTCTGCGCGCCTTGCGTCTTAAATCTCTGTTGCGCCAGAACCGTCGGCGCGAAACATGATCGGCGCTCAAAGCCGCCGACGGCGAACCTAACGGCGCCGCCCCTTTCCGCGCCGAGCCTATCTGCGCCATGTTGCGCCAAACAAAAATCCGAGCCCGGCGGCGATCGCAAGCGTCGTATAGGGACGTTCCTTGATCGATTCGTCGATAGCTTCGACAAAATTGTCGGAAACTTCGCGTACTGCTCCGGTTGCGGCGTCGGCCGCCTCGCGGCCGGTATTGCGCGCAGTCGAGACGGCATCACCGAGATTGGAGCGCGCACGCTGCCACGCCGCACCGCCTTTGTTGGCGAGGATGTCGCGGACTTGATCGGCGAGCCGGCCGAAATCGTCGCGCAACGCCTGCAAATCCCTTGCAATATCGCCGGACGCCTCGGCCGTGGTTTTTTTGACGTCGCGCGCGCCCTCGCGGACGTCGCGCACAGTGTCGGTTGCGCTCTCGCGCAGATCTTGTGAAGTCGTTGCAGCACTGCTCATCCTCAACTCCGTAACTTGGAGGAACGCGTTGCCGGGATAATGGCCCGGGATGGCAAAAGTTCCCTCGATCATTGTGCAAGAGCAGCGGAGCTCTTTCTAAGCATGGTCGCTCTTGCCATGGGGTCCTGCCCGTGCATCGCGCCCGCGGCTAGGACTTTTCAAGTCCTGCCTTAATCGGGCAGGGGGACTTCGTCGTCCGGCAGCAAATGGTTGAATACGACCAGACCGATGATCGACAGCGGTACGGCGAGAAAGGCGCCGAGTGGTCCCCACAGCCAAGTCCAAAACGCCAAGGCTAGGAATACCAGCAGCGGATTGAGCGTAATGCGGCGGCCGACAATGGTTGGCGTGATGAAATGCCCCTCCATTGTCGTCAAGCCGATCAGCGCGAGCGGAGCGATCACAGCATGGCCGATCGAGGGAAAGGTGACCAGTCCGACGCCGAACAGGACCACCACCATGATAGCCGGCCCGACATAGGGCACGTAGTTGAATAATCCGGCAAGCACGCCGAATACGATCGGATTGGGTAGGCCGATCAGCGCTGCGCCGATGGCCACCATCGTGCCGAGCACGACGTTGACGACGGTCACCACGGCCAGATAGCCGGCGAGATTGCGCTCGATGTCGCGCATGATCTTCAGGAAGCGGACCTTCGCTTCGTGATTGCTGAACATCGCGATGGCGCTGTTGCGCAATTCGATCTGGCCGACCAGGAAGAACAGCAGGGTCGCGAAAAACAGCACTAATTCGCCGGCGGCTGGCGTCACAAAGGCGACGACCGGAAGCACGACGTTGCCTGGCGCCCCAGTCGCGCTTAACAAGCCATTGCCGCCGAATAGTGTGCTCTCCAATTGCTTGAGCGAGGCGAGCGGCTGATCGAATACGGCGAGCCGCTGCTTGATGGTGGTGCCGATCTCCGGCGCGCGGTGAATCCATTCGCTAATCGGCGCTGCAATCGCAGTTGCCACCAGGCTGAGCAAACTCAGCAGGGCGAGGAGAATGATAAGGCCGCTGATCCAGGGCGGAAGGCCGTAGCCTCGCGCGAACTTGATGAGCGGCGCCAAAGTCAGCGCCACAATGGCGGCGGCCAGGACAGGCAACAGGAAAGCGCGGCCGACATAGAGAAAGGCGCCGCACAAGAGGAGAAAGATGCCGATAATGGCAACATTGCCCAGCGCTGCCCACACTCTTTGCGCGCTGCCGACCGGCGTCGGGTCGCTGATCACGAGAGCGTGCCGGAATTCGCGTTTGGCCCGAAAATATTCCACAGGATCCTCCCCCGCCTACACGGGGACCGGCGAGTCGGCGCGGCGACACGCGCGGTGTACACTGGTATCTGCTTGAATTAATGCCTATTCGAACCCGCAGGTTCCGCGCTCTGGGGGCGCCGCGCAGCTTCGCAGACCCTTTCCGCATTGCACTCGGCTTGTTAGAAGGCGCCCGCGTGACCCAATGACCCGACAATGACCGACACGGCTGCCAAAACGCGCGACTATTCCAAGACCCTGTTCCTGCCCAGGACCGATTTCCCGATGCGCGCCGGCTTGCCGCACAAGGAGCCGGAGATCTTGGCGCGTTGGAAAAGGCTCGGCCTTTACGAAGCGCTGCGCGGTGCCGCCAAGGGGCGGCCGCGTTTTGTGCTGCATGACGGCCCGCCTTATGCCAACGGCAACATTCATATCGGGCATGCGCTCAACAAGATTCTCAAGGACGTGGTGACCAAAAGCCAGCAGATGCTGGGCTTTGACTCCAATTATGTGCCCGGTTGGGACTGCCATGGCCTGCCGATCGAATGGAAGATCGAGGAGGAGAATTACCGGGCCAAGGGCAAGGCCAAGCCGGATTTTTCCAATCCCGCCGCACTGGTCGGATTCCGCAAAGAATGCCGGCAATTTGCCGAACATTGGATCAAGGTGCAGCGCGAGGAATTCGAGCGGCTCGGCGTCATCGGCGATTGGGCCCATCCCTATACGACCATGGAGTTTGCCGCCGAGGCGCAGATCGCGCGCGAACTCATGAAATTCGCCGCCAACGGCACGCTCTACCGCGGCAGTAAGCCGGTGATGTGGTCGGTGGTGGAGAAGACCGCGCTCGCCGAAGCGGAGGTCGAATACGAGGACTACACGTCCGATACCGTCTGGGTGAAGTTTCCGATCCGCCGTTCATCCGGAGAATCCGCGCCTGAAAGTCGTGAGCTCGCTGGCGCGTCAATTGTAATCTGGACTACGACTCCTTGGACAATTCCGGGCAATCGCGCGATCAGCTTTTCGCCGCGTATTGAATATGGACTCTATCAAGTCACCGACGCGCCGTTGGACAATTGGGCCAAGAACGGTGACCTGCTTGTCCTGGCGGATAAACTTGCGCTCGATGTCCTGCGCCAAGCGCGCGTTACAGCTTACAAGCGAGTTAGAAGGGTCGAGGCGGATGATTTGGCAATCACTCTCTGTCAGCATCCGCTGAAGGGTTTCGGCGGCGGTTATGAGTTCAAGGTACCGCTGCTCGCCGGCGATCATGTCACCGAGGATACCGGCACGGGTTTCGTCCACACCGCGCCCGGGCACGGCCGCGAAGATTTCGACGTGTGGACGGCGAATGCCGCGACGCTCACGGCGCAAGGCATCAACACCCATATCCCTTATACCGTTGACGCCGACGGCCGTTTCACCGATCAGGCGCCCGGCTTCACCGGCAAGCGCGTGCTCACCGATAAGGGCGACAAGGGCGATGCCAATGATGCGGTGATTAAAGCCTTGATCGATGCCGGCATGCTGCTCGCGCGCGGGCGGCTCAAACACCAATATCCGCATTCCTGGCGCTCGAAGAAGCCGGTGATCTTTCGCAATACGCCGCAATGGTTCATTGCGATGGACAAGGATATCGTGCGCCCGCACGACACGCTGCGCACACGGGCGCTGGCTGCGATCAAGGCAACGCGCTGGGTGCCGCCGCAAGGCGAGAACCGCATCAACGGTATGATCGAGAGCCGGCCGGATTGGGTCATTTCGCGCCAGCGCGCCTGGGGCGTGCCGATCACGGTCTTCATCAAGGAACAGCCGGACGGCTCGGTCGAGATTCTCAATGATCCGGATGTGAATCTCCGCATCATCAGGGCATTCGAGGCCGAGGGCGCCGATGCATGGTACGCGCCCGGCGCGCGCGAGCGCTTTTTGGGCGAGCGCGCCAATGAGGCTTGGCAAAAAGTCGACGACATTCTCGACGTCTGGTTCGATTCCGGCTCGACCCATGCCTTCGTGCTGGAGGACGAGCGGCATTTTCCGGCGCTCGCCCATGTCAGGCGCAATGCGGACAACGGCGATGAAATCGTAATGTATCTCGAAGGCTCAGACCAGCATCGCGGCTGGTTTCAGTCTTCGCTTCTGGAAAGTTGCGGCACGCGCGGCCGCGCGCCGTTCGACATCGTACTCACCCACGGCTTCGTGCTCGACGAGGACGGGCGCAAAATGTCCAAGTCGCTCGGCAATGTCACGGCGCCGCAGGACGTGATCAAACAATCCGGCGCCGACATCTTGCGGATGTGGGTCTGTGCTGCCGATTATGCCGACGATCTGCGCATCGGTCCGGAAATCCTGAAAACGACCGTCGATACTTATCGCAAGCTGCGCAATACGCTGCGCTGGATGCTCGGCAACCTCGCGCATTTCGAGGACAATGAGCGGGTCAAAGCCGAGCGTATGCCGGAGCTCGAGCGGCTCATTCTGCATCGGCTCACCGAGCTCGATGCCTTAATCAAGCAGGCTTACCGGGACTTCGACTATAAGCGCATCTTCGCCGCGCTGAACACTTTCATGACGGTTGACCTCTCGGCGTTTTATTTCGACATCCGCAAAGACGCCCTCTATTGCGATCCATACTCGTCCAACACGCGCAAATCCTGCCTTACGGTGCTCGATTACGTGTTTCGCTGCACCACCTGCTGGCTGGCGCCGCTTTTGTGCTTCACCGCCGAGGAAGCCTGGCTCGCGCGCTATCCCGACGCGCAGTCGGTCCATCTCGAAAGCTTTCCCGACACATTGCCGGCGTGGCGCAATGATGCGCTCGCCGAGAAATGGCGCAAGGTGCGCAACGTGCGCCGGGTCGTGACCGGTGCGCTCGAACTCGAGCGCGCCGCCAAACGCATCGGCTCCTCGCTCGAGGCGCATCCACTGATCTATGTCGCCGATGCGGATTTGTTTTCTGCCGTGGTCGATATCGATCTCGCCGAGGTGTGCATCACGTCGGGCGCCACTTTGGTCGAAGGCGAGGGGCCAGCCGAAGCTTTTCGCTTGCCGGACGTGTCCGGCGTCGCCGTCGTGCCGGAATCGGCGCAAGGCAGGAAATGCGCGCGGTCGTGGAAGATCTTGCCCTCCGTCGGGCTCGATCCGCAATTTCCTGACGTGACGCCGCGGGATGCGCAGGCGTTGCGCGAATGGGAAGCGATGCGCAAGGCGGCCGAGTAACAGGCAATGGCGACGGACGCGGTGTCAGGCAATGCGAACGATGCGCCGGGGCGCTCCTTGCTGTGGGGCCGGCTTTCCGCATTCGGTCTTCTGACGACGCTGCTCACCGCTGCTGCCGATCAAGGGAGCAAATTCTGGCTCTTGTTGCCGGCGCATCTGCCCGAGCGGGGGCCGATCGCCCTTGGTCCGTTCATCGATATCGTCCTGACCTGGAATACCGGCATCAGCTACGGGTTGTTTCCGCAACAGAGCGCGGCCGGCATCTGGGCGCTGTTTGCGATCAAACTTGGCGCGGTGATCTTCCTGTGGATTTGGCTCGCCCGCGCCGGGTCGCGACTGACTGCCGCAGCCTTGGGCCTGATCATCGGCGGCGCCGTCGGCAATGCCATCGACCGGCTGCATTGGCCCGGCGTCATGGATTTCGTGTTGTTTCACATTGAGACGGCAAGCTTCAGCTTTCGCTGGTATGTATTCAACCTTGCCGATGTGGCGATTGTTGCGGGGGTCGTGGGACTTTTGTATGAATCGCTGCACGCTGGAGGTGCCGCAAAAGCGCCCTGATCGCCCTTATAAACCAGCTCCGGGGCGATTTGGGTCGGGCATTGATCCCGTTAGCTTCAAGGTAAATCGGCCTCGAATGGCACCAGGTCGGGGTGAGGGCATGCCGCAAGATCGAATGACGGTCGGCTGCAGGATTGCCGACACCGATGGCCAGAACCGCCGTCGTATCGGATTGGCTTACGGGGTGTTTGCAACGGCCCTTGCGGCGCTGCTCTGTGCGCAGGCGGGCGCAGCCCGCGCGGGTGACGACACCGCCGCCCAGGAATCCTTGACGGACAAGTTCTGGAAGACGCTTGGTCTGAAGAACCCCGGGGAGACGGAATACGAGATCAATTACAGCGAGCGCTCGCCGCTGGTGGTACCCCCGAACCGCAATCTGCCGCCGCCCACCTCCGGCGCTGCGCCGGTGGCCAACTGGCCGAAGGATCCCGACCTTGCGCGGCGAAAAGCCAGCAAGGACGACGACAAGCCCGTCATCCGCAATTACGACAGCGTGATTGAATCCGGACGCGCCCTGACACCGGAAGAGCTCAATCGAGTCAGCAGAGATCCCAAGCATGTGGCGGCGCCAGGCACGCCCGAACAGAGCACGCCGGATACAGGACCGAAAAAAAGCTTCTGGAGCTTCGACTGGCTCAATCCCAACAAGGAGCAATACGCGACCTTTACCGGCGAGCCGCCGCGGGTCAGCCTGACCGATCCGCCGCCGGGCTACATGACGCCTTCGCCGGATCAGCCCTATGGGATCGTGCCTGAGCACAAGACCTACAAGCCGAAGCCGCTGGCGGAGCGCGCCGATCCGGTGCGCTAGCACATGGATCGGAGAATCGGTTTTCAGCTTCGAATGTGCGGCAACAAGTCTCGCGTTGGCGACAAATCGGAATATCGGCTTCTCGATCGGCGTGGATACAAGCGCGCCAAAGATGTCGGTACTGGTTTTGCGGACGGTCAAGGCCGAAGGCGGCTGTGAATCGCGGGCCGGTCTAAGGCCGGTCCGAAGTTGAGGGAGCTCGGGGCGATGAGGGGCCCCGATTGAGCTGCGATTATCCACGCTTGGGTGTCGAGATTGGTATCGACATTGCATGTCGATACGCAACAGGCGCGCGGGGCGCGTCAGCGAGGTGAGACTTTGTCCAATATTCCGATGCGCGCCGCGACGCTCGCCGTGGGCTGTGTGCTGCCGCTGGCGATTGCCGCGAATGGGGCCGGTGCAGCGACCGGTCCTGATGTCGCCGATTTCAAGTTGGCCAATGGCCTGGAGATCGTCGTTGTGCCCGATCACCGTGCGCCGGTGGTGACGCATATGATCTGGTATAAGGTCGGCGCTGCCGATGAGACGCCGGGCAAATCCGGTCTCGCGCATTTTCTCGAACATCTGATGTTCAAGGGCACCCAGAAAAATCCGGGCGCGGCCTTCTCGCAGGATATCGCGGCTATCGGCGGCCAGGAGAATGCGTTCACGACCAGCGACTATACCGGCTTCTATCAGCGCGTGCCGCGCGAGCATCTCAAAGAGATGATGGCGCTCGAAGCGGATCGCATCACCGGGCTGGTGCTCACCGACGCGGTCGTCAAGCCCGAGCTCAATGTCGTGCTCGAAGAGCAATATATGCGCGTCGCCAACAATCCGGGCGCGCGCTTGAGCGAGCAAATGGACGCCGCGCTCTATCTCAATCATCCATACGGCCGGCCGGTGATCGGCTGGCGTCAGGAGATCGAGAAGCTGACGCGCGATGACGCGCTCGATTTCTACCGGCGCTTCTACTCGCCCAACAATGCGGTTGTCGTTATCGCCGGCGACGTAACGCCGGACGAAGTGAAGGCCGACGCCGAGGAGACCTACGCCAAGGTCCCGGTTCGCACCGCGGCCAATCCGCGGCAGCGGCCGAAAGAGCCGGTGCAGGAAGCGCCGCGCACGGTTACGCTCGCCGATTCGCGCGTGGAGCAGCCGAGCGTGACGCGCGAATATCTGACGCCATCGGAAACCACCGCGAAACCCGGCGAGAGCGAGGCATTGGATGTGCTGGCGCACGTCCTCGGCCACGGCGCCAACAGCCGCCTGTATCGGACCTTGGTCGTCGACAAGAGCATCGCGCTGACGGCCGGCGCCTATTATTCCGGCACCGCGCTCGATTACGCCAAGCTCGGCGTTTACGCCACGCCCAAGCCCGGTGTCACCCTGCGCGAGGTCGAGCAGGGCATCGATGCGGTGCTCAACGATGTCATTGCTCAGGGCGTCGCCGACGACGAGCTCGATCGCGCTAAGACCCGCCTGATCGCTGATGCCGTTTACGCGCAGGATAACCAGGCGACGCTGGCACGCTGGTATGGGTCGGCGCTGGCGACCGGGCAGACTGTCGATATGGTCCGTAGCTGGCCCGATCGCATCCGCGCGGTGACTGCCCAGGCCGTGCAGCAGGCCGCCCGCGCTTGGCTCGATCGCCGGCGGTCGGTGACCGGCTATCTCGTCAAAAGCCTGCAGCCTGAGGAGAGCCGCTCGTGAATGCTTTTACTCTGACGTCGTCCACGCTCCGACACCTGGCCTATGCGCTCGCCCTGCCGCTGTTAGTGACGGCCTTCGCCGCTCCTGCCGGCGCGACCACGATCGAGCGCGTGGTGAGCCCGGGCGGCATCGAGGTCTGGCTGGTGCACGAGCCGGCCGTGCCGCTGATCGCAATGGATTTCGCATTTATCGGCGGCGCTGTGCAGGATCCGCCGGGCAAGGCCGGCACCGCCAATCTGATGGCTTCGCTGCTCGATGAAGGTGCGGGCGATCTCGATTCCAAGGCGTTCTCGGATCGTCTCGAGCGCCGGGCGATCGAGATGAATTTTTCCGCCGAGCGCGACCATATTCGCGGCTCGCTGCGCACGCTTTCCGAAAATTGCGACGAGGCATTCGATCTGTTGCGGTTGGCGGTGACTTCGCCGCGTTTCGATGCTTCCGATGTCGAGCTCAATCGCGCGCAGATCCTCTCAGTCTTGCGCCGACAGACGACAAGCCCGAGCGACATCGCAAGCCTGCGCTGGTGGCAAACCGCATTCGAGGGTCATCCTTACGGCCGGCCGGTCAACGGCACGCCGGAAACGCTGCAGGCGATTACCGTCGACGATCTCAAGACCTACGCGCACAAGGTCCTAGCGCGAGCCAATCTGAAAGTCTCGGTGGTCGGCGACATCGATGCCGAAACCTTGAAGCCGCTGCTTGACCGCGTATTCGGCGCGCTGCCAAAGGAGCCGGACCTTGCGCCGGTCGACAATGTCACGCCGCAGGGGCTCGGCCGGCGCATCGATGTCTCGCTCGACGTGCCGCAGACGGTGGTCGATTTCGGCGGGCCCGGCATCGCGCGCAAGGATCCCGATTTCATGGCCGCCTATATCGTCAATCACATCCTCGGCGGCGGCGCCTCCGACTCGCGGCTCTATCAAGAAGTGCGAGAGAAGCGCGGCCTGGTCTATTCGGTCTCCGACAGCCTGGTCTGGCTCGACCACGCGGCCGTCATGATCGGCGGCACCGCGACGCGGGCCGATCGGACCAACGAGACAGTTGATCTCATCCAAAGGGAGATCCATCGGCTTGCTGAAAACGGGCCGACGGAAGAAGAGCTGATCGAGGCCAAGAACTATCTCAACAGCTCGTTTGCGCTCAATCTCGACACGTCGAGCAAGATCGCCTCGCTCCTGGTTCAATTGCAGCTTGACGGGCTTGGCAGCGATTACTTCGTCAAACGACCGGAAATGATCGCGGCGGTGACGCTCGACGACGCCAAGCGGGTGGCCAAGCGCCTCCTCGACAACGGGCTTCTGGTCACAGTCGTCGGCAGGCCGCAGGGCGTCGCCGCTTCGACCGCGCCGCCGACGGCGCATTAGTGTCGCGCTGCTCTCTCCTCTCCTGAAAGGGACAGGATGGTTGCCGTAGGCGACTGGGGAAGTTCCTTGCGCAGTGCGGGACCTCCGCCGGGCTCGCTTTGTTCGCCCGCCTTCCCCGTTGGGGAGGAGGGGGTGCTACGCTGCGGCATGATTCGCATCACTCCCAGGATTGTCGTTGACGAGCGCGAGATCCACGAGCAATTCATGCGCGCATCAGGGCCGGGCGGGCAGAATGTCAACAAGCTTTCGAGCGCGGTGCAACTGCGCTTTGACGTCCGTCACTCGCCCTCGCTGCCGCCCGATGTGCGGGCGCGGCTCGAACGGCTTGCCGGCTCGCGGCTGACCGGCGAGGGGGTGCTTATCATTACCGCCCGGCGCCATCGCACGCAGGCGCGCAATCGCGAAGACGCGCTCGAACGCCTCATCGACCTGATCCGCCGCGCCGCGGCGGCTCCCCTGCCGCGCCGGCCGACGAAACCGACCAGGGCCGCGCACGAGCGCCGCATCGAAAGCAAGAAACGGCGTTCCGGTATCAAGCGGCTGCGCCGGGCCAAACCGTCGTTCGACTGAACGGCGCCCTTTGCAGCATTCGGGTGGTCGCGCGAGATGGCTGCGCATATCTGCCGGTCGTGAGCTTCTCGCGGCGCGTTTGTCGCGCATTTCGGCCACTATTCTAAATGCAGGAGAAGGCGCTATGACGGTAATGACACGAGCACGGTCCGCTCCGGCGGCGCGCCCGATCGCCGTGCGTGTTGCCGCACTCGACTGGGCGACAATCGGCAGCGAACTTGATGCGTACGGCTGTGCCACCACGGGACCGCTCCTGTCAGGCGGCGAATGCAAGACAGTGACGGCCTATTATCCGCAGGATGACAAGTTCCGCAGCAAGGTGATCATGACGCGTCACGGCTTCGGCCGCGGCGAATACAAGTATTTTGCTTATCCCTTGCCGGAGAGCGTTGCGGCGCTGCGCAGCGCGCTCTATCCGCCGCTTGCGGACATCGCCAACCGCTGGAACGAGGCGATGGGGATCGAAATTCGCTATCCAGGCGAGCATTCTGCTTACCTGAAACGCTGCCACAAAGCTGGGCAGACCAAGCCAACGCCGCTCCTCCTGCAATATGGCGAGGGCGATTACAACTGCCTGCATCAGGATATTTACGGCGAGAACGTCTTTCCGCTGCAGGTGGCGTTCTTGTTGTCGGAGCCGGGAGCGGACTTCACCGGCGGCGAATTCATGCTCACCGAGCAGCGGTCGCGCATGCAGTCGCGCGCCGAAGTCGTGCCGCTGCGGCAAGGCGAGGGCGTAATCTTCCCGGTGCATCACCGACCGGTGCGCGGCACGCGGGGCACCTATCGCGTCATCATGCGGCACGGTGTCAGCCGCCTGCGCTCCGGCCACCGGCATACGCTCGGCGTGATTTTTCACGATGCGGCATGAGGAGTGCTGCCGGTGGCCGACCGTGTCGCCGATTGGGCCGCGCCGCGAGCCGTCGCGCTTATCCATTCTCCCTTCGCGCTTTCATCAGGTGGCCGCCGCGCTGCGGTTCACAACTAGACGAGCTTGACGCCCATCTCGGTGAGTCCGTGAATGGTGAAAGCGCTCAGTCCCCAGCCGAGCGCAATGCCGCCTAAGGCCATCATGGCAATCGCGTAGTAATAAAGCGCTTTTGGTCCGGTATTGGTCTCGATTTCGATGACCGCCTCGGCGGGATTCTCGGGGTCATAGCGCACCCGCACCTTCCTTCCGGCGGGATAGGCGGCAACGATTGCCGCCATGTCCTGCTCGCGTCCTTCATTGGACGCCCAGAAAATGCGGCTCGAAGCAAAATCCCTGTCGGCGACGTGATAAATATAGCGCACAGCGGCTGCATAAATTGTTCGCTGCTTCGGATCGGGCATTTCGAGTGCCGACGCCGTGATCGTGCCGTCGGTCGTCGGCCAGCCCCTGCTTGCAGCAACACGCGCATGGTGCCGGCGCTGCGCGAGGAACACGAGACAGCCAACGGTGTAGACGATCAGGCCGCAAGCGATCAGGATGGCGTCAGCCCATAACGGGTTCATGCTGCACTCCAGACAGCCCGCAGATACGGGCGCGCGCTTTTCTGCCGCGGATTTCGCTTGCGATCAATCCGGGCTACTTTACAGCCGACTCGCGAGACCAGCCGCTCATGCCGATCCGCCAGCTGCCCGAGGCCGTTGTCAACCGCATCGCCGCGGGCGAGGTCGTCGAGCGACCGGCGAGCGTGGTCAAGGAGCTCGTCGAGAACGCGCTCGATGCCGGCGCACGCCGCATCGATGTTCTGACCGATGGCGGCGGGCGGCGTCTCATTCGCGTCAGCGACGATGGCGAAGGAATGACGGCCGCGGACCTCGCACTCGCGATCGAGCGCCACGCCACCTCGAAGCTCGACGACCACGATTTGATTGCGATCCGCACCCTCGGCTTCCGCGGCGAGGCCTTGCCGTCGATCGGCGCGGTGGCGCGGCTGTCGATCGCAACGCGGCATGCCGACGAGCCGCATGCCTGGGCAATCGAGGTCGATGCCGGCATGAAATCGGACGTGAAGCCTGCGGCGCTCGGGGAGGGCACACGCGTCGAGGTGCGCGATCTTTTTTATGCGACGCCGGCACGCTTGAAGTTTCTGAAACTGGACCGCACCGAGGCGGAGGCCGTGCGCGATGTGGTGCGCCGGCTTGCGATGGCGCGGCCGGACGTCGCCTTTACGCTGGCTGGCGAAGAGCGCGCGCCGGTGACCTTTGCCGCGGCGCTGCCCGGCGCGCCCGGACGGCTGACGCGGCTCGGCGATGTACTGGGCGCAGAGTTCCGTGCCAATGCGGTCGAAATTGCCGCCGAGCGCGAGGGCATCAGCATTGAAGGTTTTGCCGCGCTGCCGACGTTGACGCGCGCCAATGCGCTCGGCCAATATCTGTTCGTCAATGGTCGGCCGGTGCGCGACAAGCTTCTGCTTGGCGCGGTGCGCGCGGCCTATGCCGATTATCTGCCGCGTGACCGCCATCCGCTCGTTGCTTTATTTGTTTCGACGCCGCCGCGCGAGGTCGATGTCAATGTGCATCCGGCCAAGGCCGAAGTGCGTTTTCGCAATGCCGGTGTGGTGCGCGCGTTGATCGTCTCGGCGCTGAAAGCCGCGCTGGCGCGCGAAGCGATGCGCGCGGCGACGAGCGGCGGTGCGGCGACCATCGCCGCGTTCCAGCCCATGGTGGCGCCGCCGCGCAGCCGGGACTGGCGGCGCGCGCCGGCGAAGCCGAACGATGCGCGGCGGCCGTTGCTGCCGCTGCGCGGCGGCTTGGCCGAAGCGGCCCAGGTGGCCTTCGATGTCGGTGCGCCGGCGGCAGATTTGCGCGCGGAGCCCACAGCCGAGGCCGTGCCGGCCGATCTCTTTGATCATCCGCTCGGCGCCGCACGCGCGCAGCTGCATGAGACTTACATCGTGGCGCAGACGCGCGACGGCCTGGTCATTGTCGACCAGCACGCCGCGCACGAGCGCATCGTTTACGAGAAGCTGAAAGCCGCGCTTTCGCAAAGCGGCGTGGCGCGACAGATCCTGCTCATTCCGGAAATCGTCGAGCTCGACGAGGCCGACGTCGAGCGGCTCACCGCGCGTGCGCACGAGCTGGCGCGCTTTGGCCTTGTGCTCGAACCGTTCGGCCCCGGCGCGGTCGCGCTGCGCGAGACGCCGTCGCTCCTTGGCGCGATTGACGGCGCGAGTCTCGTCCGCGATCTCGCCGACCACATCAGCGAATGGGACGAGACCTTGCCGCTCGAGCGGCGGCTGATGCGAATCGCCTCCTGCATGGCCTGTCACGGCTCGGTGCGCGCCGGGCGGCGGCTCAAAGGCGAGGAAATGAATGCGCTGCTGCGCGAGATGGAAGCGACGCCGAATTCCGGCCAATGCAATCACGGCCGGCCCACTTGTGTCGAACTGAAACTTAGCGATATCGAGCGGCTGTTTGGCAGGCGGTGAACAGATGAAGCGCTTATATCTGGCTGCACTTTGCGTCTTCGCGTCCGTCCAGGCGCGCGCCGATGACTGGCCGAGCCGGCTCATCACCCTGATCGTGCCGTTTGCGGCGGGCGGCGGGGTCGATCTCTCCGCGCGCATTCAGGCGCAGCGCATGGGTGAGCTTCTCGGCCAGCCCATCGTCGTCGAGAATGTCGGTGCGGCGGCCGGCATGGCGGGCAGTCTGCGCGTGGCCAAGGCCGATCCCGACGGCTACACCCTGCTGATCGGGAATAGCGGAACGCATGCCTATAGCCAATCGCTGTACAAGCACCCGCTCTATAATTCAGTGACCGATTTCACGCCGATCGGGCTCGCCACCGAATCGCCGCGCATTCTGATCGCGCGCAAGGATTTTCCAGCGGACAATCTGAAAGAGTTCGTTGCCTATGTGAAGGCCAATCAGAGCGGTATGCAGTTTGCTTCGGCCGGCGTCGGCTCCGGCACGCATCTGCCGTGCGTGCTGATCAATCTGGCGCTGGGCGTGAATGTCACGCATGTGCCGTATCGCGGCGAGGCACCCGCGCAGCAGGACCTGATCGGCGGCCGGATCGACTACATGTGCTCGACGATCCAGACCGGCGCCGCTTTGGCGAAACAGGGGACCGTCAAAGGAATCGCGGTGATGGCACCGCGTCGCGTGAGGATCATCGCCGATCTGCCGACCTCCGGCGAGCAGGGCGTGAGCGGCGTCGAGGCCAGCGTCTGGAATGCGTTCTTCCTGCCGCCGAAGGCGCCGCCGGCGATCGTGCAAAAGCTCAACAAAGCAATGAGCGATGCACTCGACGATCCCGCACTGCGCGAGCGCCTCGAAAGTGTCGGGCTCGAAATCGCAGCGCCCGAGCGCCGCTCGCCCGATTATCTTAAAAGATTCGTCGCCGACGAGGTCGACCGCTGGGCCAGGGTCGTTCACGCTGCTGGCATCAGTGCCGACTGACCTCCGCGGAATCATGGCTTCCGCTGGCGAACTGCAAGGCGAGGGCGGCGTTTCAAACGGTCACGCAACGCCGCCCACGTCAGCAAAGATCAGGCGTGCAGGTCGAAGCGGTCGAGGTTCATCACCTTGGTCCAGGCCGCCACGAAGTCTTTGACGAACTTCTCTTTCGAGTCCGCGCACGCATAGACTTCCGCGAATGCCCGCAGCTGCGAGTGCGAGCCGAAGATGAGGTCGACGCGCGTGCCGGTCCACTTGAGCTCCTTTGTCTTGCGGTCGCGCCCCTCGTACACGCCGTCGGAGCCGGCAGGCTGCCACTGGGTTCCCATGTCGAGGAGATTGACGAAGAAGTCGTTCGTCAGCTTCTCCGGTTGCTTGGTGAACACGCCGTGCTTGGAATTGCCAACATTCGCGCCGAGCACGCGCAGGCCGCCGACGAGAACCGTCATTTCCGGCCCGGTCAGCCGCAGCAATTGCGCCCGATCGACCAAGGCCTCCTCGGGCTTCATATACTGCCGCTTGCGGCCGATATAATTGCGGAAGCCGTCCGCCCTCGGTTCGAGTGGCGCGAAGGACTCGACGTCGGTCTGCTCCTGGGAGGCATCCATGCGTCCAGGCGTGAAAGGCACCTTCACATCGTGCCCGGCGTCTTTCGCGGCCTTTTCGATCGCCGCGCAACCGGCCAGCACGATCAGGTCGGCGAGTGAGACCTTCTTGCCGCCGCTGGCCGAGGCGTTGAACTCCTTCTGAACCTCTTCGAGCTTCTGCAGCACTGTCTTGAGCTGCGCCGGCTGGTTGACCTCCCAGTCCTTTTGCGGGCTGAGGCGGATGCGAGCGCCGTTTGCGCCACCACGTTTGTCGGAGCCGCGGAACGTCGACGCCGACGCCCAGGCCGTCGACACCAGCTGTGATACCGACAGGCCGGAGGCGAGAATTTTCGCCTTCAGCGCGGCGACATCCTTGTCGTCGACCAGCGGATGATCCACCGCCGGGATCGGGTCCTGCCAGATCAGGGTCTCCTTCGGCACGAGCGGGCCGAGGTAACGCTGGATCGGGCCCATATCGCGGTGCGTGAGCTTGAACCAGGCGCGGGCAAACGCGTCCGCGAACTGCTCCGGGTGCTCGTAGAAGCGCCGCGATATCTTTTCGTAGATCGGGTCGAAGCGCAGCGAGAGGTCCGTAGTCAGCATGGTCGGCACATGCTTCTTCGAGGGGTCGTAAGCGTCGGGGATTGTGGCGTTGGCGCCTTTCGCCTTCCACTGATACGCACCGGCCGGGCTCTTGGTCAGCTCCCATTCATTGTTGAACAGGTTGTCGAAGTAGTGATTGCTCCACTTGGTCGGCGTCTGCGACCAGGTGACCTCGGGCCCCCCGGTGATGGCGTCGGGGCCTACGCCTGTGCCGAACTTGCTCTTCCAGCCAAGGCCTTGCTCCTCGATGGCCGCGGCTTCCGGCGCCGGGCCCACCAGCGATGGATCGCCGGCGCCGTGCGTCTTGCCAAAGGTGTGGCCGCCGGCAATCAGCGCGACGGTCTCTTCATCGTTCATCGCCATGCGGCGGAACGTCTCACGGATGTCCTTGGCCGCTGCGACCGGGTCCGGCTTACCGTTTGGTCCTTCCGGATTGACATAAATCAGACCCATCTGCACGGCGCCGAGCGGCTCCGCAAGCTCACGCTCGCCGCTGTAGCGTTCGTCACCCAGCCACGTGCCCTCGGGACCCCAGTAGAGCTCTTCCGGCTCCCAGACATCGGCGCGGCCACCGCCAAAACCGAAGGTCTTGAAGCCCATCGACTCGAGCGCGACGTTGCCAGCGAGAATCATCAGGTCGGCCCAAGAGATTTTGCGGCCGTATTTCTGCTTGATCGGCCACAACAGCCGGCGCGCCTTGTCGAGGCTCGCGTTGTCCGGCCAGCTGTTGAGCGGCGCGAAGCGCTGCTGGCCGGCGCCGGCGCCGCCGCGACCGTCGGTGATGCGGTATGTGCCCGCGCTGTGCCAGGCCATGCGGATCATCAGGCCGCCGTAGTGGCCGAAGTCGGCCGGCCACCAATCCTGCGAATCCGTCATCAAGGCATGCAGGTCCTTGATCACGGCATTCAGGTCGAGCGTCTTGAACTCCTTGGCATAGTCGAAGTCCTTCCCCATCGGATCAGACAGCGACGAATTCCGATGGAGCATCTCGATATCCAGCGTGTCAGGCCACCAGTCGCGATTCTTGGGTCCATGCATGCCGGTGAAGGGACATTTTGTAACGTCATCCATGATCGTCTCTCCTTCGGGCGAACCTGCTCTCTGCTCTCCAGCCGTTTCGTTTCCTTACTCCAATGTATCCAATCAGGTAAAATTGACTTTAGTAATTGCTGCGATAAGTTATTCTGATGACAGAAATTACCCTGCGACAGCTGCACTATTTCGATGCCCTGGCAGCGCACAACCACTTCGGACGCGCGGCAGCTGCCTGTGCCATCACGCAGCCGGCTTTGTCGATGCAGATCAAGGAACTGGAGCAGGCGTTGGGGGCCGTCCTCATCGAGCGCGGCACGCGCCAAGCCCGGCTCACCAAGTTCGGCGAGGAGGCCGCGCTGCGCGTCCGCGACATATTGCGCGCCGTCGATGAACTTTCAGCCTTCGCACGCGCGTCGCAGGGCCGCCTGGCCGGCCGGCTGCGCATCGGCATGATCCCGACAGTCGCGCCTTACTTGCTGCCGACCGTCATCGGCAATCTCACCAGCATGCATCCGGAAGTCGATGTGCATGTCCGTGAGGCGCTCACCTCGAAGCTGATCCAAGAACTCACGGAAGGCCGCCTCGACACGGCCATTGTGGCTCTGCCGGTGTCCGAACCCTCGCTGACCGAGGTCGCGCTGTTTGCCGAAAACTTCCTGCTCGTGCGGCCGAGCGAGGATGAGACAAGGCCAGTGCCCAGCAGCGAAGCACTGTGCGAAATGCGGCTCCTGCTTTTGGAGGAGGGGCACTGCTTTCGCGACCAGGCGCTGTCGTTCTGCAACGCGCGATCATCGCCGCCACGCGAGGTGCTGGACGCAAGCTCGCTCTCGACGCTTGTGCAAATGGTCAGCGCCGGCATGGGTGTGACCTTGATCCCGGAAATGGCGGTGGCGGTGGAGACGCGCTCGGCGGCAGTGTCGGTCGCACGCTTTAAGGATCCGCAACCGTCACGAACCATCGGCATGATCTGGCGCAAGACGAGTCCGCTCGCCGGACAGCTGCTGCAGCTTTCGAAGGTGGTCCGGCGCTCGGCCGACGCGCTGCGCGAGCAGCGCAAGCCGGCATCATCGTCGCAGAATTCGCCGCACCGGAAGCGGGCCCCGGCGGGGAGTATTCTGTAGACCGCCTCGATCGAAGCGGGCCTTCGCGATTGTCCTGGTGTCCGTGGAATTCAGCTCGGCCGAAGAATGATGAATTCGCTGTCATCATAGCGGCGCCGTTCGAGCTCGGAAAAACCCACGGGCGCGGCAAAGGCCGACTTGGCGGCTTCCTCGATCACGACCAGCGCATCGGGGGACAGCCAGCCGCCGGCCCGTGCCGAAGCGAGCGCCTGCTCGGCGAGATGCTGTCCATATGGCGGATCGAGAAAAGCGAGCGAGAATGGCGCGAGCGGCGCGACCGGTCCGAGCCGGGTGGCATCGCGGCGAAATATTTTGGTGATGCCGCCAAGCCCGAGGCTTGCCACGTTCTCGCGCAACAGGGCGCGCGCCTCGGCGCCATCGTCGACCAGAAGCGCGAAGGCTGCGCCGCGCGACAGCGCCTCGATGCCGAGCGCGCCGCTGCCGGCAAACAGATCGAGCACACGCGCGCCGGCGATCGGATCGTCGTAGGCGTGAACAAGAATATTGAACAGCGCTTCGCGCAGGCGGTCGGCGGTCGGCCTGATCGCCTGTGATTTCGGCCCGGCGAGCGGGCGCCCGCGCAGCCGTCCGCCGACGACACGCATCAGCGCCTGCCTTTGGGGTGATGCGGCGGCGTGCCATGCGCCCGTTCCGGCGCGCGATGGCGGGCTTTGCCGAAACGTTTCGGCGTGCCCCGCCGCGGCGGTCCACGGCCTGTTTCCCGCCGAGGCGGCTCGCCGTAACGCTCGACTGGCACGGACCGGCCCTTGCGGTCGGTCAGCATCTGCGTGTGCATCTCTGCGCTCTGCGGTGGAGACCCGCGCTCGTCGCGTGCACCGTGAAATTTGCGCCGAAATTTTCTGTTGGGACGCTCTTCGTCGCGAGCGCGCCAGGCGTGCGGCGCGGATTTTGAACGCTTTTGCGGCTTGGACTTGTCGCGCGGCGACTGGCCGGCCATGCTGGACCAGGGCGTGACGCGCGGCGCGTGACTTTGCCGCGGCGGATCGCTCGGCTCTATCGTCTGTCGCGCCGCGATCGGCGCCGAAAAATCGGCGCCCGCCTGCGCGATCAGCCGCTCGCCAAGCTGGTCGCGCAGTATGCGGGTGCGGACCTCTTCGACTTCGCCTTCGCGAAGTTCGCCGAGCTGGAACGGGCCGAAGGAGACACGAATTAGCCGAGTCACAATGAGCCCGAGATGCGCCAGCACATTGCGCACTTCGCGGTTCTTGCCTTCGCGAATGGCAAAGGTGAGCCACAGATTGGAGCCTTGCACGCGGTCGATTGTGGCGTCGATCGCGCCGTACCGGATGCCGCTGATGGCGATGCCGCCGCGCAGCGCGTCGAGCCGCTCTTGCGTCACCGTCCCATGCGCGCGCACGCGATAGCGCCGCAGCCAGCCCGTTGCGGGCAATTCCAGAACCCGCGCTAGAGCGCCGTCATTGGTGAGCAGAAGCAAGCCCTCGGTGTTGAAGTCGAGCCGCCCAACGCTGACCAGGCGCGGCAGGTTCTTCGGCAGCTTCTCGAAGATGGTCGGCCGGCCCTGCGGATCGGCATGCGTGGTGATGAGGCCGCGCGGCTTGTGATAAAGGAACAGCCGCGTGCGCTCGCGTGTCGGCAGCGGTTCGCCATCGACGCTGACGCGGTCCCCCGCGCCCACATTGAGCGCGGCCGAGCGGATCACTGTTCCGTTGACCGCAACCCGGCCGGCCACGATCCAGTCCTCCGCCTCGCGGCGCGAGGCGAGCCCGGCGCGGGCGATCACTTTGGCAATGCGCTCGCCGGATTTGTGCTGGTCGTTGCTCCCGGCCATAGTTGTTCCTTCGCCGATCGGCTGATAGCAGACAGGGCCGCAAGGGACCACCCGATCTTTCATGACTTCTTTTATGGACATGGCGTTGGCCGAAGCGCGCGCCGCCGCTGAAGGTGGCGAGGTGCCGGTCGGCTGCGTGATCGTGCGCCGCGGCGAGGTGATCGCCCGCGCCGGCAACCGCACGCTTGCGGACCGTGATCCGACGGCGCATGCCGAGCTGATCGCCATTCGGGCGGCCGCGGCTCGGCTCCGCTCCGAGCGGCTGGATGACTGTGACCTCTATGTCACGCTCGAGCCATGCGTGATGTGCGCCGGCGCGGTCGCCTTTGCCCGCATCCGTAGGCTCTATTACGGCGCCGCCGATCCGAAGGGCGGGGCGGTCGACAATGGCGTGAAATTCTTTGCCGCCCCGAGCTGCCATCATCGGCCGCAGGTCTATGGCGGCCTCGCAGAAGGGGAGGCCTCCGCGCTGCTGAAAGACTTTTTTCGCGAGCGGCGTTGAGCGCCGTCCGGGGTGCGCAAAGCGCGAGCCGGGAATTCATGGTCGCACGCGGCGCCTTGTGCGGACGGTGATTGTCGATTCCGGATTCGCCGCTGCGCGCTGATCCGTATGGCGCTCATTCGAGCAGGGCACCGAGCCTCCCCTTGATCTCGGTCTTCATCGCCTCGGCAGACCGGATAATGGCGCTCGCCTGCAAAAAGCCGAGCGTGCGGAAAATGCTCACGTTCGGCCGAATCACGAGATCGGGCGCGGCATGATTGAGTTTTGCGGCAACGATCGCGCTGCCCATGACCATCACGGTCGTATAGAGCGCTTCCCAGGGATTGGGCACGTCGACACGATCACCTTCCGGAACGCCGTAGACGTCGACGCCGACGATGCGATCGGCGCGGCCGGCGAGCTTGTCGAAGGGCAGCGGATTGGTGGCGCCGCCATCAATCAGAACGCGACCGCCGATGATCATCGGACGAAACAGGCCGGGGATGGCGATGGAAGCGGCGAGGGCGGGACGCAGCGGCCCGGACGTGATCGGCAATTCGCTGCGCCGGTGCAGGTCGGTCGCCATGGCAATAAAGGGAATCTTCAGCGCCGCGAAATCGTTCGGCACCTGCGCCGGCATGAACTGCTCGCAGAATTTTTCCGGATCCATTTGCGTCGCCTGGCTGACGCGGCCGGACAACAGATCGGCGAATTTGCCGGCACGTGAAATCAGGAGGCGACGCCGCGTCTGGCTCCAGTCATGGGCGAAGGCAATGACATGATGGCGGATCTCTTTGCCGCTCATGCCCGCCGCATAGGAGGCGCCGACCATCGCGCCGATTGATGTACCGGCAATCGCCGTCGGTCGGACTCCCATCTCATCGAGCGCCTCGATGACCGCGATATGCGCAAGCCCGCGCGCGCCGCCGCCGCCGAGCGCCAAAGCAAAAGTCTTCATGCGCAAGCACTCACGATTGCGCCTCGCGCACGAATTCAAACGCCTTGGCAGCGAGCGGCCGCACCAGTTCGGCCTTGGCGGCGGCAAAGGCCGAAGTCGCGGTGCCGTCGCGCACGCGGCCGGCGATGCCCTGCATGATCGCGGCGAGGCGGAAGAAATTATAGGCGAAATAGATCGGCAGATGCGGGCGCGGATCGAGCCTTGTGCGTGCCACATAGGCATCGACATAGGCTTCGAGCGAGGGGATACCGAGTGCCTTCAGATCGAGGCCGAGCAATGAGCCGGTGCCTGCCTCTGATGGGGGCATGTGCCATTGCATCAGATGGTAGGTGAAATCCGCGAGCGGATCGCCAAGGGTCGACAATTCCCAGTCCAGCACAGCCAAGATTTTCGGCCTGTCCGGGGCGAGGATCATATTGTCGAGCCGGTAATCGCCGTGAACGAGCCGCGGCGCTTGCGGCGGCGGCAGATGTGCCGGCAACCATGCGATCAGCTGCTCCATCTCCTCGATGCGCTGCGTTTCCGAGGCGCGGTATTGCTTGGACCAACGGTGGACCTGCCGCGCCACATAGTTCTCGCCGCGGCCGTAATCGGACAGCCCGATCGCCGCCGGATTGAAATTGTGCAAGCGGGCAAGCGTCGCGTTCATCGCATCGAAGGTGGCCGCCCGCTCTCCCGGATTCGATTCCGGCATATGCGGCTCCCAGAACACGCGGCCCTCGACATACGCCATGACAAAAAAGGCCGTGCCGATCACCGTCTCGTCGGCGCAATAGAGCACCGGCTCCGGCACCGGAAATCTTTGCGCATGGAGTGCCCGCATGACCCGGTATTCGCGGTCGACCGCATGGGCCGACGGCAACAACTTGCCGGGCGGCTTGCGGCGAAGCACATAGCGACGGAGGGGCGTTTCCAACAGGTAAGTCGGATTCGACTGGCCCCCCTTGAACTGGCTGATCATCATGGGGCCGCTAAATCCCGCGACCTTTTCGCGCAGATAGTCTTCGAGCCGCGCTGCATCGAAGCGCAGCCGCTCCACAACCTCGCGCGTGCCGGAAAAGGTTTCCTGGCGATTGCCAACGGTCATGGGCCGGAAGTCTAAAAGATGCCGGAGCGAAATCTAGCCGCCGAAAAATTCGAGCAGCGCCTGCGCCGTTGCTTCGGGATTTTCCTCCGGCAGATAGTGGCCGCTTTCGATCGCGAAGCCGCGCAGATCTGGCGCCCAGTCGCGCCAGCAGGCAAGCGGGTCGAGCGCGGCATTGGCGGGCAAGCCGCCGTTGCCCCAGATCGCCAATACGGGACAGCCGATCGTCTTGCCGGCCGCTCGATCCGCTTCATCGTGGGCGAGATCGGTGGTGCGGCCGGCGCGATAGTCCTCGCACATGGCGTGAATGCGCAGCGGGTCCTGATAGGCGGCGTGATAATGCGCGAGCGCACGAGGGTCGAACACGGACGTCGCTTGCGCTTTGGTGCCTGCGCGCGCCCGAACATCAAAGAAGAAAGTCGGATCGTGGCCGATCAAGGTTTCAGGAAACGGCGCCGGCTGCGCGAGAAACATCCAATGCCAGGCGCGCGTCGCGAGCGCCGCATTTATGCGGTGCCACATGTCCCAAGTCGGCACGATGTCGAGCACGGCGAGCTGCTCGAGCCGGCCGCGATGGTCGAGCGCGAGCCGATAGCCGACGCGCCCGCCGCGGTCATGGCCGGCCAGGCGAAAATGGGCGAAGCCAAGCGCTTGCATCAGCTCGATCATGCCGGCCGCCATGGCCCGCTTGGTGTAGGGCGCGTGATCCTCGGCGGCCGCCGGCGCCGCCGACCAGCCGTAACCGGGCAGGTCGGCGATCACCAAAGTGAAACGAGGTGCCAACAGCGGCGCCACGCGATGCCACATTACATTGCTTTGCGGATGGCCGTGCAGGAGCAGGAGCGGTGGTCCGCTCTTGCCGCTCATCCGCGCAAAGATTCTGCCAGCAGAGGTGTCGATCCAGTGCGAAGCATAGCCGGGATAGAGATCGGCGAGGTCGGGCATCATGTCATTTCCCGCGTCACGGCGCGCCAGCCGATATCGTGCCGATAAAAGCCTTCGGGCCAGACGATCTTGGCAACCGCCGCATAAGCGCGCCCCTGTGCCGCACGCACCGTCTTGCCGATGGCCGAGACACTGAGCACGCGGCCGCCATTGGCGACAATTTTTCCGCTTTCGGCCTTGGTGCCGGCGTGAAAAATTTCAACCCCCTCGACGCTGCTCGCCGCTTCGAGACCTTCGATCACCGTGCCGCGCACATAGGCGCCCGGATAGCCCTTGGCCGCCATCACCACCGTGAGCGCAGGCTCGTCGTACCAGCGCAGATCAAATGATTTGAGCATGCCATCGCGCGCGGCAAGCAGCGCCGGCACCAGGTCCGACTTCAGCCGCAGCATCAGAACTTGCGTCTCGGGATCGCCGAAGCGCGCATTATATTCGATCAGCTTCGGCCCCGCGGCCGTGATCATCAGCCCGGCATAGAGCACGCCCTTGTAAGGCGAACCCTGGGCTTTCATGGCGCGCAACGTCGGCGCGATGATCTCGCGCATGATGCGCGCGCTCATGGTCGCGTCGATATTCTGCGCCGGCGAATAGGCGCCCATGCCGCCGGTATTCGGGCCTTTGTCGCCGTCGAAAGCGCGCTTGTGGTCCTGTGCGGTGGCCAGGGGAATGGCGGTTTCGCCGTCGCACAGCGCGAAAAAGGACGCTTCCTCGCCCTCAAGAAAGTCCTCGATCACAATCTCGCCGCCGGCGTCACCAAGGCCGCCGGCGAACATCATGTCTATAGCGCCTTCTGCTTCGGTGAGGGTCTGCGCCACGACTACGCCTTTGCCGGCGGCAAGCCCGTCGGCTTTGATCACAATCGGCGCGCCGCGCGCTTGCACATAAGCTTTAGCCGGTGCCGGGGCACGGAAGCGCTCATAGGCGGCGGTCGGAACAGTGTTGGCGCGGCAGAGATCCTTGGTAAATCCCTTGGAGCCTTCGAGCCGTGCTGCGGCGCGGCTCGGCCCAAACGCTTTGATGCCGGCAGCTTCGAGATCGTCGACGATGCCGGCGCAGAGCGGTGCCTCCGGCCCAACGACCACCAGATCGATGGACGCCTCGCGGCAGAAGGCGATCACCGCGGCATGATCGGCTATGTCGAGCGCGACACATTCCGCCTCGCGCGCGATGCCGGCATTGCCAGGCGCACAATAGAGCCTGTCGGCGAGCGGACTTGCCGCGATCTTCCATGCCAAAGCGTGTTCGCGCCCGCCGGAGCCCAGAATGAGGATGTTCATTGCCTAGCCATCCGCTGCCTGGTGGGTTAACGGGCGGGAGCGGGACGGACAAGGGGCATAGGCCGGTTGTGGAAACCGCCGTTGCAGCTTAGTCGCGCAGCAAGAAATGTGGATGGCTGGTGAGCTGTTCCACATGGCGGATGTAGTTCTCCACGGTGTCGTGCTCATGGATATGGCCGATGCCGCGGAACCGCATTTCATTGCGGCAGTGCGGACAAACCAACCGGCTATGCATCACGCGATGCAGACGCTCGTGGAAGGTCGTGCGGCATTCCGGGCAGCGCACGCGAACCCGATGGTTGTCGATCTCATGGACGCGGGGGTTGGTCATGGCTTCACCGGGGGGCGCCGCTGTCGCCGCCAGCAGGTTTCAAGCTTGCGCCAAAAGAGTTGCCGATGAGTTGCCACGGCAGGGCGGTGTTTCCCCGAGCGCGCCGGGTCTATACGATAGGCCGATGGGTCGAATCACAGCCGAAATCGGCACCGTGCCCGGTGCCCCGCCGGCCAATATTCCGGAATGGTCCGTCTCCGAACTGTCGGCGGCGCTGAAGCGGACCGTCGAGGACGCCTACGGCTACGTCCGCGTGCGCGGGGAAGTCTCCGGCTTCCGCGGCGCCTCGCCCTCCGGACACGTTTATTTCCGGCTCAAGGACGACAAGGCGGTCCTCGATGCGGTGATCTGGAAGATGACGTTTGGCCGCCTGCGGGTGAAGCCGCAGGAAGGCCTCGATGTCGTCGTCACTGGCAGGCTCACCACCTTCGCCGGCTCTTCTAAATATCAGATCATTATCGACACGCTGGACCCGGCCGGCATCGGCGCGCTGATGGCGCTGCTCGAGGAGCGCAAGAAAAAGCTTGCCGCCGAAGGCTTGTTCGATGAAGCGCGCAAGCAATTGCTGCCGTTCCTGCCGGAGGTGATCGGCGTGGTGACCTCGCCGACCGGCGCCGTGATCCGTGACATTCTGCACCGCCTTGCCGACCGTTTTCCGCGCCGCGTTGTGGTCTGGCCGGTGAAAGTGCAGGGCGAGAGTTCGGCCGTGGAAGTCGCCGCCGCCATCGAAGGCTTTAACGCGCTGCCGGAGCGCGTCACTGGACGGCTGCCACGGCGGCCCGATCTGATCATTGTCGCGCGCGGCGGCGGCTCGCTTGAAGATCTGTGGTCGTTCAACGAGGAGATCGTGGTGCGGGCGGCGGCGGCTAGCCTGATCCCGCTGATCTCGGCCGTCGGCCATGAGACCGACGTCACGCTGATCGATTTCGCGGCCGATCGGCGCGCGCCGACGCCGACGGCGGCAGCCGAAATGGCGGTGCCGGTGCGCACCGATCTCTTGCTCCAGGTCGAGGCGTGCGCGCGGCGGGCGCTCGGCTGCTGGCGGCGCGGCCAGGACGCGCGCTGGGCCGAATTGCGCTCGGCGGCGCGTGCGCTGCCGGATGCCGATGAGGTGCTCGCGGTGCCGCGGCAGCGTCTCGATTATGCCGGCTCGCGGCTGTCGCGTGCGCTGCATGCGAATGCGCAGATCCACCGCGTCGATTTTTCGCGCATCGGCGGCCGACTCGGGCCGCAATTGCTGCGAGCCAATGTCGAACGGCGACGTGATCGCTATGGCGGACTCGCCTTGCGCCTGCGGGCAGGCCTGGCTGCGAACACCGCAATGCATCGCACGCGAATCGCGCAGCAGGCCGAGCGCATCGCGGCCTTTGGCGCGCGCGCCGAGCGCGCTGTCCGTCAACTCATCGCGGTGCGGGAAGCGCGCGCCGAGCGCGGCGGTCAGCTGCTGGCGGCATTCTCCTATCGCGGCGTGCTCGCCCGCGGCTTTGCGCTCATTCGCGACGCCGCGGGCCGGCCGCTGCACACGGCGGCCGCTGTCAGTCCGGGCACCTCGGTCGAGATCGAGTTTGCCGATGGCAGCGTCGGCGCCCGCGTCGAAGGCGCCAGAGCAACGCGGTATCGCGCGGCTGGTGAATCGGGCCGCAAGCCGCGCGCGCGTCGCGACAACTCGGATCAAGGCAGCTTGTTCTAGCAGCTCTCCAGCGTCGTCCGCATGCGATCATGCAGCGCACACGAAGCGCTCTGACTTTTTGTTCATCGCACGGTCGCAAGTTCACAAACATGTGCCGTTGCGGAACTGAACCGGTGTTTCGCGTGTTGTGCGCACGCGGTTCGCGCCTCAAGGAGAACGAAAAATGGCACGGAACATTTTCGCGGCGGCCTTCGCGACTCTGCTCGTTGCGGCTTTCGCCGGGACTTCGCAGGCCGCGCCGATTGCGCCGCTTCCGTCAAGCGTTTCGCAGGACAGCGCCATCACGCCGGTCGGCTATTATCACCACTATCGCTATTGGCATCGTCGCCATTGCTGGCGCGGCTATTACGGTCGTCTGCACTGTCGCTGGTAGCAGGACGGCGCCGCTTTGCCGTCGCGCCAAGCGTGATTGACGCATCGCCTCGATCTGTCGCGGCCCGACCGCTTCGCTCATCGCGTCAGCCATTGCGGCACGCGCTTGAGGGCGTCGCCGCGGGCCGCTGGATTGGTGCCGCTGTGGGCGCGACCGGACGGATCGGCCGTGTTGACCAGACCGGTGCGCACACGGGTCGGCGCATTGGCGCGGTCGAATTCATGTAGCGCGCCCGGATAGACTACGATCTCGACGCGGGCGCTGCGCCCGTGCGTCCCGGCCACCATCTGCTGACAGGTCGAGGCAAGCGTCCAATCATCGGCGCCGCCGATCAGAATGAGGGTCGGCACGCGCGCGCTCCAGGCTGTCTCGCGCAGCCGTCGGCAGCCCGGATAGAGCGCCACCGCGGAGCGGAAGTCGGCGCCGCCACTGGGTGCCGCAGTACGGCGCACCGTCCAGAGCGCGGCGACGCCGCCGTTCGACCAGCCCAAAAGCGAAATGTGCTCCGGCTTTACGAAGCTCTGCGTCTGCAGCCAAAGCCGCGCGGCATTGGCATCGGCGACGCGCTCGCGCGAGGCGCGCACTTTACGGTTCTGCTCGCGGCATTGCGAGCCGATGCCGCGCGAGCCGAACGAATCCGGGAACAATACGACAAAGCCGCTTGAAACGAGCACATGCGCCCATTGCGCATAAAGCTGCGCGTCGGCGAGCGGGCGGTGAATGAGTCCGCCACAATCGTGCAGCGCAATCACAGCCGGAAAGGGTCCATTGCCTTCAGGTCGGTAGAGCGCGGCATGCAGTACGAGGTTGCCGTCAGCTATCTCGACATGTTCGGGGTCCGCGCCGAATGCCCGCGAAGTCGTGTCGGCGCTGACGACGGCGGCAATACCCGCCGCAGCCAAAGCAGCGCGAACAGCGGCGTGGAGCGTCGTGAAAGTCATGCTCAATGCTACGCCAAAGCTGCGCCAGACCCAAAATTCTACCATGCTACCACTTACGGCCGTGCCGAAGCCGAGGCGGGTTGCGCCAAGCTACGCCGAATTGCGCCAGGTCGCGCAGGCCGAGTGGCTTTTGCGGCGGCGGCAGAGTAATTATGTTGCCGCTCGCTCGCGCGCGAAGCGCATGTTCGAGCCTGTCGCTCAAACCGCTTCCATCAGCGGAGGTCTATTTTGCTCAATCGCACCGATCGCCCGGCACCGATGCCCGGTGAGGCCGAAGTAAAGTATCTCGACGGCGATTTCCGCATCGTGCGGCCGGGGGCTTTCGTGCGCTGCGCGGTGACCGGGGTGCCAATTCCGCTCGAGGAGCTGCGCTATTGGAGCGTCGATCTGCAGGAGGCCTATGCCACGCCCGAAGCGGTGCTGCAGCGGCTCGGTTCCGGTTACGCGCGGAACAAGTAGGCGGCGCTCGGGCAGCGCGACGCGTCGAACCCGGAAATCTGTATCCCGTCACGATGATCAAGAATTCCGCGCTTGCCGGCCACCGCCCGCGCCCTGCAGTGGCGATCTGATGACCCTCAGCACCATCTGCCGGAACTGATCCGCTTCATCGAGGACGAGCCGAACCGGCAACGCAGTGGCATGCTCCGCCAGCGCTTTTGCTTGCTCATCGCCGGCAAGCCGCATCAGATCCTTTTCTGTGGTCAGCAGCATCAGATTTCTGGCGCGGGCGCGCGCGAGTAGGTCTTGCGCCTCGCTGGCGGTGAAATGATGGTGATCGGGAAAGCCGACGCGTTCCGCCGCTATAAGCCCTGCGTCAGCCAAGGTCGCAAAGAATTTGTCCGGATTGCCGATCCCGGCAAAAGCCAGCACTTTGCGCCGCCCGATTGCCGCTATCACGGCGCGGTCCGGCTCAAGCCGCGCATGGAAAATTTTCAAGCCGCGCTGTTCCGCGCGCCTCACCAGCGGTGTCAGCGCGCTTGCAGCGCTGTCGGACGGACCGACCACGATAAGCGCCTGTGCATGGTCGAGTTGCACGCCAAGCGGCGCCCGCAGCGGTCCGGCGGGAATGATCCAGCCATTGCCGATACCGCGGCGGCCGTCGACCATAAGGATCGCCAGATCTTTGGCGAGCGCCGGGTTTTGAAAGCCGTCGTCCATGACGATCACGCTGGCGCCGGCGAATTGCGCGAATTCGGCGCCCGCCACACGGGCGCGCGCAACAATTGTGGGCGCAAGCCGGGAGAGCAGCAGCGGCTCGTCTCCGATATCGGCGGCGCGATGGACCGCCGAATTGACGCGCAGCGGTCCGGCGAGCCTGCCGCCGTAGCCGCGGGTCAAAAAGAATGGACGCTCATGCGCGGCATGTAAAAGATGCGCGACGGCAAGCGCCGCCGGCGTCTTGCCGGCGCCGCCGACGGTCAGATTGCCGAGACAGATCACCGGCACTTTGGCTCTGTGGCCGCGCCCATACATGCGCAACGCCGCCACTGCGCCATAAAGAATGCCGGCGGGCGCAAGCAGACGGCCCGTACCGGGTTGCCACCAAAACGCCGGCTCACGCATCAGCGTATGATCCCGAACAAATTCGTGCCCGGATTTTGATCCGGGGATGGGGAACGGCTCTGGCAAAGGATCATGCGCAATGAAACGACGCGAGCCAAGCTTCGATTGCGCTTGACACAGCGCTTTACGAACTCTGCTGCTCCAAGCGAAGCTGCATCAGATAAGGGTCGAGCGCCGCGAGCGTGCGCTGCAGGCCGCCGCCCAATTGGCCGACCGTCTTGGCGGCGGCTTCGGCAACGGACTTGCGCAAGTCGCTGTTGCCGAGCCAGGCGCCGATCCGCTCCGCGAGACTTTCCTCGTCGGTGACCGTTTCGGCGCCGTGGGTGTCGTCCAGTGTCGCGTAGATTTCGGCGAAGTTCCACACATGCGGGCCATGCAGCACGGCGGCGCCGAGCCGGATCGCCTCGATCGGATTCTGTCCGCCGTGCTGCGCGAGCGAGCCGCCCATAAACACGATCGGCGCGAGGCGATAGAACAGGCCGAGTTCACCCAATGTATCGGCGACATATACGTTGAGGTCCGGCATCGGCTGGGCGCGCTGCGAGCGCAGGCCGACCGAAAGCCCGGCCACCTCGGCAATGTCGGCGATGCTTTTGCCGCGCTGCGGATGGCGCGGCACGATCACCGTCAACAGGTTGGGGAATTTGGCGCGCAGCCGCCGATGTGCGCTGATGATGGCGGTTTCCTCGCCGGCATGGGTGGAGGCTGCGGCAATCACCGGCCGCTTGCCGACCATCTCCTGCACGCGTTTGAGCATGTCCTGATCGACCTCCGGCGGCGGGACGTCGAGCTTCAGATTGCCGGTCGAGGACACGCGCGGTGCGCCGAGCTCGGTATAGCGTCTGGCGTCGGCATTGGACTGAGTGAGGCACAGATCAAAGCGGCCGAGCAGCGCCGCGATCACGCCCGGCACCCGCTGCCAGCGGCTGAAGGAGCGTTCCGACAAGCGGCCGTTGATCACGATCATCGGAATGCGGCGATCCGCGCAGGCCAGAATGAGGTTGGGCCACAGATCGGACTCCACGAACAAAGCCAGACCCGGCCGCCAGTGGTCAAGAAAGCGCTGTACGAAGCGCGGCGCGTCGAGCGGGATGAATTGATGGATCGCGCCGTCGGGAAGCCGCTGCTCGGCCAGCGCCGCCGAAGTTACAGTGCCCGTCGTCACCAGCACGGTAAAGTCCTGCGCGCGCAGCTTCTCGATCAGTGGAATCGCGGCCAGCATCTCGCCGACGCTGGCGCCATGCACCCAGATCAGCGGACCCGCCGGGCGTTCGAGGCTTGGTTCCCCGCAGCGCTCTGACAGCCGCTCGGCATGTTCCTTGCCGCGCCTGAGCCGGCGCGCCAGGACTTGCGGCGCCACCGGCGAGCCGGCAACGGACGCGAACTGATAAAGACGCAATGCCAGCGGCAGACGCTTAGACAAACTCGCTTCCCCCGATATTAGCGGTTCCGGCTACAAAATTTGCGCGCAGGCTTGTCGACGATCTCGTACGCGCGCAGTGTTGCCGCATTGAGGCGATCTTCCAGCAGGCGCCGCGCCGCTTCGAGCGCCGCATCATCGGCGTCGCGCGGCACGATCACCGGTTCCCCGGAAATGGCGGCGCCGCGGCTGAACGGCAGATTGATGGTGGTGCGGTCCCAATTGTTGAGCACGAGGCGACGGCTGGTGGCGATCGCGCTCGGATAGATCGGCCGGCCGGAGGCTTGCGCCAGCTTGATGATGCCGAGGCCGACCACGCGCGCCACTTTCGGCACGTCGGCCGAGAGTGCGATGGAAACGCCGTCGGCAAGCGCATCCAGCATGGCTTGAAATGCGGCGACACCCGCCTTGTGCACGAAGCTGCCGCCATGATTGCCCGAGCCGCGGATCGTCTCGACGCCGAAACGGCGCGCCGCAATCGCATTGACCTCGCCGTCGTGATGCCGCGAGACCAGCATCGCGGCGCGATGCTTGTTCTGTTTCGCCATCGGCGCAAGCAGATGTTGGCCGTGCCAGAAGGCCAGGATGACCGGGATGTCCGCTTCGGCGCGCGCATAGGCGTCGGCTGGCTCGAGCGTGAACCGCGTCGTCGCGCCGACGAAGCGCAGATACTCGGCGGCGAAGGTCCCAATCGCCACCTTAGCCCAGCGCTGCCGTCCGATCCGACGCCATACTCGCATCCGGCAACTCACGCTTTCGGTGCTGTGGCTTCCGGGTCGAGCAAACGATGCAGATGCACGATGAAGTAACGCATCTGCGCGTTGTCGACCGTGCCTTGGGCTTTCGCCTTCCAGGCGGCATAGGCAGTTGCGTAATTGGGATAGATCCCGACGATGTCGAGCTTGTCGAGATCCTTGAATTGCGTCGTCGCGACGCTGTCAAGCTCGCCGCCGAAGACGAGATGAAGCAACTGCTTTGGCCGGGTCTCAGACATGACGATGATCCGCGCGCTCAATCCGCGAATTATGATGACGCGAGGCGTCCATCCCCAACGAGTTTGATGAGCGCCGCGTGCCTGTCCCGACCGGCCGCGACGAGCACCCCGTGCCGCGGCACGGGACGGTTATAGGTCACTATCCCGCCCTCAACGGGTGTCAGCGTACCGCCTGCTTCGTGCACCAAAAGATCGGCGGCGGCAAGGTCCCAATCGTGACTATCGCCGCCGGCAATCGCCGCATCGAAAACGCCTTGCGCGACCCGGGCCAGCCGCAGGGCCAGCGAGTGTCCGCGCGGCATGATGCGCAACGCCGGGGTTGTGGCGGCAATCCGCTGCAGGAGCTGGCGCGGGCCGGCGATTCGCGCGCTTTGCACGTCGGTTCCGTCACTGACCGCAATCCGCGCGCCGTTGAGCGTGGCGCCGCCGCCGACGCGTGCGGTAAAGAATTGATCGAGCGCCGGCGCATAGAGGCATGCCGCGATCGGCCGGCCATCGGCGACAAGGGCGGCGGAAACGGCCCAATCGGTGAGGCCGCCGATAAAGGCGCGCGTACCGTCGATCGGATCGATGATCCAGACATAGCGCGCGCCAAGGCGGGCGGGATCGTCGACGCTCTCCTCCGACAGCCAGGCGATGGGAGAATCCGGAATGATCAGCCGCTGGCGCAAGAGATCATCCGCGGCAATATCAGCTTCGCTCACCGGCGAAGAACCTGGGCCCTTGGTCCAGTTCTTGAGCGGTTTTTCAAACATGGAGAGCGCGAGCACGCCTGCTTCGCGGACCGCCGCGGCAAGGCGGTCGGCTTCGATGGCCAAATCCTCGGCTGTCAATGCGTTTGGCGTCGGAGCGACCCCGGTGTCCGATTGCGAAGTTCGGCAAACCTTGCGGCCCCTGCGCGAGGTTCGAATTCCAAAGGACACTAGCAAATTTATAATTCCAGTGCGGCTTTGGATTTGAAGTTCCTAATCCAAGATTGCGGCTTGATCTTAGGAACTTCAAATCCACCACACCAGCCAGGTCAAAACTCATAAATGCGGACCAACGTGCTCTCCGAGGATCGACCTGACATGCTTGGCCCGCGATCGACGGCGCGAAGCGATCAGAGCCTGTCATACAAATTTCACCCAAATTTATGGGCTAGTGGCCGGCAACCGTGAGGCCCTCGACACGCAAGGTCGGGGCATTGGTGGCGTAACGGAAAACAAGATCGTTGGCGGGCGTCAGGCTCAGGAAGATTTCGCGCAAATTTCCGGCGATGGTGACCTCGCTCACCGGATAAGTGCGCTGGCCGTTCTCGATCCAGAAGCCGCAGGCGCCGCGGCTGTAGTCGCCGGTGACCAAATTGACTCCCATGCCGATCAGATCAGTGACATAGAAGCCGTCCTCGATCTCGCCGATGAGTTCCTCCGGCGTTTTTGCTCCAGGCGCCAGATGCAAATTGCTCGGGCCGGGTGAGGGCACCGAGGAGACGCCGCGCTGAGCGTGGCCGGTGGTTTTCAGATCGAGTTCGCGCGCGGTCGCGCAATCGAGGAGCCAGGTCTTGAGCACGCCGTCCTCGACCAACTTGAGTTCCCTGGTCGCCACACCCTCGGCGTCGAACGGTCGCGAGCGCTGACCGCGCCTGCGCAGGGGGTCGTCGACGATGTCGATGCCTTTGGCAAAGATCTGTCGCCCAAGCTTCTCGCGCAGAAAGCTGGTCTTGCGTGCAATGGCGCTGCCATTGACGGCGCTGGCGAGATGGCTGACCAAAGAACCCGAAATGCGCGGATCGAACACCACTGGTACTTTGCGCGTCGCAACCTTGCGCGGATTGAGCCGCGCCACCGCGCGCTCGCCGGCCTGACGGCCGATCACTTCGGCTTTGTCGAGATCGGCGGCGTGCAGCGTGGATGAGAAATCATAATCCTGCTCCATGCCGGTGCCTTCGCCGGCAATGGCCGACATCGAGATCGAATGTCGCGAGGCGATGGTTGCGCCGTGAAAGCCGTGACTCGTCACCAGCACCATGCCGCCAATGCCGGCGGAGGCCGAGGCTCCGCCGGATTTCGACACGCCCGAGACGGCGAGGCCTGCTTGCTCGGCGCGTCGCGCGCGCCGCTCCAGAACATCGACTGTGGGCAAATCAGGATCAAGCAGATCGAGATCGGGAAATTCGCGCGCCAGCAAGGAAGGATCGGCGAGACCGGCATATTTGTCGTCCGGCGCCGCGCGCGCCATGGCCACCGCGCGCTCGGCGAGCGCGTCGAGACCATTGCCTTTAAGGTCATTGGTCGAGACGGCAGCCTGTTTGTGGCCGACCAGAACGCGCAAGCCGATATCGTCGCCCTCGGAGCGCTGCGATTCCTCGACCGCGCCATCGCGCACATCGACCGAGAGCGAGACCGAGCGCACGGCAACGGCGTCCGCGGCATCAGCGCCGGCGCGGCGTGCGGCGTCAACGAGCCGTTCAGCAAGATTCACCAGGACCGATTGATCGAGAAGCGATGCCATTTGCAGCGTACAATTGGTTCAGGAGGCCGCCGTCACGAGGCAATTAAAACAGCTAGCGCCAAGATGTGCGCGGCAATCGCGCCATGCAACCCATTTTGCCGAAAAATGGCGCGGCCGCGGCAAGGTCTCATCAAGCATGCAGCGTTATAGCGGGCCATGAAACGGCGCTTTAACCAGGGTTTTTAAGCCCATTGCGACCGCTCTTTGGCATGGTTGCGGCAACCGGGCGGCGACAGCCCCGGGGGGAGCTTGAGTTTCGAGGCGTCAAAATGGAGTCCGGCAGGACCACTGCCGGGTCGAGCCGCGGCCTGCGGCTCGACCCGTTCGCTCTGCCCGTGCGTTTCGAAGCCGTCGACGAAGCGGCCGATGGGCGGACGCGGATCGTCGATCTGCATCGCGAGCGCGTGGTGCTGCGGCGTTCCGTGCGCGGCATGCGCATGGCGCTGAACATGCCGGTCGCCGTCTACCGCGGCGTCGCCATCCGCCTCTGCGGATTCACTGCCGACAATGTGCCGACCGAGATCGCCGTCGTGCTCGAACACGACGACCCGGCACTGTCGCTGCCGCTGTTTTCGTCGCCGCATGCCGACGACATCGTCGCCGAATGGCAGAGCTGGGCCAAGGTGCTCGGACTGCCGCTCTTGATTGCCGAACGCGATGGCTGTTTGCGCGAGCCGTTCGCCCGGCTCGGCGCGGTCCGCGTCGAAGCGACAACCTGGCGTCGCCGCCAGCGCACCGCGATTGCGCGCCGCCGGCCGCCGCGCCGACTGCGGCGCCGTGCCGGCAAGCTTTCCGATCACCCCGCCGTGCACCGCGGCGAACGCGAGATCATTGCGCGCAATTAATTTTTCCTTCCGGGTTCACGGCGGAGGATGACCTTCGCCAAGTTCGTGCTGCACCGCCCCGCGGGGGACAACGAGATTTCGAGCTTTCACTGCGCCGTGGTCGAGCTACAATCAGCTGCGGCCAAATCGAGGCCGTCACCAAAAAGCAAAGCCGGGGAGGGACGTCATGCCGCAGAAGGGGGCGCTTGGTTCCGCATTGGCATCGGTCGATCGCTGCGCGGAAGCTTCAACGGACGCGTTGTTGCTGGTCGGACGGATTCTGATCGCCTTGTTGTTTTTGCTTACCGCCTGGTTCGGGTCGCCGAACGCCGGCTACCTGAAATTCCTGGGCTATCCGTCGCCGGACGCGCTTAGCGTGGTCGCGATCATCGTCGAATATCTCATCATCATCTCGCTCGTTTTTGGCGTCGCCACGCGGATTGGCGCTTTGCTCGGCATCGCTTTCGTAGTTCTGGCAACCGTCACAGCGCATCGCTACTGGACTTATCCGGAGGCGGCGCAGCAGCAGGTGAATTGGATTTATTTGACCAAGAACCTCGCCATTCTGGGTGGTCTGGTCGTGCTCTTCGTCTCCGGCGCCGGCCGCTATGCCCTCGATGCGGTGTGGCGCGGCAAGAGCTGATCGCGCAATCGAAAGCGCGGGTGACGGCTGCGTGCCGGCGGGCTCGTCTCGCCGGCAGGGCACAGTCGCGAGCATCAGCGCAAAGCTAGCCGCTATTCCGGCGCCAGCGGTTGCGGTGTAGCCGGTGTCTTCGGACGGCGTTGTCGCGTCATGATGCAGCCGATCGGGACGATCGCGATCATCAAGGCAAAAATGATCCACAGCGCGAAATTGATCCACATGTGCGAGCCTCATTGCGCGCGGCCCTGCCCCAGCGCGGCGGTGCGCGGCGCGGTTGAAAAACGCCGCGATCAAAAAATAGCGGCGCCGATCAGGAGCTTTTTGAATGGCCCGCCGGAGGCACGGTCGCGGCCTTTGATTTGCGGGACGCCGGCAGGTTCCGCTGGCCGCTCTGCGACGAGTTTAGGAAATAGCGGGACGGCGGGGAAGCCATGGCTTGGTCGCGGCGCAGGACGGGCAGCGCGAAATGCCGGCCGAGGGGAATAAAATGCCATTATTCAGCCAAAGCCTTGGTAATATGGTTTGCGGCCTAAAGTGGGTGCTCCGGGACGGGAGCTTTGGACTTGAAGCTTAAAGCCGAAAGCTGAAGACGGGGGCTTCATTGTTTTTTTCGCGCCGGCTCGCTGCTGCGGCGACAGCATCTATGCTGATCGCGGGCGGCTCACTGCTTTTCTTTTTTTTCTTGTCCGCTGGCGCCCGCGCGCAAGCCGCATCCCCGGCCTGCGAGGAGGCAGCCGAAGTCGCGATGCTGCCGGCGCCCATCACGCCATGGAATGGCGCGCCGTTACGCGTCCTCGTCGCCGCGGAGAAGCCGCTTTCGGGCGAGCTTTCGCTGATCGCCCCTGACGGCAGCGTTGCGGTCAAATCGCGCGAACGGCATGGAGGGCCGCCTTATTTCTGGTTTGCCGAGGTCGCCAGCCCGGCCGCTGGGACATGGCGTGCGACCCTTGCCTTGGACCGGGGTCCGGCCGGATGCAGCGCAATCGTGCGTGACATCGCGGTCGCCGCGCGCAAGCCACCGGGGCCTCCCGCCTCGGCAGGCAGCGTCTGGCAGATTCGCAATAGCTGGAACCGCATGACGGAAAATCTTTATTCCGCATGGGTCGCGAAGCTGTTCGACGGGCCGCCCGACGCCGATCTGTCCTGGAAGGCCTGGCACGAAGTCTTGCGCGACAAGTCGCGCAATTTTCTGTTCAACTATCTCGGCGCCGGCGAAGATAATGCCGCCGTAAGCCTCCGACCGGATTGCGCTGACTTCGTCTATTTCCTCCGCGCCTATTTCGCCTACAAGATGGGACTGCCGTTCGGCTATTCGAACTGCTCGCGCGGCGCAGGCGGCTCGCCGCCCCGTTGTTATCAATGGTTCGACATCGAACACCCGCAAGTCACGCGCCCGGCGCCACCGCCAGACCAAAATCCTCTGCCGGTGACCGCTACAGCCGCACCCGCGCCGCCCCCCGGCGTGCTGCAGCAAATGTTTGGTCAGCAGCCGGCTGCCTCCGCCGCAGCACCGGCGCCGGCAGCTTCGCCGCCGGCGCCGCGATCGACGGCAGTGCCTTCCTTTGCGCAATATCTGCGTGCGGTCGGCGACGTCGTTCATACCGGCTCGGTGCGCGTGTCGGCGAACGACGACAATACCGACTTCTACACCGTGCCGCTGACCGAGCAGGCGCTGCGCCCGGGGACCGTCTATGCCGACCCGTATGGCCATGTTCTGATGCTGGTGCAGCGCGTGCCGGAAGCAAACGGCGCGCCGGGCGTATTCCTCGCAGTCGACGCCGAGCCGGACGGCACGGTCACGCGCAAGCGCTTTTGGCGCGGCAACTTTCTGTTCGTGCACGAGCCGACGCTCGGCAGCCCGGGCTTCAAGCGCTTCCGGCCGATCGTGCAGGAGAGGAGCGGAAGCTTGCGGCGGCTGACCAATGCCGAGATCGCCAAGAATCTGCAATACGGCGACTTCTCGCTCGAACAGTCGCACATGAGCGCCGAGGATTTTTATGATCGCATGGACGATGTGATGTCGCCCGAGCCGCTCGATCCGGTGCGGGCGATGGAGGATGCGATCACCTCGCTCGAGGAGCAGGTGAAGACACGCGTTGTTGCCATCGAGAACGGACGCAAATTCCAGAACAGCGGGCGCGGCGAGGCCGAGATGCCGAGCGGGCCGGCGATCTTCGAGACCAACGGTCCCTGGGAGGATTTTTCGACGCCGGCGCGCGATTTCCGCCTGTTGATCGCGATCGATGTGGTGCGCGGTTATCCGGACCACGTGGCGCGGCGCGCTGATCGCTATGCCATGCCAAGCGGCAAGGGCCCGGCGGAAGTGAAAGCGCAGCTGCAGGCGGTGCTGGCTTCCGACCTTGCCGCGCGCAAATTCTCCTATACGCGCAGCGACGGCTCGCAATGGACGCTGACGCTCAAAGACGTGCTCGACCGCGCCAATGATCTTGAAATGGCGTATAACCCCAATGACTGCGTCGAGCTGCGCTGGGGCGCGCCTGAGGGCAGCGACGAGGCGTCGACCTGCAAGCGCCACGCGCCCGCGGCGCAACGCGCCAAAATGGCGGAATACCGCAACTGGTTCCGCGAGCGACACTGGCCGCACGTTTAAGGCGTGGTATCTGGGATCAATCTCCAAAGCGGATGCATAGGCCTGTCGATGCCGGCAGAGGTCAGGAAGCGCCGTCGTCGGTCGCAACGGATAGTGCCTTTCCCGGTCTAACAAATCACGGTGTCACGGGCGGAGCTGCTGCGCGGCAGCGAGGGTACCCTTGACCCCGTGATTTTTTGGGAACTCTTGTGGCCGCTGCGATCGACGGCGTGCAGTGGCCTTTGTTTGTTCTGTTCGTTACGGTAAGAGAGGCGGCCGTGCGAGAAGCCTGGATTTGCACCACCTGCGGCACGCAATACGAGCCCTCGGAAGAGCCGCCCGTGCGCTGCGCCATCTGCGAGGAAGAACGCCAATATGTCCTGCCCACCGGGCAGGTGTGGACGACGCTCGCACAACTGCGCAAGTCGCACATGGCGACGTTCCGGCGCGAGGCGGAGCTGATCGGCATCGGCACGTCGCCGGCTTTCGGCATCGGCCAGCGTGCGCTCCTGGTGCGCACGCCCGCGGGTAATGTGCTGTGGGACTGCGTCAGCCTGATCGACCAGGCGATGGTCGACATCATCAATGCGCTCGGCGGGCTCACCGCGATCGCAATTTCGCATCCGCACTACTACACCGCGATGGTGGACTGGAGCGCGGCATTCGGCGGCATTCCGGTCTATCTGCACGCAGCCGACAGAGCGTGGATCATGCGCTCGGCGCCGTGTCTCGAACTCTGGTCCGAGCAGACGAAACAGATATCGCCCGGACTGACCTTGATCCGTGTCGGCGGTCACTTTGACGGCGGCACGGTGATGCATTGGGCGGGCGGGGCCGGCGGCAAGGGCGCCTTGCTGTCCGGCGATCTCCTGCAGGTGGCGCCCGATCGGAAATTCGTCAGCTTCATGTGGAGTTATCCTAATTTCGTTCCGCTCGGCGAGAAGGCCGTGCGCGCCATCGCCGGGCGTCTCGAACCGTGGTCTTACGAGGTCATTTACGGCGCGTTCTGGGATCGCGTCATCGCTCGAGACGGCAAACGCGTGACGGCGGCGTCGGCCGAGCGCCACATCGCGATCCTCAACCGCGAGGCACGCTGAGGCCGCTGCGGACAGCAGACAGCCGAGAACATTGGAAGTTACCGGCGTGCGCCACGGCGGCGCTCGGCGCTGTCGCTACCCCTCGCTGTGACCCGCGTCACACTGCGCTCGGTCTCCCCGGTGTTTCCATCGCCGCGATTACGAACAAAGGGGACAAATGCCGGCCTACTTCATTTCGGACGGGTTCGTGAAGGATCGTGAAGCGCTCAAAATTTTTCGCGAGCGGGCGGCCGCCTCGGTGTCCCGCTACGGCGGCCGCTATCTCGTTCGCGCAGGCGCCGTCGAGCCAGTGGAGGGCACCTGGAAGCCGCATGCCATCGTCGTTATTGAATTTCCTGACATCGAGCGTGCGCGGGCCTGGTATCGGTCCGCCGAATATGCTTCGGCGCTGGCGGTGCGCGACCAAGCAATCGGCCGGCAGCTCATTCTGGTCGAAGGGCTAAGCCCGCGCGATATGGAAGACGGCACGTTCGAATGGCTGTAGGCTTTGTATCCGGCCGGAGGACCTGCAGTTCTCGCTCGGCAGCATGGTTTTAACGGTCCCGGCGCGCGGCCGGACAAGCCGGCTATAAGAGCGAGCCCCCGTTAAATCGCTGGCCTGTGATTTCGACTGATGAGCTCGACCGAAGACATCGTTTTTCTATTCGACGTCGACAATACGCTTCTGGACAATGACGCGGTCCAGGGCGATCTGCGCGCGCACCTTGCCGAGACATACGGCGCAGTCGCGCGCGACCGCTATTGGGCAATTCTGGAAAGGCTGCGAAACGAGCTCGGCTATGTCGATTATCTCGGCGCGCTCAAGCGCTACCGGATGGAGGCCATGCATCGCCCGGAAATTCTGCGCATGTCGAATTGGCTGGTCGATTATCCGTTTGCCGAGCGGCTTTATCCGTCGGCGCTCGCCGCGATTGGCCATGTGCAGCAGTGGGGACCGGCCGTCATTCTGTCCGACGGCGACGCGGTGTTTCAGCCGCGCAAGGTGGAGCGCGCGGGCCTGTGGCAAGCGGTCGGCGGCCGCGTCCTGATCTATATCCACAAAGAGCGCGAGCTTGGCGATGTCGAGCGGCTCTATCCGGCCAAGCACTACGTGCTGATTGACGACAAGCTGCGCATTCTCACCGCGGTGAAGCAAATTTGGCGCGGACGGGTCACCACGGTCTTCGCCAAGCAGGGCCATTATGCGCTTGACCCGGACACGCTTGCGCACTACCCGGCCGCCGATATCGAGCTTGCCGCCATCGGCGAACTCCTAAATTGCGACCGTAGCACGCTGGCCCAGACCGACTAAAGCGGCCTCGCGCTTACGGGCTTCGCGCGATTAACGAGAGAGCGTCTGGCCTAGCGCCGCCGCGCGGGCAACGAGCGCTCGAGCGCCGGCAGGTCGCGCATTTCGGCCAGCGTTCGGCGGTCGAGAATGGTCGCGATCGCATTGCGCACTTCGAGCATCATCAGCCGCACCGCGCATTTTTTTTCACTGGGGCAGTCGTCGCAACGCTGATAAGCGGTGCGGCTCGCGCAGGCGACCGGCGCAAGCGGGCCGTCGAGCACCCGGATCACCTGACCGACGCGGATGTCCTCTGCCGCGCGCGCCAGCATGTAGCCGCCTTCCTTGCCGGTTTTGCTGTGCACAAAGCCGGCCTTGCGCAAGTCGCCGAGAATCGCATCAAGGAATTTTTTGGGGATATTGTTGGCCGTGGCGATGTCGCTGACAAAAGCGAGCTGGCCCGCCGGCATGCCGGCGAGATGAACCAGGGCCTTGAGACCGTATTTTCCCCTTCGCGTCAGCATTCGACTATTCGCCCGCTCTTTGTGTTGCGCCTGGTGTTCGCCGTACCGTAAGCCGGCTTTTGCACATCATGCGCAAGAATCGCAGCCCCATTATGCGCACGCAGCGACGATCTATCACTTTTTTTACCGAGAACGGGAGATTTCGGTCTGGAGCAGCCGGCCCAAACGAAACAGCCGGGCGAGCGCCCGGCCGTAACGTTATTTGCATGCCGATGCCCTAGTTCGACGCCGGCTCGCCGGTTTCGAGCGGCTCGATCTTGACCAGCGCATGGTCATGATTGCTGCCGACCCAGAACGACACCGGCGTTGTCGAATTGTCGACGGCGACAGTGCGCATATTGGTGTCTGACGGCATCAGGAATTGCACGGTCTTGCCGGTTCTCGCATCGAGCCGCACCACGCGATCGGAGCTCATGGTCGAAGCCCAAATGTCACCGTTCTTATCAAACTGCGCGCGGTACGGGAATGTGTAGGGCGGCAGCTGATATTCGGTGAACTGCTCGGTCTTGGGATCGAATACCGCGACCTTGTTGCCGCGATATTCAGCGACGGTGATGCGGTCCTGGTCGTCTATCTCCATCCGGCGCAGCCGCGCGTGCGGCGTTGGCGGCGTATACCATGTGACTTGCAGCGTCTTGGCATCGATCTTGCCGAGATGGCCTTCGTCGAACTCGGCAAGCCAGAGATTGTTCTTTGAATCAGAGATCACCTGATATATGCCGTAATGCCGGCCTGGCGGCAACGCATCGGTCGGATGGAATTTCTCCCATTTGCCGGTGGCAAGATCGAGCCGGAAAATGTCCTGCGTGCCGACGCTCTTGGTCCAGACCTTGCCGTCGACATCGTGGCGCAGCCCGACGAAATTGAGCTGCACCCTGTTGTCGTTCCATTCCGGCGGCAGCGGATAATATTTGGTCTCGCCGGTCTTCGGATTGATGGTGCCGAGCGCGCCCTGGTACATCATGTCGAACCAGAGCTGGCCGTCTTTGTCGAATTCGAGGCTGAGCAGGCCAACCGGCGAGCCGGGTTTGATCTCCTTCACCGGGTATTCGGTGAGCTTGAGCGTCTTCGGATCGAATTTGCCGATGAATAGCTCGCCGAAATCGGTGTACCAGACGTTGCCGTCCTTATCGAGGATGATGTCGTGCGGCTCGATGGTGGCGCGCGGCAGGCTGTATTCCGTGACGATTGCGCGCGTGGAATCGCCGGTCGGCCGCGGCAGCGTCTTGAGCCGATAGGGCCAGTAATCGACCGAGCTCAAATTGATCGAGGCCAGATATTCGGCTGCCTTGCGATATTGCTCGGGCGTGCCGGCGCGCGAGCGATCGAGCATCGGCTGCGGCTTGATCGGCTGGCTTACCGCGCCATAACCCTTCATGCGCGAGATCACGCCCATCCACTCATCGACATTGTGCGTAGAGCGCATGACGCGCTCGAGCGTGTGGCAGCCCGTGCAGTCGAGCAGGAAGGCCTTTTGCTCCTCGGTGCCGGGAATGCTCATCATCCATTCGGCATTGGTGAGCTCGCCGGCGAGATTCTTGGTCGGGACGAGCTTGAGATCGATCTTCGCCATATCCTGTGCGGCAAGGTCGGCAGCGGCGGGCGCCGCCAAATCGTAACCGACAGCCCGCGCGGCGAGCGTGTAATGCCCCGGCTCGAGCCGGCCTGCAGGAAACGCGTAGTGGCCCTTGGCATCGCTGGTCACGCTGACGGAAACGATCGAGCCGTCCTTATGGGCGGTGACGACGACGCCTTCCATCGGGCCTTCAGCATCGGAAGTGACCTGGCCGATAAGCGCGGCCGCTTCGTCGGCGCCGGCCGCCGACCAGGCGGCTTCGATAAGCACGGCCGCAAGCACGCCCATGCCCAGCATGACGACGGATTTCATTTGCTCGCTCCCTAAACCGCATTTTTCGCTCTGCCTATTTGCGCGTGCAGAGTCGGCGGATTCTGCTCCTGCGCGCTATTGTCGCACAAGGCCCGTTTCGGGCAGAGCGGGGTTGCGCTGCTGCGGACCGATGGCGGTTCAGGCGAGGTGCCGGAAGGTCGCATCGAGCACGAGACCGGCGAACAGGATTAGCCCGGCATCACGGTCGGATTTGAACAGTTTCAGGCAGTTGTCCGGATCGCTGATGTCGAGGCTTGCAATCTGCCAGGAAAGATGCGCGGCGAAGGCAACAAGCCCGAGAGCAAAAATGAAGCGTCCCCCCGCGGCAAAGCCGGCCGCACCGATCAGCACGACGGCAATGCCGAAGAATAATGCAAGCATCGGTTTGCTCCGTTCGCCGAACAACAAGGCGGTCGATTTGATGCCGATCAGCGCATCGTCCTCGCGATCCTGGTGCGCATAGATTGTGTCATAGCCGATCACCCAGGAAATCGACCCGCCGTAGAGCAGGAGCGCCGGTCCATCGAGCCGCCCGAAGGCCGCCGCCCAGCCCATGAGCGCGCCCCAGGAAAACGCCAGGCCAAGCACGATTTGCGGCCAATAGGTGATCCGCTTCATGAACGGATAGATCGCGACAATGGCAAGCGAGGCGATGCCGAGCCAGATGGTGAACGGGTTGAAACTTATCAGAACTGCGAAGCCGATCAGCGCCTGCGCAATCAGGAACATGGCCGCTTGGGCCACGCTGACTTGGCCCGACGGTATCGGGCGCGATCGTGTGCGTTCGACGCTCGCATCCAGGTCGCGGTCGACGATGTCGTTCCAGGTGCAGCCGGCGCCGCGCATGGCAAAGGCGCCAATGAAGAACAGCATGATGTGCCAGAGGCTCGGCCCGCGCGCCTGCGCCGCGACTGCCGCCAGCGCTGACGACCACCAGCATGGCAACAGCAAAAGCCACGAGCCGATCGGGCGATCGAGCCTGGCCAGCCGCAGATAAGGGCGCAACCAAAGCGGGGCGGTGGTGTCGACCCAATTGCCGGTCGAGTCTGCGACCGAACCGACGATACGGCTCATGGCAGCCTCATGCCTTGGTGCTGCGCCACTGGGCTGAATCTAGTGCGCGGTACTCATCGGGCCAGCGGATTACCGGTCAGCGTGTCGAACGTACCGCGGCCGGTCTTGGTGTTGGTTGCCGAATCGACCGTCGGCGTCTTGATGGCGTCGCTCAACGTCGGCGTTTTCGGGCGCGGCCCGTCTTCGCTGCAGGCCATGGTGCGGAATTTGAGCGACTTTTCGTGATTCGCCTTCGATACTGTGATCGCCTGGTCGGGAACCCCGCACCACACTTTATTGGTTTCCAGGAACTTGATGACAGTCGCCTCGGCGGCAACGAAAGTCGTCATCAAAGTGCAGATCTCTTTGCGATCGGCCTTTGCCTTGATGGCGGCCTGAACTGCATTGGCCTTCTTCTTGGCCTCTTCGCTCAATGCCGGAAACTGCGAGCATTGCGGCGCGCCTGCGGGCGGCATCGGTTGTGCCGACATGCCCGGCATACCTTGTGGCGCCATTCCTCCCTGCGGGGGCATGCCTTGCGCCACTGCCGCGGAGCTTACGGCCAAGACACATGCCGGAAATCCCGGACCGACGACAGACAGCAGCACTGCACACCACGCCACTCTGGCGAAGCTGCGCTTCATGACGACCCTCTCTCGGTCCCCTGTTCCCAGGGGCCCGGCAGCAACCAACCGAATGAAGCTGGCCGCTGACTTTGCCCCATATTTCGCCAGCATTAAAGGCTCGCTGAATTCGGCGACATAGCGGCGGCATCGCCGGCCGAGCCCGCGTCAGATCGAACCAGCCGGGCGCCTGCATTGGCGCGGTGCGGTGCAGCACACCGCAGCGGAATGGACTTTTTGAGGTCATGCTCTAAGGGGTAGGACGGCTCTCGACCGGATCGTATCCACGCTGATTGGCGACCTGCATGTCGGCATATGATTTCCGTAGCCCGCGACTCTTCGTGGACGTTCCGCTCGAAGCCGGCGCCCAGGTGACGCTCGATCGCGCACAGGCGCATTACCTGACGCATGTCTTGCGGCTGCGCGCCGGCGACCGCGTGCTCGTCTTCAATGGGCAAGACGGCGAATGGGTGGCGGCGCTTGCTGAAGCGAGCAGACGTCCTGCGGGACTAAGTGTGGTGGCCCAGACCCGGCCGCAGCGCCCAGCCGCCGATCTGCACTATCTGTTTGCCCCGCTGAAGGCGGCGCGGCTCGATTACATGGTGCAAAAGGCGGTCGAAATGGGTGCGTCGCGGCTGCAGCCGGTGCTCACGCGGCACGGCCAGGTCACACGCATCAATCTCGATCGCATGCGCGCCAACGCTATTGAGGCCGCCCAGCAGTGCGGCATCCTTGCATTGCCTGACATCATGGCTCCCGCCGCATTGTCGGTCCTGCTCGGGCAACGCGAAGACGCGCGCTGGCTGATCTTTTGCGATGAGGACGCCGCGACCGCCAATCCCGCAGCCGCGCTTGCGGCCGTGCCGAAGGGGGCTCCGCTTGCCGTGCTGATCGGGCCGGAAGGCGGCTTTGCCGAGGAGGAGCGCGCGGCGCTGCTGAAGAGCGCCAATGTGGCAAGACTTTCGCTCGGCCCGCGCATATTGCGCGCCGACACTGCGGCGGTGGCAGCACTCGCCGTGGTGCAAACTGTACTGGGCGACTGGCGCTGACGCGTTAGGGGGCGTCAGTGGATCATCCACGGCCTGTCGATGCAGGAGAAGCTAACATAGTCGCCGTATTTGCGATGCACGCTAGTGACATGCGACAGGCGCCCCCAGCGCGCGCAATAATCGGCGGCGATCTGCCGATAGATGCCCTCGACGTCCGGCGAATAGGGGAAAATTCCGCCCGTGTCGTTGCCGGTAACGCCAAGGCCCGGGCCGGCAAAGCGTCCGCCGCTGGACAGCGCCACGCCTCCTGTCGCGATGGCGGCAATCGCGATGATGGCGAGCGCCAGGAAAAAATTTCGCAACATGGCAAAGGCCTCCCCGTCCCACCGGTGGTCCCTGGGACCGCACCCTAGAATAAAGGAGGCACCACCGCAGTGGAACCGGCTCGGACAGGAACAGCCACGAAACCCGCAGTGGGTCGCCAAAATATCACAGCATCGAATAGGCGCTCGCCACCATTCCCGCAGGGCGCTTGTCGATGGCGCTCAGCAGCATGACCCGGCCGAAACTCGTATTGCGGCCAATGCGCACCACGCGGGCATCGGCAACGATGTCGAAATTCACTGGACGCAGGAAATGCGTAGTCTGGTCGATTGTGCACATCGGCCGATAGCCGTTCCAGGCGGCCGAACAGGCGATCACCATGGCGGTGTCGGCAAGCGCCATCAGCGCTTGGCTGCAGACCACTTCGCCGTCGCAGCAGGCCTTTCTGGTAAATGGCAGCCGCACAACCGCGCCCGGCTGCCAATCCGGCTGCGCGCCGGCGGGGCGCACCGCCTCCACGCTCTCCACGAGCATGGCCAGATCCTGCACCCAGGGTGCGAATACTTCCGTCATCAGGCGTCCTGCCGCCTGCAGACCGAACGCGGTCTGGGGTGTTTGAAGCCGATGTACCTCACCCATCGCCATCTCCTCGAAGATGACCGTCGTCTCCGGCGCGCAATGCCTGCGCTCGCGGGCAGGCTCGGCACCGGATCTTTGCGATTTTTACTGTGGACAAGACCTGGGGACGCTGCGACCGCGCCTGACCGACCAAGAGAACGCTGACGCTGATGCAACGAATCAGAAAGAACGCGTGCAACATTGGTATCACAACGCGAAAAATGCGGGCGGAGTTTGCGTACCGGGGGCGCCAGAGCGTTTGGCGCACGCTCAAGGCACGGCTGCCGATGCAAAGACGGATATGTTGCTCCGCTGCCACGCCGTTCCGCCCCTTTGCGCAGCGCGCGGCACGCCCTTGACCGGGGACTGCGGTCGCGGCACGTTGGGGTTGGCGTCAGCTGGCAGGGGACGACGCAGTCATGTTGCGGATCGTGTCGGGGCGTATCGCGCTTGGTCGTATCGCGCTTTGTGTTGGCTTGAGCCTAGCGCTTGGCCTTGCACTCGGCGTTGTGCCGTTTTCGCCGGCGCGGGCAGCGAACTGGTGGGAAAAGACGTTCTGGATGTCCGGCCCGCGCTATGACCGGATCATGCCGGCCTGCGACTATCCGGCGGCGCTCGACCGGATCATCGCCAATTTCCGCACTAAGGAATTCCGCTTCTGGAACTCGGATCTGCGGATCGTCGGCTTCGAGGATATCAAGGAGACTGCGGTGATGCCCTGGGCGGCGCAGTCAATTCCGCGGCGCTTCTGCAGCGGTACGGCGGTGATCAACGACGGCGCCCGCCACCCGATCTATTATTCGATCGCGGAAGATACGGGCTTCGCAAGCTTTGGCGACTGGGGCGTCAATTTCTGCGTGGTCGGCCTCGACCGCAACTGGGCCTACAATCCTAACTGCCGCGCGGCGCGGCCCTAGCTGAACTTCGAAGCGTTTTCGGCGATCTCCAAGCGTATTCCAGTCTTTGCTTGCACCGGCCGGCAGCGCCAGCAAGACGATCAGCCGGAAACGATCACCTGTGTCGTCTTAATCCTGCAAAGCTTGCAAGACGCAGTCCCGCAGCCGGATCGGATCGCGTGCGCCCCGTTGCGCATATTCGATCACCATCTTGGCAACCGCTGTCCTGGCCACCATGGTCCTGGCTTCGTCGTCGGCATCGGTGAGCGCCGCCTCGCTCAAGCCGAGCGTTCGGCACACCTCGGCATAGGTGTGCGTCATGGTCGAGATCGCTTCGGGCCCGAACGGCTCGTTCTTGAACAGGCGATAGACAGCCATGGATGCTTTGGTTCCTGAAGTGAATGCCCTTTGGTCCCTGCGCCCCTTATTCGCCGCTTCAAGCGCGATGGGCGCGAGTGACAAAACCGAATATAGTCACTCCGGCGCTGTTTCTCAAACGGGAACAGGGTTCCGAGTTTCCGGCGCTTACGCGCCCTGACCCCGTCATTCGTGAAGCGGTGAAACTGCAATAGTGTCGCCGTCACTGACGCTGGTTCACCCCCTGTTCCGAGGCGATACGGACGCCGTGCCGGGGCGGCGCGTGCAGGGGAGAACACGATGTTTGCACCGATTTTTCGCTGTGCCGCATTGGCCGCGCTCGCGCTGGGCTGTGCTACGTCAGTCGATTTGGCCGCGCTGGTCCAGAACGGGACACCGCGCCAGACGGAAAGCTCGGTTCCAGCGCGTCATGTCGAACAAGCCTCGGCGCAGGACACGCCGGGACAATTCGACTTTTATGTTCTGTCGCTGTCCTGGTCGCCGTCATTCTGCGCCGCAGCGGCCGAGCGCGACCGCGCGGGCGGACCGCAATGCGGTCCGCGACCTTTCTCCTTCGTGGTGCACGGGCTGTGGCCGCAATATGAGAGGGGATTTCCCGAATATTGCCAGATTCCGTCGCCGCGGCTTTATCATGGCATCGTCTCAGCCATGCTCGATCTGATGCCGGCGCCGCGTCTTATTTACAACGAATGGGACAAGCACGGCACCTGTTCGGGGCTGTCGCCGCAGGCCTATTTCGACACGGTGCGCAAGGCGCGCGCGGCGGTGAACATTCCGCCCGAATATAACGATCTGAAAGAATCTCTGAGCGTAACGCCCGATGCCGTCGAGGACGCTTTCATCAAAGCCAATCCCGGGCTGACGCGAAACGGCATTGCGGTCGAGTGTTCGCGCAATCGGATGAGCGAAGTGCGGCTCTGCCTGAGCAAGGATCTAAGATTTCGCGACTGCCCCGAAGTCGCCAAGCGCAGCTGCCGGCGCGATCAACTGATCATGCCACCGGTGCGCGGCGGCGCCTGACGCGCGGCGAGCGTTGCGGATTTGCGATACGGCAATGAATTATCAGCACGCATTTCATGCCGGCAACTTTGCCGACGTCCACAAGCATGTCGTGCTCACCCGCATTCTCGAGCATTTGCGGCAAAAGCCGGCGGCGTTTCGCGTGATCGACACGCATGCGGGGGCCGGCCGCTACGATTTGTTTGGTCCGGAAGCGATCCGCTCAAAGGAGTGGCGCGCCGGCATTGGCGCCGCATTCGAGGCGCTCCTTCACAAGAAACAAGACGTCACTGCCGGCCTCGCCGCGCTGCTTGCTCCTTACCTGAAGATCATTGCCGCGCTCAATGCGTCTGGAGAATTGCGCAGCTATCCAGGCTCGCCGCTAATTGCGGCGGCCCTGCTGCGGCGGCAGGATCGGCTGATCGCCTGCGAGATCGAGCCGCGCGCACTGGCTGCGCTGCAATCCGCTTTGCGCCGGAATGCCAACGCAAAGGTGCTGGCGCTCGACGGCTGGATGGCGCTCAATGCCAATGTTCCGCCGAAGGAACGTCGCGGCCTTGTGATTATCGATCCGCCCTATGAGGAGGCCGCCGATTTTACGCGTCTTGCCGAGGCGCTCGCCCAGGCGCACCGCAAGTGGCCTACGGGCATCTACGTATTGTGGTATCCCGTTAAGGAACGCGAGGCGCCGGATGTGCTGGCGCGCCGGCTGCGCCGCCTCGGCATCAGCAAAATCTTGCGCTGCGAAATACTGACAGCGACGCCGCGCGCCGACGCCGGCCTGGCCGGTTCCGGCCTGATAATCGTCAATCCGACCTTCATGTTGGAACAAGAGCTGCGCGTCATATTGCCGGCGCTCGGAAATTTGTTCTCCACAAAATCGCAGTTCCGGCTCGACTGGCTGGTGCGAGAACAAGCCCTGCGCGACCGCGCGCCGGATAGCGCCGGGTTCGATCGCGACAGCTGAGAGTCACGCTGTTTTGGGCGCCTTTCTACTTTCCGAGGCGAGCAAATTAGTTTAATCCAAACAAGGCTAGCTTGGACGTTCCGCCTCCTGTGGGGGCCGGCGGAGTGAGTGAGACCATCTGGGGCTCAAAACTCTTTACCCGTGTGGAATGTTTGGACTGGCCGCCGCACCGTGGGGGTGGCGGCGAACTAACATGGGGGAATTGGTCAATGGCAATGACCGGTACGGTCAAGTTTTTCAACGGCGAACGCGGCTACGGCTTCATCAAGCCGGACGACGGTGGCCGCGATGTGTTCGTCCACATTACCGCCGTTGAACGTGCGGGGCTGAAATCGCTGGTGGAGGGGCAGCGCATCAGCTTCGACGTCGAACCTGACAAAAAAGGCAAGGGCCCCAAGGCCGTTAATCTCGTCGTCACCGGCTAGACGGAAGCCAGGACGACCAAGCCGCGTTGTCGCCGGATGGCGCGGCCGCGCAAGGAGCGGGCGGTGACGCCGTGAGCCGCCAGATGGCGGGTTTGTCCAAACTTCTATTCTTTTCGTCTGTTTTATTGGCCTTTCTTGTTAATTCCGCTTAGTGATTTTCAGCTTGGCCTGTTTCCGCGCGCTTTGCTCCAGCGCTCATCGCCAATGGTGCCGCAATGATGATACTGCGTTCGTCACCGCCCTCGCCCTTCGGGCGCAAGGTGCGGATCGCTATTTCGCTGCTCGGCTTCGACAATGAGGTGACGATCGAGCCTGCCGATCCGACCGACGCCAATGACAGCGTGCGGCGGCAGAATCCGCTTGGCAAGATCCCAGTGCTGATCGCCGAGGACGGCACGGTCTATTACGATTCCCGCGTCATTCTCGACTATCTCGATGAGCGCGCGGGCGGCGGCAAGATCCTGCCCCGCGAGTCCAGGACGCGGCTGGCCGCGCTGCGGCTGCAAGCGCTGGCCGACGGCATTCTCGACGCCTCGATCCTCACCGTTTACGAGGCGCGCTGGCGGCCGCCGGAGCATCACGTGCAGAAATGGCTCGATCATCAGATCGGCAAAGTGACGCGCGCCCTCTCCGCGCTCGAGGCTGCGCCGCCGCCGCTTGATGCCGCCGCACTGCCCCATGTCGGGCAGATCGCGCTCGCTTGCGCGCTCGGCTACCGCGACCTGCGCTTCGACGGCAAATGGCGCGCGGATCATCCGCGGCTGGTCGCTTGGCTGGACAACTTTGCGGCGCGCGTGCCGGCCTACGCCGCGACCAAAGCGACGGTATAATATCTGGCACTGGGCCAGTATTACGGTCTCGCGCCGGCGCGGCAGCGACCTGCGCGACAGATATTGCCTGCCTGCGTGGTCCCATGCCGCTGTTCACTCTCGACCAGCTTGAAAGCGCAGCCAAGATAGTGCGCCGGTTTGTGCTGCCGACGCCGGCTTATGCTTGGCCGCTGCTTGCCCAGGCAACCGGCGTCGAGGTCATTGTCAAGCACGAGAACCACACCCCGACCGGCGCCTTCAAAGCACGCGGCGGACTCGTCTATATCGATGCGCTGCTGCGCTCGGCTCACAAGCCCGCAGGGCTCGTCAGCGCGACGCGCGGCAATCACGGCCAGTCGATCGCCGCCGCGGCCTCACGAAACGGCCTGCCGGTGACCATTGTGGTGCCGCACGGCAATTCGCCAGAGAAGAATGCCGCCATGGCGGCATTTGGCGGCGAAGTCGTGACCGGCGGCAAGGATTTTGACGAGAGCCGCCATGTGGCCGCCGCCATCCAGCGCGAGCGCGGTTACCATTTCGTACCGTCCTTTCATCGCGATCTCATCAAAGGCGTTGCCACCTACGCGCAGGAATTGTTTGCGAGTGCGCCGCCGCTGGATGCGGTTTACGTGCCGATCGGCATGGGCTCGGGTATCTGCGGCGTGATCACGGTGCGCGATTTGCTCGGGCTTGCGACTGAAATCATCGGCGTGGTGGCGGAAAACGCGCCGGCTTTCGCTTTGTCATTCGAAGCCGGCCGGCCGGTTACCACCAATTCGGCGGCGACCTTTGCCGATGGCGTCGCCACCCGCGATCCGCCAGGGGAAGCGGTCGAAATTGTTCGAAGAGGAGCAAGCCGCGTCGTGCGCGTGAGCGAGGACGAGATCGCCGCCGCGATCCGTCTCTATTATACGGCCACCCACAATCTCGCCGAAGGCGCCGGCGCCGCGCCACTTGCCGCGCTGATGAAGGAGAGGCACCGGTACAGCGGCAAGCGCGTCGCGCTGATCTTGACCGGCGGCAATATCGACATGCCGGGGCTGGCAAAAATCCTGCGCGGCGAGACGCCCGAGGTGCAGGACGCGTGAGCGACAGAAGCTGGGTCCGCTGTCATTCAACAGCCCCGAGACGGCAGAACGCGAAACTTCGCATTCGTGACGGCAGCCGCTCAGTGGGCGGACTCGAAAGCGCGGACAAAAACCCCGGGGCAAGCATGCCCCGGGGCGTTTGACGCCGACAGTATCGACGAAAATCAGAATTTGTAGTTCACGCCAGCGCGCAGCAGGTTGGTCTTGAATGAGACGTTGTCGGTCGGGAAGCCCGAGCCGCAGGCAAAGCCGCAGTTGAACTTGCCGAGATCGACATAGAGATACTCGACCTTGGCAGTCCAATTCTGGGTGATTGCTCCCTCGATGCCGCCGCCGACGGTCCAGCCGGCATTGGTCGTGCTCGCGCCAGCAAAGCCCGGTGTCGATGCTTTGATGTCGCCGAAGGCGGCGCCGCCGGTGACATAAGGCATGAAACGGTCGGCCGCATAGCCGAGCCGCCCGCGCACCGTGGCGAGCCAGCTGTCGCTCGTCTTGCAGCCGAGCGGGCAGAGCGTGTTGGTGGTGCCGTTGATGTCGGCCCAATCGATGTCACCCTCGACGCCCCAGACCGCCTGGCCCCACTGGTAATTGTAGCCGACTGTGCCGCCGACCAGGCCGCCGCTGATGTTGAAGCTGCCGGTGGAATTCCAGGCCGAGCTGCCAAAGGCCCCGCCACCATTCACACCAACATAGAAACCCGTCCAGTTGTACGGCACATAGGCCGGAGGGGCCTTGTAATAGGGAGCGGGGGCAGGCCGCGCCAAATCAGCGGCAGCAGCGGTTCCCGCCAGCGCCACAAGGCAGACCAGGGCAAGACAAAGACGCTTCATTCTCTATTCTCCAAATGACGCTGAACGTCGCATGAGATGGCGCGCATAGTATTCGGGGGAAATTTTTCTGCTAGTGTAGAAAAGACACAGCGCCCTGCTTTATCACGGCAGTACTGTGGCAAAATTAGACTTCACATGGCCATGCTTATTGCTAATTATGTCCTAAGATCGGCCGAAATATGATTAAAGAAACTTTAATGTCGGAAACCGCGACCACGCGAATACTACATGCAAGCTGCGGGAAATGGATTGGCGAGGCGTCAGCCGGCGGCTCAGAAGTGATAGTTGACCCCAAGCCGCAGCAGATTGGTGCTCAGGCCGTTATTGGTGCCGGTGACTGAGTAATGGTGGTCGCCGAAATCGAGAAAGAGCCATTCGGCTTTGGCTGACCAATGAGGCGTAAAGCCGATTTCTGCGCCGCCGCCGGCAGTCCAGCCAAAGCTCGCGTGGCTTTCCGAAAGGTTTCCGGACGTGTCGGCCGTCAGGCCGCCATAAGCGAGGCCCGCGGTGCCGAAGATCAGCACATTGCCGATGGCGACGCCGGCGCGGCCGCGAACGGTGCCGAACCAGGGATTGGAGAATTGCCAAGGCGCAAAAGTATCGCTGGCCGCGGACAGATTGATGTCGGCCTCGCCGCCGTAGACGAAATTGCCATGCTGCCAATTGAAGCCGGCCTCGATGCCGCCCGCGGCCCCAGTCGGGCGGGTCGGATTATTGTCAACCGAGCCCCATTCGTAGCCGAGTGTAGCGCCGAGATAGGGGCCGGCCCAGCTATAGGCGGAATAGGGCGCGGGGGCCGGAGTCGTGTAATACGGATACGAAGGGAGATCGGCTGCGCCGGCGATGCCGGTTGCCGATAGCGTCAAGGCCGCACCAAGAGCAGCGCCATATACGGTCTTCTTCATCATGGCCTCGCCATTGCAATATGCGCGGAGAGCGGCGCCGCGGGGCGAACGCTTTGCGGCGTCAAAAAACTCGTGAAGCTCCTTGCGGCGATCCGAAGAATTTATCGCGATGTTTAAGTTAAACAGTGCTGAATCCTTAAGTAGTTCCAAGTTGATATCGTTAAGAAATTCTATATCTAATCATTCAGCCTTTCCGATTGCGTAACCTCATTGCCGAGCGCTGCGGCATAAGCCGAGCCGCGGTGCGGGGATTGCGTCGCAGAGCCAAGCCATCATCGCGCCGGCATGAGCTTGAGACTTCGGGCCGGCCATTGGCGTGCGCGCCGGAATGGCGCTGCTTACGGCGAGGAGCCGGCAGGACTAAGTTTGAGCCATGAACACGCCGAAACCCGAAATTGCGCCCGAGGTCGAGCCCGTCGAGGAGGACGAGGAACAGTCGCTGCCGCAGCCCGACGAGGAGGGCCTCAAGCTCGATCGCGATGCCGAAGAGAGTTCGCTCGCTGCGGGCCGCGCCGCCATTTTGGCGCATATCAAGCTCGCGCCGCCGCGGCCCGGCGTCTATCGGATGATCGATGCGCGCGGCGACGTGCTCTATGTCGGCAAGGCGAAGAACATCAGGAAGCGTATTGCCGCTTATGCGCGGCCGACCGGCCTCGACACGCGGATCGAGCGCATGGTCGCAACGACGCGGCGGGTCGAGTTTGTCGTCACCCGCACCGAGACCGAGGCGCTGCTCCTGGAGGCGAACCTCATCAAACGGCTGCGGCCGCGCTTCAACGTCACGCTGCGCGACGACAAGTCGTTCCCTTACATTCTGATCACGTCGGATCACTGGGCGCCGCAGATTTTGAAGCATCGCGGCGCGCGCACGCGGCCCGGACAATATTATGGGCCGTTCGCTTCGGTCTGGGCGGTTAATCGCACCATCAACGCGCTGCAGCGCGCCTTCCTGCTGCGCTCGTGCAGCGATCCTTTTTTTGAAAGCCGCACCCGGCCGTGCCTGCTTTATCAGATCAAGCGCTGCTCGGCGCCCTGCACCAAGGAGATCGATTTTAAGGACTATTCGGTGCTGGTGGGCGAGGCCAATGCGTTTCTTTCCGGCCGCAGCAAGACGGTGAAAGACGAGCTCGCGCAGGAAATGGAGAAAGCCTCCGCCTCGCTCGATTTCGAGCGCGCCGCAGTGTATCGCGATCGGCTTGCCGCGTTGTCGGCGATCCAATCGCATCAGGGCGTCAATCCGCGTGGCGTCGAGGAGGCCGACGTATTTGCCGTGCATCAGCAAGGCGGCTTCTCCTGCGTCGAGGTCTTTTTCTTCCGCACCGGCCAGAACTGGGGCAACCGCGCCTATTTTCCCAAAGCCGACCGCTCGCTTTCGCCGGAAGCCGTGCTGTCCGCCTTCCTCGCGCAGTTCTACGACGACAAGCCGCCGCCGCGCCTCATCCTGATTTCCCATGAGATCGACGACCGTGCGCTGTTGGCCGAGGCGCTGCGCACCAAGACCGGCCACAAAATCGAAATCCTGGTGCCGCAGCGCGGCGAGAAGAAGGATCTGGTCGAACATGCGCTTGCCAATGCGCGCGAGGCGCTCGGTCGCAAGCTCGCCGAGACAATTTCGCAGCAGAAATTGCTGCAGCAGCTTGCCGAGACATTTGGCTTGCCGCGGGTGCCGCGCCGCATCGAGGTCTACGACAATAGCCACATTCAGGGCGCCAACGCGGTCGGCGCCATGATCGTGGCCGGTGTCGAGGGATTTCAGAAAAGCCAGTATCGCAAGTTCAACATCCGCTCGACCGAGCTCGCGCCCGGTGACGATTTCGCCATGATGCGCGAGGTCCTCACCCGCCGCTTCAAGCGGCTGCTCAGCGAGGCGCCGCGCAGTCAGGGCGGCGAGCTCATGCCACATTCGCAAGATTTGGGCTCGGCGCCGGAGGCGGACGAGCCAGCCGAATCACCCTGGCCCGACCTCGTGCTGATTGATGGCGGGCAGGGGCAGCTCACCGCGGCGCGCGACGTGCTCGCCGGGCTCGGCGTCGAAGTACCGCTGGCGGCGATCGCCAAAGGCCCCGACCGCGACGCCGGCCGCGAGACCTTCTTTGTCCCCGGTCGCGACTCCTTCAAGCTGCCGCCGCGCGATCCGGTGCTCTATTTCGTCGAGCGGTTGCGTGACGAGGCGCATCGCTTCGCGGTCGGCTCACATCGGGTGCGCCGCAATCGCGACATGCGCGAATCAGGCCTGCAGGAAATCGTCGGCATCGGGCCGACGCGCAAGCGCGCGCTGCTGCAACACTTCGGCACGCTCAAAGCGATCGAACGCGCCTCGGTCACCGACCTGATGCAGGTCGACGGCATCAGCGCCGAGACGGCACGGCGGATTTACGCATTTTTCCACGAAGGTGCGGCTTAGGCAGCCTTTCGGTCAGGGACCGGCGGCGCCAATGGGGCCCGCGGCGATGCGCGTAGTTGCGGCGTAAACAATAGCGTGCGTAACGCTCCTATGCGCGGCTTGGGCCTGTCGGTTCCGCGGGCGCGGCGCTATGGTGGGGCTATGAATTCGAGCACAGCAACTGCATCGGGACGGCTGCGCGCCCATCCCTTGGCGCTGCCCAATATCTTGACCTATGGCCGCATTGTTGCGGTGCCGCTCGTGGTCGGCTGCCTGTTCTGGCAGAACATTTTGCATGGGCCGCTCTGGCTGCGCTGGCTGGCGCTCGGCATTTTCATTGCGGCCGGCGTTTCCGATTTTCTCGACGGCTATTTTGCCCGCATCTGGGAGCAGCAGTCCTCGCTTGGACGCATGCTCGATCCGATCGCCGACAAGCTTCTGGTGGCGTCCTGCCTGTTGATGCTGGGCGCGGAAAAGACCATTCACGGCTGGTCGCTGTGGGCGGCCGTGGTCATCCTTTGCCGCGAGATCCTGGTTTCGGGCTTGCGCGAATATCTCGCCGAACTGCGCGTCAGCGTGCCGGTGACGCGGCTTGCCAAATGGAAGACCACGCTGCAGCTGGTCGCCGTCGGCTTTCTGATCTGCGGCGAAGCAGGCGACGCCATTGTGCCGGTCGTGACCGAGATCGGCATTGTGCTGCTGTGGCTTTCCGCCCTCCTTACGCTCTATACCGGCTGGGATTACCTCTATGCCGGGCTGCATCATCTCTATCAGGAGGATGCGTGAAGCTGCGTTACTTTGCCTGGGTGCGCGAGCGCATCGGCAAGGCGGAAGAGGATCTCGATCCGCCGGCGAGTGTCGCGACCGTCGCCGATCTCGTCGCCTGGCTCGCGCAGCAGGGCGAGGGCTATGCCTATGCCTTCGAGAATCCCAACGTGATCCGCGCCGCGATCGACAAAAGTCATGTGCATGCCGACGCGCGGATCGCCGGCGCCGGCGAGGTCGCGCTTTTTCCGCCGATGACGGGGGGCTAATTCTCTCCGCTCATTGCCGCGCAAGCCTGGAGTCCAGGGCCGGCGGTAAAAGCGCGAATGGGTTCCCGCCTGCGCGACGCTTGTGCGGGAAGGGGCGGAATTTGTAGCGTTGCGAAATGAACACAACGATCCGTCTGCAACGCGAGCCGTTTGACGCCGCCCTTGAGGCAAGAAAGCTCACGGGTGGGCGCACCGATATCGGCGCGGTGGTCACCTTCACCGGCGTCTGTCGCGCCGACGAGGGCGGCGAGCCGATCGCCGCGCTGACGCTTGAACATTATCCCGGCATGGCCGAAGCCGAGATCGCGCGGCATGTCGAGAAGGCTATCGCGCGCTGGCCGTTGCTTGGCGTCACGGTCATCCACCGCTTCGGCCGCATCGCTCCCGGCGAAGACATCGTGCTGGTAATCACCGCCTCGAGCCATCGTCAGGCGGCCTTCGCGGCGGCGGAATTTCTGATGGATTATCTGAAAACGCGAGCGCCGTTCTGGAAACAGGTCGAGAAGCGGGGCGGCAAAAGCTGGGTCGAGGCGAAAGCCAGCGACGATTCGGCGGCCGAACGCTGGAGCGAGCCGAAGCCGGCGCGCCGCGATGCGGCGCAGTAGAATCTCTCATCCTACCGCGTCACCGCATCGCGCGGCTTGTATCGCGCCACCACGAAATCGATGAAGGCCCGGACATTCGGCGACAGGTGCCGCGTCTGCGGATAAACCAGCGAGATCGCGATCGGTGGCGAATTGAACTCCTCCAGCACCGGCTGGAGTTTCTTCGCCGCAATGCTGCACGAACTGCCGACCGATTCTTACGGCCGCGGCGGGCTGACGCGGGCCGAGCGCGAGCGGCCTTCTCCGACGGAAGCTGCGGAACCGCTTGGCGCTGCGGTGCCTTGAGCAGGGCCGCCGCTTCAGCTCGAATGCGCGCCGCGCATCAGCTTCAGCGTTGCTTCGATATGTCGCCAGGTTTCGGCTTCCTCCGTCTGACCCTTCTCCTCATAGCTGCAGGCCTTCTGCGCGGCTTCGACAACGGCGCGGTCGCCGTGCGCCTCGAGCAGCATTCGCGCGTAATCGTGGATTTCAATCTCGCCGATCCTCATGCCGCGGTCCTCCTCGCTGTGGAAACGGGCGATTCACGCCATCGCGTTCATTGATAAAATGGCCTAATGATCAAACGTCGTAATAAAGAAAGAACTCGTAGGGATGCGGGCGCAGGCGAAGTTCATCGATTTCGCGCGCGCGCTTGTAGTCGAGATAGGTCTCCACCGCGTCTTTTGTGAAGACATCGCCCTTGAGAAGGAACTGGTGATCCGCTTCGAGCGCATCGAGTGCCTCGTCAAGCGATGCCGGCGTTGACGGGATTTTGGCGCGCTCGGCCGGCGGCAGATCGTAGAGGTTCTTGTCGATCGGTTCGCCCGGGTCGAGGCGGCTGCGGATGCCGTCAAGCCCAGCCATCAGCATGGCCGCGAAGGCCAGGTAGGGATTGCATGCCGGGTCCGGGCAGCGGAACTCGGCGCGTTTGGTCTTTGGATTGGTCGAGTACATCGGAATGCGGACCGCGGCCGAGCGGTTGCGCTGCGAGTAGCCGAGATTGACCGGCGCTTCGAAGCCGGGCACCAGGCGGCGGTACGAATTGACGGTCGGCGCGCAAATGGCCAGTAGCGCCGGCGCGTGCTTGAGCAGCCCGCCGATATAGTAGCGCATCAAGGGGCTCGAACCGGCATAACCGTCGCCGGCGAAGAGTGGCTGCTGTCCCTTCCAGATGCTCTGGTGCACATGCATGCCCGAGCCGTTGTCGCCGAATAGCGGCTTGGGCATGAAGGTCGCGGTCATGCCGCGCGCCCGCGCGACATTCTTGACCACATATTTGTAGATCATCACGTTGTCGGCCATCCGGGTGAGCGGCGCAAAGCGCATGTCGATCTCGCCCTGGCCGCCGGTTGCGACCTCGTGGTGGTGCGCTTCGACGGCGATGCCGAGATCCTCGAGGATCGAGACCATTTTGCTGCGCGCGTCTTGCAGCTGATCGGCAGGCGGCACCGGAAAATAGCCCTCCTTTGGGCGCAGCTTGTGTCCAAGGCCGGGACCGTTTTTGCCGCTGGCGTTCCAGTTCGCCTCCACCGCGTCGATTTCGTAATAGCCGTAATTGGTGCTTTGGTCGTAGCGCACGCCGTTGAAGACGAAGTGCTCGAGCTCCGGCCCGAAATAGGAGGCGTCGCCGACGCCGGTGCTCTGCAGATAGCTTTCCGCCTTTTGTGCGATATGACGGGCGTCCCGGCTGTAGTTTTGTCCGGTGATCGGATCGCGGATATTGCAGATCAGAACGAGCGTCCGCGCTTCGGCGAACGGATCGAGGAACGCAGTCGCCGGATCGGGAACGACCAGCATGTCGCTTTCCTGAATCTCCTGAAATCCGCGGATCGAGGAGCCGTCGAAACCGACACCCTCGGCGAAGGCGTCGGCATCGACCGCGCGCGGCGGCACCGAAAAGTGCTGCCACAGGCCGGGAAGATCGGTGAATCGCAGATCAATCATCTCGACCTTGTCGTCCTTGATGATGCGAAGGACGTCGTCGGGGCTCTTACAGCTGTAAGGCATCGGGTCCCTCCTGTGCGGCGCGTGCAAATCGACCGACCCGGCGCTATCGGCGTGGGTCAGGTCCTGCGACAACAGACCGGAGTTGCAATGGTGCGCAATGGCGCCAAGCGCCAAGCACGCATTCAGCTTATCACAGCCGGACCATGGCGACGAGCGGTTCTCCTCGGGCCATGCCGGCGATCGTCGGCGCAGCTCACATCGACATGTCGCGTATTTGTGTTTACGCCGCCGCGCAGCCGTTGCCTTGCAGCGGGTTCAACAGCGCGTCAAACGGGCGTGAACCGGCGTTTGCGCTGCATCGCGCCCGAACAACACGTTGTCAGCGACAGAGCGGATAGAGTGCCGCGAGCTCGCGGCCGCGCAGAAAGATCGGCCGCTGGGTGAGGCCGCCGTGACGTCTGATCCAGTCGCGGATCGGCGCGGGATAGGCGGCGTCCACCAGGCCGGTGACCTGCGCGGAGCGATATTGCCGACCCGCCTCGTCGACCAGGCGCGGCGCATGAAAGCCTAGCACCGCGCGGCGGGTGACGCAGATGCGATCGCGCGGGATCGTGCTCAAGACCAGCGTGCAGGCGGAGTAACAGGGACCGTCGATCACGATGCGTTGGCCGGACTGGCGCAGTACCGCAAACAGCGCGAGATAATCGCCGACCACGCCGCCATTGCTTGCTTCGATCCGCACGTCGGCCCAAGCCCGGGTGATCCAGCTGGGTGCAAGTCCGAACAGGAGAGACAGAATGAGAGCGAGCGCGCATCGCATGGGACACCTCGCAGGCCATTTGGTGGAGCGCCGCGCGGCCGCAGCCGTCAAGCCGGGCTCTCTGCCAGTATCGATTGGCTGGTTGAGCGGGCCGTGCCGGCGGCAAAGCATCAACAATGTCAGCGAGGTCAGGTTCCGGCGGCAGCATTCCGGGATGCATGCGACCGCAGGCCGCTTGACGGCGCACGGGCGCCGCGCTAGCGCGGCCGGCACGAAAGCTCGCGCCCGTCATGTCAATCAGCGGCGCGCCAGGCTCCCAATCGATCGGGTCACGACGCCATGCTGCGCGACAATCGGAACGAAGGCGGCAGGCCGGCTCCGCCGCGCAATGTGCTCGGCGAGCCGCTCGAAGCGTGCTCGCTCACGCCGATGACGGGTTTTTATCGCGACGGCTGCTGCAATACCGGCCCGGAAGATTTCGGCAGCCACACGGTCTGCGCCGTCATGACGGCGGCCTTTCTCGCCTTCTCGAAATCGCACGGCAACGATCTGTCGACGCCGATGCCGGAGTTCGGCTTTCCGGGCCTAAAGCCGGGCGACCGCTGGTGCCTGTGCGCGCCACGCTGGCAGGAAGCCTTTGCCGCAGGACAGGCGCCGCGCGTCGTGCTGCGCGCCACCCATGAAGGCGCGCTGGCCTATTGCTCGCTCGCCGATCTCAAGCGCTTTGCCGTGGACTTGGCGTGAGCAGCGGCCCGTGTCTGCAACGCGGATCGCACGCAGCGCCGCCCCAGGCTTTCTTGTCTCAGCAGCTCAAGTGATGAGCGCCGGCGCCTTCACACCAAAACCCCCAGCGTTCCAAGCCAAAGGGAGACCAGTGATACTGGCCTTGCGGCCACCAGTACGTGCGATAGCCGTAGCGGCGCGAGAGCGGCACGACAATGTGCGGGCGCCGGTCGCGATCCGCATAGACCGGAGTAGCGTTGCCGGACCTTGCTCGTATTCCGGTTGGCGCCGCGATGGGCGCGGCGCGCGATGCTTCGTACGCAGCCGCGCAAATCAGTGTTGCCAGCATGAAAGTCCACAAAGTCCGCCGCATGATGGTCCCTTTCTGCTCGTCACGTCGTGGCCAAAAACTCGGCATTTGATCCGCAAATCGGCTCAGCTATTTGGCCGATTTAACGCCGGCAAGGGGTGGACGCAGGATGCCGATCGGCGTGCGCGGCGGCCGTGTGCGGCCAGGCTTCCAGCCATAACACTTGTTGGTTTCCTCGCTGCAGTTTATGCCACATGAATCGTTTGTTGGACCTTTGCCGCCGCAATCCGTCATGCAACCATACTGGCCCTGTCCTTCGAGATACTGGCCGTGCACCTGCGAGCACAGATCCTTGATGTAATCTTTCGAGCGAGTCCCCGGCAGATCGACTTTCAGGGCGAAGGCAGGTGAACTCGTAAGTCCCATAATCGCTAGGCCGAACAAGCCGGCGCGAAATGCAAACGCTGACATTTCAACCTCCCTGTGCCGCTGGCGATCGAGCGGCAAGTCACTGCGCATGAATTCCGGCCGCCTTGATGATCGGCCACCATTTCTCGATCTCGGCGCGCTGCAATCTGCCGAGCGCGGCGGCGGTCTGCTGTTCGGGCGGCGGCGCTTCAAGGCCGAGATCGGCGAAACGCTTTTGCACTTGCGGATCGGCCATCGCCGCCATCGCGGCGGCGGTGAGTCTAGCGATCACGCCGGGCGGAGTGCCTTTGGGCGCCCACAGTCCATACCAGATGTTGATATAGAGCCCAGGCACGCCTGCCTCGTCGACCGTCGGGATGTCGGGCGCGGAAGCGAGTCGCGTGCTGGCGGTCACCGCATCGGCCTTGATCGTGCCGTCGCGCACGCGCGCCATGGCTTCCGAAGCCTGGTCGAACATCATGTCGAGGCGCCCAGCCATCAGGTCGATCAGCGCCGGATCGGTGCCGCGATATGGCACGAATTGCAGATGGGTCGCGGTCTTGTTCTGAAAATAGACGGCGGCGATGTGCGAGCCGGAGCCGACGCCGGCCGTACCGACCATGGCATTGCCGTTGGCCTTGATCCACCCGACGAGCTCCTTGAGGTCCGCTGCCGGCAGGCTCGGTCTGGTGATGATAAGCATGGGATTTGCGGGCAATTGCGCGATCGGCTCGAAATCCCGCAACAGATCGTAAGAGAGCGCATAGATCGCGCCGTTGACGACATGCGTGCTCCAGTGGCCGATACCGAGCGTGTAGCCATCGGCCGGCGCCTGCGCGACGCGGCCGACCCCTATGCTGCCAGCGGCGCCGGTGATGTCTTCGACAACAATGTTCTGCCCAAGCGTGCGGCCCATATGCTCGGCCATCAGGCGCGCCAACACATCGGTCGGGCCGCCAGCGGCAAACGGACAGATGATGGTGATCGGGCGGGCTGGATAGATTTCCGCGCGCGCGGTCAGCGGCCAGGAAGCGGCCGCACCGCCGACAAGCGCGATGAATTCCCGCCGCCGCATGGGCCCTCCGGTCGAGATCGTAGTGATCTTAGCACAGGCGCGAGAGAGCGTGGGCGTTGTCCCGGCGCAGTAAAATCGGCGCGCCGAGCAGGCGTAGAAGCCTGGTGAGCAGGGCGGATGAGCGGAAGACGTGATTTGTGAGCGGGAGCTACGGCTCGGCCTATCCCGCCCCATGCGTCACCCTATCGCCGGAAGTCCAGGGGCGAGGAACGAGTTCGCCGCAATTTTCCGGGACAGGATGTGCGGGCCAGAGGGGCGGCGTCGCTGCCCATGCCATGCCTGCCTGCGGCGGCTGTTTGGTTATCCACAGACCCCTGTGTGATGTTGGAATTTGAATCTGGAGATTCTAAATTCATACCAGTGGGTTCGCTCGGGTGACATGAGTTTGGAGTAGGGGTTCTGATGAGTAGTGAGCGCGTGAGGCGAGCCGTTTGCAACACGGCCGCAACTATCGTTGCTTTTGCCGTTCGCGCGACAAGTTCGGTTCTGCGGAGCAAAGGCCTGCTGTTGGGGGCGTTCGCGGCTTTGCTCTCGGCCGTGGCGGCCTCGACATTGTTTCGAGCCGATATGCCGCAGGTGGCGGCGAACAGCACATTGAAATGCTACGACAGGGCCGGCAATTACGAGCCATGCGTGACGCGCGCGCATGCGCCCGCACCGCGGTTTACTGCCCGAACAATCGAGGTCCATCAACCGGCAGGCTGGACAACGGCCGCGCTCTATCAACCAAGCTGGGCCATAAGCGCGGTCGGCCAAGCAACAAGTTGGAGCACCACCACAAGCGACCAACCAGCAAACGGGACAAGCGCGCCAGCCGCTCGGCGCATCGCTGCGTCGGGAAAACATACAACGGTCTGTGGGCGACGCCCGATACCTTGCTTCTTCTCCGCCTTGCGCAGGGGCTTCACGCATATCGTTACTGTTGCCGCGGCCGTAGGGCAGGGCCGCCCGGTCAGGGAACACCTCTAGCTGCTAGCCGACACGCCTCTTCTGCGCTCCGCGGAATGAGCGATAGAGGACGAACCGCCTCACGGGATTGAGCAGTGTTGGCGTCACTGCTCGAAGATTGGACATTTGGGAACGCCTTGCGGGCGCGGAACGTGGGCGGCGGGTAAGAGCGGGCAGCGGCGGGTTTGGGTTTTGCGTAGTCCGCCCTGCGTGGCCATGCGAGCGCCTTTTGCCTGCTCACGCAGGCGACTACTGCAGGGCTTCGCCGTGCTGGCTCAAATCGAGGCCTTCGAACGCGCTCTTCTTGCTCACGCGCAGCGGGATGAACAGGTCGATGAGTTTCAGCAGCACGAAAGCCGCCAGCGCGGACCAGGCGAGCGTGGCGGCGATGACGTAGAGCTGGATCAGGATCTGCTTGGGATTGCCGTCAATCAGGCCGGCATGGCCAGACGGCACCTCCGCCTTGATCGAGACGGCGGCGGTCGCGAAGACGCCGGTCAGCAAGGTGCCGATCGCGCCGCCGACGCCATGCACGCCGAAGACGTCAAGGGAATCGTCGTAATCAAAAAATTGCGTAAATTCCGCGGTAGAACAATGGCAACCCGGCAGGTCGCGGTCGGCACGGGGCGCTCGGCTCAAGGGTCATCCGCTCATTCCCGCGCAAGCGACTCCAACACGGGGCCCTGCTTACGCGGAACGAGCGGATTGTCCGCGCCTGTCCCGTTCTGACGGCAGCCTCCGGCTTCGCCTGAGGCGGCCCGGATGCGTCAGTGCACGGCCATTCCGAGATCGCCGGCCGTCAGATCGGCCTCGCGGGCGCGCTCCTTCAAGAACAGCGAGGCCAAGAGCCCGGCCGCGGCGCCGAACATTACATAAAAGGCCGGCGCCACCGGCACGCCGGTGACGTGGATCAGCCAGGTCACGAAAAACGGCGCAAAGCCGCCGAAGATCATGACGGCGAAATTGTAGGCGGTGCCAAGCCCGGTCGAGCGCACATGCGCCTGGAATTGCTCGGCCAAGGCCGTCGACATCGGGCCGAAGAAGGCGCCGAGCACGCCGCACAAGACGACCTGCGTTACGGCAAGGCTCATGAAGGACGGGTTGTCATACATCCACAGAAACAGCGGATAGCTTAGCGCAAAATAGATGATGAGCGCGCCGATCATGATCGGCTTGCGCCCGATATGATCGGACAGCGCGCCGAAGATCGGAATGAGAACGACCATGCAGGCGAGACTGATCGCTTGCGCGGTGAAAGCTTGGTCCAGCGGCAAATGCAGCTCGGTGCGGGCGAAAGTCGGCATGTATAAAAGGATCACATAGAACGAGATGGTGCCCGATATGATGATGCCGAAGGTGGCGAACGCTTCCCTGACATGCGCGACAAGCGCGCCGCCGAGCGCCTGCGACCGCGCCGCGCCCTGCCGCGCCGCACGAAACGCGGCGGTTTCATCAAGCCGGCGGCGGATATAGAGCCCGAGCGGACCGATCACGAGTCCGAACAGGAAGGGTATGCGCCAGCCCCAGCCGTCGAGGGACTCAGGCGGCAGCGCGCGAGTGATGAAGGCGCCCAACAGCGCCCCGACGAGCACGGCCAGACCCTGGCCAACCATCTGCCACGAGCCGTAGAAGCCGCAGCGCTGCGGCGGCGCGGTTTCGATCAGGAAGGCCGTGGAGCTTGCGAATTCGCCGCCGGCCGAAAAGCCCTGCAGCAGGCGTGCGAGCACGATGAGCAGCGGTGCCGCGATGCCGATCACGGCATAGGTCGGCGCGAAGCCGATCATGGCGATGGCGAGCGTCATCAGGCCGATGATCAACAACAGCGCCGCCTTGCGTCCGCGGCGATCCGCATAAATGCCGAGCAGAATGCCGCCGACCGGCCGCATGAAAAAGCCGACGCCGAAGGTCGCCGTCGTGAGCAAGAGCGACGCGTATTGGCTGTCGGCCGGAAAGAACAGGCGTGAGATGACGACGGCAAAGAATCCGAAGACGATGAAATCATACCATTCGAGCGCATTGCCGATGACGGCGGCAGCGACCTGCAGCGGCTTCGATGCGAAGGCGGTCGATGGAATGGTGGACGATAGAGATGACATGACGCTCTCCTTGGCGCTTGGCTGCGTTTGCCCGATGCTTTTCGTAACGCTGCTCGCGGCGCTCCCCCGGCGCTCCCCTGGCGTGACCGGACCCGGGTAGCTTTGGCAGAGCATCGCGCGCTCGCCATCATGTGTCCAGACAGGGTCGGCTCGGTATCAGCGCAGCTGTGAAATGATTCCGCGGCGCATAGGCCGCGAAAACGCGCGATTGTTGGCTCGGCATGGCTGCGGGCTTGCGGCCCCGCTTGGGGCCGCTTTCGCTTTCGGCAAACGGTGCCGCAGGCCCTGCGCCGCATGGCAAAGCAGGTGTCGTGCGGCAAGCGCAGCAATTTCGCGGGAGCCGGCGGCCGTTCAACGGGCACGCGCCGTCTATCGTTCGGTCAGCTTGAACTCGATGCGGCGATTGCGACGATAGGCGTCCTCGGTATTGCCCGGATCGATCGGCTGAAACTCGCCGAATCCCGCGGCGACCAGGCGCGGCGGCGGCACGCCTTTGCTGATGAGATATTGCACGACCGAGATCGAGCGGGCCGCCGAGAGATCCCAGTTTGATTTGAAAAAGCCGGTGACCGGCCGCACGTCGGTATGGCCGTCGACGCGCAGAACCCAGGGAAGATCCTCGGGAATGGTCTTTTGCAGGTCGAGCAGCACGCCCGCGAGCTTGTCGAGCTCAAGCCGGCCGTCCGGCTTCAAGTCGGCCCGCCCGCTGTCGAAAAACACCTCCGACTGGAACACAAAGCGATCGCCCACCACCCTGATATCGGGCCGGTCGCCGAGGATCTCGCGCAGCTTGCCGAAAAAATTCGACCGGTAGCGGGTGAGCTCATTGACCTTCTCGGCGAGCGCCAGATTGAGCTGCTGGCCAAGATCGGCAATGCGCTTCTGCGAATCCTGGTTCTTCTTCTTCGCGGCGTCGAGCGTCTGCGACAGCGCGGTAAGCTGGGTACGCAGCTCGGTGAGCTGCCGGTTCAGGGTTTCGACCTGCGCCAGCGCATCGGCGGAAATCTTCTCCTCACCTTCGAGCCGGCCGCTAAGCTCGGCGACCCTGCCCGCCGCGGCGGCGGAACTCTTCTTCTCGCCTTCGAGCTGCGCGGTCAGATCGGTGACCTTGTTCTGTGCAGCTGCGGAATCCTGCTTTGCACTCTCGAGCTGCCCGCTCAACTCGGTGACTTTGCTCTGCGCCGCCGCGGCCGCAGCTTGCGCTGTATCGGCTGCGGATTGCGCCTCCTTGCGTTCGGTTTCGACGCTCGCCAGATTGGCGCGCAGCTGCGCAACCTGGTCTTTGAGCTGCGAGTTGTCGGCTTTCTCCATTGACAGCAGCTGGCCGAGATAGGCGACCTGCGCGTTGAGATGCGACAGCGCGCTGTTCTTATTGGCGACGTCCTGCTGCAGATAGAATTGCATCACCACGAACACGGTGAGCAGAAAGATGATGCTCAGGATCAACGTCGACAGCGCATCGACGAAGCCTGGCCAGTAATTCATGCCGCTTTCGCCGCGGCGGATTCGGGCAAGAGCCATCGCACTCACTTGACGGTTTGCTTTTCGTCCAGCCGGGCGCGGCGCTCCGGCTTCTCAGCCAGCATCGCCTGCAGCAGCTTTTTGATCTCACCCTGCTGCTCGGCCTGGCCGTCGACCCATTGTCGGATCGCATGCTGCTCAGCGCGCATATGATGCACCAGCACCTGGATCGATTCCGCCAAATCAGCCATCGCGCCAGCCGCCGCTTTGCCGGTGCCGGCCTGATCGACTGCGCGGCGCAGCCGATCGAGCGCGGTATTGACCTCGCCGGCCACGCTGCCGGCGACTGTGGGCTCGGCCGCTTCGTCATAGACGGTGGTCGAGAGCCAGTCCTCAAGCTCGGTATAAAACCGGTTCTGCGCCTGGCTCGATTGCAGATCAAGAAAACCCAGCACCAGTGAGCCGGCGAGCCCGAACAGCGAGGACGAGAACGAGATGCCCATGCCGGACAGGGGCGCGGCAAGGCCGGAGCGCAGCGAGTCAAACATGCTGCTGGCGTCGCTCGTCGCCTTGAGCCCCTGAATGACGCCGCCGACCGAACTGACAGTCTCGATCAGTCCCCAAAACGTGCCGAGCAGGCCGAGAAACACCAACAGGCCGGTGATGTAACGCGAAATATCGCGGGCCTCGTCAAGCCGCGTTGCGATCGAGTCGAGAATTCCGCGCATCAGCTGGGCCGACAGCATCATGGCACCGCCGTTGGCGCTGCTGCGGGCGCCGAGGATCGCCGCCATCGGCGCCAGCAAGATCGGTGCACGATTGACGGTGCCCTGGCGCTTTCGGAAATTGTTGACCCAGGCAATCTCCGGATAAAGGCGCAGCACCTGGCGCAGTGACAGCGCGATTCCGATCACTTCAACGGCGATGATCAGGCCGTTCAAGCCCGGATTGGCCATGAAGGCCACGATGATCTGCTTGCTCAACACGCCACCCACTATTCCGACCAGGATGATGAACACCAGCATCCGGATGAGGAAAATGTGCGGTGGCGATAGCTTCAGCGGGTCGATCTTTTTGGCCATGTCGCTTTACTGGCTCCGCTTCATTGCCGCGGACAGCGCCCCCTCGCCATTGTAACCGGCGAGGCCTTGACACGGAAAGGTCAGAGCCGGCGCCGCGCGATGTGTCGAAATTGCGGCACGGCGGGCGCTCGGCCGCAAATGTCGTAGCCCTCCGCGACCGGCGGATGCGATGGTGCAAAAAAGCGCGTGGGCGGATTAGCGACGCGCAATCCGCCAATGGGCTTGTCGCGCAAATTCAGGACGGCGGTTGCGGCTTCGCCCAACCCGCCCTGCCGGCGGCAGCGGGCATGACGATGAAGCGGGTTATGCCGCCGCAGCTTTGCCCTTGGGCTGCACTTCGGCGGTGTAGTCGTCCATCAGCTGCTTGGTGATGCGGCCGGGCGTGAATTTCCAGTCGGCGATCTCGGCGACCGGCGTGATCTCGGCGGCCGAGCCGGTGATGAAGCATTCGGAAAAGCCCGGCAACTCATCCGGCATGATACGGCGCTCGATCACCTCGATACTGCGCCGGCGCGCGAGCTCCATGGCGGTGGCGCGGGTGATGCCGGCAAGAAAGCAGTCGGCGATCGGCGTGTGGATCTTATCGTCCTTGATGAAGAAGATGTTGGCGCCGGTACATTCGGCGACGCGGCCCTGCCAGTCAAGCATCATGGCGTCGGCATAGCCGCGCTGCTCGGCGCGATGTTTTGAGATGGTGCAGATCATATAGAGGCCGGACGCCTTGGCGAGGCACGGCGCCGTCCTCGGATCGGGCCTGCGATATTCGGCGAGATCGAGCTTGAGCCCCTTCATGCGCTGCTCGGGATGGAAATAGCTCGGCCATTCCCAGGTCGCGATCGCAAGGTGAATCTTGTTGTGCTGCGCGGAGACGCCCAGCGCTTCGGAGCCGCGCCAGGCGATCGGCCGCACATAGGCGTTCTTCTGATTGTTCTTTTCCAGGACCAGCCGCTTGGCGGCATCAATTTCGGCGACGCTGTAGGGAATCTCGAAGTCCAGAATCTGCGCGGAATTTTTCAGCCGCTCGGAATGCTTGGTCGAGTGAAAAATGACCCCGCCATAGGCGCGCTCGCCCTCGAACACGCAGCTCGCATAATGCAGGCCATGCGTGAGCAGGCTGATCTTGCAGTCCGAGGTCGGGACGAGTTTGCCGTCGAACCAGATCAGGTCGGAACGCTGGTCGAAGGGCACAGCCGCTGTCATTGGCATTGCCACCCTCGCGGGGCTCCCTTGATGGCCAGACCCGACCAGAGCTGCCGGCACAAAGTTCCGGCGCAGCCCTGCGGGCCGAGCGCTTTTGCGTCGGGAGCGGACTCCCGTTATGGTCTGGGCAACTCCTGAAGACGAGAAAGCGCCCTTCGGCGCTCGCAAAACGTCCCGGCGCGGCCCGGCTACGAAACGATATCGTGGTTGGAGATTAACAACCAATCGGAAATATGTCAATATCGCTGACCTAATGGCAGAGATCAGTGTCGTAAGCACAATGCGTTCCGCCGCCGCCCGCGAGCCCGCGCCCGAGGCGGCCGCCGAGCCGTATTTCGATCTCATCGAGCTGCTGTTCTTCGCCTATCGCGACTTCGTCGGCGATCCCGACGAGGTTCTGTCAAAGCTCGGCTTTGGTCGGGCGCATCACCGCGTTCTGCATTTCGTCAATCGCAATCCCGGAATGAAGGTCGCCGAACTGCTCGAGGTGCTGAAGATCACCAAACAGTCGCTTGGCCGCGTGCTCAAGCAGCTGATCGACGAAGGCTATGTGGTGCAAAAGCCGGGCGCGAATGATCGCCGGCAGCGGCTGCTCTATGCGAGCCCGGCCGGCGAGACACTGGCGATGAAGCTTGCCGGCCTGCAAACCGCGCGCATCGCCCGCGTACTCGACGAGCTCGGCCCCGGCGCGCGCGAAGCCGCGCGGCGTTTTCTCGCCGGGATGATCGATGCAAAGGATCGCGAGGCGGTGCTGCGCATGATCGCGCGCGCCGATTCATTGCGCAGCCAAAATGGCGGCGAACAAAACGGCAGGCAGGACGGCAGCCAAGACGGCAACCAAGACGGCAGGCAGGACGGCGGGCAAGGTCGAGAGCAAGGGCGGCCGCACGGCAACGGCGACGCATCATGAGCACGGCCGAGGTCAATGGAGAGCCGGCGGCGCGCGCGGCACCCAATCCTGCCGATGATGCGCCGCATCTTCTGGTGGTCGACGACGATCGGCGCATTCGTGCGCTGTTGTCCCGCTTTCTGCTCGGCGCCGGCTATCGCGTCTCGACCGCGGAGACCGCGGCCGAGGCGCGAGCCAAGCTTGCCGGGCTGAAGTTCGATCTGCTCATTCTCGACGTGATGATGCCGGGCGAGAGCGGCTTCGATTTTGCGCAGAGCATCCGCACCACCTCGACGGTGCCGATCCTGATGCTCACCGCACGCGACGAGGCCGAGAACCGCATCAAAGGCTTGGAAATCGGCGCCGATGATTATTTGGCGAAGCCGTTCGAGCCGCGCGAGCTGGCGCTGCGCGTCGCCAATATTCTCAAGCGCGCACGGCCGCCGGCCGCAGCGCCGGTCGAGTCGGTGCGCTTCGGCCCGTTCGTCTATCATCTAGCGCGCGGCGAATTGCGCCGCGGCGAGGAAGTAATCCGGCTCACCGATCGCGAGCGCGAAATGCTGCGGGTGCTGGCCGCCAGCATCGGTGAGACCGTGCCGCGCCAGGCGCTGGCCGGCAACGGCGACGCGGTCAGTGAGCGCACTGTGGACGTGCAAGTCAATCGGCTGCGCCGCAAGATCGAGCGCGACCCAAGCAATCCGTTGATCGTGCAGACCGTGCGAGGGGTAGGGTATCGCTTGGTGGCCAGTAGCTGAACGGACCAAAGGGGCAGGCGGCGCACATGGCAAGCTTGGATGACGGCATCGGACGCTTGCGCAGCGCCGCCGGCCAATTGGCGGATGCGGCAAACGCAATCGGGGCCGTCTTTGCCGCGGCGGCGCGGACGATCATCGGCCCGATCCTCGCGCCCATTGTTGGTCCAATTGTTGGTCCCTGGGATCGCTTCACGCGCTTGCTCAAATCGGTGATGCCGAAGGGGCTCTATGCCCGTTCGCTGTTGATCATCATCGTGCCGATGGTTGTGCTGCAATCGGTGGTCGCCTTCCTGTTCATGGAGCGGCACTGGAATCTGGTGACGACCTATCTGTCATCGGCGGTGGCGCAGGAGATCGCCACCCTGATCGACGTCTATCGCACCTATCCGCAGGATGCCGATCACGCACAGCTGCGCCGCATTGCGCAGGATCGCCTCGGCCTGGTCGTCGATTTTCTCCCCGGCGCGCAACTGCCGCCGCCCGGGCCGAAGCCGTTCTTCTCGCAGCTCGACGAGGCGCTGTCGCGCGATATCTCGAAGCAGGTCGGCCTGCCGTTCTGGATCGACACCGTCGGCCGTTCCTCGATCGTCGAAATCCGCATCAAGCTCGACGACACGATCATGCGCGTCTTCGCCCGGCGCGCCGATGTCTATGATCCAAAATCCTGGATCTTTTTAGTATGGATGGTTGGAACGTCGCTGGTCGTGCTCGCGATCGCCATCGCTTTCTTGCGCAACCAGATCCGGCCGATTGTACGGCTTGCCGATGCCGCCGAGGCCTTCGGCAAGGGCCGCGAGGCGCAGAATTTCCGGCCACGCGGGGCGCGCGAGGTGCGGCGCGCCGCCGCTGCCTTCCTGGAAATGAAAGCGCGCATCGAGCGTGCCATCGAGCAGCGCACCACGATGCTCGCCGGCGTGTCGCACGACCTGCGCACGATCCTCACGCGCTTCAAGCTCGAGCTGGCGCTGCTTGGCGATACGCCGGAAATTGACGCCATAAAGAAGGACGTCGACGAGATGGCCGGCATGCTCGAAGCCTATCTCGCGTTCGCGCGCGGCGACATGGGCGAGCAGTCGGCGCCGACCGACATCGCCGCTCTGCTCGAAGAGCTCCAGCTCGACGCCGAGCGGCACGGCCATCGCGCCACCGCGATCTTTCATGGCCAGCCCGAAGTCACCGTGCGGCCAGCGGCGTTCAAGCGCTGCCTCGCCAATCTGGTCGGCAATGCGGGACGCTTCGGCTCGAGCGTGGCCATCACCGGCCACCGCGATCATCGCTGGCTCACGGTGACGGTGGACGATGACGGGCCGGGTATTCCGCCGCATTTGCGTGATGACGTGTTCAAGCCGTTCCTGCGGCTCGACGATGCGCGCAATCAGGATGAGGGCGGCACCGGCTTGGGGCTCGCGATTGCGCGCGATATCGCGCGCTCGCACGGCGGCGACATCATGCTCGGCGATTCGCCGCTCGGCGGCTTGCGCGCCACAGTGCGAGTTCCAGTTTGATTATCTGAATCGAGCCTTGTTTGATCCGCAAATAATCGCACTGTCGCCTTATTTGAACCACGTGTCGTCTTTTACTGCGCGCCCGTTCTTGGGGACCATTCGGGAGCATCCGGAATGTTGGTGCGCTTGGGCGCCGCGCTTTGCGTCGTCGCGGTGATATTCGGTTATTCATCTCCTTCGATGATCAAATCAGGAAAATCGCACGGTGCCCTCGCCGCGCCGCTGCCGTCGATAATCGCGCGTCCGCAAAGCAAGCTCGCTGCTGCGGCGCGCGGAGTAACTCTTCTGGGCACGGCATCAACCTATAATCCGTTCCGGCCGGGCAATCGGGAGGGCAGCATCGAGACCGCGTCCGGCGAGCGCTATGATCCAAACGCCTGGACCGCGGCGATCCAGATCGATTTGCGCGACCTGTTCGGCGGCGTTCACTACGGCAAGGACTATCGGCCCGCTTATGCACTGGTCGCCAAGGACGACAAGCAAGCTGTCGTCAAGATAAACGACGTCGGCGAACTCGAGCCGGGCCGCGTCATCGATTTCAACGAGCAGACCATGCGCTACTTCGATCCGACGCTTGAGCGCGGCCTGATCTCGCTTGTGGAAGTGACGCCATTGCTCGGCGATGACTGGCCGACAGGCCCCGTGGGCGGCGCGGACTGATCTGAAAGGGCGTCGGCGCCCCGCGTCTCCTGCCTATCCCCGCCGGCATGCAGTAGCGATGGTCCGTGACTTGCATCTTACGGACTTGAACTTCTGACGTTTTCTCGCCATTTCGGAGCCCAGAAAGTCATCGGGAGCAACCCGGGGGATCACGTCATGGCTGTCGTTGAAAAAACGGAAGGCAAGTCCGAAAGCCGCCCCTTCGAGGCGGATGTCGCAAAACTGCTGCACCTGATGGTGCATTCGGTCTATTCTGACAAGTCGGTGTTCTTGCGCGAACTGATCGCCAACGCGGCGGACGCCTGTGAGCGGCTGCGCTACGAGGCAATCGCCAATCCGGCGCTGCTTGGCCAAGAACCTGATAATGACACGAAGCTTCGCATCACCGTCGCGCTCGATCCGCAAGGCAAGAGCCTTGCCGTCGAGGACAACGGCATCGGCATGAGCCGCGACGAGATGATCGAGGCGCTCGGTACCATTGCGCGCTCGGGCACCAAGGCATTCCTTGACAAGATCGAGGCCACACGCGGCGCCGCCGAGGCGGCGGCCGAAGCAAGCCCGTTGATCGGCCGGTTCGGCGTCGGCTTCTATTCGGCCTTCATGGTGGCCGAACGGGTCGATGTGATTTCGCGTCGGGCCGGAACTGAAGAGGCCTGGCAGTGGGCGTCGGAGGGCAAAGGCGAATTTGCCGTTTCGCCGGCGGCAGCAACCGCGGCGCCGCGACGCGGCACCCGCGTCGTGCTGCATCTGATGGACGACGCCAGGGATTACACCGAACGCTTCAGGATCGAGCAGCTGATTAAGGCGCAGTCCGGCCACGTGCCGGTGCCGATCTCGATCGTCGACAAACCGGGCGCCGCGCCGGAGGAAATCACCGACGGCGCCGCGCTCTGGGCCAAGCCAAAAAGCGAGATCAAGCCCGCCGATTATGTCGATTTCTATCGCAGCATTGCCGGCATGTTCGACGAGCCGGCGCTCACCCTGCATTATCGTGCGGAAGGGCGGCAGGATTACACGACGCTGTTCTTCGTGCCGAGCACGCGGCCGTTCGACCTGTTTGACCCGGACCGCAAGGGCCGCATCAAGCTCTATGTGAAGCGTGTCTTCATCACCGACGACGCCGATATCCTGCCGCGCTATTTGCGCTTCGTGCGCGGCCTGGTCGACAGTGCCGATCTGCCGCTCAACGTGTCGCGCGAAAAGATCCAGGAGAGCCCGCTGCTCGCCGCCATCCGCAAGAGCGCGACCGGGCGCGTGCTGTCGGAGCTCGAGCGGCTTGCCGAGAAGGAGCCGCAGAATTTCGCCAAAATTTGGGATGTATTTGGCGCCGTGCTCAAAGAGGGCATCTACGAGGATTTCGAGCGGCGCGACGCGCTCCTCAAACTGGCGCGCTTCAAGACGACGGTCGGCGACGACTGGCGCAGCCTCAAGGACTACGTCGGCGCGCTCAAGACCAATCAGACCGCGATCTATTATCTCACCGGCGACGATCTCAGGCGGCTGAAGACTTCGCCGCATCTCGAGGGCTTTCGCGCCCGCGGCGTCGAGGTTCTGCTGTTGCCCGACCCGGTCGACACGTTCTGGGTCATGCCGGGCGTGTCGTTCGATGGCAAGCCGTTCAAATCGGTCACGCAGGGCGCGGCCGACCTTGCGCTGATCCCACTGCTCGACGCGAAGGGGCAGGCGGGAGCGGACATCGCCGAGTCCGTCAAGCAGTTTCTCGCCTTCCTGAAAAACACGCTCGGTGACGCGGTCGCCGAGGTGAGGGCGTCGGAACGGCTCACCGACAGCGCGGTCTGTCTGGTGGCGCCGGAATCCGGCCCGGACCGGGCGCTGGAAAAGCTGCTTGCTAGTGCCGGGCGGCTGAATTCGGCATCGAAGCCGATCCTCGAGGTCAATCCGCGTCACAAGCTCGTGGTCGCGCTCGCCGATCTTCCGGGCAGCGAGCGCGCATTCAAAGAGGACGCGGCGCATCTGCTGTTCGACGAGGCACGGATGCTGGAAGGCGACCGACCGGCGGATGTGAAATTGTTTTCAGATCGGCTCTCACGCGTGCTGGAGCGTTCTCTCGGATCGTCATCCTGAGCGGCCGCGAAGCGACCCTCGAAGGAGGCCGCTCGGTAGCCTCGACTGGCACCTTGTTTCGAGGTTCGGCGCTTCGCGCCGAGCACCCTAGGGTGGCGATGCAATCATCAGGGGTGACGCCGACATTATTCCGCCGGCGTGTGCATCTCCGCGACGGCGGGACGGCCTTCGCCGTGCGCCTGCAACGACGGCTGGATCGGCGCTTTCGAGCCCCTGAGCCTGAAGTAGATCTGCGAGCCGATCAAGATCACGCACAGCGCAACGAAGACAGCGCTGATCGGCCGCTCGACGAAGACCAGGAGATCGCCGCGCGAGATCAGCATGGCGCGGCGGAAGTTCTCTTCGAATCGCGGGCCAAGCACGAAGCCGAGCAGGATCGGCGCCGGATGGAAGCCGAGCCGCAGCAGGATATAGCCGAACAGGCCGATGACGACGACTTCGCCGACCTGGAAGAAGTCGTTGTTGGCCGCATAGACGCCGATGCAGACGAAGAACATTGCGCTCGGATAAAGATACTTGTACGGGATCGCCAACATCTTCACCCAGATGCCGATCAGCGGCACGTTGAGCAGGACCAGCATGATGTTGCCGATCCAGAAGCTCGCGACCAGGCCCCAGAAGATATCGGCGTGCTGCGAAATGAGCTGCGGGCCGGGCACGATGCCTTGAATCATCAGGGCGCCAAGCAGCAGGGCCATCACCGCGTCGCCGGGAATGCCGAGACTCATGGTCGGGATAAAGTCGCCCTGCACGGAGGAGTGCGTTGCCGCTTCAGGGCAGACTACGCCTTCGATCAGGCCGGTGCCGAACTTCTCCGGATGTCTGGAGACTTTCTTTTCCGTCGCATAGGCGACGAACGAAGCGATGGTCGGCCCGGTGCCCGGAATGAGCGAGCACAAACTGCCGACAATGGTGCCCCGCCACATCGGGAAGAAGGCGCGCTTGAAATCGGCCTTGCTCGGGCGCATGTCGCGCAGGCCGACATTGGTATATTTGGTGTTGATCGGCGCGACCTGATTGACGCTGCTCATGAACTCGGCGATGCCGAACAGGCCGAGCGCAAGCGCGATCAGCTCGATGCCGTCATCGAGCTCGGTCATGCCAAAGGTATAGCGCTCCGAGCCGGTCTCAAGGTCGGTGCCGACCGAGCCAAGGAACAGACCCAGGATCGTCATGGCCACGCCTTTGAGCGGCGAGCCGCGCGCCAGCGTCGATCCGGCAAGGAGCCCGAGCAGCATCAGCGTGCAGACCTCGGCGGGGCCGAATTGCAGCGCCGCTTTCACGAGCAGCGGCGACAGAAAGATCATTTCGGTGATGCCCCAGGAGGCGCCGACGAAGGAGGCGAACACGGTGAGGCCGAGCGCGATGCCGCCGCGGCCCTGTTTGGTCATCGGGAAGCCGTCGAGGCAGGTCACCGCATGCGGCGGGTGGCACGGCAGATTGAGCAGAATCGAGCAGATCGCGCCGCCATACTGCGCGCCATACATGACGCCGCCCAGCATCAGGATGGCGGCGACCGGCTTCATGCCGAAGGTCAGCGGCAGGAGGATCGATATGGTGGCGAGCGGGCCCATGCCCGGGAGAACGCCGACCATGTTGCCGACAAGCACGCCGATGAAGCAGAACACCAGATTGTGCGGCTCGAACGCGACGCCAAAGCCGTACCAGAGGTCGGTGAGTGCGGTCGAAATCACAGTTCGCCCCTCCACGTAAAGATCGGCATGGGCACTTGGAGGAAATAGGAAAACAGCGCGACGCCGAACACGGTCACGACGATGGAGAGAATGACCGTGCTCAGCCAGGAGGCGGTTTTGTCACCGAGCGCGGCGACAAAGACGCAAGAGAAAGTGGCCGGCGCCATTCCGAAATAGCGGCCGAAAAAGATGAAGGCCACCGGGCTCATCAGGATGCAGAACCAGGCCCACCACTGCGGGTGGTCGGGCAACAGGCTTTGGTTCTCTTCCTCGCCGTCGGGCGCCATGCCGGCGGCGGCGATAGCGATGCCGATGAGCACGAGAAGCACGCCGAGCGAGGTCGGTAGGAAGCCCGGGCCCATATGCATGAGCGTGCCGGCGCGATAGGTCGTACCTTTCAGCGCGATGCCGAGACCGAAGAGAACCATCAAGCCGCCGGCGTAGAAGTCACGCTTGCTCAGCAACTCGCGCAGAGGGCTGGTGGAAAGCCGCAAATTTTCCTCCCGGCGCCGTCTTTTGGGCCTTTGTCCAAAAATCTCGCCCCGATACTGGTCGAAACGAGGAACTTCAACAAGTCTCGGGATATTCCGTAGCGACCAGGTGTCGCGGAGTCGGCGTGATCGCCTGACGTGCAACGTCCCGGGCGCGGGTCTCCCGCCGTTTTCCCCCTGCCGTAACGCGCGGCATCGGGGAGACCCTGCATTTTGGCAGGTTCCAGACGATATAGGTCACTGCGTTTGCGCGCAACTCCTATGTCGGTCGGCACGAGCGATCTCCGCCGCGGGCTTTTTGACTATATTTAACGGCTCGACGGTTTATTTCGGCTCGCCCGCTACGGCCTATAACCTCAATGGGGCCGATTTCGTCTCATCAAGCGGCGCAAATAAAGCCGGATCGTCGTGGCGGACATTGCCGACCCGGCGGTCGACCGGCCAAAACGTCATGCCGGACGCCGGATAGGGCTTGAGCAAAGCCTTGAGCTCGCTGTCGGTGGTCGCCGTCTCGCCGAGCCAAGCGGGCCAGTGTCCCGGCTGCAACAGCGCCGGCATCCTGCCATGCAGCGACCGCAACAGCGCATTGGCCGGAGTCGTGAGGATGGCAAAGGATTTGACCGCGTCGCCTTCGGGTGCGTTCCAAACGTCCCACAATCCGGCAAACGTCATCGGGCCGCGATTGCCAAGCGCCACAGCAAAAGGTTGTTTATCGGTATCGCGCCACTCGTAATAGCCGTCGGCGATTACGAGGCAGCGGCGGCGCCGTTGCCAGGCGGGGCGAAAGGCCGGGCGCGCATCAATGCTTTCGGCGCGGGCATTGAAGGTCGATCGTGCGGTCTTGGTGGCTTGCTGCCAGGAGCGGACCCAGCCCGGGATGAGGCCCCAGCGCATCAAGGTGAGAATGCGCGCTCCGTGGTACGAGACGACCACGGGAAGCTTGGAGGTCGGCGCCGCGTTCCAAGACGGCTTGTAGTCGGCGATCTCGTCCCAGTCGACCTTCAGATCAAGCTTGATCTCGGACATATCGTCGGGAAGTTTGGCGCGTCCGCACATGATACTTCTCCAATGTATTTGTCATTGCGAGGAGCAGAGCGGCGGAGCAATCCAGCAACGGCGCTGCCGCACTGGATTGCTTCGCTTCGCGCGCAATGAGGGGATTTCCATTCTTCGCCTCAATGAAAATCGCGGCTGCGCAGCGGCATGGCTTCGACGGGAAGCGGTCCGCCGGAGAATTTCGGCGAGAACAGATCGCCGCCCTCGCGCAGCCACGGCAGCTGCGCAGAAAGATCGATAAAGTGCTCCGCTACGACATGAATGACGAGGCCCGCGCGCTGCAGGCGGCCGCGCACGGCGAGAAAGCGCGCGGTCATCACCGTGCGGCGGTTCGCATCGAAAACTTTCGGCCAGACGATGATATTAGTGATGTCGGTCTCGTCCTCGAGCGTCATGAACACAACGCCTTTCGACGTGCCGGGCCGCTGCCGCACCAGGACAAGGCCGGCGACGGTGACGATCGTATCCTGCAGCAAAGCTTCGCTGCGCAATTCGGCATTGCGCAGCGCGCCAAGCGCAGTGAGGTGATCGCGGAAGAACTGTACCGGATGTGCTTTGAGCGACAGGCCGGTCGCCACATAATCTTCCACCACATGTTCGCAAAGCGGCATGGCGGGGAGCGCCACCGTCTGTTCGGGAAACAGCTCGTCGCTCAGATGCGGTGCCAAAAGCGGCAGCGCGTACGTTTCATCCGCTCGTCCCCGCGAGGAGTCCCCATCGCGCTGGCGCGATGGGACGCTCCGTTGCGGGGGCCCAGAAGCTGGATTCCCGCTTGCGCGGGAATGAGCGGATGATGACGCGGCGCCGGGCGACCGGCGCGTCGTGCGAATGCCGATCACATCCAGCCGCCGTGCCGCCCATAGCGCGGCGCGCCGGTCGAGCCCGAGCGAGCGGAACGCATCGGCTTCGGCAAGCCGCTCGATGGTGAAACGCGATACGCCGGCGATAGCGGCGAGCCGCTCGATCGAGGCAAAGCCGTTGCCGCGCGCGGCGACGAGTTTTTTCAGTTCGTCTTCGCCGAGCCCGGAAATGACGCGGAAGCCAAGCCGGACGGCATGCCCCTCCCGACCCTCCCCCTTGCAGGAGAAGGGATTGTTTCCTCCTCCGTTCGCGGGCGGGAGGGAGGAGGCTTCGAGCGTGCAATCCCAGTCGCTGAAATTGACATCGACGGGACGCACCTCAACGCCGTGCGCGCGCGCATCGCGCACGAGCTGTGCCGGCTGATAAAAGCCCATCGGCTGGCTGTTGAGAATCGCGGCGCAAAACACCTCCGGATAGCGGCACTTGATCCAGGCCGAGGCGTAGACCAGAAGCGCAAAGCTCGCCGCGTGGCTTTCCGGAAAGCCGTATTCGCCAAAGCCTTCAATCTGGCCGAAACAATGTTCGGCGAAGCTGCGCTCATAGCCGCGCGCGACCATGCCGTTGATGAATTTGTCGCGGAACAGATGCACCTTGCCGGTATGGCGGAACGTTGCCATGGCGCGGCGCAGACCATCGGCCTCGTCGGGCGTAAACTTCGCCGCCGTAATGGCGATCTGCATCGCCTGTTCCTGAAACAGCGGCACGCCGAGCGTGCGCTTGAGCACCTCTTCCAGTTCATTGGCCGGCCCGTGCTGCGGGGCGGGCGAGGGGTAATGCTCCTTTTCGATGCGATCGCGCCGGCGCAAATAAGGATGCACCATGTCGCCCTGGATCGGGCCCGGCCGCACGATCGCGACTTCGATGACGAGGTCATAGAAGCATTGCGGCTTCAGCCGCGGCAGCATCGACATCTGCGCGCGGCTCTCGACCTGGAACACGCCGATGGAGTCGGCGCGCGACAGCATCTCATAGACGGCGCGCTCGTCCTGCGGCAGCGTGGCGAGCGAATAGTGCTTGCCGTAATGCTGCTGCAACAGATCGAGGCCGCGGCGCAGGCAGCTCAGCATGCCGAGCGCGAGCACATCGACCTTCATCAGGCCGAGCACGTCGATGTCGTCCTTGTCCCATTCGATGAAGGTGCGGTCATCCATGGCGGCATTGCCGATGGGCACCGTCTCGTCGAGCCGCTCGCGGGTGAGCACGAAACCGCCGACATGTTGCGACAGGTGGCGCGGGAAGCCGATCAGCTCGTCAGCGAGTGCGGCGGCCTGCCGGATTTGCGGATTGTCGGGATCGAGGCCGGCCTGGCGAATGTGGTCATCGGGCAAGCCGTCGCCATAGCCCCAGACGGTCTTGGCAAGCGCCGCGGTGATGTCGTCGGTCAAGCCCAAAACTTTGCCGACTTCGCGAATGGCGCGGCGTGAGCGGTAATGCACGACGGTCGCGCATATCGCGGCGCGGTGCCGGCCGTAGCGCTGATAAATGTACTGGATGACCTCCTCGCGCCGCTCGTGCTCGAAATCGACGTCGATATCGGGCGGCTCGCCGCGATTCTCGGATATGAAACGGGCGAACAGAAGCTGGGTCTTTTCCGGATTGACCGAGGTGATGCCGAGGCAGAAGCAGACCACGCTGTTGGCGGCCGAGCCGCGGCCTTGGCAGAGAATTTCCTTCTCCTGTCGGCGCGCGAAGGACACGACGTCATAGACGGTCAGAAAGTAGCGTGCGTAATCGAGCTTGGCGATCAGCTTAAGCTCGTCCTGAATTTGTTTTTTGATATTTTCGGGAATGCCGTTCGGATAATGATCTTTCGGATAGCGCTCGCGCGCGCCGGCCCAGGTCAGATCTTCAAGATGCTCTTGCGCGGTCTTGCCCTCCGGCACCGGCTCGTCCGGATATTCGTATTTCAGTTCGCCGAGCGAGAAGGTACAGGCCTCTGCGATGGTAATGGTACGCGTGATAGCGTCGGGGAATTCTTGAAACAGCCGCGCCATTTCCTCGGGCGGCTTGATGTGGCGCTCGGCATTGACGCTGAGCCGGAGGCCCGCTTCGGCGAGCGTGCATTTCTGGCGGATGCAGGTGACCACGTCGGCGAGTGGCCGGCGCTCCGGGGTGTGATAGAGCACATCGTTGACGGCGACGAGCGGGGCGCCGATCTGCGCGCCGAATTCGTTGAGCAGGTCGAGCCGGCGCGGTTCGTCGCCGCGATGATAATGAATGCCGGCAAGGAAGGTGCGGCCGGGAGCGGCGCGGACGAGGGTGGTAAGTCGTGTGAGGAATGTCGACGATTCATTTCCGTCACCCTGAGGTGCGAGCGAAGCGAGCCTCAAAAGGGGACGGCCGGGGCGCTGCGGCCGGCATCCTTCGAGGCTCGCGCTACGCGCGCGCATCTCAGAATGATGACCCCCGAACAGTGTGAGTGGCGACAGCGCGATGAAGATCTGGCCTTCGCTCGCTTCGAGAATGTCTTCGAAAGCGAGGCCGCATTCGCCTTTCTTGGCGGCGAGATTGCCCTTGGTGAGAAGCCTACAGAGACGTCCATAGGCCTTTCGATCGGTGGGATAAGCGAGGGTCTCGAAGCCGTCGACGGTGACCAGACGCGTGCCGACGACGAGCTTTATTTTTCTGGTGCGCGCTTCCTCATAGGCGCGCACCACGCCGGCAAAGGAGTTGCGGTCAGCAATGCCGATGGCGGTGAGCCCGAGTTCATCGGCGCGCGCCACCATTTCCTGCGGGTGCGACGCACCGCGCAGGAAGGAGAAATTCGTCGTGACGGCGAGCTCGGCGTAAGCCATCACACCCTCCCCTGCAGGGGAAGGGGATAGGCGGTCTTCGACCGCCGTTTGTAAGAACGCCGATGCTTTGCATCGGCTATGGAGCGAAGCGAAGTCGGGGCGGGATCGTGCGCTCGAAGTTCACCCCATCCCGCCATCGAGTTTGCGCTCGATGGCGACCCTCCCCCTTCCGGGGAGGGTGAAAGGAGCGCGTAGACGCGGTTCACCATGTCCATCTTTTCAACTCACGCAAACAATCCGTGCACGTACCAGCGCGCCTGAGTGGTCTCGCGCCCGTAAAGGCCCTCGCGATAGAGCCAGAAGCGGTGGCCGGCAGAATCTTCGACGAGGTAATAGTCGCGGGTCAGAGCGCACCGCTCATTCCCGCGATGGGGTGCTCCGTGGCGAAGAGCCAGTTCTGGATTCCCGCTGGCGCGGGAATGAGCGGAGAGATCGCGCCACCATTCGCTGCCGATGCGCTCGGGACCTTGGGCGCCAGTGATGTCATAGGTCACGCCGCGCCAAGAGAATCGGCGCGGCGGGCCGTCAGGCACAAGAGCTGTGACCTCGGTCGGCTCGGCTTGCGGCAGAAGCAGGAGCGGGCGCGGTCTGTCGTCGGCGAGTGGCCATGCCGTTTCTGTGTTGTCGACCGGCGCCGAAGTTTCGGCGCTCTCGGGAATGTGGCTTTCGATCGGCGTAAACCGCCGCACGCGATGTGGACCCAAACGCTGGCGCAGCGCGTCGATCAAGGCGGCGTAGTCTTCGGCGGCATCAGCTGCATCCTGCGCCAGCCCGGCGGACTTCAGCGCGATCTGCTGCGCCGGCATAGGCTCGGCGCGGGTGATGGCAAGGCCGATCGCTTCGAAGCCGAAGCCGGCATCAAAAAAATCCAAGCTGCGGCTCTCTTTTGCTTCGAGCTTGAGCGCGAGAAGACGCGCCACATGATCGGCGCTGCGTGTCGGCAGCGTCAGCGCGATATTGATGCTCTCGACTGCGCCATCGACGCGGTAGAGGGTAAGCCGCAGCGCCCGTGCGCCGGCATCGTCGCGTTGCAAAACTTTGGCGAGGCTTTGCATCAGCTGTCGCGCCCGCGCGATGATCGCGTCCTGCGCGACGATCGGCTCGAGCAGATAATGGAGGCTGTGATAGACCGGCGGCGCGATGATCGGGGCGAGCGGCTCTTCGCCGCGGCCGAGCGCCTGATCGAGCCGGCGCAACAGCTCCGCCGCAAAGCGCGCCGCAAACGGCGCCCGCGGTTTGTCAAGGAGCGCGCCGACCGTTTTGAAGCCGAGCCGGCGCAATGTGGAGCGCGTATCCGGCGACAGCCGCAGGGCGTCGACCGGCAGCGCTGAAAGCGCGGATGCTTCTTCGCCCGCCGGCAAGACAAACAAAGGCTGTTCATGGAAATGCGCCAGCGCCCAGGCCGCACCCGGGGTTGCGGCGACTGCAAGCCGCGCCGCAAGCCCGAATTTTTTCAGCCGCGCGGCAAGGTCGGCAATGAGTTTTTCCTCGCCGCCGAACAGATGCGCCGCGCCTTCGATGTCGAGGAAAAACCCGTCGGCGCCGTTATCTTCATTCCAGGGCGAGGCGGTTGGCGTGTAGCGCGTCGCCCACAAAGCAATGCGGCGCAGCGCGGCATCATCGGCTGCGGCATCGACCGGGCGCATTTGCAAAAAGCCGGCTTTGGCGCGCGCATCGGCTACGGGCGCGCCGACGCTGAGGCCACGATCTTCCGCCGCTTCGTTCAAGGCGACGATATGCAGGCCGCCGGTCGTGGCCATGGCGAGAACGAAAGGCTGCTCAGGATCGATGGGCGTGCCTGACGGGGTGACCTGATTGGCGAGCGCCTGCGCGGCGAGAAAGCGCTGGATCGGCCAGCGCGGCAGCCAAACTGAAACAATGCGCGACATGATCGTACTCCACTATCCATTCACCCGGCCGGCCATTGCGGCAGCGCTCAAGTTGCAGATGCCATCGCGGACGCGCGAACAGCCCGAACCGGCCGCGCGCGGCTTCCGCGGTGCCAACGCGCCAGCGTGTCGCCGCGGCGCTCGCTTCAAGCGTTGGTGCCGGACGGATGAGGAAAAGCGGCAGGTTGGCGTCGCCTGCGGCAAGCTGAAGTTTTTGGCTGGTTTTCAGATCCAGCCAGTCGATGAAGCCGGCCACGGCCAACGGCACGCCCGAATGCAGCGCTTCGGCAAAGGCCCACAAAGTTTCTTTGTGATGCACGGTTTCGACCAGAACGACATGCGAGGGATCGAGGCCAAGACTGTTCAGCCCATGTCCGGACAGGCGGCCGTATCGGCACCGGCCATGGGTCGGGAGGATGAAGATAAGAGGGCGTGCCCGAGGCAGGCGAGGTAATACGGCGTCGACGCTCGTATTTCCCCCGCCGACCCCCGCTCTCAGCCCCTCCCCGGCAAACATGCAATCGGGCGCGCGCAAGCGCGGCCCGGATGGGGCCGGGGAGATCCAAGAATGAGGGGAAGAGATGCGTGCCAGCACGGCCACGACAAAGCCGAAGGCCGCCGCCATCGCGCTTTCCATGGCGCCGTCCGTTTCGGGAACGATTTCATGCAGGGCGCCGGCGGCCAAACCGCCGTGCGGCAGATGGAAATCGAGTTCGGGGAGGCCGAAGGGCAGGGGGCTGTGGATGGCTTCCAAGCCAGGCAGCAGACGGCGCAATTCTTCCAGCACCAAAACGCGGTTTCGGGCGCGGTTTCGCGCCATTCCGGGAGAAAGGAAAAGAGTTGCCGAGTCGGTCATTGAACCGGTTCGTCTGCCTGCGCGCTTTCCACTCCGCCGGTTCCGTGGATGGAGTTCCGGACGAGGTGGAAAAGGCTGTTATGTTCACTTTATGTTCGAACTCAGTACTGTAGAACAAAAGGAGAACAATGCAAGCGGCTACCGGTTGCGGAGCAATTCGAACGGCCCTCAATCCGCTGTGCCGGCGTGTTCCTCGGCCGGACACTTTGCGTTGCTTTTCGGCCTTGGCCCTCTAGCCTTGGGCCCCTAAACTGCCGGCTGGGAAAACCAGCATGAAAATCACTCCAAAGCCGATCTCTACGGCCGCAGTGCTTTTGGCAGCGGTGCTCGACGTCGCGGGCTTTGGCGCCTCGGCAAGCCACGCTTCGAGCTACGGCGACGCCCCCTGGTGCGCGGTGATCGACGAAGTCGCGGGCAATATCGTGTGGCAGTGCGAGTACAATTCGGCGGCCGAATGCGCACCCCATGTGATCGCCGGCAATCGCGGCTTCTGCCAGCACAATCCCTACTACCGGGAGGTCGCGCCGCAGGATGACCAGGCCGTGCCGCCGCCGGGTGCCAGCCGCTGGCGTGACATCGGCCATGGAAATTACGTGAGGGACTGATAATGCCCGAAGCCGACAAGGAAGGCGCGCGCTATTTCACCGATCAGCCGCAAAGTACGCCGGGCTTCTATCTGAAAGGCTCGCATCAGCTTGATTGGGGCATGAAGAACCGGATGGCGCGGGTGTTCGATCCGTCATCCGGCCGCACCGTGATGCTGGCGATCGACCACGGCTATTTCCAGGGCCCGACCACGGGCCTTGAGCGCATCGATCTCTCGATCGTGCCGCTATTGCCGCAATGCGACGCGCTGTTCTGCACGCGCGGCATCCTGCGCACCGTCATTCCGGCGGAATGTCGGAAGCCGATGGTGCTGCGCGCCTCCGGCGGGCCGAGCATTCTGCGCGAAGAGCTCTCCGACGAGCAGATCGCCATGGACATGGCGGACGCGGTCCGGCTCAACGCAGCCGGCGTCGGCATCCAGGTCTTCATCGGCGGCGAGCACGAGACGCGGTCGGTGCACAATATGACAAAGCTGGTCGATGCCGGATTGAATGCCGGCGTGCCGGTAATGGGCATCACCGCGGTCGGCAAGAATATGGTGCGCGATGCAAAATATTTTCGGCTCGCCTGCCGCATCATCGCCGAGCTCGGCGCGCACTATGTGAAGACCTATTATGTCGAGGACGGGTTTGAGACCGTCACCGCGTCATGCCCGGTGCCGATCGTGATGGCGGGCGGCAAGAAATTGCCTGAGCTTGACGCGCTCACCATGGCCTATAACGCCGTGCAGCAGGGCGCGGCCGGGGTCGACATGGGCCGCAATATTTTCCAGTCCGAGGCGCCGGCGGCCATGATCGCCGCAGTCGGTGCGGTCGTGCACAAGAACATGAAGCCGAAAGAGGCTTTCGAGCTGTTCAACGCGCTCAAGGCTCAAGGGGCTCAAGGGGCCATGCGGGCGGCGTAATCTGCGCAGATGGCGAAAGTGAGCGAATAGCGAATAGGGAAACCTGCCGCTTGTGTTCCCTATTCGTCGCTCTTTGTCCGCTATCCGCGTCTCGGTCGTAGCTCCGGGACGGGCCGGGGCAGAGCAGCAGCGAGCCGGGCGTAGCCGCCGTCACCGCGCGGCCCAGCGATCATTCCACCGACACGCCGCTCGCTTTGATCGGCACCCCATTTGGCGATCTCGCTCTTGACCAGATCGGCGAGATGCTGCGGGGTCGCGTCCTGATCGGAGACGATCTCGGCGCCGAGCCCGGTCAGCTTGTCGTGCACGGCGGGCGTATGCATTGCTGCGAGCGCGGCGTCGTGCAGCTTCTTCACGACTGCTTCCGGCGCGCCCTTGGGCAGGAAGATCGCGTTCCATGTGTAGGCGACGAGATTGGGGGTGCCTTCTTCGGCCGCGGTCGGCAGGTTAGGCAATGCCGGCGAGCGCTTGGTATCGAAGATCGCCAAACCTTTGACGGCGCCATTGTCGATCGGCGGCTTTGCGGTGGTGATGATATCGCACATGTAGTCGACGCGGCCGCCCTCGAGGTCCTGCAACGCAGGACCGGTGCCGCGATAGGGCACATGCGTGACATTGATGCCGAGCACATAGTTCAACAGCACGCAGCCGAGATGGGTGGCCGAGCCGGCGCCGGCCGAGGCGAATTGCATCTTGGACTGGTTTTCCTTGGCGTAGGCGACGAAGTCCTTAAAACCGTTGACCGGCAGATCCTTGCGCGTCTCGAGCACGATCGGCACGTTGGCGATCAGAATGACCGGGGTGAAATCGGTCACCGAGTTATAGAGCGGCTTTTTGTAAAGCGTCTGGCCCTGCGCATGGGTGCCGACGGTGCCGAGCACGAACTGGTAGCCGTCGGGCGCGGCATTGGCGACGCGGGCCGAGCCGGTCATGCCGCCGGCGCCGCCGACATTTTCGACCACCACGGTCTGGCCCAAAATCTCGCTCATGCGCCCAGCAATGACGCGGCCGAGAATATCGGTCGGTCCGCCGGCGGCGAACGGGATGACCATGGTCATGGGATGGGAGGGAAAGTCGTCGGCTTGGGCGGGAGGCGCCACCGGCAAGGCCAAAACAAAGACGGCCGCGACGGCAACCAACAATCTAAATTTCATGTTTGGGGGTCCTGTCTTCTTGGACGTTTCTTGGGAGCGGCAAGTGCTGCATCCGTTCGGGCGTGCAGTCAACTGCGCTGTTAGGCGCAAGCGCCTTTGGTGGTCAAACGGGGCGCGCTGCGGCGGTGCCGCCGATATGCGGAGCCTGTCATCGGGGCGCGCGCTTCGCGCGGGACCCGTTGACCCCTCGCAGTGACGCTTCGGGTTCAGCCGCGAGCGCCTTTAGCCCAGTTCGGTGATCTCCTCCGGAAACCGGTGCAGCCGCTCGCCCGGCCCGCTGGCGCCGACCAGATAATTGTCGCAGACCCAGGACAGCACGTGGCCCCGGATATAGGTCGGATGCACCACGATGTTCATGTCCTTTTGGATCGCCATCGGCTCGTCGCTGCGAATGAGCGGGCGCTCGACCAGATCGTAGCCTTGGCCGTGGCAGTGCAGGCGCTTCTCTTCGGGCCGGCCATGGCTGCGCATGAAGTCGTTATAGGCGGCAAAGATCTCCTTGCACGGCGTGCCGGGCTTAAGCAGCGAAAGATTGAATTTGCGCGCTTCGAGCGCGAAGGCGAATTCATCCTTGATCTCGTTGGAGGCCTTGCCGACGACGCAGGAGCGGCCGAGCTCGGTATACATGCCGCCCGGACCTGAATCCTCGACCAAAAGCGCCAGCGTGTCGCCCTCCTGGATGACGCGGTTCTGATAATGGCGCTGGCTGAACTGCGCCGGCTTGTCGGGCGGCATCGAGGCGCAGAGATAGATACCGTTCTCGCTGCCGTGGCGCTGACTGTAGCACTGGGCGATTGCGGCGATGTCGCGGTCGCGCATGCCGGGCTCGACGGCGGCGAAGGCGGCACGCATGGCGCCGTCCTGCATCGCGGCGGTGCGGCGGATCAGCTCCTGCTCCTCCGGGCTTTTGATGACTTTGATCTTGTCGACCAGATCGGAGGCATCGACAAAGCGCGTATTGGAGAAGCGGCCCTTCTGCAGATAATCGACCAGCGCGTGCGACATGCCGTAAGTGCCGACCAGCCCGATCGTGCCGCCGGCATAGGGCTCGAGCCCTTTGGCCGCCAGCTCCGGATCGTAGCTCGCGGTGTAGTGGCATGACGCATAGCTCGGCGTGGTCAGCCATTGCTTGACGCCGCGACGTATGCCGTCGCCGTTCGCAGTCGGCGTATTGACGCCGCCGAACGGACCCTGGCTCACCAGCGTCATCAGATCATCGCGCGGAAAAACCACCGTGAGCGGATAGCCGTTGGTCGCTGGCAGATCAGTGAAATATTTGACGTAGCCGCCCATATAGTCGTTGTTGTTCTGCATCAAGAGCACGTCGATCTTCTCGCGCTCCATGGCGGCGCGCACCGCGGCCCAACGGCGTTCGAGTTCTCTGGTCGAGATCGGCGTCTGCAGGCGTTCGGATAGGCGTTCCATTTTCTGAGTCTCCTGTCTTCCGCTCGTTCCCGCGCTAGTCCAGGTCCGCGCTTGTGCGGGCACGAGCGGCCAATGATCCTAATGCGCCACGACATTGATCATGCGGTCGAGCTCGCCGCTGAGAAAGCATTGCATGTTCGCCACCACCGTAGGCAGCGCGTGATCGATATAGACGTCGCAGAAGCCGCCCTGATGCGTGGTGATAATGACGTTCTGCATATCCCAGAGCGGATGATCGGCCGCCAGGGGCTCTTGCGTGAAGACGTCGAGCGCCGCGCCGGCAATGCGGCCGTTCTGGAGAGCCTCGAGCAATGCCGGCTCGTCGACTACGCCGCCGCGCGCCAGATTGATCAAAAAGCTCGACGGTTTCATCCGGACGAAGATATCCGCGCCGATGCTGCCGCGCGTCTTCTCCGTAAGTGGTGTCAGCAGCACGAAGAAATCGAACTCGCCGACCACGTCGCGAAGCTCCTCGCGCCTGTACATAGCGTCGAAACCGGGAGCGGGGCGCGGCGCCGAGCTGACGCCGATGACACGCATGCCGAAGGCCTTGCATTTCGGCGCCAGCGCCTCGGCGATCAGGCCGATGCCGAAAATGCCGACCGTCTTGTTGTGCAGAAGCTGCGCCGGCCAGCGTTGCCATTGGTGAGAGGCCTGGGCGCGTACGGCGCGCGGCAGATCGCGGGCCAGCGCCAGCATGCCGGCAAGCGCCGCCTCGGAGACCGGTGGGCCGTGGATGCCGCGCACATTGGTGACGATGACGTCTTTGCGCAAAGCCGCCTGGTCGGTGAGATTGTCCGTGCCGGTGCCCAACGCCTGAATCCATTTCAGCCGGGTGCCGTCTTGCAACACCTTGCTCGAGAGCATTGGAGCGAAGGTGAGCAGCGCATCGGCCTTGCCGATATGCGGACCGGCCTTGGAGTGATGGTCGACCACCGCGATCGCAAGCTCGGGAAAGCGTGCCTGCAGGCGATCGCGGTATTGGTTGCGGATGGTCTCGGGGAAAGTGAGCAGAATGAGCAGGTTGGTCATTGGGCTGCGACGCGGCGGGGACAGCGTGGCTGCGTGGCCGCGATGGCACCGATGGGTTGCGCACGCCTTATATCTTTTTGCCGGGACGGTCGCCAAGCGGTTGCCGGGACGGTCGCCAAGCCGTCGCCAAGCCGTCGC
>JAJPJB010000037.1 GCA_021324465.1 Hyphomicrobiaceae bacterium
GCAGCGCGGAACGAAGTGGAGCGGTGCGCTGCCGACCCGGGACCGTCACAGGCTCCGCGCTCTTGGCACGCGCCACGCTTGGGAAGGCCCCGGATCAGCGGTGCACCGTTTCGCTTCGCGCCACGCTGCACCGCATCCGGGGAACGGGATCGAGTTAGAGCCAATCCCGGCGCTGCAACTGGATCGGATCGCTTTGCCGGCGAGGAGGCACATGATCGAGCGGGGTGAACGCACAAGCCGCGCTCATCCGCGGTGATGGCTGATCGCCCACACATAGGCGGCCACCGCGGCAACGTCGGTATCCGACAGCGGCGCGCCGCCTTTGGGCGGCATAGGCACTTCGTAGTCGCGCGGCCGCGGTACGCCATTGGCGATGATGTCCTCGAGCGATTTCAGGCTGCCGTCGCTGATGAACCAGCGGCCGCTTACCAGCGAGGGTGCCTGCGGGCCGCCCTGTGCGTTGGAGCCGTGGCAGCCGGTGCAGGTGCCGCCGGCGGCCTCGCCATGGAAGATGCGGTCGCCGAGCGCGACCTGCTCCCTGGTGGCGCCGGGCGGCACCGGCAGCGACTCGGGGCTTGGCCGGCCGGCTTCGGCATGAAGGCCTTCCGGCGGGCCGGGCTCGCCCTCGCTGCTCGCGACGGCCGCGGCGGCAGCGGCAAGCGGCACATCCGCTGCGCCGTGATAGGTCACGCGCCAGATGCGGCCATGCTTGTCATCGGAAATATAAAGCGCGCCGTCCGGTGCCTGCGCGAGCCCGGTCGGCCGGAACGCCGCCTGGCCCGGCTCCTTGATCCTGCCGGCGAAACCGTCGGCGAAAACGACGAAGTAACCGGCGGCCTTGCCGTCCTTGAGCGGCTGGAACACGACATTGTAGCCGCCCTGCGGCTCGGGCGCGCGATTCCACGAGCCGTGAAAGGCGATGAAGGCGCCGTCGTGATAGGCGTTCGGGAACGCGCTGCCGGTATAGATCAACAGATCGTTCGGCGCCCAATGACCGGGAAAGGACGCCACCGGCGGCGTCTTCTGGGCGCAGACGCCGATCTTGTGGCCGCCATCGCCGCCATATTCCGGTGCCAGAACGAGCCTGCCCTGATCGCGGTCGTAATAACATTCCGGCCAGCCGTAATCGGCGTCCTTCTGCAACAGCACGAGCTCCTCGGCCGGCAGCTCGGCACTTTGCCTGGACGTATAGAGTTTGGGAAAATTCTGCGACAGCTGATCGCGGCCGTGCTGGGTGGCGAAAATGCGGCCTGCGGAATCGATGCCAAATCCCTCGCCATTGCGCAGCCCGGTCGCGTAGCGCTCGGCCGCCGAGAAATGCTGGCCGGTCTTGTTGGCGTCGTAGAGCCAGATACCGGCGCGCGTCTCAAGCTCGGTGCAGGGATCGTGCCCCGGCGAATTCGGCGCGCGATTCTCGATCTGGCAGGAATTGGTCGCCGAGCCGAGATCGACATAGATGTGACCCTGGCTGTCGATGATGAATGGATGCATCGGGTGGTCGCCGGTCAGCGGCAGGCCGGAGACAATCGCCAGCGCCGATGCGTTGGGCACGATGGAGCCGGACGACAAAGGATAGCGGATGATCTTGTCGTTCTGCTCGGCATAGAGCGCACCGTTGTAGATGCCGATGCCGGTGCCGCCCGCTGAGCCTTGCGGCACGCCCGGCCCGAAGCGCTCAATCACATCGGCGTGGCCGGTGCCCTGGGAATCTTTGAGCGCGATCAAAAAGCCGCCGGCGGGCGGCGTATCGAAATGGTAATAGCGGCCGCTCCAGGTATTGACGTAGAGCACGCCGTTTGGCGCCACCACCATGTGGCGGACGTGACCGAGATTATCGGCAAAGACGCTTGCGCAAAAACCGGGCGGCAGCGTCAGCCCGCCATTATCGCCGGGACAGCTGCCGCTCTGTGCGGCTCGGCTTTCCGGCACGGCCTGCGGTTGGGCGAGAACCGATGCGCCGGCGAGCACGAGCGCGGCGAACGAGATGCCTGAGAGCAACGCGCCGCGGCGGCGCTGGCCTCTCCAAGAGGCGACGCGGTGGAGCATGGCAATCCTCCAAATTCCAAGGGAGCAGAATTTTGGCAAATCGCCTTTTCAATGCCGCGGGCGCGAAAACGGACACGTTATCGCGGAAAGTTGATCGGCCTGCGCGCAATGGCATGGTGCGAAATTTTATGGCGTGATTGTTCTGCGCGTTCGCAGCGGGTGAAGATTTCAGCGCGCCGCACGGCTGCCCAGCGCAGAGCTAAGGGCTGAGCGTCACACATCAACCTTCAGCGCGGCGATGAACGCCTCTTGCGGGATATCGACCTTGCCGAACTGGCGCATGCGCTTCTTGCCTTCCTTCTGCTTCTCCAGAAGCTTGCGCTTGCGGGTGACGTCGCCGCCATAGCACTTCGCGGTGACATCCTTGCGGAAGGCGCGCACGGTTTCACGCGCAATGATCTTGCCGCCGATCGCGGCCTGGATCGGCACCTGGAACATGTGCGGCGGGATCAATTCCTTGAGCTTCTCCGCCATGGCGCGGCCGCGGCTTTCGGCGCGCGTCCTATGCACCAGCATCGCCAGCGCATCGACTGGCTCGCCATTGACCAGCATCTGCAATTTCACCAGATCGGCCGGACGATAATCGGTGAGGTGATAATCGAACGAGGCATAGCCGCGCGAGACCGATTTGAGCCGGACGTAAAAGTCGAACACCACTTCGTTGAGCGGCAAATTGTATTTCACCAGCGCGCGGCTGCCGACATAAGTGAGCTCCTTCTGCTCGCCGCGGCGGTCCTGACAGAGTTTCAGCACGGCGCCGAGATATTCATCGGGTGTGAGAATTGTCGCCTCGATCCAGGGCTCCTGCGTTTCCTCGATATGGTTGGGATCCGGCATGTCGACCGGATTATGGATTTCGAGATTTTGCCCGTTGCGCAGCGTGATCTTGTAGATCACCGACGGCGCGGTGGCGATCAGGTTGAGACTGAACTCGCGTTCGAGCCGCTCCTGGATGATTTCCAGATGCAGGAGGCCGAGGAAGCCGCAGCGGAAGCCGAAGCCGAGCGCGGCCGACGTTTCCATCTCATAGGTGAAACTCGCGTCGTTAAGGCGGAGTTTGCCCATGGCGGCGCGCAGATTTTCGAAGTCCGCGGCATCGACCGGAAACAGGCCGCAAAACACGACCGGAATCGCCGGGCGAAAGCCGGGCAGCGGGGCGGCGACCGGCTGTTTGTCGTCGGTGATGGTGTCGCCGATCCGTGTGTCGGCGACTTCCTTGATCGAGGCGGTGAGAAAGCCGATCTCACCCGGGCCGAGTTCGTCAAGCTCGACGCGCTTGGGCGTGAAAATGCCGACGCGGTCGATCTCGTAGGCGGCGCCGCTGCCCATCATGCGGATGCGCTGACCCTTTTTCAGCACGCCGGCGACCACGCGGAACAAGACGACCACGCCGAGATAGGCGTCGTACCAGGAATCGACGAGCAGCGCTTTCAGCGCCGCCGCGGCATCGCCCTTCGGCGGCGGCAGGCGATGCACGATCGCTTCCAGCACGTCGGGCACATTGAGCCCGGTCTTGGCCGAAATCAGGATCGCATCGGACGCGTCGAGCCCGATCACATCCTCGATCTGTCGCTTGACCTTCTCGGGCTCAGCCGCCGGCAGATCGACCTTGTTGAGCACCGGCACGATCTCGTGGTTGTTGTCGATCGCCTGATAGACATTGGCGAGCGTCTGCGCCTCGACGCCCTGGCTCGCGTCGACCACAAGCAGCGAGCCTTCGCAGGCGGCAAGCGATCGGTTCACCTCATAGGCGAAGTCGACATGGCCGGGCGTATCGATGAGGTTGAGAACGTAATCTTTGCCGTCGCGAGCGCGGTAATTCAGCCGCACCGTCTGCGCCTTGATGGTGATGCCGCGCTCGCGCTCGATCTCCATGGAATCGAGCACCTGATCCACCATTTCGCGCGCTTCCAGCCCGCCGGTGAGCTGAATCAGCCGGTCGGCAAGCGTCGATTTGCCATGATCGATATGGGCAATGATCGCGAAATTGCGGATGTTTTCGATCGGGATTGCCGGCATGGCGGGCAGATAACACCGGTACCCCGGGGCGGCAAGTGAGAGCCGCTGCCTCTCCCCGCTTGCCTTGTCGTCATGCCCGGCCCTTGTGCCGGGCAGCCACGTCTTGAGCGTTCGGAAGCCAAGGACGGGGATGACCGGCACATGGCGGGCGGCACATGGGCGGGCGGCCCATGGGGGGCGGCACATGGGCGGGCGGCCCATGGGCGGGCGGCACATGGGCGGGCGAAGCGACGCCATTCTTCCGAACGGCTGTGCCCCCGCCCTGACGTCTTTGGCTTTACGCCCGCTGCCTCTGTATCAGTACCGATAATGATCCGGCTTGTACGGGCCGGCCACCGGCACGCCGATATACGTCGACTGCTTGTCGGAGAGCTTGGTGAGTTTGACGCCGATCTTCTCGAGATGCAGTCGCGCGACCTTCTCGTCGAGCTTTTTCGGCAGCGTGTAAACCTTGTTCTGATACTTACCCGGATTGGTCCACAGCTCGATCTGCGCCAGCGTCTGATTGGTAAAGGACGACGACATCACAAAGCTCGGATGGCCCATGGCGTTGCCGAGATTGACCAGGCGCCCTTCGGACAGAAGGATGATGCGCTTGCCATCGGGGAATTCGATCTCGTCGACTTGCGGCTTGACGTTGTGCCATTTCAGATTCTTCAGCGCCGCGACCTGAATCTCCGAGTCGAAGTGGCCGATATTGCAGACAATGGCACGATCCTTCATCTTGCGCATGTGCTCGATGGTGATGACGTCGACATTGCCCGTGGCGGTAACGAAAATATCGGCGCGCGGTGCGGCATCTTCCATCGTGGTGACTTCGTAGCCTTCCATCGCTGCCTGCAGCGCGCAGATCGGATCGATCTCCGAAACCATGACGCGGCAACCGGCCTGGCGCAGCGACGCCGCCGAACCTTTGCCGACATCGCCGAAGCCGGCGACCATCGCGACTTTGCCGGCCATCATCACGTCGGTGCCGCGGCGGATACCGTCGACCAGCGACTCGCGGCAGCCATAGAGGTTGTCGAATTTCGACTTGGTGACGCTGTCATTGACATTGATGGCGGGGAACAGCAGCCGGCCCTCTTTCTCCATCTGATAGAGCCGATGCACGCCGGTCGTGGTCTCCTCGGTGACGCCTTTGATGCCCCTGGCCATTTTCGAGTACCAGCCGGGCTGTGCCTGCAGACGCTTCTTGATGGCGGCGAACAGCACCTCCTCTTCCTCGTTGCCGGGCTTGGCGATCACGCCCGGATTGGTCTCGGCCTGCATGCCCAGATGCATGAGCAGCGTCGCGTCGCCGCCGTCGTCGAGGATCATGTTCGGACCCGAACCGTCCGGCCACTCGAAAATGCGGTGAGTGTACTCCCAATAGTCGGCGAGGCTCTCGCCCTTGACGGCAAAGACCGGCGTGCCGGCGGCGGCGATGGCGGCCGCGGCATGGTCCTGGGTCGAATAAATGTTGCAGGACGCCCAGCGCACGTCCGCGCCGAGCGCTTTGAGCGTCTCGATCAGCACCGCGGTCTGGATGGTCATATGCAGGGAGCCGGCGATCTTGGCGCCGCGCAACGGCTGCTGCGGCCCATATTCCTCGCGTGTGGCCATCAGGCCCGGCATCTCGACCTCGGCAATGGCCATCTCCTTGCGGCCCCAATCGGCGAGGCCGATATCCTTGACGACGTAATCGGTCCGGGCGGCATGGCTTTTGGGCTTGGTCGCGGTGCTCATGAGCGTCCTTCTGGCGTTCAGGGGCCTATCTCGGCGGCCGTAGGCGTAAGGATGCCTATAGCAGCAGGCTGTCGGCCCGGCAATAAAGATATAAAGATACCTTTATATGGCTTTGCCGAGCCATTGCGGCGACAGCGTTTCCGATTTGATGAAAACGGAAAACGCTTCCACGGTTTTTGTTTTGTCGCATTTTCTGACGGAAAACCGGTACCGATTTTTGCGGAGAGTGCTTCGACAGGGCATTTTGGCGACATGGATGCGCCGCAAACCTCGATCAAATCGCTCAAAGCCCTGGCCGCGGCCGAGGCGGCATGCCGACGCTGCCCGCTCTATCGCGATGCGACGCAGGCGGTGCCCGGCGAGGGGCCGGGCCGGGCGGCCTTCATGCTGGTCGGCGAGCAGCCAGGCGACAGGGAAGACCTTGCCGGCAAGCCCTTTGTCGGCCCGGCGGGACGCATCCTCGATCAGGCGCTCAAGGATGCCGGCATTGATCGCAAGGAGACCTATGTCACCAATGCGGTCAAACATTTCAAACATGAGATGCGGGGCAAGCGGCGGCTGCACAAGCGGCCGAACAACTACGAGGTCGGGCGCTGCAAGATCTGGCTCGATCACGAGCGCGCGCTGGTCAAGCCGGCCACGATCATTGCGCTCGGTGTCACCGCAGCGCGCGGCGTGACCGGCAAGACATTGACGATCGCGAAGCTGCGCAAGACGCCGTTCGATCTTGCCGACGGCACAAAGCTTGTCGTCACCGTGCATCCGTCTTCGCTGCTGCGCATCGAAGATGAAGGTGACAGGCACGCCGCCTATGCGGCTTTCGTCGCCGATCTGAAAGCGGCGCGCGAGGCGGCGGAAGATTCGTCCTTGCATGGAGCCGACGCCTCCGCGCGAAAGCGCGCGGCCCGATGACAGGCTCTGCCAGAACGTGATCCAGGCTCGGCCAGCAAGTGGATCGTTTCGCTGACGCTTGCAATGACAGAGTAGATCACTCTGGCTTTGTGGCGGGAGCCGCTGCCGTAGGCCGCGGCGCTGCGCGCACCACGCCGGCTTGCGTCAGCGCCGCGGCAATCTGCTGCATGCGGTTGATGAGCTCGACCGCGGCCGCAGGCGGCAGCACCAGGCGGCAGGCCGGATAACGGCGGCCGGTAATCTGCGCATCGGGCTTCACCTCGTCGAAACGGGTGACGCCGAACTCGATGCGCAGCGTCTGGCCGTCAAAGATCAGGCCGGTGATAGAATCGGCAAAAGTTTCCGCCATATCGGGATGATCGAGATAGCGGATCATCGGCGGCTGACGCTCGGCCGCGGCTCCCATCGCCGCGGCGCCGGGCGATGCATTGCCTTTTGCACTGGTCGTATCGGCGCTCATGGACCTGTTCTCCTTCGGCGAAAGCTTGCGATGTGAAGGGCGGGACGAAATCGTGGCGACGCGGTTGGACGAATTCCGGCGCTGCGATCGTCTTTTGGGCCATTGCTGGCGCGGCGACTTCCTGCATTTTGGCATTTCGCGCCAGTCTGTCCTGCCGGCTCGTACCGTCGATTGCGATCAATCCGCTTCGCCGAAGCGCGATTCGATGAGCGCCGCCAAAGCATCGACCACTTCGGCCGCCTCCGGCCCGGTCGCTTCGACGGCGATCGAAGTGCCCGGCGCGGCGGCGAGCATCATCAGTCCCATGATCGAGGTGCCGCCGACCGTCTCGTTGCCGGACTCGCCGCCGCAACGTCGTACGCGTACGTCGGCGTCGAATTTTTCCACCGTCTGCACAAATTTGGCTGAGGCACGGGCGTGCAGACCCTTTTTGTTGCAGATGAGAAAGATCCGCGCCACGGCGCCCTCGGTTGCCGGCTTGTCGCGCGCCATGCAGACGCTATGGGCTCCTTCGTTCATTTGCCGGTGAGAACCCGGCTGGCGATGGTGACATATTTGCGTCCGGCCTCCTGTGCGGCCGCCACCGCCTCGGCAAGCGGGCACTCGTCACGAACTTTGGCGAGCTTGACCAGCATCGGCAGATTGATTCCGGCAAGCACCTCGACCTTGGGCCGGCTCATCACCGAGATGGCGAGGTTCGAGGGGGTCCCGCCAAACATATCGGTCAGAATGGCAACGCCGTCGCCGCTATCGACCCGGCGGACCGCCTCGATGATGTCCTTGCGCCGCTCCTCGACGTCGTCGTCCGGCCCGATGGTGACGGATTCGATCTGGCCCTGCGGTCCGACCACGTGCTCCAAGGCTGCACGGAACTCAACTGCCAGCCGCCCGTGGGTAACAAGCACAAGACCGATCATGGAACTCCCCGCGGGCGCGACCCGGTTGCGCCGCACGAAAGGCTGTTCATCATGACTATCCGAAGTCTCTGCGCAAGGGGCATTTTGGGCAAAATCTGAAGCCTGTTGCATCGCGGTAAAGACGGTTGCTGGGCGCTGCGGTCGCCCTCTGGGCCTGCGGCGGGCGGGCGGCAATGCGCCGATCAGAAAGTCCGAAACCTTCAGAAACTCTCAGTTTGACAAGCTCGTCCACCGACGAGTGTTGGACCATTATGGTTAACCAATCTCCAATTTTTCGCGGGCCGGCACGTTCGAAGGTCACGCGGCGTCGCTGTCAATAGCCGCGCCGGGTGAGGTGAGAAGCGCAACAAGGCCCGGCAAGGCCGCAACGCCCGGCGGGACGGCCAATCGCGGCAATGTGACCCCTTCAAGCTCGATTTTTGGGCGGTCGGGCAGGCGCTCGGCGTCCGCCGCGGCCAGATCGACCACCAGACCGACGACGGCACAGGGCTCATATTCGACCCTGAAAATGCCGGCGCCGCGAACTTCCAGCAATCCGGCGAGACCCGGCGCGGGGCGCACCAAGAGACGGCGATTGCAGCTTTCCAGATAAACGCGGTCGTCGCCGACCAGCCGGACAAAGCGCAACCGGCCGGCCTGCCCGGCCTCGATCAGCTCAAGAGCCAGCCGGGATTTGCCAGTTCCCGACGGACCGCGGATCAGCACCGCGCGCGCGCCGACCAGGACGGCGGAGGCATGACTTGTGGATGCGGCCGTCACAGCGCCGGCAGGCGCACGATGAAGCGGGCGCCGAGCACCGTCGGACTGCCGTCCGGCCCCGGCGGACCGGCCCGGTTCTCGACCCAGATCGCGCCGCCATGCGCTTCGACGATCTGCTTGGAGATCGACAGGCCCAGCCCTGAATTCTGGCCGAAGCCTTGATGCGGGCGATCGGTGTAAAAGCGCTCGAAGATTTTTTCGAGCGCATCCGGCCGCACGCCGGGGCCATCATCGTCGACAAAGACTTCGACCTGATGGCGCAGGCGGCGGCAGGTCACGCGCACCGTTCCGCCGGGCGGCGAGAACGAGCGCGCGTTTTCGATCAGATTGTCGACGATCTGGCCGAGCCGGGAATCGTGACCGGGCACCTCAAAGGCACGGGCGCCGCCGCCCTCGAAACGCAGCATCACTCTGACGCCGTCGTCACGCTTGACCTCATTGGCGACCGAGACGAGCGTCGTGAGCAATTTGGCAAAATCGACCGGCACCGCTTCCTGGCGCTGCAGTTCGGCATCGAGCCGGCTCGCATCTGAAATATCGGAAATCAGGCGATCGAGCCGTTTGACGTCGTGCTGGATGATGCCAAGCAGCCGGCCGCGGCTTTCCTCGGTCTTCGCCAAGGGCAGCGTCTCCACCGCCGAGCGCAGCGAGGTGAGCGGATTTTTCAATTCGTGCGCGACATCGGCGGCAAAGCTTTCGATCGCTTCGATGCGGCTATAGAGGGCATTGGTCATGTCGCGGAACGTGCCGGAGAGGTGGCCGATCTCGTCGCGGCGCTTGGTGAAGTCCGGCATTTCGACGCGCGAGCGAATGCGCCGGCGTACGCTTTCGGCGGCATCGGCCAGCCGACGCACCGGCTCGGCGATGGTGCCGGCGAGCAGGATCGAGAGCACGATCATCACGCCGGCGGCGACCAAAAATACTTTGATGATGGCGAGCCGCTCGGCTTCGACCATGTCGTCGATGTCGGCGCCTTGCGTCGACAGCATCAGCGCGCCGCGCACGGCGCGGAAGCGCTGCACCGGCACCGCCACGGAAACGATGACCTCGCCGCGGTCATTGATGCGCACCATGCTGGCGTCTTGGCCATTGAGCGCCTGCGCGACTTCGGGATAGCCCCTGCCGTCATCGGGGCCGAGCTCGTGATAAAGCGGCAGATCGCCGCGGCCGAGCCAGAGCTTTATGCCGTTGAAAGCGCGCTTGAAGAAGCCCGGCTTCTCTTCGGTCGGCGGCGGCAGATCGAAGCGCAACACGTCGCCGCGCCCGAACAGATTGCGGCTGTCGACCAGCAGCACGCCGTCGCGATCATAGATGCGTGCGCGAGTCTTGGTGGGCGATACCAGCCGCCGCAGAATCGGCGCGACGCGCTCCGGATTGATCGGAAAATCGATGCCATAGAGCGCGTCCTCGTTCGGCCCGTAGCTTTCGCCGGGATGCAGATTGAGGAGCTTGTCAGGATCGAGCGTGATCGACTGGTCGGTTTCGACCGTGGCCGACGAGGCGATGGCGCCGGCAATGATCTCGCCCTGCACCTGCAGGCTCTGGATGCGGGCATCGATCAGGCCGGCGCGGAATTGCGAAAGAAAGATGATGCCGATCGAAAGAACGACCAACCCAGTGACGTTGAGGACCACGATGCGGCGGGTGAGACTCGACGAGCTCTGCGCGACCAGAAACTGTCCGGCGCGCCGCAGCCAGTCACCGATTTTCGCAAAGCCACGCGTAGCCGGCCGCGCCGCGGCTTGACCGAGCGCCGGCCCGTCGAGGCGGCTCTCGCTGCCCGTCTCGGCAGGCTCAGCGACAGCAGCGGGTATCCCTTTGGGGATCCGCGCCGCGGGCTCCATGCGATCTAGAGTTCGGTCGAGCACGTCGTCTGCCGGGGTTGGGTTCTGCCCGTGCCGCCCTGTGCCGGCATGGGCTGCCATTAATACCGCACGTCAGCCGCCCAGTCAGGAGCCGTGGTTAGGGGTGGTGATCGCCGCCGTCCAGGCCCCTTTGACGCGAAAGTCTGAATGATCTCTAAGCCAGTCCCGCTTTGCCGATCAAGCCCCGCGTCTATTCCTTAAATCGATAGCCGACGCCATAGAGCGTCTCGATCATATCGAATTCGTTGTCGCTTGCCTTGAACTTCTTGCGCAGCCGCTTGATGTGGCTGTCGATGGTCCGGTCATCGACATAGACCTGATCGTCATAGGCGGCATCCATCAGCGCATTGCGGCTCTTGACCACGCCGGGCCGGCTCGCCAGCGCTTGCAGGATCAAAAACTCGGTCACGGTGAGCGTCACCGGCTCGTTCTTCCAGGTGCAGGTATGGCGCTCCGGATCCATGCGCAGCTGACCGCGCTCCAGCACCTTGCTGTCGGTCTCTTTCACCACCGTGCCGTCCTTCGGCGAGGAGCGGCGCAGCACCGCCTTGACGCGCTCGACCAGCAGCCGCTGCGAGAATGGTTTGCGGATGAAATCGTCGGCGCCCATCTTGAGGCCGAACAATTCATCGATCTCTTCGTCTTTGGAGGTGAGAAAGATCACCGGCAGATCGGATTTTTGACGGAGCCGCCGCAGCGTCTCCATGCCGTCCATGCGCGGCATTTTGATGTCGAGAATGGCAAGATCGGGCGGCGCGGACTTGAAGCCGTCGAGTGCGGAAGCGCCATCGGTGTAGGTTGTGATCCGATAGCCTTCGGCCTCGAGTGCGATCGACACCGAGGTGAGGATGTTGCGGTCGTCGTCGACGAGAGCGATTGTCGGCATGAGCGGCCTTCTATCATGACTTCTAGCATGAGTCGGCCGCAAGCATCACCAGCCCCGGCCCCGTAAGCCTTTGAATCCCCATGTGGGGGCAGAAGTGTGACCAGACAAGGCAAAATCAGGGCAATTCGTGAGACCTTGCTTAATATTGGACCTAACCTTGCACGGCTTGGAACCCGGTGGAATGAGGCCCAAGGTGCGGAAAGCTGCACCGAAACTTGGGTAATCCGCAATGACCGATAGCGACAGAACGACCGCCCCGCTGCCGGGCATGATGCCGGATCGACTGCCGGGCAACGCGGCCGGCACGGCCAATTTCGACCCGATCGCGACCGCAAAGACGCTGCTGCGGACGACACGCTGCGGCACGCTTGCGACGATCGACCGCAATACCGGTCACCCCTTCGCCTCGCTGGTCAATGTCGCGACCGATTTGGACGGCTCACCGCTGATCATGATCTCGCGGCTCGCCACGCATACCGCCAATCTTGAAGTGGATGGCCGCGCCTCGCTCCTGCTCGCATCCGCCGGCAAAGGCGATCCACTCGCACATCCAAGGCTCACTGTGCTCGGTTCTTTTGAACGAGTGCCGCGCGACCATGCCGACCAGCCGCGCATACGTCGCCGCTTCCTCTCCCGCCATCCGAAATCCGAGCTCTACGCCGGCTTTGCCGATTTTTCGTTCTGGCGGCTCAAGACGGTCTCGGCACATCTCAACGGCGGCTTCGCCCGCGCGGCCGATCTGAAAGCCGCCGACACTTTGACAGACGTCTCAGAGGCTGACGATCTGATTGCGGCCGAAGAAAGCGCCGTTGCGCATATGAATGCGGATCACGGCGAGGCGGTGCAATTCTATGCCGTGCTGGCGGGCGCCGACCCAATGCAAGCCGCGCCATCGGGCGATGCTTTGCGCAGTTCTTGGCGGATCACCGGCCTCGATCCGGAAGGACTCGATCTCGCACGCGCCGACACGACGTTGCGCCTCACTTTCCCTCAGCGGATTACGACGGCCCAGCAATTGCGCGCGGTGCTGGTGGATTTGGCCGCACGAGCCGGGGCGCGGGCGAGCGGGTAAGCGCAAGCTAAAATAAACCGGGGCATTCGATAAAGAAGGCGGCGCACCGCGCGCCAGCAAACACAATTCAGCGTCGCGTCAAGAGAATCCAGTCTTCGCTCGCTGCACTGCAGCGTAAACGATGCCGGAACATGACGGCCATGAGTCGGTTAGGCTTGTGGCCAGTTCTGTCTTGGCAGATGCTGGCGCGACCGGATATAGGGTCGCACGCTCGCCAGGCAGCGGGCGTCCAGCCTCGGAGGGTCGTGTGCAAGAGACGGGTGTTCGGAACGGCGCCCATGGCGCCGATAAATTCGGACTGAAGGACCTCAAGGCGGTCCATTGGAATCTCACCGAAGCCCCGCTCTACGAGCACGCTATTCGCAACGGTGAGGCAACCGTTGTCGCCGGGGGCGCGCTATGCGCCGAGACCGGTCACCATACCGGCCGCAGTCCCAAGGACAAACACACCGTCGTCGACGCGCTGACTGAGAATACGGTGTGGTGGGACGGCAATCGCAAACAAAGCAAAGAGCATTTCGACAATCTATATGCCGATCTCCTTGCCCACGCCAAAGGCAAGGCGCTGTTCGCGCAGGACCTCTATGGCGGCGCCGATCCGAAATACCGCATCAAGGTGCGCGTCTATACCGAGCTTGCCTGGCATTCGCTGTTCATCCGCCAACTCCTGATCCGGCCACACCGCTCCGAGCTCGCCGGCTATGTCCCGGACATGACCGTTATCGACATGCCGTCGTTCCGGCCCGATGCCAAACGTCACGGCGGCCGCGAAGGCTCCGACACCATGGTGGCGATCGATTTCACCCGCAAGATCGTGCTGATCTGCGGCACATCCTATGCGGGCGAGATGAAGAAGTCCGTCTTCACGACGCTCAATTTCTATCTGCCGGCGCAAGGCGTGATGCCGATGCATTGCTCGGCCAATGTCGGCAAGAACGGCGACAGTGCGCTGTTCTTTGGTCTTTCCGGCACCGGCAAAACGACGCTGTCGCCGATCCGAACCGCACGCTCATCGGTGACGACGAGCACGGCTGGAGCGAGAACGGCATTTTCAATTTCGAAGGCGGCTGCTACGCCAAATGCATCAAGCTGTCCGCCGAGGCCGAGCCGCAGATCTGGGCCGCCACCAATCGCTTCGGCACGGTTCTGGAAAACGTGGTGTTTGATCCGGTAACCCGCATCCCCGATTACGACAGCGACAAGAAGACGGAGAACACGCGCTCGGCTTATCCGCTCGACTTCATTCCGAGCGCCTCGCGTAACGGCACGGCCGGGCATCCAAAGAACATCATCTTCCTCACCGCCGACGCGTTCGGCGTGATGCCGCCGATCGCCAAGCTCACGCCGGCGCAGGCCATGTATCACTTTCTTTCCGGCTATACCGCCAAAGTCGCCGGCACCGAAAAGGGCCTGGTCGGCGTGCAGCCGGAATTCTCAACCTGCTTCGGCGCGCCGTTCCTGCCGCGGCCGCCGGCGGAATACGGCCGCCTGCTGCGTGACTATATCGCCAAGCACAACGTCGATTGCTGGCTGGTCAATTCAGGCTGGACCGGCGGCATCTATGGCGTCGGCCGCCGCATGCCGATCAAGGTGACGCGCGCCCTGGTGACCGGCGCGCTCGATGGCAGCTTGCGCAACGCCAGTTTCCGCACCGATCCGTATTTCGGTTTCGCGGTACCGACCTCGGTACCCGGCATCGAGCCGCATATCCTTTATCCGCAGAAAACCTGGAAGGACAAAGCGGCGTTCAACGAGACCGCGTGCAAGCTGGTCGGCATGTTCCAGAAGAATTTTGCCAAATACGAGCATACAGTGGACGCCGAGGTCCGCGCCGCCGCGCCGGAGATCCGTCTCGCCGCCGAATAAGCTTCACCGGAAACGGCTGCCGCAGGCTACGCGCAATGTCGTCTCACTGTGGTGGCCGCAGCGGACCCGGTGCGGCCATTTCCGTCGCCGAAATTCGCCATTTGGAAGGCCGGCCGGCGCCGGGGCGACGACAGTCACGCGGCGGGCTGCATCTGCATCTCGCGGCCGGCGCGACGCGCCCAATTCTCCCAGGCGCGGTTGAGCGTGTAATCGTTGACCCGCGCGACGATCCGATCGACCTCGCCGGCACTGAGAAACTTGATGTTGCCCGTCGCCGTCGTCATGGTCATGGCCTGCATCTGCAGCTTGGCTCCGACTTCGAGATAAACGGCAATGAAGACGGCATGGCGCACCGAGCGGCCGACCACCGTTGCACCGTGCCCGCGCATCAGCGTCGTGGGATTTCTGCCCAGATGTCGCGCGAGATCGCGGCCCATATCCATATTGCTGACGAGCAGCGTGGTGTCGCCGAACTGGTCCCGGGAATCCCAGATCGGCACTTCGTGACCGCAGGACGCGCACATGTGCAGAAGCGGCTTGAGCTTGGTCCCGGTGACGCCAAACGGGATGACGCTTGGCGAGTGGTTGTGCACAACCGCATGCACGTCTGGGCGCGCCTCATAGATCGCACCATGGATGAAGCGCTCCAGGTACGGGGCGCGGCCGCGCTCATCGATGGCAGTGCCATCGAGCTTGTATTCGACGATATCGTCGCGCTCAATGCGCTCCGGTGCGCGGGCGCGGGACAACAGATAATGATCGGGTTTCTCGGAATGGCGCGCGCTGACGTGACCGAACGAATCGACGATTCCCTCATTGGCCAGGATGCGGTTTGCGGTCACTATCTCTTCCAGAACGAAATCGAGCTTGCTCATTGCGGCTTTCTCCCTTGGCGAGCGATCTAAAGCACGATGACGGAGACGTGGAAACCGCTTTTGGCTGAGATCATGCACGGAATGCATGGTCCGGGCAGCGTGACAGAACGGCGTTCTGCCGCAGGGCTTTTCCGGCCGAGTTTGCTATGCCAAAAGCTGAGCCGTTTGGTCTTGCCGGGGAGAACCTTGTTATGTTGCGACGCGTTCACTTCCTCAGCGGTGTGGCCCTGGCATTGGCCGTAGCGGCGGCAGGGGTGGAGGCTCGGGCGCAGGCCCACTATCCCGACCATCCGATCCGGGTCATCGTCGCGGTACCGGCCGGCGGCGGCGTCGATACCGTCACGCGCCTGGTCACCGACAAGATGCGCGGTCTGCTGGGCCAGCCGCTGGTCGTCGAAAACAAAGCCGGGGTCGGCGGCAGCATCGCCGCCGAGACGGTCTTCAATGCCGAGCCCGACGGCTACACGATTCTTGCCTCGCAGCCCTCTCCGATCACGACCAATCCGCTGATCTACAAGGAGCTCAATTACGATCCGACCAAGCTCGTGCCGATCGCGATCATGTCGCATGTGCCCAACGTGCTGCTGGTCCGGGCGAACTTTCCGGCAAAGACCGTGCAGGAACTGATCGCCTATGCCAAAGCCAATCCCGGCAAGATCAACTATGCCTCGCAAGGCATCGGCACGACCTCGCATACGACGGCCGAACTGTTCCAGGTCCTGACGCATACCAAGCTCACGCATGTGCCCTACAAGGGCACGGCGCCGGCCATCAACGACCTGCTCGCCGGCAATGTGGACATGATGTTCAACGAGCTGGCAACGTCCCTGCAGCTGCACCGGGCGGGAACCGCGCGCATCCTTGCGGTGACCATCAAACAGCGCGTTCCCGCCATCCCGGACATTCCGACCATTGAGGAGGCAGGCGTACCGCACTTTGATTCCGACACCTGGCACGCGCTCTCGGCGCCGCCGAAAACGCCGGATGCCATCGTCGCCAAGCTCAACGCGGCGGCCAACGCGGCCATGAAAGATCCTGCGCTGCTCGAACGCTACAAGCAGCTCAGCATCAGCCCGGGCGGCGGCTCGCCGACTGAAGTGGCGGCATTCGTCAAGCAGGAGACCCAGCGCTGGGGCGACGTCATCAAAGCGGCGGGAATCCAGCCGCAATAATGATCGAGTGAGCGCGCTCCATGCCGGCCAGCATCGCTGATGTGTTCGACGACCGCGATGCCGGGCTTGCCCGCAAGATCGTCGGCATGTTTGGCGTATTGATCGGAGCCAATGTGGCGGCCTGGCTGTGGGCCCTGCTCGCATTCCGCGACTATCCGGTGCTGCTCGGCACCGCGTTTTTGGCCTACACTTTCGGCCTCCGTCACGCCGTCGACGCCGATCACATCGCAGCGATCGACAACGTCACCCGCAAGCTGATGCAGGACGGCAAAAGGCCCCTCGCGGTCGGCCTGTTCTTCTCGCTTGGGCACTCCACCGTCGTGGTGCTTGCGTCGGCGGCGATCGCCTTTGCCACGGTCGCGCTCGAAAGGCATTTTGTCGCATTCAAGCTGGTCGGCGGCGTGATCGGCACGCTGGCCTCGGTGATTTTTCTTTTTCTCGTCGCTGCGGCCAATTTCATTATTCTCTGCTCGGTCTATCGCAGCTTCCAGCGCGTACGCCGCGGCGCCGCTTACGTGGAAGAGGACGTCGATCGCCTGTTGACGCAACGCGGCGTTCTCGGCCGGCTGTTCCGTCCGATGTTTCGCTTCGTGACGCAAAGCTTTCATATGTATCCGCTCGGGATTCTGTTCGGGCTCGGTTTCGACACGGCCACCGAGATCGGGCTGCTCGGCATTTCCGCAGCCGAAGCCTCCAAAGGGCTGCCGATCTGGTCGATCATGGTGTTTTCCGGGCTGTTCACCGCGGCGATGTCGCTCATCGACACGGCGGACGGCATTCTGATGCTCGGCGCTTATGGCTGGGCCTTCACCCAGCCGGTGCGCAAGCTCTATTACAATCTGACCATCACCTTCGTTTCGGTGCTCGTCGCCGTGCTGATCGGCGGCATCGAGGCGCTCGGTCTGCTCGCTGACCACATGAATCTCGAAGGCCCGTTCTGGTCCTTCATCGGCGCGCTCAACGGCCACTTCGGCAGCCTCGGCTATCTGATCATCGCTATTTTCGTCGGCAGCTGGCTGGTTTCGATCGCGGTGTATCGCCTTGCGCGCCTCGATCGCCTGGAAACGGCTGGATAGACTATGGCGCCAGCGTGGCTGTGCCGCGAAATCGCGAGTCTTTGAACCTGGACGCGGCTGCGTTGTTTTCTTACCGTGTTTGCCGTCGTGCAGCCGGCGAGGTCCTCATGAGTCACTCGGATCAGGTCGTCAACGATATTGCCGCCCGCTATTTTCTGGTGCTCGGCGCCGCAGCCGCCGACCTTTGGAGCGAACTGCCGAAGGAATTGCAGCACACTTTGTTTGAACGGGCCGTCGTGCTCGGCCATCAGGGCGAAGAGGACGAGAGCCTGCGCGAGCAGTTGGCGAAATTTCTGCACGACCATCACGCTCGCACGCTGGCGCGCTAGATTGCGCGGCGCACGAATCCAAGGGCGCGCGCGGCGGCAAAGCGCCGCTTGTGACCTCGTCGGCAGTCGTTACATAATTCGGCACGAAGCGTCGGATGTGTGAAGGGTTCGGCGGTTCCTAGGCAGCGATGGCAAAATGGCAGCGTCTTCCAACGAGCCCGAGCGGCCGCGCAGCGAGCCGGAGATCATTTCGCCGGATCAATATCGCGAGCGGCAATGGCCGCCTTACGGCTATAGCCAGACCGGCACACACCGCATCTATGTGACCAGGATCGGCCCGTTCGGCTTCACCCTGCTCATGCTGGCGGTGGGTTTCCTGGCGGCCGTGCTGCTGCTTTTGCTCATCGGAACGGCACTGCTTTGGCTTCCTTTTATCGCGGCGCTGGTGATCGTGGCGGCTATTGCGGGCTTTCTGCGTCGACTGTGAGACTTGAGCTCAATCTGCGCTCGACCCGCGTTCAGTACGCATACACCGCGCGTTAACCATGCTCCCTTATGAAAGGATTAACCATGCGCAACGCGTGTGGCGGATGCCGGCTGCTTGCGTGACGCCGCAATGGGCTGCGCCGGACCTGTCGCGTGCTAAGTGGGACGCCGTCCGCCTGGTGAATGCGAGTATGCAATGTTTGAGGCGCCGCGTCAGATCAGACCCGTCACCGCCGGTGCTGGTGACGTTGCTATCGGCTATGCACCGCTTGCCCAAATCGATTTCGGCCAGATCGGCGCAACGCTGTGGCGCGGCAGATGGACGATTCTGTCCTGCGCGCTGGGCGGACTTGTTCTTGCGCTGCTCGCCGTCGCACTGGCGCCGCGCGCCTACACGGCGGTGACGCAAATCCTGATCGATCCGACCGACCTGCTCGCCGTCGGCAACGGCACCACGCCCTCGACCCCGCCAAGCGACGCCGGCCTGCTGCAGGTCGAGAGCCAGGTCCGCGTGCTCAGCTCGGACGCCGTGCTGCGCCGCGTGGTGGCATCGCAAAATCTCGACCAGGATCGCGAATTTGCCGGGACCAGGTCGCCGCTGCGCGTGCTTGGCGACGATCTTCTCGCGACCATCGGTCTGCGCCGAGACGGGATCGCCGACGACAAGACGCTCGCCGCGCTGACCGAGTTGCGGCGGCATCTCGTGGTCAAGCGCGACGAGCGCACTTACGTCGTCGAGGTCGATGTGACGACGCGCGATCCGGCAAAATCGGCGCGCATCGCCAATGCCATCGCCGAGGCCTATCTTGCCGAGCAGACGCAGACGCGTGCTGACGCGGCGCGGCAAGTCTCACAATCCTTGTCGGCGCGGCTGCAGGCGCTCAAGGAGCGCGTGCGCGAGGCCGAGGAAAGAGTCGAGGCTTACAAGGCGCGCAACAACATGATCGGCGCCAATGGCCAGCTGATAAGCGAGCAGCAGCTAAGCGACATCAATAATCAGCTCGCCGCGGCGCGGGTCCGCACTGCCGATGCCAAAGCGCGGCTCGATCAGATCGAGCTTGTGCAGCGGAGCAAAGACGAGAACGGCGCATTCCCGGAAGCCCTGCAGTCGGCGACCATAACGGCGCTGCGCAGCCAATATGCCGAGGTCATGCGGCGCGAAGCCGAGCAGATGACGACGCTCGGCCCGCTGCATCCGGCGGTGATCGACATTCAGGCTCAGGCGGAGCGGCTGCGGCGCATGATCCAGAACGAGGTCGATCGCGCGGCGGTCGCCGCGCGAACGGAGTATCAGAGCGCCAAGGCCAGCGAGAGAACGATCGCCGACACGCTCGAATCGCTCAAGCACAGCACTATCGACACCAATGCCGCCATGGTCGGTTTGCGCGAGCTCGAGCGCGATGCGCAAGCGAGCCGTGACATCTATCAGGCGTTTCTGGTGCGCGCGCGCGAGACCGGCGAGCAGGAGCGCCTCGACACCAAGAACATCCGCGTCATTTCCAAGGCGGACCTGCCCTTGCGGCGCAGCTCGCCGCCACCGACGCTTCTGGTCGCGTTCGGCGCGATGATGCTGGGTGCCGCGGGCGGCGCCGGCATCGTTCTGCTCCGCCCGCTGTCGCAAGCTCCGGCGCAGCGGGGATCGGGGCAAGCTTGGCGGCAAAGGCTTGGCCGCGCGGCCAGGGACGCTCTGGGGACTTCGCCGGCTGCCGCCAGGAAAATCCCGGTATTGGCGGCCCTGCCCGCAGTCGATGTGTCATTCGCCCTTGATACCGCCGGTGATCCGAAGTCCGAATTTGCCAGGGGCATTCACGACGTCTATGCCGCGCTGCAAGCCGACCCGCGCGATCGCGACGATAATCCGAGCGTCCTTATCGTCTCCCTGCACGATGACGACGACGCGGCCGCGGCGGCGCTGACGCTCGCCGCTGTCGCCGCGGCAAATCAGCGCGTGCTGCTGATCGACGCCGACCTCGAGCGCCGGACGTTGTCGGCTATCGATGCGGCGCAGAGCGACGCCGGTCTGGTCGATGTCGCGATCGGCCGGCGGCATCTTGCCGACGTCATCACGCGCGACCGCGACACTGATATCAATCTGGTGTCCTTTGTGTCGCCGGACAGCCGGCGCGATCGCCGCATTTACGAGACCGATGTCAGGCGCGTGTTCGACGAGGCCAAGCGCTTCGGCATGGTGATCGTCACCGCAATCGGAATGCAGGGCGATCCGAGCACGCGCTTCTTTGGCGCGCTGGTCGATCACATTGTGCTGGTGGCGCGCGTGGACGAAGACGAGCGCGCCGTCGACGGCGCCGTGGCGCGGCTCGGGCTGGACAGGGCAAAGGTCCGCGGCGCCATCCTGACCGGCGCCGGTTCATAGCAAGTGCAGAACGTGGCGCAACATGATGCCGAGACCCTGATCGGTGCCAGCGCGCATACCACGATCGATGTCGATACGGTCCTGCGCAGCGTGCTGTTCATTGCCGTGTTTCTCCTGGCATGGATTTCGCTGCATCCATTCTCCAGCCTCGCCCACCCGCTGCCGGCGGTGACCGAGGGCGGCGATCTCGCCAACCAGGTCGGCTATTCGGCCGTGTTTCTGACGCTTGCCGCATGGTCGTCTTATCATCAGCCGGCGCGGCTGCTACTGATCTTGCGTCCGGCCCTTGTCGTGCTGCTGCTCTGGTGCGCGCTGACGGTCGCGACCTCCTGGGAACCGGCCCTCGCCGGTCGCCGCTTGATCTTTGCGCTGGTGCTGCTCGGCACTTCGGCGATGCTGTTGCTGTTACCGAAAAATGTGCGGCACTTCAGCGACCTGATCGCAGCCGTCGCGCTCATCGTGCTGGCGACCTGCTATCTCGGCGTCTTGCTGATCCCGCAGCTCGCGGTGCATCAGGTCACCGATTTTCTCGAGCCTGAACATGCCGGCGAGTGGCGCGGCGTCTTTCCTCACAAGAACCAGGCCGGCGCCGTGATGGTCCTGTTGATTTTCATCGGCCTGTTTGTGGCACGCATGCGAAGCCTCATGCTTGGCGGGCTGATCGTACTCCTGGCGGCGGTTTTCCTCGCTTTCACGCAGTCGAAGACGTCGATCGGCGTCATGCCGCTTGTCTTCATCCTTGCCACGATCATCAGCCGCAGCCGCAAGCCGGCAACCGGCATTGTGCTGGCCGTCATTGTGTTGTTCGCCTTCAATTTGTTTTCCGTCGGCACGGTGATCTTCGAGCCGGTGCAGAGGCTGGTCCAGTCGATCATGCCGGACGCGACCTTCACCGGACGAACCGAGATCTGGCAGGCCGGCGTGCAGGCCGCCGCCCAGCGTCCGATCACCGGCTACGGCTTCTCTGCATTCTTTGGCACCGATGAAGTCGTTTATGGCCTGGGCGAAAGCGCGACCTGGGTGAATGCGGCGACCGACGCGCACAATGCCTACCTCAATCTCGCGCTCACCATCGGCCTGCCCGGCCTGGCGCTGACGATCGTCTGGATCGTCGTGCTGCCGATCGCCGATTTCTATCGGGGCTCAAGAGAGCCGGAAACTGCGCCGCTGCAACTGCTGTTTCTGCGCGCATGCCTGTTCGGCATCTATGCGTCGTGCTTTGAAAGCTCGATCTTTCAGCAGACCGGCGAGGTCTGGTTCTTTTTTATGACCTCGGCCTTTGGTCTGCGTTACGCCTCGCTTGCGCGCGCGGCCGCTTAGGGCGTTCAGCGATCATAGCGCGATGCGGCGCGCGCAGCGCGGAGCCGCAAGGCGCGTAACAGATCGGGGTCGGGAAGGCGGTCGCTCCGGTCGGCATAGAGACCGAACGGGTCGTCGCGCAGCACATACACCGTCCAGCCCCAGCCGTGCCTTTCCATCGCGGCCGATGCGTCGCGCAGCCAGCGCGCACGCGAAGTACGGTCGAATTGAACGCCGTCGATGGTCTCCTTCATGGCGCCGAATTCGGTGAAGACGATTTGATCGGACGCGACCTGTTGGCGGCGCTGCCACTGGGCGACGCGGTTCATCCACCCTTCAATCTGCGCCGGCCCTTGCTCGTCGCGGAAATAGCGGCGGATTTCGTCCTCCGCTTTGGCCTGCGCCGCGGCGCGGTCGGCGCCTTGCGCCATCTGCAGGGTCTTAAAGCGAGCCCGCGTGAGCGAAAGCGTGGCATCGAGGCTGCCGGACGCGGCCGGATAGGGCACGCCGATGGTACCGGCGAGATACGGCATCGACCAGGTTGCGCCCTGGTGGGTGAACAAGAACGGATAATAGAAATGCACGCTCACGAAATTATGCGGATCGTGCAGCAGGTCGGTATCCAGATCGACAAGCCCTTCGATGTTGGACCAGCAACCGCCGGTCAGAAACAGCGGCAATTGGGCCGAGATGCGGCGGATGCGCTCGATCATAATGTCTTGATAAACGCTCCAGTCGGCGCCGAAGCGCACCCGGCATTGCGATTGCGGCTCGTTCATCGGCTCAAGCGCGATGCCGCCGGAATGCGCCCCGGCGAGCGCGCTCGCGACGCGCTCGACGACGGCGGAATAGGCGCGGAATTTTGGGCCGTCGAGGCCGTCGAGATAGGTTTCGGGCAATTCATGCTGCAGCGACGGCGGGAACAGCGTCACCAGCACCGCCAGCCCATGCCGGTTGATTTCGGCGATTAGCGCAAGCAGCTGATCGAGAATCTGTTGCCGCTCCTGCTCGCTGCCGGCCATTAGCGGGCCGACATCGAGCGGCACGCGCATGTGATCGAAGCCGATTCGATGCAATTCGTCGAAGTCGAACAGGCGGAGCACCGCGCGCGAATTGGCAAAGGCCGGAACCGCATAGGTCTTGGCCGCGCCTTCACCGACCGTTGCCGGGAATTCGAAGAATTCGACCAGCGTCGCGCCGCGCCTGAAGGATGGCGCGGCGGTGTCGGCGTAGCCGGCAGGCATCGAGGCCAAGGCGATCGCAAGCCCGACGCCAGCCGAGGCAAGCGCGGCGCGGCAAGATCGCATCACGAGCCTTCCGGCGCCGGTTGCAACCCGGGCACGTCGCGCCGGTGCGATTGCCGATGCGCTTCAAACAGACTGAGATAGCTCTCGATCATGCGCTGCCGCGAATATTTGCGGCTAAGGGCGCTGGCGAAATTGACAAGCGTTTGCGGGGCGGGCGGGGCTTCGAGCGCATGGCGGACGGCGGCGATCCAGCCTTCAACGTCGTGCGAAGCAACGAAAGCGACGGGCGCGGCGCGATTCGCATGCAGCACTTCGCGCAGAACCGGCAGATCGGCGACCACCATCGGCATGCCGGCCATGGCCGCTTCGGCGGCGGCAAGGCCGAACGTCTCCCAGATGGAAGGAAAAACAAACAGATCACAGGCGGCATAAAGCTCGGCGATGTCCTGCGGCGGCAGGCCGCCGAGCCTGTGCAGCCGCGGCGCGACGCCGAGCGTGACCGCGAGCTCGCCGAATTCGTCGTCCTTCGGTCCGGCTCCCGCCAGCACAAGATGCGCCTGGGGCAGGCAGGCCAGCACGCGAATAAGAACGTCCTGATTTTTTTGCCTGGTGATCCGGCCGACATTCAGCAACAGCGGCCGCGCCTGCGGCAGGCCGAAGCGCCGTCGTGTCGCTTCGCGGCGGTCTTGCGGCACCGGCGCATCGATCCCGTGCTCGATGAGAATCATCGAGCGACGATAGCGTGCCGGATAGTTCGCGAACTCGGCCCAGGTGCTCGCGCTGTTAATGATGTTGGCCGAATAGAGGCCCAGCGTGCCGGCGACCATGTCCATTAACCGCAACAGCATGGGCATTTCC
>JAJPJB010000006.1 GCA_021324465.1 Hyphomicrobiaceae bacterium
CGCGGGCACCGCCCTCCCGCTCCCCGCGCCGACATGCCTTCGGCGCAGGCCCTTTGGCGAGCGGGATTGGCGGCTCATGTAACGCAACCAGTGACCAATGTCAACACTGCGGTGACATCACGATTGCGTGTATGGACGGTCCCCGTTAGGGGCTGTTGTCAGCTTCGGCATGACGTCTGGAGCAAGCCTTGTTCACACCGGGTTTTGCAGGCGGCTGGCGAGCGCGCCCGCGGAACCGGAGCGCCTGGAACGAGACTCTGGCTGAACGATTAACCGTAGGCGCTGGATGTCGATTGAAGATCAATGTCACGACACGCCAAGGCAGACACCGACCAACCGGTCACACTGCACCGGACCATCCAGATGATGCTGGGCGAGAAGCTGCGCGCCTATTATCGGCGGCCGAAGAAACTTTCGCACGAACTGTTCGTGCTAATGATGCAGATGAAGGAACAGGAGCGGCGCGCTGCGGCCACACCAGGGGGCGGCAAGCCGCAGGCAGCGGAAAGCTGACGGGCAGTCGGTCTCCTGCAGCGGTAGCTCAGCTGCGATGCGGACAGTCCTCTCCTCCGCGTGTCGCGCGGTCTCCTCCCCCGGCTATCGCGGAGAAGGGTGATCAGAGCATTTTCCGGAAGCGGATAGCGGTTTTCCGTCAAAAAATCGACAAAACAAAAACCTTGGAGCGTTTTTCCCATTCCATTGAACCGGAAAGCGCTTTCAGAAAAATCCCAGCGACTCGCAGCCGGTACCGGCTTTGAAGCTGCCTTTGTGGCGCTTGTTCGCAACATCGACGATGTGCACCGAGCCGTCGCCCTGACACGCGACGAAGAGTTCGTCACCGCGGAAGGCCATATCCATCGGCTGCGAGCCGACTTTGATCGCGGTCTGCTCTTTAAAGGACGGCTCGACCAGGCTGACCGTGTCGCTGTTGAGGCTGGTCACGCCGATGATGCTGTTGTCCGGCGCATAGCGTGCGATCTGCGCGGCTTTCGGCACGTCCTTGAGCACGACCTCCTCGCGCACTTCGCCCTTTTCCGTATCGATCAGGAATAACGTCGGCTGCGCATCGTCGACCGCGACCACGGTACGCCCGTCGGGCGAAATGGCGATGCCGGCGAGCGGACGCGGCGTCTTGATCTTGCCGAGCAGTTTCCGCCCGGGCAGATCGATGACCGACACCGTGCCGTCTTCCTCGTTCTCGGTATAGAGGCGCTGCCCGTCCGGCGCGATAATCAAGCGATGGCCGTTGGTCGAGCCGGAATCGATCGCCGTGACGACCTTGTTGGCCTTGCGGTCGATCACCGCGACGACGGCGGAGTTCTCGCAGGTGATGTAGATGAAACCGTCCGGCCCGAGCTTCAGCGTATGCGGCGCGACATAAGGATGAAGATCGATGGTCGCAACATGCGCGCGCTTATGCAGATCGAACACGCAGAGCTCGTGCTGCGGATTGGGATTGCGGCCGTGAATGCCGTCGCCGAAGATCGGCACATAGGCCAGCGGCGGCGCGCCGTCGGCTTCCGGCACGACCAGCAGTTCATGCACGGTACGCTTGAAGCCGTCGATAACGACTTCGGTTGCGTAGGTCTGCGGGTTGAGGAACAGAACTTTCGCGCCCATCTTGTCGACGGCGATTAGCCCGTTGGATTGGCTGTTGCTGTTGGCCATCGTTTTATCCTCGACCTTCTTGGATCGACGTTACGCCGCAATACGCAGGCAAGCTGCCTTTGGCTTACATCCATGATTCGCCGACCGAGGCGGACCTGTCCATTGATTGTACGGCTACCATTTTGCCTGAGAGGAATTCGAACTCAAGGACGGCCAAACGCCACCGCCGAAGGCGGTGACCCATAGTCCGTTGCGCGCAAAGGGCTGTGGTCATCCATGACTTCGAATTCCTCTCAGGCACCGCGTAGCCGTGTAATCAATGAAGGCCTAGCGCTAACAGCGCTGTCCAAAATAGCTTCGAGACAAAGCAGCGATGAAGCGACCCGTACAGGCATCTTCAGAATTGGATGCTTCATTCTCAATGACTATGCCAGTCACACGCCCAAATACCTGTCCATCACATCCGGAGCGGCGCGCAACGCCTCGGGCGTGCCTTCGAACACCATGTGCCCGTTATTGAGTACATAGGTGCGGTGGGCCAGGGTCAGCGCCGCGCGCACATTCTGCTCGACGATGACGATGGTCTGGCCCTGCGCTACCAGCGCGCGGCAGACTTCGAGCAGGTTCTGCACGATGATGACGGCAAGGCCTTCGAACGGTTCGTCAAGCAGGATCACGCGTGGACGGCGGATCAGTGCGCGCGCGATCGCCAGCATCTGCTGCTCGCCGCCCGACAGCGAACGGCCATAGCTGCCGCGCCGCTCGCGCAGCCGCGGGAAGATCGCAAAGATATCGTCCAGCGGCAGCGGCTGCGGCGCCGACAGCGCCGCAAGCTCGAGATTCTCGGTGACCGACAGGCCGCCGAAGATGCGGCGCTCCTCCGGCACGAGCTGCAGGCCGCGCTGGGCAATGACGTGGCTCGGCAGTGCCTCGATCGCCGCGCCCTCGAAACGGATGGTGCCCGAGCGCGGATGCACCGCGCCGGCCAGCGTCTTGAGCGTCGTGCTTTTGCCGGCGCCGTTGCGGCCGAGCAGCGCCACCACCTCGCGCTCGTGCACCGCCATCGAGACGTCGAACAGAATGTGAGAATCGCCGTAATAGCTGTTGATGCGCTCGACTTCGATCATGGGGGCGCCGACACCGCCGTCCATCGCCGCGCCCGCAGCCTTGATCACTCTCGTCATGATAGGACCGCTCCGCTCATGATAGGCCCGCTCCGCTCATGGTAGGCCCGCTCCGCTCATGGTAGGCCCGCTCCGCTCATGGCAGGCCCGCTCCGCTCATGGTAGGCCCGCTCCGCTCATGGTAGGCCCGCTCCGCTCATGGCAGGCCCGCTCCGCTCATGGTAGGCCCGCTCCGCCGAAATAGGCTTCCTTGACGCGCGGATCGCCGGAAATGTCCTTGACCGTGCCCTCGGCCAGCGTCCGGCCTTCCGTTAGCACCGTAATCCGCTCGGCAAGCGCGAAGACGGCGTCCATGTCGTGCTCGACCAGAATGATTGTGCGGCCCTTGCGCAGGCTGCGGATCAATTGCTTGACGCCTTCGCGCTCGGACGGGCTCAAGCCCGCGAGCGGCTCGTCCAGCAGCAGCACCGAGGGGCGCGAGGCGAGCGCGAGGCCGATCTCGATGCGCCGCTTTTCGCCGTAAGCGAGCGTGTTCACCACCGCATCGGCACACGGCGTCAGAGCGAGCTCTTCGATCAGCGCCGCGACGATCGCTTCGACTTCGGCAAAGCCGTCAGCGGGGCGAAAGATATCGAGCCGCAGGCGGCCGCGGGCGCGGCCCAAGGCACCGATGCGCAGATTCTGGCGCACCGTGAGATCGGGGAACAGCTGGTTGATCTGATAGCTCTTGGACAGGCCATTCTGATACGCCGCGGTGACATCGCTGCCGGTGACATCGGCGCCATGCAATAGAATCGTTCCCGAATCCGGCGTCTCTTCGCGCGCCAGGAGTTTCAGGAACGTGCTTTTGCCGGCGCCATTGGGCCCGATAATGGCGTGCAGCGCGCCCTCCGGCAGGGCAAGCGAGACGCCGTCGACGGCGCGAATGCCGCCATAGGACTTTCTGATGTCGCGCGCATCGATCGCAAGCGGCGCGGTCGCCGAGGCCTGCGTGCCGTCGGCAACCGGCAATGGCGCGAGCAATCTGTCGCGCACCGCCGCCGCGACACGCGGCGCCGCAGCCGATGCCGCTTCGCTCTTCGGGGGGTGCGCGCGCGACCATAGCCGGATGATGGTGCCGACCACACCGTTTGGCATGAACGTCACCAGGATCACGAAGACCAAGCCGAGAATGAACTTCCAGAGATCGCCGATCGCCGGCAGAAGCTGCAGCAGATCGCGCAGCGTGAGCCAGATCGCCGCTCCGATGGTCGGCCCGATCAAGGTGCCGGCGCCGCCGATTATGGTCTGGATCACGAGCTGGCCCGAGGTTTCGAGCGTAAAGGCATCCGGCGGCATGTAGCTCTGAAAGATGCCGAGCAGCACGCCGCCGCCGCCGGCATAGGCCGCAGCCAGAACGAACACGGCAAGCTTGTAGGCCTGAACATCGTGGCCCAAAGCTGCGGTGCGCAGCGGATTCTGCCGGATCGCGGTGAGCACTGCGCCGACCGGCGAGCCGGTGACCAGCCGCGCGAACAGAAAGCCGAGGAAATAGCAGCCCGCGACCAGCTGGTAGCTCGGCCACGAGCCGGCGAAATGATAATCGAGCCCGGCAAGCGTGATACTCGGCGCGGTCACGCCGGGCAGGCCGTTCTCGCCGCCGGTCCATTTGGATAGCGGTGAATTCTCCAAAAAGAAGGACAACTCGCCAAATGCCAGCGTGATCATCGCGAAGTAAATGCCGATGCGCCGCAGCGCCAGATAGCCGACGATGACGCTGAACGCTGCGGCCGCCGCGACGCCGATCGCCATCGCGAGCCACACGCTGTGCAAGGTGCCGCTGGTCAACAGAAACGCGGTGACGAAGCCGCCGGTGCCGTAGAACGCGCCTTGGCCGAACGACAACAGGCCGGTGCGGCCGAACAACAGATCGAAGCCGATGCCGAACAGACCCCAGATCAGAATGCGTGTGAGCAGATCGACCGAGCCGAGCCAGCGGTCGAAAACAAAGGGCAGGATCGCGAGCGCGATCGCCATCGCGATCTCCGGCCACCAGCGACGGAGTCCGGTGACTGCCGGCATCAGGCGCGCCCCAGCGTGCCGAAGAGGCCGCGCGGCCGCACGATCAGCACCAGCGTCATCACCGCATAGATCGCCGCCTGGGCATAGGCGGGATTAAACAGCGTGGTCAGCGAGAGAATCTCGCCGACCACAATGCCCCCGACCACGGCGCCTGGAAACGAGCCGAGACCGCCGATAACAATGACGACAAAGCACTCGACCAGGAACGGCTCACCCATATTCGGGATCACGGATGACAGCGGCGCATAGATGACGCCGGCAATGCCGGCCGCCATGGCGCCGAGCGAAAACACGACCAAAAACATGCGCTGCACATTGGTGCCGAGGAGCTGCACCATGGTCGCATCCTCGATGCCGGCGCGCACGACGAGCCCGATGCGCGTGCGATACAGCAGAACGTAAAATGCGAGCAGCAGCACCGCGACCATGCCGATCACCTGGACGCGGTAGAGCGGATAGAGAAAGAAGCCGAAATTGACGATGCCCTGACCCCAGCCCGGCAGCGGCACGCGCTGGCTGAGCGGACCGAAGATGTAACGCACCGCCTCCACCATCATGATGCCGAGACCGAAGGTGACCAGGATCTGATCCTCCGGCGGACGGCGGTAGTAGAAGCGGATCAGGCCGCGCTCGAGCGCAAAGCCGAGCGCAAGCAGCGCCAGCGCGCCCAGCGCCAAGGCCGCGCCGAACGATCCCCAGGCGCCGAGCGCGACAAAGGCGACATAGGCGCCGAGCATGAACATCGCGCCGTGCGCGAAATTCAGCACGCCCAAGGCGCCAAGAATGATGCTCAGCCCGCTCGCGATCAGCGCCAGCAGGCTGCCCAGCGCGATGCCGTTGAAGGCTTGCGAGAGAAATTGCGGAAGCGTCGGCATGACGAGAGCCTACTGACAGAGCGGCACCGCATTCGGTCCGTCATCCCGAGGTGCGCGCAGACGCGAGCCTCGAAGGATGAACGGCCGAGGCGCCGCGACTCACGCCCCTGACGGCTCGGCGCTTCGCGCTGAGCCGTCAGGGTTGACCGTGCGTGCGCGGCGCGTGCGCGCCGGCTACGCGTTGATGTCTGGCATCTTGCAGCCGGTCTCGGCGATCGGCGGCAGCACCTGTTCGCCCGGCACCAATTGCAGCACCTGGAAGAAGTCGTCCGGGCCTTTCATCTCGTTCGGCTTCTTGCCGACCATGACCGGCACCGGCCGGACCATCTGGTGGTCCGCGGCGCGATAATAGACGTCGCCATAGATCGACGGCACCTTCTGGCCGCTTTCCAGCGCCTTGATCACCTCGATCGGATAAAAGGTGCCGGCGCGCGCCACCGCGTCGGCCCAGACCATGAGCTGAATGTAGACTTCGCTTGCGCCCCATTCCGGCTTGTAATGGTTCTTCTGCTCGAACTCCTCGACGAAGAGCTTTGCCAGCGGATAGGTGTCCTCTTCGGTCCACCACCAGGCTTGAGTGCCGTAAGCGCCGCCCATGATGGAGGCGCCGAGCTCCTTTGCCTGGAACTGCGAAATATTCGGCACGACATATTTCATCTTCGAGAGCATGCCGAACTGCTCGGCCTGTTTGGTCGAGGCGGTCGCGTCGGCGCCGAAGGCGACATTGACGAAGACGTCGGCGCCGCTATTGGCGATGTTGAGAAGGTAAGAGCTGAAATCGGTGGTGCCGATCGGCGCCAACTGCTCGCTGGCCATGGTCCAGTTGCCGGCTTCGGCGGTGAACTGCTTCATCGAGTCGTAGACGCTGTGGCCGTAGGTGTAGTCCGGCACCAGGTAAGCGGCTTTCAGATTCTTGCCGAGCTCTTTCGCCAGCACCGGCGCCAACGCCTTGGCGGCCATATAAGCCGACGGCTGGGCGCGGAAGCCATAGCGCTGGCAATCCTTGCCGGTGGTGTCGTTGGAGCCGGAATTGCCGACCATGAAAATGACGTGCTCGCGCTGACCGAGCTTCATCATGGCTATGGACTCGGCGCTCGACACGCCGCCGGTCAGCATGATCGCTTTGTTGTCGCGGATGAAGCGGGTCGCCGCCTGCACGGCGGTGTCCGGCTTGGTCTCGGAATCGGCAAAGCCCGACTGAATCTTCTTGCCAAGCAGGCCGCCGCCTTTTTTCAAGGACGGAATCTGATCGGTGATGCGGCTGCCATTGTTGAGATGATCGATGGCGAGCTGAAAGCCGAGCTGCTCGTCCTTGCCCGAGGCCGCATAGGGCCCGGTGAGCGGGAACACGCCGCCGACGAAAATGCTGCTGCCGCTCACACCATCGGGATAGGTGCCAAGCGCCGGGTAATTTTGCGCCCAGACCGGGCGCGTGGTCTTGGTCAATATAAGACCGGCCGCGGCGGCGCCGAGGCCGGCCTGCATCAGGCCGCGCCGCGACAGCGAGCCGGACAGGCGGCGCGAAGCGGCGGATTTTCCAACGCGATCGGAACGACGATCGGGGGAGGTCTTGGACATCGGATGTCTCCACGACTTGAGCGGTGCCGGGGGCGCGCGTTTGCAGGTCCCAAAACAGCGGCGGGGCATGCATCCGCGGCTCTTTAGCTTGAGCTTGCCTTTTGCTTAGCCTTCCCCGCGAGTCTGCGCCAGTGGGAGGTGCCGGGCCGATGCCGGAGCGACCGCGGGTGATAGTGTCACAGCCTGCGAGCGGTGCGCTTATCCGAGCAGTATTCCGCAGCGCCGCGAAGCGGCGAGCCCGGAATCGATGACCCCTGCCTTGCAATCGAAATCCGGCGCCACCTTTAAGTCCGTCCACATTCGTGATTATGGATTTTAAGCCCGCGGGCTTCGCCCGTGTCCTGGAACGACCGTGGGGAGGACATTATCAATGGTCGCCGTCGCATCACATGCCGTCGCATCGCATAATGTCACGTTCTTAAGCCACAGCGACCAGGGCGGGCGCGGCGATGGCGTGCAACTCATGGTGCATCGCGGCTTCGCCTATATCGGCCACGGCTTCTCCAACGGCATCACCGTCATCGATGTGCGCGACAAGAAAAATCCAAAAACCGTGAACTTCCTGCCCTGCCCGCCGAATACGCGGGCGCACCATCTGCAGACCCACGGTGATCTCTTGCTCGCGGTCAACGGTCCGAGCGTGTGGACGATGCAGGTGACACAGGAGGCCTATTTCAGCGGCACCTCGGGCCAGCAGCTCGCCGGCCAGACATTCACTTCTGGCCTGCGGGTCTATGATCTCGCCAAGCCCGCAGCGCCGCGCGAGATCGCGTTTCTGCCGTTTGCCGGCTTGGGCCCGCATCGCATCTGGTATGTCGGCGAGCGCTATGCCTATGTCTCGGTGCATCTGCCTGAATTCTCCGACCACGTTCTGGTGATCGTCGCCATGAAAGAGCCGACGCGGCCTGTGCCGGTCGGCAAGTTCTGGCTGCCCGGCATGTGGACGGCGGGCGGCGAAATGCCGACCTGGCCCAAAGGCAAGCGCTATGCGCTGCACCATGCTTTGGTCGCCGGCAATCTCGCCTACAGCGCTTGGCGCGACGGCGGCCTGGCGGTGGTCGATGTCGGCGATCCGAGCAAGCCGACGATGCTGGCCTATCGCAACTGGGATCCGCCGTTTGGCGGCGGCACGCATTCGCCGCTGCCGCTGCCGGACCGCAATTTGCTTGTGGTCGCCGACGAGGCCAATTTCGCCGACTGCAAATTGGGCCTGCGCTATATCTGGGTGTTCGACGTGCGCGAGCCGCGCAATCCGGTGAGCATTTCGACCATGCCGATCCCGCACGAAGCGGATTACTGCAAGAAAGGCGGCAATTTCGGCCCACACAATCTCTGGGAAAACCGGCCCGGCGCCTTTGTCTCTTCGCGCCATATTTTCGCGACCCTGCACAATGCCGGCGTGCGCGTCTACGACATCAAGAATCCGTTCGCACCGGTCGAGGTCGGCTATTTCGTGCCGCCGAATCCGCAGCGCATGTATGACCCGCGACCGAACCGGCCGCAGGTGATCCAGTCTTGCGACTGCTTCGTCGATGCGGAAGGCACGATGTTTGTGACGGATTCGAATGCCGGGCTCTATGTGCTCCAGTTCGAGGGGAAGTGAAACGACGCATGTGCAGTCCGATGACCAGCCGGTGCAAAGAGTGCAAAGAGCCAGTACCTTGGCGCGCCGCGCAGTGTCCCCTTTTACGGCGAAGAAAATCTTGAAACGAGGTTTGGAAGGTGGTTTGTCAGGCACGCCCCCTCCGACCCTCATTGACAGTGGGACCCCGCCCTTCCACACTCCCTCGTTGAAGAGCCGCTCAAGCGGCCGAACGGGGTAAACGGGGGAGGGCCACATGGCGACTGTCACGACCGCGCAAATCGACGGCGCGCGCAGCGGACCGCAGACCATAGAAGGATTCGTCGGTACGGCGCTCGATGGCGCAAAGATTTCGCCGCTTCATATCAAGATCATCTCGTTGATCGCCGCCGGCTACTTCTTCGACGTCATCGATTACATCGTGCAAGGCTCGCTGTTTCCCGACATGAAGGCGTCGGGCTTTGCCGACGCGCCGGGCTTTGCGCTGATCGTCAGTGCCACCACTTTGGGCATGTTCATCGGCACCACGCTGCAGGGCGAGTTCTCCGACCGCTTCGGGCGGCGCTTCGTCTATCAGTTCAATCTTCTCTTGTTCGGCACCTTCACCGTGCTCGGCGCGCTGGCGCCGTCGTTGCCGCTTCTAGTCGCCTGCCGCTTCATCGCCGGCCTTGGGCTCGGCGCCGAGCAGCCGCTCTGCTTCGCCTATGCCGGCGAATATTCGCCGAAGGCGATCCGCGGACGCATTCTTGCGATCATTCATTTCGTCGGCGGCGCCTGCGTGTGGCCGATCTCGACGCTGTTCGTGCTCGCGTTCCGCGATCAGATCGGCTGGCGCGGCGTCTGGCTCTGCTTCGGCATCGGCGCGCTGATCGTGTGGGTGCTGCGATTTGCGCTGCCGGAATCGCCGCGTTACCTCTCGACGCACGGCCGCGGCAAGGAAGCGCTCGACGTACTGGCGCGGCTCGGCATTGCCGGCCCCAAGGAGCCGCTGACGACTGACGCGGCGAGCGACACCAAGAGCGATCCGTTCGCCGTCGTGTTCAGCAAATATCCCGGCCGCGTCATTGCCGGCATGATCTGCTTCTCGGCCTTCTTCGGCGTCGCCATCGGGCTCGGCTCCTGGCTGCCCGGCATCATGACCGACAAGGGCTTCACCATCACCAAATCGCTGCAGTACACGCTGGTGATGAATCTCGCGGTGCCCTGCGCCAGCATCTGCATGATGTACACGCTCGACAAGTTTGGGCGGAAGATCACCTCGATCTGCGCCTTCATCGGCGCCGGCATCATGGCGATCGTGTTCGCCAATGCCGGCAGCGACCTGGAGCTGCTGATCGCCGGCTTTGTGATGATCTTCTTCATCCAGGTGGCCGGCAATGCGATGCATATCTTCGCGTCCGAAGTGTTCCCGACCAATGCGCGGGCCTCGGGCTTCGGCTGGGCCGCCGGCATCGGCCGCCTTGCCACCGCCGGCATCGTGCCGGGGATTCTCCTCATCCGCACCGCGTTCGGATTGACCGCGGTCTTCGCGGCGCTCGCCACGGTACTGGTGATCGCGGCGGTCGCGGTGACCCAGCTTGGGCCGGAGGCACGGCAAAAGAGCCTCGACGAGATCGCGCCGCCGACCGGCTAGCAGCGCACCTCGTGCCGTCTGACGCAAATTAAGTGTCGCCGCCGCCCGCGACGACACTTTTTCATTTCAGGCCTCCTTTGCCGCATAAAACATTCCACGTTTCAGTCTAATTTTGGCGCGTTTTTATATATATATTATCTATAAAAAGAGTAATGATATATGCGGCTACGAGAGGCCCGGCGCGGCGAACAAACGATGATTCAAAAGCAACGGAGACGGTGATGAAGAAGGTGCTCTTGGGAGTGACTGTGTCGGCGCTATTAATCGGCGCATCGTTTGCCGGTGCGGCGCGGGCTGCCGACATCAGCCTGCTGAACGCCTCCTACGATCCGACGCGCGAGCTCTACGCAAACCTCAACGACGTCTTTGCGACGAAATACAAGGCCGGCGCCGGCAAGAGCATCGAGGTCAAGACGTCGAACGGCGGCTCGGGCGCGCAGGCCCGCGCCGTGATCGACGGGCTCGAAGCCGACGTGGTGACGCTGGCGCTTTCCTATGACGTCGATGCCATCGCCGACCGTGGACTGATCGCGCCGGACTGGCAGTCGCGCCTGCCCAACAATTCCTCGCCTTACACGTCGACCATCGTGTTCCTGGTTCGCAAGGGCAATCCCAAAGGCATCAAGGACTGGGACGATCTGGCGAAGCCCGGCGTGCAGGTGATTACGCCGAACCCAAAAACCTCCGGCGGCGCGCGCTGGAATTATCTCGCCGCCTGGGGCTATGCGCTGAAGAAATACGGCAGCGAGGACAAGGCCCGCGAATTCGTCAAGGCCATCTACGCCAATGTGCCGGTGCTCGATTCCGGCGCGCGCGGCTCGACCGTTACCTTCGTCGAACGCGGCGTCGGCGACGTGCTGCTGGCCTGGGAAAACGAGGCATTCCTCGCCGTCAACGAGCTCGGCAAGGACAAATTCGACATCGTGGTGCCGAGCCTGTCGATCCTCGCCGAGCCGCCGGTCGCGGTCGTCGACAAGGTCGTCGACCGCAAAGGTACGCGCGAGCCTGCGGAAGCATTCTTGAAATTCATCTATTCGGAACAAGGTCAGACCATCGCCGCCAAGCACTATTATCGGCCGCGCGATTCAGACGTCGCAAAAGCGTTCGCAGACAAGTTTCCCAAGCTCGACCTGATGACGATCGGAGATTTCGGCGGCTGGCGAAAGGCGCAGGCGACGCATTTCGCCGATCACGGCGTCTTTGACTCGATCTATCAGCAGTAATGCCGAGGTGCGCGTGAGCACGGCAGCATTCCTGAGGCGGCGGACGCCAAGCGTCATTCCGGGTTTCGGATTGACGCTCGGCGTCACCCTGCTCTGGCTGTCGCTGATCGTGCTGATCCCGCTTGCCGGCCTGTTCCTCAAGACGACCGAGCTGACCCTCGCGCAGTTTTGGACGGTGATCACGAGCCGCCGGGTCCTGCATGCCTTCGAACTGTCGTTCGGATTGTCGCTCGCGGCGGCGGCGGTCAATCTGGTGTTCGGCCCGGTCGTCGTGTGGGCCGTGGTGCGCTATCGCTTTCCCGGCCGTCGCCTGCTCGACGCCATTGTCGACATTCCCTTTGCTCTGCCGACCGCTGTCGCCGGCATCGCGTTGACCGCCCTTTACGCGCCGTCGGGCTGGATCGGCGGGCTATTGGCGCCGCTCGGCGTCAAGGTCGCCTTCACGCCGCTCGGCATTTTTATCGCCTTGATCTTCATCGGCCTGCCCTTCGTGGTACGCACGGTGCAGCCGGTGCTGGAAGACCTCGACAGCCAATATGAGGAAGCCGCTGCCTCGCTCGGCGCCGGACGCTGGACCACGGTGCGCCGCGTGGTGCTGCCGACAATCCTGCCGGCCTTGCTCACCGGCTTCGCCCTGGCGTTTGCCCGCGCAGTCGGCGAATACGGCTCCGTGATCTTCATCGCCGGAAATCTGCCGAACGTCTCGGAGATCGTGCCGCTTCTTATCGTTATCCGGCTCCAGGAGTTTCACTACGCCGATGCTACCGCGATCGGCGCAGTGATGCTGGTCGCCTCGTTCATTCTCTTGTTCCTGGTCAACGGGCTGCGGCGCTGGTCCGAGCTGCGCATCGGCAAACGGACTTGACGCCTCATGTGCTCGGTTCAGGTCACGGCACCGATGAAGATCAATCCGAAAGCGCCGGGCATATCGGCGAGCTTACCGGCGCCAATTCCGGCCCAGCTTTCGACGCAGGCGGCCGCCGCGCCGCGGCACAGGGTCGACGCGCGCGAGGACGCGCCGTGGGTGCGTTTCATCGTGGTCGCGGTCGCGGTGGCCTTCATGGGCCTGTTCGTCGTGCTGCCGCTCGCTTGCGTCATGACCGAGGCATTCGCCAAGGGTGTTGCCGCTTATTTCGCCGCGCTGACCGATCCCGACACGCTTGCAGCGATCACGCTCACTTTGCTCGCCGCAGCGATCTCGGTCGTCGCCAATGTGGTTTTCGGCGTCATCGCCGCCTGGGCGATCGCCAAATTCGATTTCAGCGGCAAGAATCTTCTGATCGCGCTGATCGAACTGCCGTTCTCGGTCTCGCCGGTGATCGCCGGCCTGGTCTTCGTCCTGCTGTTCGGACTGCAAGGCTATTTCGGCGGCTGGCTTCTCGCCCATCATGTCAAGATCATCTTTGCGCTTCCTGCCATTGCGCTCGCGACAATCTTCGTCACCTTCCCTTTCGTGGTGCGCGAGCTCGTTCCGCTGATGCAGGAACAAGGCACCGAGGAAGAGGAAGCAGCGTTATCGCTCGGCGCCTCGGGCCTCACCACGTTCTTTCGTGTCACGCTGCCGAACATCAAATGGGCGCTGCTTTACGGCGTCTTGCTGTGCAACGCGCGCGCCATGGGCGAATTCGGCGCGGTCTCGGTGGTTTCGGGCCATATCCGCGGCCAGACGCTGACCATGCCGCTGCAAGTCGAGACGCTCTATGACGGCTATCAGATCACAGCGGCTTTCGCCGTCGCCTCGCTGCTCGCGCAGCTCGCCATCGTGTCGCTCATCGTCAAGGTCGTGCTCGAAGCCCGCCTGGAACGGGATTGACGGAGTTGAACGCATGAAGATCTCGATAGCCGATGTCAGCAAGCGCTTCGGCGCTTTCGCTGCGCTCGACCGAGTCAATCTCGAAGTCCGCTCGGGCGAGCTCCTGGCGCTGCTCGGACCTTCGGGCTCCGGGAAGACGACGCTCCTTCGCATCATCGCCGGCCTCGATTGGCCCGACGAGGGCCAGGTCCTGTTCGACGGCGAGGATGCGCTCGCGCGTTCGGCCGGCGAACGCCATGTCGGCCTCGTCTTTCAGCATTACGCGCTGTTCCGCCACATGACGGTGTTCGAAAACATCGCCTTCGGCTTGCGCGTCAGGCCGCGGCGCGCCCGCCCAAGCGAGGCGGAAATTCGTGCCCGCGTGCAAAAGCTGCTGGGCCTGGTGCAGCTCGGCTGGCTTGCCGACCGCTATCCGAACCAGCTCTCCGGCGGCCAGCGGCAGCGCATTGCATTGGCGCGCGCGCTCGCCATCGGGCCGCGGCTTCTCCTGCTCGACGAGCCGTTCGGCGCGCTCGACGCCAAAGTGCGCAAGGAATTGCGGCGCTGGCTGCGCGACCTGCACAGCGAGATGCATGTCACCTCGATCTTCGTCACCCATGACCAGGAAGAGGCGATGGAAGTCGCCGACCGCGTCGTCGTCATGGACAAGGGCCGCATCGAGCAGGTCGGAATGCCGCAGCAGGTCTACGAGCAGCCGCGGACGCCCTTCGTGCACGAGTTCATCGGCGAGTCGATCATGCTGCCGGTGGTCGTCCTCAACAACACCGTGCATTTCGAGGGCCGCCCGATCGGCGTCGATGCGCAGGGCGCGCCTGATGGCGTCGCGACACTCTTCGCGCGCCCGTTCAACATGACGATCCTGCGGGACGCCGCATCCGACAGCCTTCACGGCGAGGTGCGCGGCATTCACGGCATCGGCCCGGCGCGTCGGATCGACGTCGCCCTTGGCGGCACCCAGACCGTCATCGAGATCGACGCGCCCCGCAGCCACAATTGCGCAATCGGTCAGTTGCTGTACCTGCGCCCGGCGCAATATCAGCTGTTTCCGAGCGAGTTTTAGTTTTTCCTCCCCCGTGAAAACGGGGGAGGGGACCGCCCGAAGGGGCGGGGAAGGGGGTGCGAGCGTCAATGCAATGCAAGTCGTGGACGTCATGCTCAACCGCGAGTCAGACGCCCCTTCCAACACGCGTTGCGTGGTCCCCCTCCCCCACTTTCGTGGGGAGGAAGATTTTAGCTAGCGCAGATTGCCGCAGAAGCGCTGGATGCGCGTGCAGGCCTCTTCGAGCGCCGAAGTCGCGGTCGCATAAGAGATGCGGAACGCCGGCCCGAGCCCGAACGGAGTGCCCTGTACCACCGCGACGCCCTCGGCTTCCAGAAGCTCGGTGACGAAATCCTCGTCGGTCGCGAGCTTCTTGCCGGTGGGCGCGGTCTTGCCGATCGCGCCGGCGCAGGACGGATAGACATAGAACGCGCCTTCCGGCTTCGGGCACTCGATGCCGTTGGCCTGATTGAGCATCGACACGACCAGATCGCGGCGCTCCTTGAAGATTTTGTTGTGTTTGCCGATGAAGTCCTGCGGCCCGTCGAGCGCCTCGATCGCGGCATATTGCGCGACCGCGGTCGGGTTCGATGTCGACTGCGACTGGATCATCGCCATGGTTCTGATCAGCTCCTCCGGCCCGCCGGCATAGCCGATGCGCCAGCCGGTCATGCAATAGGCTTTCGAGCAGCCGTTCACGGTGAGCGTGCGCTCATAGAGCCGCGGCTCGAGCTGCGCCGGCGAATAGAACTTGAAACTGTCGTAGACCAGATGTTCGTACATGTCGTCGGCCATCACATGCACATGCGGATGGCGGACGAGCACGTCGGTGATCGCTTTCAGCTCGTCGCGGTTATAGGCGGCACCCGTCGGATTCGACGGCGAGTTGAAGATGATCCATTTGGTCTTGGGCGTGATTGCGCGCTCCAGCGCCTCCGGCGACATCTTGTAGCCGGACTCCATGGTGGTCGGCACCTCGACCGGCGTGCCGCCGGCGAGCAGCACCATGTCCGGATAGCTCACCCAATAGGGCGCCGGAATGACGACCTCGTCGCCCGGATTGATGGTCGCCATCAGCGCATTGTACAGCACCTGCTTGCCGCCGGTGCCGACGATGATCTGCGACGGCTTGTAATCGAGCTCGTTGTCGCGCTTGAACTTGCGCGCGATCGCAGCCTTCAGCTCCGCCATGCCGTCGACCGCGGTGTATTTCGAGGTCTTGCCCTCGCTGATCGCGCGGATGGCGGCGACTTTGATATTGTCGGGCGTGTCGAAATCGGGCTCGCCGGCGCCCAGCCCGATGACATCGCGGCCGGCCGCTTTCAGCGCACGCGCTTTGTCCGTGACGGCGATGGTGGCCGACGGCTTAATGCGCATGACCTGATCGGCGATAAAGCCCATTTGCGAATCTCCCGATTCTCCTGCGTGGAAAAACCGCGGGTGTTCCTAATCGTCGTGGCCTGCACAGGCAAGGGCAAAACCCGCGATTCTCCCTCACATCTGCGGCATTCGTCGATTTTGCGCATGTCCTCATTTCCGGGACATGCTTCATGCGCAACAGTCCGTTAAGGCCGCCCTGGCCTAATGGCGCGATTGGCTCGTCAGGAAACCCTCATGGAGCGGGCGCTCGAATTGCTGCGGAGCGGGGACTGGCTCACGCGCGAGCGCGTCCGGCTTGTCGCGATTGCGCTGCTGATCGCCTCGGCCGCGAGCCTTATTTATTTGGTGCTGACTGCGCACAATGGCATTGATCGGCAGGGGCGGCCGCTTGGCACCGATTTCTCCAACGTCTATGCGGCGGGCACCTATGTCGATGAGGGCAAGGCCGCGGCGTCGTTCGATCCGCAGCAGCAGTTTGCGCGCGAGCAGGCAATGTTCGGCGCCGACACGCAATTCTATGGCTGGCATTATCCGCCGTTCTTTCTGTTCGTCGCCGCGGCGCTGGCGCTGATACCCTACGGAGTTGCGCTCGCGGCCTGGCAGGCGGCCACGCTTGCGCTCTACGTGTTGACGATCGCAGCCATTGTTTCGTCATTCCGGGGCCCGCGCAGCCGAAACCCAGAATGCATGATCCCGGTCAACGAAGAACAGGCACCAGCGGGGAAAGTAGAGGCCGGAAGACCGCGGCTGTGGATCCGCGCTCTCGCCCGCGATGCTGGCCCGGCCGGAATGACGAGTGACTGGCTTCTCCTCGCCCTCGCCTTTCCCGCCGTGCTGATCAATATCGGTCACGGGCAGAATGGGTTCCTCACCGCCGCGTTGCTCGGCGGCGCGCTGGTGATGCTCGACCGCCGCCCGATCCTCGCCGGCCTGCTGTTCGGCCTCCTGGTCTACAAGCCCCAATATGGTGTCATGATCCCGCTGGTGCTCGCGGTCAGCGGACGCTGGAAGTGTTTTGCCGCGGCAGCGGTCACGGTCGCGGTGCTGGCGCTCGCGGCCACGCTCGCGTTTGGCGCCGACATCTGGCGCGCCTTCTTGGCATCGACCGAGTTCACCCGCACCGTCGTGCTCGAGCAGGGCGATACCGGCTGGTACAAGATTCAGAGCGCGTTCGCCTGGGCGCGCATGTGGGGCGCGCCGATAGCGCTCGCTTATGCGGTGCAGGCCGCCGTGATCATCGCGATCGGCGCCGCGCTGATCTGGCTCTGGCGCAGCACCGTTCCCCATCCGCTCAAAGCCGCGGCCTTGTGCCTCTCGACCATTCTCGCCACGCCCTACAGCTTCGACTACGACATGATGGTGCTGGCGCCGGCCATCGCCTTCATGGCTGCGGACGGTTTTGCCCGCGGTTTCGGTCCCTGCGAGAAAACCATGCTCGCTGCGTTGTGGCTCACGCCGCTTCTCGCCCGCAGCATCGCTCACATCAGTCTAATTCCACTCGGCGTGCCGGCAATGCTGGTCGCGTTTGCAATCATATTGCGGCGCAGCGGATGGCCTTTAGCGATGGCATTCTCCGATGCCTCCACTACAATGCACAGAAGCCCCGGTGGGACTTCGCGCAGTCACGATAGCGACCGACATCACGACCGAGTGAGCGATGGCGTTGGCTGCCCATTGCGCGGCAGCGACAAAGGCCACGACATCGCCGCCTTAAAGTCGTAAGGCCGCAACACTCGCGCGCTACCGCGGCGCGGTGAATTTGGACGCGGTTTACATGTTCACGCTCTACTCGATGCAGCGTTCCGGCAACAGCTACAAGGCGCGGCTCGCCTTCGCGCAACTCGGCGTGCCCTATCGCCTGATCGAAGTCGACATCCTCAAGGGCGAGAGTCACACGCCGGAATTTCTGGCCAAGAATCCAAGCGGCCAGGTGCCGCTTCTGGAAGTTGCGCCCGGCCGCTTTCTCGCCGAATCGAACGCGATCCTCTGGTACATCGCCGGCGGCACGCCGCTCGCGCCGGAAGACCGCATCGACCGCGCCGAGATTCTGCAATGGATGTTCTTCGAGCAGCACAGCCTCGAGCCCAATCTCGGCGCCGCCTATTTCTGGCTGACGCTGGTCAAAGGCGGGCGCGAGCTGCAGCGGCATGCGCTGGAAGACTGGATGGAAGAAGGCAATCGCGCGCTGGGCGTGATGGAGAAACATCTCGCGCTGCACGATTTCTTCGCCGCCGATCGTTACACTATCGCCGACATCGCGCTCTACGCCTATACGCACGTCGCCGACCAATGCGATTTCGACTTGGCGCCGTTTCCGGCGATCCGCGCCTGGCTCGAGCGCGTGGCGAATGAGCCCGGTTATGTGCCAATGGATTATCGGCCGGAGAGCGCGATACCCGCGTGATTTTCCGAATCTGCATAGAGTGTCGTCGCCTCGTGAAACCGGGCGCCCATCATCCCTGCGCGAGCGGTTCTGCGCCGTTCGTGGTCATGGATTTCTCGCGGAAATGACTAGGCAACCGCAAAGCCACATGCGGAAAAAATTGCGGTGTTACGTTCCGCCGTTAACCAGTCATTAACCAAAATCACGAATTCGCCTTTGTTCTTCAAACACTTCGCCAAAGTCCGGCCGGCCGCGTGCCGGCATTTCACAGCAATGTCACGGCAAGCCAAACTGATTCGCCCGCCGACCTTCTGAACGGAGAACTGGCGGCGACGCGACAAGGATTACCGCCTATGACTGCACTACCGGCCAATGTCGGCTTCACGCCCCCGCCTTCCGACACAGCCAAAGCCACGCGGCGCCGCGCCGGCATCGAATTGTTCGCAACGGTCGCCCTGGCGATTTCGCTCGCCATTGCCGCGACCGCCGTATCGATGGGCATGGCAAGCGCCCACGCGCCGCTGATGCAGATCCTCTACCGGACATGATAAGGCGACTGCGGATCGCCGAACGCCGATCGAATTCCAAGAGGCTCTCGGCTCAGCGGGCGCTTATCGGCGCTGCGCCTGCAAATCCGGTGTGTCGGCGGCCGCGTTCCGCGCCCTGATCATGTCTTCGACAGCATCACTGCCGCGCCCGCGCCCCGGCAACGGCCGGGACAGTCGAAACGCCAGGGGCGAACCGGGTATCGGGTCGCCACCGCCGCGTTTGATCAGCCCGCGCGCGGTGAGCTCGCGCAACGCCTTCACAAGCTCCTGCGCATTCACCGGCATACCGGTGTGCGCGGCCAAGCTCTGCAGCGTGATGGCGCGGCCGTCACGGCCGTAACGCACGAACACCGCGAGCAGTTTGCGTTCGAATTCTCCCAGGTTGCTCAAGGGCACATCGCTCATGGCCACCCTCCTTCAACTCGTGGCGGCGCCGTCTCGTAGCGGGCGCCGTCCGCTGATTGCGGGCTGGGTGCGGGATCGCACACAGCCGCCGCGGCTCCGCCACGTTTCAGCGGCGAGCGATTTAGGGGAGGATCGACGATTTTCAAGACCGCCCCGCAAGAGGCGAGAAAGAGGACCATGCAATCGTCCGGACCAGCACACACCGCGCCGCGCGGCGCGGACTTCAGCGCGGTGATCACCGACTAAAGCGACGTTCGGTCGCATCTTTGGCATCATTGCAGCGCCGGAACCGGGCGCCTCGACCCGCATTGAAATTTACGCCAGCATCAAATGGTTACGTGAATTGCAATGCTGCACGCGGCACCGATCGCGGTACCGGGGTCGCCGCATGTGATCGTCGTCGGCAATGAGAAAGGCGGCTCCGGAAAGACGACAATCGCCATGCACGTGGCTGTTGCGCTTTTGCAGCAGGGACAGCGGGTCGGCACAATCGATCTCGACAGCAATCAGAAAGGCCTGACGCGATACATCGAAAATCGCCGCATCTGGGCCAATTATCGGCGCATCGAGCTTGCAGCGCCGCTGCATCGCGATATCCCGCGCGCCGAGGGCAAAAGGCTCGAGGACAACGAGGCCGAGGAATTGGCTGCCTTCGAGGCAGCCATCGCGAGCGTCAGCGAGAGCGTGGACTTTCTGGTGATCGATACGCCTTCGACCGACACTTATCTGATGCGGCTCGCCCATCTGATTGCCGACACGCTGTTGACGCCGCTCACCGACAGTTTTCTTGATTTCGGCACGCTGGGCGCGATCGACCCGATCACCTGCGAGATCACCGCAATGGGCCACTACGGCGCGATGGTGTGCGAGGCGCGCCGGCATCGACGGCAATTTGATCGCAGCCAGATCGACTGGGTGGTCATCCGCAACCGCTCCTCTTTGAGCCGCCTGGTGGAGCGCAGCCTCGGCCAGCTCGGAGGGCGCCTCGGGTTCAGACATCTCGAAGGCTGCGCCGAGCGGGTCGTCTATCGCCAGTTCTTCACCTCGGGCCTGACTGCGCTCGATCCACTCGACCAGGCTACTTTGGGCGACCGGGCAAACCGATCGCATCAAGCCGCGCAACAGGAGACGCGCGACCTGATCGAGCTTTTGCGCCTGCCGATCAACGATCGGGCTCGACGCCGCGCCGCCGCGCGCGCGGAGTGGTTCGCGTCGGCCAATGCGCCGCTGGCCGCGGACGACGTGCTGGCCGACTGACACCGCCGCGCCGCTACTCTGTCTTGATATCCGCGGCCTTGATGATCGGCCACCATTTGTCGATCTCCGCCTTGTGATAGGCGGCGAGCGCTTCCGGGTTCTGCTGCTCGCGCGGAAAGATGACCTGGCCGAGCTGTTCGAGATGCTGGCGGATGGCGGGATCGGCAAGCGCGGCTTGCACCGCCGCCACGAGCCGCGCCACGACTGGCTTCGGCGTGCCTTTGGTGGTCCACAGCGCGTGCCAGAACGAGATGCTCAATCCGGGAACGCCGGATTCGATCATGGTCGGCGTGTTCGGCGACGGCGGCCAGCGTTGCTCGTTGAGGATCGCGAAAGCCTTCATCTTGCCTGCGGTGACATAGGGCAGGGTCGAGGTCGCTTCGAGACACGCCAGGTCGATCTGGCCGGCGAGCAGATCCTGTATGGCCGGCCCGGCCCCGCGATACGGCACGAATTGCAAATTTGCCGCGGTCTTCTGCTGGAAATAGATGCCGCAGAGTTGCGCGGCGCTGCCGGTGCCGACCGTTCCGAACGTCGCCGGCGCCGTCGTCGATTTGACCCAGGAAATGAGCTCGGCCGCCGTATTGGGGGGAAGGCTCGCTTTGCCGAGGATCCACAGCGGCGAGGCCGCCAACAGTGAAATTGGTTGCAGATCTTTCACGCTGTCATAATCGAGCGCATAGAGCGCGGGCGCGCCGACATGGCTCGACCAATTGCCAATGCCGATCGTGTAACCGTCGGGATCGGCGTGAACCACGCGGCCAGCGGCAATCGTGCCCGCCGCGCCGCTCACCGTCTCGACCACGACCGCTTGGCCCAGCGTGTTCTTCATGCCGTCAGCCAGAATGCGCGCCAGCGCATCAGTCGGCCCGCCGGGCGGAAAGCCGATGATCATAGTGATCGGACGGGATGGAAAGTCGTGCGCGAAGGCAAGCACAGTGCTTGCCGCCAGCGCGGCGAGCGCGCCGATGATGCGTCTCATTGCTCTCCCCACGCGTCTGCGCGCACCGCTCCGCCTGGCGGTGTTCGTTCTGCCACCGCAAGTCTGACACGAGCGCTCGCTCGCTAATAGGTCAGGACCGCTGCCGTGACGCCAAGCGCGCCGAACTGGAAGACTCACAGGAGCGCCGCGCATCGTCCCTCCCGCTGATTGACGCCGCCTCCATGCAGCCTGTAACCATCCGCAAATGTTCGCCCTTTTCGAACGAATCCTGAGGCCGACGGCACCGCCGGAACGGCCGGAACCGCCGGGGCGCCTGCTCGCTTTTCTGTGGCATTTCGCCCGCCAGGCAAAATGGCTGTTCGCGGCCTTGTTCGTGGTCGAGTGCTTGGTCGCGCTCGGCGACAGCGCGGTTCCTTGGTTCATGGGCCGCGTTGTCAGCATGGTCACCAACCTGCCGGCCGACCGATTCTTCGCCGCAGCCTGGCCATGGCTTGCCGCCATGGCGCTGGTGCTGCTGATGGTGCGCCCCGGCGTGACCTTGATGCGCTATCTGATCAACAACCAGGCGCTGGCGGCGCCGTTCACCGGCCTGGTGCGCTGGCAGGCGCATTGGCATGTCGTGCGCCAGAGCTGGGCGTTCTTTCAGAACGATTTTGCCGGCCGCATCTCCAATCGCGTGATGCAGACCGCCCCCTCGGTGCGCTCGACCCTGACCGCGACCATCACCACGGTCTGGTACATTATAGTATACGGCGCCTCGGCAGTCGCCCTTACCGCCAGCGCCGACCGCTGGCTCGCCGTGCCGATCCTGCTGTGGTTTGCCGCCTATGCCGCGCTGCTCGTCTATTTCGTGCCGCGCATGCGCGACCGCTCCAAGGTGAGTTCGATCGCGCGCTCGGAACTCACCGGCCGCATTGTCGACAGCTACACCAATATCCTCACCGTCAAGCTGTTTGCTCGCACCCGCGAAGAAGATCAATATGTGCGCGACGCGGTCGACCGCCACGTCGACCTGTTCATCGCTTCGCAGCGGCTATTGACGATTTTCGGTACCCTGCTCGACGCGCTCAACGCGCTGTTGATCGCCGGCGCAGGCGGGCTGGCGCTTGCGCTCTGGCGTTTCGGCGCCATCGAGGTCGGCGCCATCGCCATGGTGCTGCCGCTGACCTTGCAGCTCACCAACATGTCGCGCCAGATCGCGATCCGCATCACCGATATTTTCGAAGATATCGGCGTGGTGCTGGAGGGCATGATGACCATCGCGCAACCGCTGCAGCTGGCCGATCCGGCCAATGCGCGGCCGCTCAAAGTGCGCGCCGGGCGCATCGATTTCAAGAATGTGAGTTTTGGTTACGGCCGCGAGACCGGCGTGCTGCAGAATTTCAATCTCACGGTGCATCCCGGCGAGAAGGTCGGCCTGGTCGGCCGCTCCGGCGCCGGCAAGTCGACCGTGGTCAATCTGCTGTTGCGCTTCTTCAATCTCGAGAGCGGCGTTATCCTGATCGACGGCGAGGACATTTCGCATCTGACGCAGGAATCATTGCGCGCGCAGATTTCGGTGGTGACGCAGGACACATCGCTCCTGCACCGCTCGATTCGCGCCAATATCCGTTACGGCCGGCCGGAAGCCGGCGATGCGGAGATCGAGCGTGCGGCGCGCCTCGCGCATGCGCACGAATTCATCGCCGATCTCGAAGACTGGCAGGGCCGGCGCGGCTATGACGCCCATGTCGGCGAGCGCGGCATCAAGCTTTCCGGCGGCCAGCGGCAGCGCATCGCGATTGCACGCGTAATCCTCAAAGACGCGCCGATCCTGGTGTTCGATGAAGCGACCTCGGCGCTCGACAGCGAAGTCGAGGCGGCGATCCAGTCTTCGCTCGGCACCCTGATGCAGGGCAAGACGGTGATTGCCATCGCGCACCGGCTGTCGACCTTGGCGCAGATGGATCGTCTGGTCGTGCTCGACCATGGTCGCATCATCGAGCAGGGCACCCACAGCGAACTGATCGCGCAGAACGGCCACTACGCCGCGCTGTGGCGCCGCCAGGCCGGCGGCTTCATCGATGCCGCAGAGACCATGCAGGCGGCGGAGTGACTTAATAAATCCATTCGGAGATGAGTGTGGCGATCGATATGAGGAGCACCGACAATCCGGTCAATGCTGCCGCCCATTGATTGCGCCTCGTCCCCATCCTGCATGCTTTAGCGAAGGGAGTATTGGGACTCGGTACAACACCGAAGAACGCTGCACCCGGCTCTCCAGGTTGCGGTGTTTTCCAGGCAGCGCAAAACCAAACGACTGCAGCGGCAAAGCCAACTAGACCGCCTCCCAAGTCGAGTGCAGCTTTCACGGTTAGGATCCGACGACGCAAGGGCCAACGAGCTTTAGCTACGGCTCTTCGATAACATATCGCCGGTGAGGACACATGCGATTGGTAATGACGCAGATTTCCTCATTGATTGCTGGCCCACAGGCGCCGCGCAGGAATCCAAAGTCAAGGATGCGCGTCGCGCACCACCTTCGGCGGCCCTTTGGACCGTCCTTGACTTTGGATGCCCTCGCGCAAAATGGCAGACAAGCAATCAATGAGGACGTGCTAATGAGGACGTGGCGCTGCACAGCGCTGTCGCAGATGCATCCGAGCCAGGACAGATAGGCCGTGCCATATGCGCTCACTGCGGACCAGACTGCTCGCGCTCTGGCTGATGCTCGCGCTCTCGGGCACGGTCAGCGGCCTGCTGCTGGTCGAGCTATACCGGCAATCGACCAACGCGCAGGTGGCACGTGCCGAAGATATGGTCGCGCGCGCCTGCCGCGAGCTTGCCGCCCGCTATCGATCCGTCGCAGCGGGGTGGCACGACGTCGGAGATGATGGGCGCAAAAGCGAGCTCGTCGCGGCGGTGCAAACAGCGCTCGGCCCATCGCCCGGCGTCGAAGGCGGCATCTGGCAAGCCGATACCGGTTCGCTGGCCTATGCGTTTCCGACCTATGAGGGCAGCGGACCGAAGACCGATTTGCCGGTCACCGAGCTTCCGACCATCAGGCGGGTCAATGCCGATGTGCTGCGCGAGGATCGCCCGGTGACGGTGCACATGGTCGGGCGGTCGCAGGTCGAGATCGTCCACGCCTGCCCGCTGCATGGGCCGGTTGCCGGCGCGACGGCATGGACCATGATGCGCGCCTTCACCGGCGCGAGCCGCGCCTACAATCAACTTCTGATCGGACTAGCCGTGCTGGCGGCCACGGTATTCGGCTCAGCCGCCTGGCTCGGCGGCATTCTTTATCTCTGGTCGCGCCGGATCGGTCGGCTGGAATTCGAGCTGGCCGGACGCGATGCGGGCGCCGGCGATTTCCCCGCGCTGACGCGAACCGGAGAACGCGAGCTCGACCGGCTGGTGGATACGCTCAATGCCGCGGGCGCGCGGCTCGCGCATGAACGGCGTCGCGCCAGCGCGGCCGAGCGCCTGGCGGCCGTCGGACGGCTCGCCGCCGGCTTTGCGCATGAAATTCGCAACCCGATCGCCGCCATGCGGCTGAAGGCGGAAAACGCACTGGCGATCGATGATGACGGACGCCGCGCCGCCGCCCTGCAGTTCATCTTGCAACAAGTGGGACGGCTCGACGGGTTGTTGCGCGATCTTTTGGCAATGACCCAACAGCGCAAGCCAAAACCCGCGCCAATCGACCTTGCCGCGTTTCTGGAGAAGACCGTGCAGGCGCATCGCGAGCTCGCCGCCGGCAAGAACGTGAAGCTCGCGGTCGCACCGGCGCCGCCGGCAATGCCACCGCCTGAATTCGACGCCGAGCAGATGCATCGCGCTCTTGATAATCTCATCTTGAATGCGATCGAGAATGCGCCTGCGGGAGGCTCGATAGCAGTAGCAGCACACTATAGCGTCGGCGCCTTGCACCTGCGCGTGCGCGACACCGGGCCGGGCGTTGCGGATGACATTCGCGAGCGAGTGTTCGAGCCGTTTGTCACCGGACGCAGCGAGGGAACGGGTCTAGGCTTAGCGGTAGTGCGCGAAATTGCCCGCGCGCATGGCGGGGAAGCGCGGCTTCTGCCGACGGATCATGGCGCCGAATTCGAAATCGAGCTGCCACTATCGAGCTGGCATCACTGAGGTCTGCGTCCCCATCGAGGTTTCATGATCCAGGTTTCATGATCGAGGTTTCATGATCCAGGTTTCATGATCGAGGTTTCATGATCGAGGTTTCATGATCGAGGTTTCATGGCAAACGTCCTGATTGTAGATGACGATGCGGCCTTGCGCGAGGGGCTCGCCGAGACCGTCGCTGATCTCGGGTATTCGCCGCGCCTTGCCGCGTCCGGTCGCGAGGCGCTCGCGGCGCTTTCGGCCGATGACATCGGCTGCGTGCTGCTCGATCTGCGCATGCCGGGCGGAATGGACGGCATGGAGGTGCTTCGCTGCATCCGGCAGCAGCGCGATGCCCCGCCGGTGATCGTGCTGACAGCCTTTGCGACCGCGGAGAACACGATCGAAGCGATGCGGCTTGGCGCCTTCGACCATCTGACAAAACCGATCGGTCGCCTCGAACTCGACGCCCTGCTGAAGCGGCTGCCGCAGCGTGGCACCGCACCTTCGGTGCAGGAGGGCGCAGAGAGCGGCACGCTGATCGGCGCAAGCGAAGCGATGCGCCGCGTGCAGAAGACGATCGGACTGGCGGCCGATAGCGACGCGACCGTGCTGATTCTGGGCGAGACGGGGACGGGCAAAGAAGTCGTTGCCCGCGCGCTGCACCAACACGGCGCCCGCAAAGCGAAGCCTTTCATTGCGGTCAACTGCGCCGCCATACCGGCGGAGCTTCTCGAGAGCGAGCTGTTCGGACATGTCAAAGGCTCCTTCACCGGTGCGACTGCCGACCGCGCCGGGGCGTTCCGTGCGGCAGCGGCCGGCACGCTGTTTCTCGACGAAATCGGCGACATGCCGACGACGATGCAGAGCAAGATCCTGCGCGCCATCGAAGAGCGCCTCGTCACGCCGGTTGGCGGCAAGCCCTGCCGCTTCGACGCCCGTCTTGTCGCGGCGACGCACCGCGATCTGCCGAGCCTGGTCGCGAGCGGCGAGTTCCGCGAGGACCTCTACTATCGTCTCAACGTGGTGCCGATTGCGCTGCCGCCGCTGCGCGAGCGACGCGAAGATATCTTGCCGCTTGCGGAGCATTTTTTGCGCGTCGAGGCCCGGCACGGCGCGCCCAAGCGCCTCAGCGCGCCGGCCGCGGCTTTGCTTGAACAGCATTCTTGGCCCGGCAATATCCGCGAACTGCGCAATGTGATCGCGCGGGCCTGCGTCTTGGTGCGCGGCGACACGATCGCGGCGAGCGATCTCGACATTGCCCGATCATCGGACGTTCCCTCGCGCGACGACCTTTTGCAAGGCGATTTGCCGTCCGCCGTCGCCAAGCTCGAAGCGGCCATGATCCGCAAGGCGCTCGCAGCCTGCGGCGGCAATCGCGCCGAAGCCGCGCGCCGCCTCAACATCAATCGGCAGCTGCTTTACGCCAAGATGCAACGCTACGGGATTGTCGAGCCCGCAGCGTCCGCAAAGCAGACACCGCCTGTCGGAAAAGCCGACGGCTGAACCAGTCCGTTCCGAAAAACCCTTCAATTTCAGTCGCAGAACGCTGGCACGCCGGTTGCTCAAGAGCCGACGAGCTTCTTTTTCGCGCTGCAAGCAGAGCATCATGCATTGGATTGATCCGAATTGCCTGCCCGAGAGCAGCCACGGCGAGGTCGAAGGAGGTTGGGCCGGACCGCCACAGTCTGAAGCTCGTGCAGACGCCCAAGCACAAGGACCAGACCAGGCACACGACAAGCCCAAGCAGAAAAGGCATCACGAGGACGAATTCGCGCGGTCCGGCGCAGCGGATGCGTGATTGGGCTGCGATGAGCGAAACGCAAAATTCAGTGCGATCATGGCGGGCCGACCGCGCTCTCGATGCGCTGAATTTCTTTCTGGCGGATGTGCGAGGGGGGCTTGGCCCCTACCTCGCCGTCTACCTGCTCACCGTCCGCAACTGGAATGAGGCCGCGATCGGCCTCGTGATGTCGATCAGCGCGATCGCTGGCATCCTGATGCAGGCCCCCGCCGGCGCCTTGATCGATGTGGTCAGCGCCAAGCGTGCCGCGGTGGTGTCGGCCGCGCTGGTCGTAACGCTGGGCTCGCTCGTAATTCCCTTGCTGTCGTCTTTCTTTGCAATGGCATTTTCGCAGGCCATCGTCAGTGCCGTCGGATCCGTTTTTGCTCCGGCAATCGCGGCGATTTCGCTCGGCGTCGTCGGCCACGCCCAATTCGCTCAACGCACCGGCCGCAATGAGGCATTCAATCACGCCGGCAACGCTTTTGCCGCGACGCTCGCCGGCGCCGCCGCTTATGTGTGGGGACCGACCGCCGTTTTCTTTCTCATCGCGGCCATGGCGGTGATCAGCGTGATCAGCGTGCTGATGCTGCCCGCCGCCGCCATCGATCACGACCTCGCCCGCGGCCTGCATCCCAATCCGCACGAGGCGAGTCGGGGGAGCGACCACCCTTCCGGCTGGCAAGCGCTGCTGACCTGCCGCCCGCTGTTGATTTTCGCCGCGTGCACAATGCTGTTCCATCTTGCCAACGCGGCCATGCTGCCGCTCGTCGGTCAGAAGCTGGCGCTGCAGAACAAAGCCGCCGGCACGTCGCTGATGTCGGCCTGCATTGTCGCGGCACAGTTCATCATGGTGCCGATGGCAATATTGGTCGGACGCAAGGCGAATCTGTGGGGCCGAAAACCGCTGCTTCTCGCCGGATTCTTTATTCTCGCGATACGTGGCGCGCTTTACACCCTCTCCGACGATCCGTATTGGCTTGTCGGCGTGCAATTGCTCGACGGCGTCGGCGCGGGCCTCTTTGGGGCGCTGCTCCCGCTGATCGTCGCGAATCTCATGGAAGGAACGGGTCGCTTCAATGTCGCGCAAGGCGTGGTGATGACGGCGCAGGGAGTTGGCGCCTCGCTGTCGACGACGCTCGCCGGCGTGATTGCGGTCGAGTTCGGCTATTCCGCCGCATTTCTTGTGCTTGCCGCCGTCGCGGCTGCAGGCGCGGCGCTCTACTGGCTGGCCATGCCGGAGACGTGGGTGCCGGAGAGCTGGGTGCCGAAGACTTGGAGCCCGCAAACTCCGATCCAGAAAATCTCGATGCAGGCGACTGGGCGAACAGACAAAGAGCCCGAGGCGGAAAGCCAAAACCCCGTTCTTACACAGGCGGCCGAATGATGATCTCCGTTACATTCGCCACCGCAATCATATTCGTCTTCACTTATGTCGGCGTCGCCCTGGGCAGCATTCCCGGACTGCGTCTTGATCGCGCGGGCATCGCGTTGACCGGCGCGGCGCTGATGATGGCGGTCGGCGCGATCACCCCGGAAGAAGCTTATCGCGCCATCGACCTCGACACGCTCGCGCTGCTGCTGGGCATGATGATCGTGGTGGCGCATCTGAAGCTGTCAGGCTTTTTTCGCCTGGTCTCCGGCTGGGCGCTGGCGCATGCCCATTCGCCGCTGCTGCTGCTCGCAACCGTGGCGGTCACAACCGGCATTCTGTCGGCTTTTCTTGTCAATGATACCGTGTGCCTGATCATGGCGCCGCTAGTCGTCGAAGTGACCCGCTCGCTGCGCCGCGACCCGATTCCCTATCTGCTCGCGGTCGCCATGGCATCGAATATCGGCAGCACGGCGACGATTACCGGCAATCCGCAGAACATGATCATCGGCATGATCTCGCGCATTCCCTATTCGGCCTTTGCCGCAGCCTTGACGCCGGTAGCGGCGGCGGGACTCGCGCTCGTGACTCTTTTGCTGGCCGTCCTGTTTTGGCGGGAATTCCGCCGTCCAGCGCAGCTCGTGGCCAAGCCGTCGCCGCCGCGCCTGCATCAGCCGCAGCTGATCAAGGCGGTGGTGGTCACACTGGGCGTGGTCGCCGCGTTCTTTGCCGGCGTCCCGGTCGCCAAGGCTGCGCTCCTCGGCGGCGCGCTGCTGCTGGTGACGCGTGCCATCAAGGCCCACAAGGTCTACCGCGAGATCGACGGCGCGTTGTTGCTGATGTTCGCCGGCCTCTTCGTCGTGGTCGCAGCGGCGGAAAAGACGCTTCTCACGCCGGAGACGATCGGCGCGGCGCAATCGCTCCATCTCGGCAATGTCTATGTTCTGACCACAGCAACTGCGCTGCTCTCCAACATCATCAGCAATGTGCCGGCGGTCTTGGCGCTAAAGCCATTCGTCCAGGGGCTTGCCGATCCGAATCGGATTTGGCTTGTGATTGCGATGAGCGCAACATTGGCCGGCAATCTCACTCTCGTCGGCTCCGTGGCGAATCTCATCGTCGCCGAGCGCGCCCGCGCCGCCGGCATTACCGTCTCGTTCTGGGCCTATTGCCGCGTCGGCATTCCGTTGACAGTCGGCACGCTTGCCATCGGCGCCTGGTGGCTGAGCAAGACCGTGGGCTGATGCGCAGCGCTGCCGTCGCGTTTAGGGCGCACTTGCGCGGTCCGGGACCGCAGCCGGAGGTGGTTGGCCGGGGGCTTGGGAACCGCCTGCCGCTGCGACATGCCGCCGCATGCCCGTCGCAATTGGCCGCTATCCCTCGGACGTTTGCACCGTTGAATCGGAGAATTTGAATGCGCCGTCCGTTCATCGCCGCCGCGATTGTTTATGCCGTATTTGTTCTTCTTGCCCCGGCGAGCGTCGCACAGCAGGGGCTGCCCCTGCCTCCCGGCGGCTTCAAGCCGCCGCCGGCTGCTCCGGTCAAGCCCTATCAGACGGTCGCGGTGAGGCCGCCGGGGGCATTCAACGACCCCGGCTTCATCGCCTTCCGTAAGCAGCTCGCCGATATCGCCGCCAAGAAAGACCGCGCGGCGCTGGCCAAGATCGTCGCGCCGAATTTCTTCTGGATGCAGGAGAAGGACATGGCCGACAAAGGCAAGCCCGGCATCGACAATCTGGCCAAGGCGGTCGGCCTCGACGCACAGGACGGTTCGGGCTGGGACGCGCTGGCCGCCTATGCCAACGAGCCGACGGCAACCGAATTGCCGCAGCAGAAAGGCGTGTACTGCGCACCGGCCGATCCACAGATCGATCCGAAAGCTTTCGAAGCGCTCGGCAAGGCGACCGGCACCGATCCTTCCGAATGGGGCTACGCCGTCAAAGACGGCGTCGAGGTGCACGCCGGCGTGCAGCCGAATTCACCGGTGGTCGACAAGCTCGGCGTCTTTCTGGTGCGGGTGCTGCCCGACACCGGCCAGGGCTCCAATCCGAATGCCCCTTTGATGCTGCATGTGGCGACGCCGTCCGGCAAAACCGGCTATGTCGACGCACAGCAACTGGCGCCGCTCGGCAGCGATCAGATGTGCTATTCCAAGGATGGCGGAGGCTGGAAGATCGCCGGCTATTTCGGCGGCGCGTCGGATTGAGGCGTCATATCCGGCGCTGGCACCATAATACTACCAGGCCTGGAGACCCGGCTTATGGCGGCTCCGCTTGCGCATGTTGAAGGGGCGAAACATCCGCAGCACAATGCGGGGTCATGAGGGTGGGAGAAATGACAGGCAGGCTGGCTCCGTGGATCGCGGCGGCGATCCTGTGCGTGTTGCCGATGCATGCGCCGGCGCAATTGGCGCATCAGCCGCCGATCTTTCAGTATCAAGTGACGGCGCCGGACGTTGATCCGGGCATCGATCACGGCAATTCCAGCGCCGGCCTGCCGGAGGAATTCCAGAAGCAACTGGTGTTCTATCGCTCGCAGCAGCCGCCCGGCACGATCATCATCGATACGCAGGAGCGTCATCTTTATTTGATCCAGGACTCGACGCATGCGTTGCGCTACGGCATCGGTGTCGGGCGCGACGGCTTCACCTGGCAGGGGCTGTTGCAGATCTCGCGCAAGGCGGAATGGCCGGACTGGCATCCGCCGCCTGAAATGATCGAGCGCCAGCCCTATCTGCCGCGCTTCATGGCCGGCGGTCCGGGCAATCCGCTCGGCGCGCGCGCCATGTATCTCGGCAACACGGTCTATCGCATTCACGGCACCAATGCGCCGGAGACGATCGGACAAGCGGTGTCGTCAGGCTGCTTTCGCCTCGTCAATGACGACGTGATCGACCTCTACAATCGCGTGCAGGTCGGCACCAAAGTGATCGTTCGACAGGACTGAGAATCGACAATTGCAGCGCCGCGTAGCCCACCAACCCCGATCGGCCCCGATCGGCGGGTTACGCCTTCGGCCAGTCCACCCTGCACTTCTTCTTACCGTGCCGACGCTGCAGCAGCAGCCACCGACTGCGCGGTCTGACCGAACAGAATGGCGCGCTCCTCGGCGGTGCGGATGCCGCCCTGATTGGGATTGATCTTCGGCACCCATTCATAGGCCTTCACCACCGCCGGCCGCGCCTTGATCGCTTCGAGCCAGCGCTTGAGATGCGGGAAGTCGTTGATGTTCTGGCCCTGCCGCTCCCACGGCACCACCCAGGGATAACAGGCCATGTCGGCGATCGAGTACTCGTCGGCGAGATATTGATGATCGGCAAGTCGCTTGTTCATCACGCCGTAGAGGCGGTTCACCTCGTTGCGATAGCGATCCATCGCATATTGAATCTTGTCGACCGCATAATTGCTGAAGTGATTGTTCTGGCCCGACATCGGGCCGAGGCCGCCCATCTGCCAGAACAGCCATTCCAAAGCCGCAGTGCGCCGGCGCAGATCTTTCGGAATGAATTTTCCGGTCTTGTCGGCGAGATAGAGCAGGATGGCGCCGGACTCGAACACCGAAATCGGCTTGCCGCCGTCGGCCGGCTGGTGGTCGACAATGGCGGGAATGCGGTTGTTCGGCGAGATCGCCAAAAACCCGGCCTTGAACTGCTCGCCCTTGCCGATATTCACCGGAATGATTTTGTACTCCAAGCCGGCCTCTTCGAGGAAAATCGTGATCTTATGGCCGTTCGGCGTGGTCCAATAATGTACGTCGATCATGATGCGCCCTTCGTGGTCTGCCCGGTCTGATCTGCCTTTGGGCTGGGGGATTGTTATTTGGCGGCTGAACTTTAGCGCTGCAAGGCTGCGCGCAGAAGCGCCGGACCGGGGGAGCAGATATGAACGTTGCGGCCCTCATGGGCGATTCGGCCCTTAGGAGCCGCCCGGTCGAACCGGTTACCCCAAACGCCTATCTGTCTGAGCCAGTAACAAAATGACAACCCTGCGGCGGCATAGTCGCCGCCGATGTCCGCAGCCTCGTCTACGGCCGCCGCCTGCGCGCAGGCACGCACGCGCGGCGACCCCATGCGCGTCCTGACCTTTGCCAGCCTGTTCTTCGCCGCGCTGACGGCGATCGCCTATATCGTGACGTTGTCGTGGGTCGCGCCGATCCCGCGCGATGCGACATCGCTCGTGGTCGGCCGGGATTTTCTGAATTTCTGTATGTATGGCCGTGCCGCCTGGGCGAGCGATCCGAGCCGCTTCTATGATCCGCGCCTCTATAATGAAGCGCTGCAGGCATTTCTGGGACCGCATTATCCCGGACAGAACTGGTCCTATCCGCCCAGTATCATGCTGCTCGCCGCCCCGTTCGGTCGCCTCGGCTATCTGCCGGCGCTTGCATGCTGGATGGCGGTCGGTCTCGGCAGCATCATCGGCGTGCTCCGCGGCCAATTCGCCGACAAGGGCGCGCTCGCTGCGATCCTCTGCTCGCCGGCCGCAATCTTCTGCCTGATATCCGGACAGAGCGCGTTCTTGACCGCAGCGGTACTGCTCACCGTCATCGCCTGGCTGGATCGCCGACCGGTGCTCGCCGGCCTGCTGCTCGGCCTGCTTACCGTGAAGCCGCAGCTCGGCCTGCTCTTTCCGATCATGCTCGCGGCCTCCGGCCGCTGGCGCGTCTTCTTTGTCGCCGCCGCGACCGCGCTGATAATTATCGTCGCAACCACGGCCATCTTCGGTGCGCAAGTGTGGATTGACTATGTGCAGAAAGGCCTGCCGGTGCAAAACCTGGTGTTGGCCGACCCCGATCGCATCGGCACGCCCTATTATCCGACCATCTTCATGAATATGCGCGGCTTCGGCGCGAGCTACGCGACCGCTATGACCGTGCAGGCGTGCTTTTCGCTGTTTGCCGTCGGCGCGGTATATTTCGCTTACCGATGGCGCAGCGGAACTGATCCGCTGCTCCTTACGGCACTGCTTTTCGCCTGCTCGATCTGCGGCATTCCCTACCTGCTGCTGTATGATACGCTTCCGATCACCTGCCTGGCCGTGATGCTGCTCGCTTTCGGCAAATGCGATGCGCTCGGCCAGGCTCTCACCAAGCTCGTGTTTTGGCTGCCGCTCGTTCAGGCCGCGCTCGGCCAGTTTCACATTCCCGGCGCGGCACTGATTCCGGTTGCTTTTGCGCTCTACGCGCTCAGCCGCCTGCAGCCGCGCGCTGACGCTGCCGCGGCGCCATCTACGGATTTGCTGCCGCTCAGCCGGGCTTGACGGCCGTCGGAGTCGCCATTCCGCGTTTCAGCGCAATTGCGAAAAGCGGCACGACAAACAGCGGGCCGCAGGCGAAGCCCGTGGCGCGCGCCAGCACCGCGGCGGCCAGCGGCGCGACGAGTATGGCAGCCGAGGCCCAGAACAGAAACGCCGGCGAGGCCTCTGCACGTTCGGCGTCCCGCCACAGGCAGGCCACGGCCAGGGTACCGAACACGAGATCATAATCCTGCAAATAGGGTGTTGCGAGGCAGGTGCCGAGAATCAGCACGGCGTTTCTGCTGCCGCGCGACGCCGCATCGTGCCGCCACACGATGGCGACAGCGAGCGCCGCAGCCGCGCCGGCGACAGCCTGAACGAGATAGGCCGTCGTCACATCTGCGCCGAGGCGGCGCGCCGCGACGAACACCGACAGCATGCGATGCCATACGCCGCTGCCGTCTTCGAGAATCATGTGCCTGAGCACAGTCAGCTGCCGCACATAATCAGCATAAATATCGAGGCCGAACCACACGACGCTCACCGCCACCAGGACCACGACGGTCGCGGCCGCTGCGGCAAAGGCGCGCCAGTGATGCCCGGCGATCAGCGCCACCGGCAGCAGGAGCCCAAGCTGCGGCTTGACCGCCAATAGCCCCAACAAGCCGCCGGCCAGGATCGGCTGCCGCTCGAGCAGGCCGAGCCCGGCGCCGAACAGGGCGGCGCTCCAAGTCCCGTTCTGTCCGGCAACCGCATTGACGAAGACAGCCGGCGTTGCAAGCGCGAACAGCAGACCCCGGCCGCCCGGCAGGGCCAGCCGCAAGGCGCCGTACAACGCAGACCAGCCGAGGCCGATCCACAAAGCGAGCGCGGGAACATAAGCGACAAGCGCCAGCGGAGCGGTCACAACGAGCATCACCGGCGGATAGCTGTAATGAAAGGCGCCGAGATGGGGGCCGACGACGCTCTGCTCAAAGGCATGAAAGGCGGCGCGGTCGTAAACGTCAGCGGCGCGGTGATGCAGCGCAAGGAAAGCGCCCGACCAAAAGTTGACAAAGTCATCGCCAAACGGCCGGCCGGCGCCGTCGGTCAGAGCCTCACGGGTCTGCCGCAGGAGATCGATCAGATAAGCCGCAGCGGCGACCGCCACATAGCAGCGGATAATTTTGTCCAGCAATGCCGGCGACGGAACGGCGGCCTGGCCGCACCATGCAGCACGGGCGGCGAATGACTTTTGGGCAGCCGCCGAATCCACGAGGAAAGACCGTCGTTGCAAGAGACCGGCCGATCAGAAACGATTTCCCTTGCCAATCGGTAAATGCCGCCGCGTTGCTTCATTGCAGCAGCAATCGTGCTAGGTTGCGGCCAGCCGAACGAGCCGAGCAACTGCAAGGGAGGAAGCATGATTACCGAAGTCGCCCAGATCGACGTCAAGCCCGGAATGGAAAGCGAATTCGAGGCCGGCGTGAAAAAGGCCGCGCCGATCTTCCAGCGCGCCAAGGGCTGCCGCGGCATGGAATTGCGGCGCTCGATCGAGAAGCCGTCGCGCTATCGGCTGTTCATCAACTGGGAGACGGTGGAGAATCACACGGTCGATTTCCGCGGCTCGGCGGATTTTCAGGAATGGCGCAAGCTCGTCGGTCACTGCTTTGCGTCGCCGCCCGAAGTCGAGCACGTGACGCAGGTGATGCGCGGATTCTGACAGCGGCCAGCGCGATTTATTCGGCGCGGTAGCGCGCCACGGCCGCATCATCCCAGACCAGTCCATTGCCCGGCTGATCGGATGCGAGCGCACAGCCGTCGACCATGCGCAAGGGCTGCTGGACGATTGCATCGGCCCAGTCGACATATTCGAGGTAATGACAGGTCGGCGTTGCGGCGAGCAGGTGTGCGCTCACTTCGGGAAACAGGTGCGACGACATCTCGACACCATGCGCGGCGGCGAGCGCGGCGGCGCGCAGCCAGCCCGTCACCCCGCCGATGCGTTCCAGATCCGGCATCACATAATCGCTGGCGCGCGCCGCAAGCGCCGTCGCCATCGCCGTGACCTCGGAGAAGTTCTCGCCGATCTGCACCGGCGTCGCGAGCGCGCGCGCCAAGCGCGCGTTGCCGACATAGTCGTCGTGGCGGATCGGCTCTTCCACCCAGACGACATTTTCGGCGTCAAGCATGCGGCCGCGCTCCAGCGCCTGGGCGACGCTCAGCGCCTGATTGTAATCGACCATCACGTCGACGCCGTCGCCGAGGCGCTTGCGGACCGCGTCCAATGCGGCGTGATCCTGCCGCAGCGTGGGGTAGCCAAGCCGCAGCTTGATGGCGCGAAAACCGCCGGCGAGCAGCTTTTCCGCCTCGTCGGCGACCGCCTCCGGGTTGTCCATCAGGCCGAGTCCGCAACTGTTATACGCCGGAACGGGCTTCGGCGCGGCGCCGATGAAACGCGCAAGCGGGAGCCCCGCGGCAATGGCAAGCGCATCCCAGGCCGCCGTGTCCAACCCGGCCAGCGCCATGCGCACGATCCCTTGCACGCCGATCAGCGCAAAGCGCTTGGCAAGCTTGCGCCAGAGATCGAGCGGTACCACGGATTCGCCCTGCACCGCCCGCTCCACCTCTTCGAGAATTTTTATGATGGCCGGCGCTGCGGCAGGCAGATAGCAGAACAGATAGGAGCGGCCGGTCACGCCCTCCTCGGTAAGGAGATCGATCAGCAGAAGCGGTGCAGTGGTGATGCGCTGGCGGCTGGTACCGAGCGCATAAGTCATCGGCACATTCACCGCCGTCGCCTTGATGGCGCGGATCTTGAGAACGGGCGCCAAGCTGCTCATTGGCTTGTGATTGTCGCGCCGCCAGGGCGGCCGTTTTCATAGAGCGCCAGCACGTCGTGAACCGCGCGATTGGCCGGCGTCGGCACCCCGAGCGCGGCGCCCATTTCGGCGACGCCGCCGCTGAGCCAGCGCACTTCGAGCGGCCGCCCGCGTTCGAGATCGTGATGCATCGATGATGTCATGTCAGCCGGCAGCCCGTCGATGAAAGCGAGCCGCTGCTCGGCAAAATCGCCCGGCAGCGCGACGCCCCGGGCGTGGCCGACCGCGACGGTCTCACGCATCAGATCAAGCAGGAATTGCCGCGTGCGCGGATTGCTGCGGATGGGTCCGAGCGGCAGACGGATGCTGGTCGTGCTGCCCGACAACCCGACAAGAAAACAGAATTTCTCCCAGATCGCGCGGCGGATATCGTCGCTGATCTCCGCATTAATGCCGCCGGCCTTGGCCGCGGCGAGCAGCGCTTCGGCGCGCGGCGAACGGCTGCCGTCATATTCGCCGAACACCATGCGCTGCATGGTGCCGGTCTGCGCGATGACGCCGGGGCGCGCAATGGTCGTGGCCATGTAGGCAACGCCGCCCATCACGGCGGCCGCGCCGAAAATCTGCCGCAGCATGTCGTCCTTCTGCACGCCGTTCTGGAAGGAAATGATGCCGGTCTGCGGGCCCATGATCGGCAGCAGCGATCGGGCGGCGGTTTCGGTGTCCCACAGCTTGACGCTGAACAGCACGATATCCACCGGACCGATCGTGCGCGGATCGTCGGTGACATTCACCTTGGGCAGGTGCAACGGCTCGTGCGCGCCCTCGATGGCGAGGCCGTCGGCGCGCATCGCGTTAAGATGGGCGCCGCGCGCGATGAAGGCGACGTCGGCGCCGGCCTTCGCCAGCCGCGCGCCGAAATAGCCGCCGACGCCGCCCGATCCCATGATGGCGATACGCATGGACATTTTCCGTTGGAGCTCCGTTGCCGCCAATTATGCGCCGATTCTCATCTCAGGGCGCGCTGTACATTGGCAATGCGCGCCGGCGCACCGAATTCGCGGCGGCAGACTGCGGCGAGCGTGGCGATGCCGGCGCCAATCGCCGCGTGCGACGGATCGGCGAACCACGGCCGCGCGCGTGGCTCGTATTTGGCAAGGCCGTTCCATTTCGCCGCCGGCGGCGGCAGGCCGGGCGCCAAATAACGGCGCGAAGTCGAACGAGCTCATAAAGGCGTTTCCTATCCCCTATCATCCGCTGATCTCCGCGCAAGCGCGCGCAAGCGGGAATGTCCGGAGAAATTCTAGTTGGGCCGAGACAGACGGCCAAGTCGCCGATATCCTTCGCGTCGTATTGCAATTCGGTGATGCGCCTTCTGCAGCTGATCGCCCTGCTTGCCATTTCGGGGCGTCGCGCTCACGGTCGAACCTGGAATCCATAATCCTTGCGCCGGCAGTATGCTTTGCGGGCTCCTTGTCTTGCTCGGCCCCGCAATGACGGCGGCGGCCGCCCGCCGACTGCAGCGCGCGCGAACCCCGCTTTCCTCGCTTGAAGACTCGACCCATATTGTGACGATGGCAAAGCGTCCCGATCTGCGACATCCGGCGAAACACTCGAAGAAGGACCCCGCGAAGCCGACGCGCGCCAAGGCGGCGCGGCCGGACGTGCCGGCGCTCGACCCGTCGCTTGCGGAACTTTTGAATCCGGCGATTGGCCGGGGCCGCGCCGGCGTCGGCTCGCAGACCGGCATCGAACCCGAGCAGCGCGACGAGCGCTCTGGCTTGCAGCCGCCGCCGAACAATTCCTGGGACCGGCGCCGCGATTTCTCGAATGCGCATCGGGCGCGCAAATCGACGCAGCAGCCGGGTTTCCGTGAAGCGCCGCAATCAGGCTACGTGGCGAAGCAAGCCATCGACATCGATCCGGAGCTTGCCGAGGCGCTGGGATTCGGCGGCCGCGATCCGAGCCGGCCGCTGATCGGGCGAATCCAGGATGAACCGGACGAGGGCCGCGACGAGCTTGCGGATATTTTTGAGCGGCAGCGCGAGAAGCGGCATCGCCCCTCGCCGCAGCCGGTGACGCCCGGCGTGAGCGCCTCGATGCAGGCGCTGGAAAAACTGCTGCGCGAGGACCGGCCGGAATTTCGCGACCGCGACGGCGGCAAAAAGATCTGGACGCCGCACCGGCCGCCGCGGCCGGAAAAATCCGAAGGCGGCCGAAAACTCGTCATCAGGTCCGATTTTCAGCCCAAAGGCGATCAGCCGCAAGCGATCAAGGAACTGGTCGAAGGCATCCGCCGCAACGAGCGCACGCAGGTGCTGCTCGGCGTCACCGGCTCCGGCAAAACCTTTACCATGGCCAAGGTGATCGAACAGACGCAGCGCCCCGCGCTCATTCTCGCGCCCAACAAGACGCTGGCGGCGCAGCTTTACGGCGAGTTCAGGAGCTTCTTTCCGGACAACGCGGTCGAATACTTCGTGTCTTATTACGACTATTACCAGCCGGAGGCCTATATCCCGCGCACCGACACCTATATCGAGAAAGATTCGTCGATCAACGAGCAGATCGACCGCATGCGCCATGCCGCGACGCGCGCGCTGCTGGAACGCGACGATGTGGTGATCGTTGCATCCGTCTCGTGCATCTACGGTATCGGCTCGGTCGAGACCTATTCGGCCATGACCTTCACCATCAAGCATGGCGAGCGGCTTAATCAGCGGCAGCTGCTCGCCGACCTCGTGGCGCTGCAATACAAGCGCACCGCCGGTGATTTTTATCGCGGCTCGTTCCGGGTGCGCGGCGACGCGATCGAGATTTTTCCGGCGCACTTGGAAGACCGCGCCTGGCGGGTGTCGCTGTTCGGTGATGAAGTGGAATCGATCCACGAATTCGATCCGCTCACCGGCCAAAAGACCGACGAGCTGGAATTTGTCAAAATCTACGCCAATTCGCATTATGTGACACCGCGACCGACGCTGCTGCAGGCCATCGCCGGCATCAAGGCCGAGCTGCGGCAGCGGCTCGATCAGCTCAACGCAGCGGGCCGCCTGCTCGAAGCGCAGCGGCTCGAACAGCGCACCATCTACGATCTCGAAATGATGGAAGCGACCGGCGCCTGCGCCGGCATCGAGAACTATTCGCGCTATCTCACCGGACGCAAGCCGGGCGAGCCGCCGCCGACTCTGTTCGAATATGTGCCTGACAATGCGCTGGTCTTCGTCGACGAGAGCCACGTCACCGTGCCGCAGCTCGGCGGCATGTATCGCGGCGATTTTCGGCGCAAGGCGACGCTCGCCGAATACGGTTTTCGTCTGCCCTCCTGCATGGACAATCGGCCGCTGCGCTTCGAGGAATGGGACGCGATGCGGCCGCAGACCTTGTGCGTGTCGGCGACGCCCGGCCCCTGGGAGCTTAACGAATCCGGCGGCGTGTTCACCGAGCAGGTGATCCGCCCGACCGGGCTGATCGATCCGCCGGTCGACGTGCGTCCGGCGCGCACGCAGGTCGACGATCTCGTCGGCGAAGTGCGGCAGGTGGCGCAGCGCGGGTACCGGTCGCTGATTACCGTGCTGACCAAGCGCATGGCCGAGGATCTGACCGAATACCTGCACGAACAGGGCATCCGCGTGCGCTACATGCATTCGGATATCGACACGATCGAGCGCATCGAGATCATCCGCGATCTGCGGCTTGGCGCTTTCGACGCGCTGGTCGGCATCAATCTTTTGCGCGAGGGCCTCGACATTCCGGAATGCGCGCTGGTCGCCATCCTCGACGCCGACAAGGAGGGCTTTCTGCGCAGCGAGACGAGTCTCGTACAGACGATCGGCCGCGCCGCACGCAATGTCGACGGCCGCGTCATTCTCTACGCCGACACGATGACCGGCTCGATGGAGCGCGCCATCGCCGAAACCGAGCGGCGGCGCGAGAAACAGCAGGCGTTCAATGCGGCGAACGGCATCACGCCGGAGAGCGTGCGCAGGGACATCGCCGACATTCTCGACAGCGTCTATGAGCGCGACCACGTGCTGGTCTCGACCGGCGTCGCCGGCCAAGATGGCCGCTATTGCGGCAATTACGAGAGCACCGCCACCATCGGCCACAATTTCGAGGCGGTGATCGCCGATCTCGAAACGCGCATGCGCGCCGCCGCGGCCGATCTCGATTTCGAGGAAGCCGCCCGCCTGCGCGACGAGATCAAGCGCCTGCGCACCACCGAGCTCGCAGTGACGGACGATCCGACGGCGAAATTCTTGCCCTCTCCTGCGGCGGCCGGGTCGCGTCGCGAAGCGATGCGGGGCGGGGCGGGCGGCGGCAGCAGAGCGCACAAGCCCGCGCTCGATGAAATGGGCATCGCGCTCCATCACGAAGTCGTACCGCACCGGCCCGGAGCCAACAAACGCCAGCGGGCAAGCGGCGCCGCAGGCGCGGCAGGGACGCAAAGAAGCACGCCGCGCAAACCTGATCTCGACGAGATGGGACCAGGCATCGAATCGATTCCAGGAAAAGGGTCAGGACCGCGCTCGACGCTGGGCCGTCCCGGCATGCGCGGCGGCTGGAAGTCAAAGCGGCGGTGATGAGAGAATTCGTCATCCTGAAGGTGGCCGCGCAGCGGCCCTCGAAGGATGCGCGGCGGAAGCGCCGGGGCAGTCGCTCTTCGAGGCTCGCTTCGCTCGCACCGCAGGATGACGGTTCACTTGACCGCTGGCGCCGCGTCGGCCGTCTCGAAGCTGATGCCCCAGCGGCGCGAGCAGGCGCGCAGCCAAGGCACGACGCCGGGCACCACCGGAAATTCCAGCGTCTCCACTTTCACCGCATCGAATTTCGCCGTAGCGCCGTCGCCGAGCGCCGCCGCCAAGGCGGCGCCGTGCTCGGGAAAGATCATGATCTCGTCGTTGCCTTCCACTTGCGCCGAGAAACCCGAGAACGGCCTGCCGTCGATGATCAGCGCGGCATCGACCGCTGCGCCGCCCGGCAGGTTCAAGAACGAATCCTTGAGCAGCAGGGTCAGTCCCTTGTTGCGGCTGACGATCAGGAACGTGCCGATGCGGTGTGCATTCGCGCCGCCCGTCGCGTAGTGCTGCCGAATCATGCAGGCGAGCACCCGGCCGTCGTCGCCGCGCAATTCGGACGCGTCCCAACCGGCGATCTTCTGCCTGTCCTCGATGCCGGGCGGCCCGGCGGGCGTGGGCACCGCGGAAGCGACTTCCGGCGAGCGCGGCCGCGGCACCGGCAAGGGCGGCGCTTGCGGATCGGTCGGCTTGTCGAGCGCGATCTTGAATTGCGTGCCACACTGCTTGAGCCAGGCATAGGCGTCGCCGGGCAGGCCGAGCTTGATCGGGCCGGTGTCGAGGCCGCCGCCATCGGTCCGCAGTTGCACCGTGCCCGTCGTGGCCAATGCGGCAAACACCGCGGCGGCATCGCCCGGATGAAAGGCAAGCTTGTTGCCGCCGGCCACCGTGAAGCCGACTGCCGGAAATGACTTGCCGTCGAGAATGACCTCGGCTTCATCGTCCAGGATCGCCTCGGACGGCAGCTTGTCGTCGTCCAGCCCGAAGGCAAGGCCGGCGCCGGCGCTGATGTCGACGCTGAGCGCGGTGTCGATCGTGCCGCGCGCGCCGGCGCGCGGCCGCTGCGCAACCATCACGCATTGGCGCACCTTGCCGTTCGGGCCGATTTGCGGCAGCGCGCTCCAGGCGCCGTTTGCGGAGGCGCCGCTTGCAGAGGTGCCGTCCGCAAAGTGCACCTGCTTGCCGGCGACCGGTTTTGGCATCTCGGCGCCATAGGCCGCAATCGCCATGCCGGCAGCGGCGTAGAGAAATACGACCGCGCCGAACATCAACAGGCGAACCAAAATCTTGTTGCTCGACATCGCCCTGCCCCACTGTTGCCGACACGTGAATTTGCGGGAGGAGCCGGCGCTGTTTCGGGGTTCAGCGCCGGCCTTCAACCCTGTTAGACGTCATGATCGGCCGCCACGTTCACGGCGTTCTTCACGCAGGCTGCAATGATCGGTTTTTCCGCGAGAAATCGCCGCGGCTTATGTTGCCTGCATACGCAAGGGCGGCCGATCCGGATTTCTTCCCAGCCTTCACGACTGCGTGATGCCGCAGGTGATGATCGGACGTCGCGGCGGGGAGCTGATTTCGAGGCCGGATCGCGGCCAACCAATTTTTCGGCCACGCAGAGATAAACGCCCGACGCCGCGGAACTGTGCGGCGCCGGGCTTTCACGCGCCCGCCAGGGAGGCGGATCGGGGCGCGCTTGACGAAGTCACACGACAGAAACGCGGCGCGGCACGGGGCTGTTTCGTTACTTCGCGTTCATGTTCCGCGACCGGGCGTCGCGGCGCGTGCATCAGCGGCGAGGTCCTCGGCGCGCGCCGGGCTGATGCGGCGGGATGCGGGCGTGGTGGCGTCGCTTGAGAGCCCGTGGAGCTGAGGCTGAACGCCACCATGGTCACGCCGTTCAGGCCGATAATTGCATTCGTAGAGCTCTTGCTTACCCGTGCTGCCCTTTTCGGCACGGGAATGATTCGGATATGTCTTCCACTTCGGATGATAATTGTCATCCGCTTCATGACCCCACATTGTCCAATTCTTTCGCGTTCCCCGAGCAAACAATTCAAGAAATGGTCCGGGGCCGCACGCTTTAATAATTTCGTACTGTTCATCTGGCTTGCGCGAGTGCTCGCGCTTGCGCGTCGCCAGTAAGTTCACTTGCCGCCGACCGGGCGCAAGCGTGCGGGCGTTTTTCCCTCGCCCGCCGAATAAAATTAATTCGGTGACATTGCGAAAATAAAATCCGACGCCGCGGCCATCGGAGCCGCCATCCTTCCGAATCTTGTGCCAAACGATGTTTGATTTGTAAGTGAAGCCCCACGCCTTCATCACCGCGAGGCCTTCGGGCAGTAGAGCGTTTGGGCACCAAAGATAAAGGTGCGCTCTTTCCGCCGCGATACTTGCGACGGGCAAAGCCATAATTTCTTCGAAGGTGAGCGTGCGATAACGTGACAGACGCCGGTGCTCTGGCGCGACTTTGCCGGTCTTATTGGTGAATTGCCATGGCCGGTCCGCGAGAATGGTCGCAAACCTGCGGTCACCCACAAATCCGAGGAGGTTGATGCCTGCGGCGTCGATAGAGTCAGAAAGCATCGGCAAAAACTGCATCCCCTGCCGCGGCGGCATGCGCGCTGAAGGCGGCTGTTGTTTCGTCATCCTGAGGTGGCCGCCATCAGCGCGTTTACGCGCGTCTTCGACGCGCTATGGCGGCCCTCGAAGGATGCGGCCCGGGCGGTGCAGCCGTCGCCCTTCGAGGCTCGGCGCTCCGCGCCGAGCGCCTCAGGGTGACGGTACAGGGTCACATCCCGGGCTTGGCGAGCGTGTCGGTGGCGGCTTTGGCGATCTGGCCGTCCTGCGCCGAGAGCGCGCCGGAGACGCCGATGGCGCCGACGATGGTGCCGTTGATCACGATCGGCAGGCCGCCTTCGAGCGGGGTGATGTCTTTCAGCGCCAGGAGCCGCAGGCCGCCGCCGCCGGCGGCGATGGCGTCGTCGAGCGCCTTGCTCGGCCGCTTGAACTGCAGCGCGGTGCGCGCCTTGCCTTGCGCGGCTTCGGCGGCGGAGAGCTGCGTGTTGTCGATCTTGTGGAACATCACCAGGTTGCCGCCGGAATCAAGAATGGCGATGGCGACCTGCCAGGAATTCTTCATCGCTTCGAGCTCGGCCGCGGCCATCGCGCGCTTGGCCTGGTCAAGCGTGATCGGCGGGCCATAGGGCATGGTCGCGGTGGGCGGCTGGGCCGGCGGCGTTGCGGGCGCGGCGCCCTGTTGCTGCTGCGCCAGCGCAGGCGCGGCCGCCGCCACAGCGCCGAGGACCAGCGCGCTTGCCAAGACACAGGCGGACACAAAGAAGCGGGACATCGGCAGAGCCTCCCAATTGCGCCGAATCGAGGAACGGCGCGCACAATAGGGGGCAAAAGCGGCGGGGAAAAGGACGGGAAGGAGGCTTTGACGCCGTTGATCTGACGCCCACGTCCTCATGGGCGGAATAATCCTTGCATTGCACGGTCGCACGAGAGCGGTTGACCGTGCAATGTATGGATTGGTGGCTGCTCAAAGCCAGCCACTTCACCCTCATCTCACCCTTATCGCGCGGACACCGTCCGCTGTCGTCTGCGCAATCGTGATCGCCGCGCCGGCTGCCCATCGCGCGCGGCAATGCCTATATTTCGCTTGCCGCTCATGCCAGCCGGTCCGCGCAGGAGACGCCGTCATGTTCTCATTCCGCAAAAAGCTCGAAATGCCGTCGCCCGCCGAGGCCTTGCCCGGCCGCGCAACGCCGATCCCGACCGCGCGCACGCATTTCGTCAACGGCCGGCCGCTCAAAGGGCCTTATCCCGACGGCCTGGAAATGGCGATGTTCGGGCTCGGCTGCTTCTGGGGCGCGGAGCGCAAATTCTGGGAGCTCGGCGACGGCGTCTATGTGACCGCGGTCGGCTATGCCGGCGGCTTCACACCCAACCCGACCTACGAGGAAGTGTGCACCGGCGCGACCGGGCACAATGAGGTCGTGCTCGTGGTCTACGATCCGAAGAGGATTTCCTACGAGCGTCTGCTCAAGACATTCTGGGAGAATCACGATCCGACGCAGGGCATGCGGCAGGGCAACGATATCGGCACGCAATATCGCTCCGGCATCTACGTATTTTCGCCGGCGCAGCGGGTTGCGGCCGAAGCCTCCAAGGCCGCCTATGCCAAGGCGCTCGCCGGCGCGCGAATGGGCCCGATCACGACCGAGATCCTCGACGCGCCGCCGTTCTACTTCGCCGAGGACTACCACCAGCA
>JAJPJB010000004.1 GCA_021324465.1 Hyphomicrobiaceae bacterium
ACGCGACATTCTCGAGGCGACGCCGAAGAATATCGGCGCGCCCGAGCGTGCGGCACGGCAATGCATGCCGCTCGATTTTTACAAGCAGGGCGGCGGGACGCGCTGACCGTGCAATTCTCAAAATCCGCCGGCGGTGAACTGGAAGCGCTGGGTCACGTCGTAGGGCTGCTTGAGCAGCGGATAGGCGTAATCGATGCGGATCGGCCCGAACATCGAATCCCACACCAGGCCGGCGCCGACCGAGGAGCGGATCGCGCGCGAATTGGCGATCTGCTGCGACGGCGACATCGCCGCAATGGTGGTCGCGCTCGAGGCGCTGGTGGCCCAGAGACTCCCGGTATCGGAGAACAAGGCCACTTTCAGACCGGCATCGGGCGGAATGAACGGCACCGGCGCCTGCAATTCGGCGGTGGTGGTCCAATAGGCATTGCCGCCGAGATTATCCATGGTGGTGCCCGGCGTGATATCGCGCGGGCCGAAGCCATAGGGCGCAAAGCCGCGAATGAGCTGCGGCCCGCCGAAGAAGCCGTCGAGCAGCGGCAATTGCTGGCCGCCCCAGGGCGCCACATAGCCGCCCTGCGCGCGCACCATGCCGACCACGTCGCCCGCGATTTCGTGATAGTAGCGCACGTCCTGTGTGGTGCGGGCAAATTTGGCCGCGCCGCCAAGGCCGGCGAAATCGTTGTTGACCTGCGCGCGCACGCCTTCGGTGGGATTCTTCGGATTATCGAGCGTCGAATAGATCAGGCTATTGCCGATCGACGACACCCAATACGACCCGGCGGCTGCCGCTTGCTGAATCGGCAGCGACACCGTGCCGAACGACGGATTGAGCGAGACGCCCTGATTGTAGAGCGAGTAATTCCAGGTCACGCCGAGATTGTCGTTGATCGGCGTGCCGAGCGAGACTTTGCCGCCGTAGAGATTGGTGTTGAACGCCTGATTGGAATTGGCGAAGGTCTGCCGGTCGAACACATCGATGCCCGCCGCGAGCCGCTGATTGAGAAACCACGGGTCGGTGAAGCCGATGTCGAAGCCGCGGGCATATTGGCCATAGCTCACGGTGGCCTTGGCGATATCGCCGGTGCCGAGAAAATTCGTGTCGCTGATGCTGATCGAGGCGAGCCAGCCGTCGGACGTGGAATAGCCGCCGGAGATGAAGAAATTGCCGGTCTGCTGCTCTTCGACCGCGACATCGAGCACCACGCGATCCGGCGCCGATCCGGGCTTGGTGGTGACGGTCACGGTCTTGAAATAGCCGAGCGCCTTGAGATGCCGCTCGGCCCGGTCGACCAGCGCGCGGTTATAGGCATCGCCCTCGCCGACATCGAACTCGCGCCGGATCACCGCATCGTGCGTCTTGATATTGCCGTGAATGTCGATGCGCTCGATATAGAGCCGCTTGCCTGGCTGCACGACGTAAGCGAGATCGATCAGATGCTCCCGAGCCCTGCGCTCGGTGCGCGGCACGATCGCCGCAAACGGCTCGCCGTTCTTGGCAAGCGCCATGGCGAGATCATCGACCGTTTTGTCCACGGCATCGGCGTCATAGACGTCGCCGGACTGTGTGCGCAGAACCCCGCGCAACGATGTCGCATCCACGGTCTTCAGGCTCGACTCGATGCCGACTCTGCCCAGCCGATATTGCGCGCCCTCGTCGATCCTGTAGGTCACCGTGACCGACTTGCTCGCGGCATCGTAGTTCGCCGAGGACGTCACCCGCACATCGGCATAGCCGTGATCGCGGTAGAACCTGCGCAACAGATCGCGATCGCCCTCGATCTTGTCGGCGTCGTAAATGTCGTTATTGAGCAGGAAGCTCAGCACATTGGTGACGCCGGTCTGCACCACGGCCTTGAGCTTGGTCGCCGAGAACGCCGCGTTGCCGGCGAACAGCAGCTGCCGCACCGCGAGCTTCTCGCCCTCCTTGACCTCGAAGATGAGGTCGACATTGGTGTTGTTGCCGCCGGGTTTCGGCTCGATGATCTTCGGCGTGATCTGCACGTCGAAATAGCCGTGCCGCTTGTAGATCTCCTGCATGTGCACGACGTCGCTTTGCACATAGGCGCGCGACAGCGGCCCGCCCGCCTTCGATTGCATGTCCTTCTTCAGTTCGTCATCCTTGACCTTCCGGTTGCCTTCGATGGCCAGGCGCCCGATGGTGGGATTCTCGACGACCACCACCAGGATGCGATCACCGGCGCGCGAGATTTTGACGTTGCTGAACAGGCCGGTGGCGTAGAGCGCCTTGAGCGCCGCGTCGGTCGCCTCGGCGTCGATCTTGCCGTCGGCGCCGGGATGGAAAAACGACCGCACCATGTCGGCGCCGACATGGCGGTTGCCGACGACGGTAATGGCGGAATCCGCGGATGCGGCGGCAGCGACTGCGCTGCCGGCAACGACCAGACATGCTGCGAGCAGATAGCCTCGCCAGCGCATTCCGTTAACTCCCCGCCCCTGAGCCAGCCATTGCAGCAAGTCGGCGCGGCGGGACCATGACGGATTGTGTCGAAAACTAAGGTATTTATGGATGAGCCTGCCACAAAGATTGACGCCGGCTTGCCGGGAAGTCGCTTCATCCTGGACTGAGGCGGCGCGACCGTCCGCCATCTCGGAACAGAAGAGCTGATCGAGGTCCAACAGCCTCATCAGCGCCTGCGATCGTGTAATCTTAGCCGCGCTTGAGGCGGGGTTTCTTGAAACAGCGGGAGGCTGAGGTCATGCGCAAACCGATCACGGCATTGATCCTGGCCGCGGCTTTGGCGGCGACACTGACGCAGGCAAAACCTGCCGCGGCACGATGCCGGGACTGCTGGGCCGGCGTTGCGGCCGGCCGCCTCGGCGGCGCGGTGATCGCCGGCTGGTCACACGCTTATACCTACGGGTCGATCTATGGGCCGTATTTCGCCTACCCGCCCTATTCCGAATACGGCTACGCGCCTTACGGCTATTTCGAACCGGCCTATGGCTACCACGCTCCGCCGCCGTGCTGTGCTGCGTCGGTCCAGGTCCCGCCGGTCTACGTGCATCATGCACGCCACCGTCGTTATGCGCATCACGACTCTCATCATCACGACTGGTGATGGTGATGCGCAGTTGTGACCGCCGATTGCGCTTCGCTCTAAGCCTGCAACGCGCGCGTGACGTCGTCGAACAACTCCTCGACCGCATAGCGGCGCGGAATGATCTTCATCTCCAGCGCATAGCTCGACATCAGGTCAAGCGCAGGCTTCACATTGTCGAGGCCGAACGGGATAGTGTCGATCGCGCCTGGCTTGGGCAGACCGGCGGCCTTTTTGCTCTCGTGCAGCATGCGAAAAATTTCGCGCACCGCGCCCGGATCGGACTGCGACAGCGAGGCCTTGATCGCGACCATGTGGTTGATCGGCACGGTGCGATATTTTGCGTACCAGGCTTGCGCCGCACCGTCCGGATCGGGAATGACGCTCCGCAAGCGCGGATCGGTCGGAACAACGGTGCCGAAGATCGCCGCGTCGAGCTCGCCGTCGAGCACCATCCTGGTCATGTCCTTGCCCTCAGGAGCGCGCTCGACGCCCGGCGGATCGCGAAACTCGGCGATGTGTGCGTCCTCGAATGTCACCCAGTTCACCGTGGCGAGATCGACCCCGTAATCCTTCCACAGGATGCCGCGGATCCAGCAGCCGGTGGTCTGCGCGAACGAGCGCACGCCGACGCGGCGGCCGGCGAGATTCTTCGGCGTCACCGTGCCGCGCTCGGCATTGTAAAGCATGGTACCGTGCTGAAAGCGGCCCATCATGGTCGCCGGCAGCAGCGTCAGCGGCTTGCCGAAGGCTTTCGCCTGCAGATAGGTGACCAGCGCGATTTCACAGACATCGAATTTCAGCTCGCGCACCATCATGAAGAAGGACTTGTAGATCGGATTGACGTCGATGAGCCGCAGCGCCACGCGATCCGAGGTGACGCTGCCGTTCTTCAATGCCGCCGTCTGCGGATAATTGCCGAAACAGCCAACCAGCGTCTTGAGTTTCTCGGCCGCGACCGTGCTCATTGCTTTGTCTCCCGGGTTCGGGTGATCTTAAGAGCGCGCGACGCGCCAAGCCAGTCCCAGTCCGCAAGGAATCATGCCCGCCATGTCAGAAGAGAGCAGCCGCATTCCGGCCGAGCGGCTGGAGAGCTTCATCACGAGGGCCTTTGTCGCCGCCGGCCTGCCCGATGCGGATGCCCATGCGGTGGCGCGGCTGATGGTCGAGGCCGATCTGCGCGGCAGCGACACCCATGGCGTGATCCGCCTGCCGCTTTATGTGCGAAGAATCCGCGCCGGCGGCGTGAACGCAAAGCCGAACATCCGCGTGCTCGCCGATCGCCCGTCGGCGGCCTTGCTCGATGGTGATAACGGCATGGGCCACCTGGTGATGAAGCGCGCCGCGGAGCTTGCGATCGACAAGGCGAAGGCGACCGGCATCGGCTGGGTCGGCGTCCGCATGAGCAATCATGCCGGCCCCGCGGCGCTCTATGCGACGATGCCGCTTCGCCACGACATGATCGGGCTCTATTTCGCGGTCGGCAGCAACAATCATCTGCCGCCCTGGGGCGGCAGCGAAAGCCTCCTTGGCACCAACCCGCTGGCCGTTGCCGTGCCCGCCGGCGCGGAGCCGCCCGTCGTACTCGACATGGCGCCGACGGTCGCGGCCTACGGCAAAGTGCGGCTCAAGGCGCAGCGCGGCGAAGCGATGCCGCTCGGCTGGATGATCGATCGCCAAGGCAAGCCGCTCACCGACCCCAAGCGCGCCGACGAGGGCCATCTGCTGCCGATCGGCGATTACAAGGGCTACGGCCTGAGCCTGATCATCGGCCTCCTCGCCGGCGCGCTCAACCGCGCCGCGCTCGGCCGCGATGTGATCGACTTCGTCAAGGAGACCGGCAAGGCCGCCAATACCGGCCAGGCGATTGCCGCGCTCTCGATCGACACGTTCATGCCGGCCGACGAGTTCAAGCGAGCGATTGATCGTTTCATCCGCGACATTCGCAATTCGCAGAAGCTGCCGGGCGTCGAGCGCATCTGGCTGCCGGGCGAACAGAGCCATGCCAAGATGCTCGAGCGCCGTGCGCATGGCGTGCCGATGCCGAAGGCGCTGCGCGAGAGCCTCGATGCCGTGGCGCGGGAGCTTGGCATTGCTTCGTTAGCATGATTGCCGTCGGCCGCGTCCAACTGTAAATCGTCTTCCTGAGGCGGCGGCGGGGCAGCCTTCGAAGGATGCAAGCGAGCTACCCTTCGAGGCGCGGCGCACTCGCACCTCAAGGTGACGGAACGAGTTGATATGCCCGCTTTCCCTCCCGTCGGCATTGTCGGCTTCGGCCTGATGGGCGAAGTCTATGCGCGGCGTCTGCTTGCGGCGGGATTGTCCGTGCTCGGCTTCGACGTCGATGCGGCAAAAGCGCAACGCATGAAGGAGGTCGGCGCTCACGCCGGAACGCTCGGCGAGATCGCGCATAGCTGCGATCCGATCGTGCTTGCGGTGTTCTCGACCGATCAGGTCGAGGAAGTCGTCGAGCGCGCGCTGTTGCCGGACGCCGCCGGCAAGATCGTGATTTGCACTTCGACCTGCGATCCCGATCGCATTGCGGCGCTCGGCGTGCGCGTCGGCTCGCGCTTGCGCTTTCTTGAAGTGCCGGTCTCCGGCACCAGCGAACAGGTGCGCCAGGGCGACGGCGTCGGCCTGATCGGCGGCGATCCGCGCATCGCCGGCGACGCTGCGCCGGTGCTTGAGATTTTGTTCCCGCGCCGCTTTCACATCGGCAAGATCGGTGACGGCGGCCGGGCGAAACTTGCGATCAATCTCATTCTCGGCCTGCATCGGCTGGCGCTCGCCGAAGGTCTCGTCTTCGCAAGCCGGCTCGGCCTTGACCCCGCGGCTTTTCTCAATGTCGCGCGCGCCTCCGCCGCGCAGTCGCAGGTGATGGGCACCAAGGGCCCGAAAATGATCGCGGGCGATTTCGCGCCTGAAGGCCGCGTCCGCCAGACGCTCAAAGACGTGCACCTGATGCTCGATCAGGCGCGCAAACACGGGCAGCGGCTGCCGCTGCTCGAGAGCAATGCCGATATCTTGCAGGCTTGCATCGATCACGGTGAAGGCGAGCTCGACAACAGTATTGTGATCGAGGAGATTCGACGGCGCAGGTCATGACGCGTCATTCGCCCGACTGCGGCACATTACCGCTCGCCAAATAGACTGACCGCCCGTAGCGGCGGGGGCACAATGAAGATCTGGCGCTGATCAGCGCGATGAGGACAGCAATGCAATGAGCGAATTTACTGCACCTGAATCCCGGCCCGCTTCACCACATCGGCCCACTTGGCAATCTCGCTTTTCAAAAACGGCTTGATATCGGCAAGCGGCATGTCGAGTGGCTCGCCGGCGGCCGCGGCGATCTTTTCCTTCACCGCCGGCTCGGCCTGCGCTTTTTGAATCTCGCTGTGCAGACGATCGATGATCCGCTGCGGCGTGCCTTTGGGTGCCCAGAGTCCGAACCACACGTAATTGTAATAGCCCGGCACGCCAGCCTCCTCGATCGTCGGCACGTCTGGCAAAAGCGGCGAGCGCTTTTTTCCGGTGACGCCAAGCGCGCGCACGGTGCCGCCTTTGATCTGGCCGAGTGCGCTTGCGAGATTGTCAAAGAACACCGGCACCTGCCCTGAGATCACGTCGGCATAGGCGGGCGCGGCGCCGCGATAGGGCACATGCGCCAGATTGATGCCGGCCAACATCTTGAACAATTCCATCGACAGATGCTGGCCGGTGCCGTTGCCGGCGGAAGCATAATTGATGTCGCCCGGCTTCGCCTTGGCGAGCGCGATCAGCTCTTTGACCGAATGCGCCGGGAAATTATTGCTGACCACCAGCACGAACGGGAATTGCGCGAACATGCCGGCCGGCTCGAAATCGGCCACCGGGTCGTAAGGCAGATGCGCAAACAGCGACGGATTCACCGCCATGCTGGCGGTAAGCCCGGTCTGCAACGTGTAGCCGTCCGGCGCAGCGCGCGCTGCGGCGACGGTGCCGGTCAAGGAGCCTGCGCCCGGAAGATTTTCGACCACGAAGGGCTGGCCGAGCTGCTTGGACAACTGCTCGCCGAAGATGCGCGAAATGATGTCGGTGCCGCCGCCCGGCGTCGATGCAACGATGTCGGTGATCGTGCGCGTCGGATAATCATCGGCAAAAAGCGGCGCCGCGGCAACGCCTGCGCCGACAAGGGCGGCGGCGGCCAAAACATGCAATCTGTTGAACACTGCGTTTCCTTACCCTCACCCTACCTTTACTTGCGCTCAGTCCATCGGCTTGCGGCACTTGCCGCCGGCCGCAGGACTTAACGTTCGCCAGCTTATCGGCCCTTGGTGCGCAAAACACCTGCGGCACTTTGCTTGTACCGAGAGGGCGCGCGGCGAAGATCGTGGCCAAAGATCGCGATCCTGTTGAAGGCGGCGAGCGTCCCAAGCCAAAGTCGCAGAGCTTTTTCTTGCGCACTGTGGCTCTCAGGCCACACCTTATCGGCCGGCTGCGAATTAGAATCGGCCACAAGACCGGCCCAAGGGTTGGGGCGATAGAGGCCGGCAGCAACGAAGACCGACCAGGAGCGTGTCAGATGAAGCGGCTGCTCGTGACGGCTTTGGCTTCGATTGCGGGTGCCGGGACTGCGCTCGCGGCCGATCTTCCGCAACCCGCGCCGCCGCCGCCAAGGGCGCCCGCCGTCTACACCGCACCGGCATATAACTGGGCCGGCTTCTATATCGGCGTGAACGGCGGCTATGGTTTTGGCTCCAGCACCTGGAGCGATCCACTCAATCCTGCGGGCTCGAGTGGCAGCTTCCATACCAACGGCGGCATCGCCGGCGGCACGGTCGGCGTGAATTTCCAGTCCAGCCAATTCGTGTTCGGCATCGAAGGCGACTTCGACTGGCAGGGCCTCAAAGGCACGAGCGGAAGTGCATTCTGCACTGGTGTCAATACGGCTGCGGGCGTTACCGGCGCGAGCTGCCAGACCCAGAGCGATTGGATCGGCACGTTACGCGCCCGCGCGGGCTTCGCCGCCGATCGCGTCCTGTTCTACGCCACAGGCGGCGGTGTCGGTGCCGACGTCCAGGCTGGACTGTCGTCGCTGACAAATCAGAGCAAGAGCAAATTCGGCTGGACCGCTGGCGCCGGCATCGAGGGTGCGTTTGCCGAGAACTGGACCGCCAAGATCGAATATCTTTATGCCGATCTCGGCACGACGACCTGCAATTCAGCAGGCAATTGCGGATTTGACGGCAAGACGACCGGTTCGCCCGCGGCTAACGATTCCGTCAAATTCACCGAGAGCCTGATCCGCGCCGGCGTGAATTATAAGTTCAGCTTCTAAACCCGAGATGCGGGCAACGGCGGGAGTTGCATCGAAGGCGCGTCATTTGTGCCGCGCCTTCGCTTTTCGGCCGAGCGCTGCGATGAAACGTTACAACCGTTCACGCGATCGCAAATAAAAAGAGGCGCCGTCGTTTCCGGCGCCTCGTCGGAAGACCGTGTCAGTCCGACAATCAAAGGCGAAATTTCAAGGCCGAAATTTCAATGCCAAGTCTACACTGCCAGCCGGTCTTGGCGCCGGCCGCTGGCAACCGGGATCAGATCCCGATCACGCCGGGCAGGTATCGAGACCGGAGCAGAACGCAAGCGTGAAGGCGCCAGCGTTTTCCTTCACCGTGGCCGCCGCGGCTTCCAGCGCCTCGTCGGAAACTTGAAAGGTGAGGATTTCCTCTTCGGTCTGCTCGATGGTGTGTTTCATAGCGATGTTCCCTTTGTTCGCCAGCGGCGCCGGCAGTCACCAGGCAGGACGAGAAATTGTTTGAAAACCCCCCCGCCAAGGCGCCCATTAAATCATCGGCGGCCGATAGTGTAAAGTCTGTCGCGCCATAGGGCAGGTGACTGATTTATGAAGACAAACGCTCGATTTTGCCGACCGTTTTTGGGCTCGAAATGAGCACGGGGAAAGCCGGTTCCGAGGCCGTTGACGCAACGGCCGCCGCGCCTTCAGAATCGGCGTCAGGCGATTGCGGCGGCGCCACGATGGCGGACGCTCGACCGGCCGCTGCGGCAGCGCAATGCGACGAAAGTCTCATCCTGCGCGCGGCCAGCCTCGACGAGCTTCTGTCCGCCGACTTCGAGACGGTGCATCAGGGTGCCATCGCTGCCGATCTGGCCGGCAGACGGCTCGAAGCTTGGGCCAAGGCCAGCACCGGCGGCAACGCGGCGCTGTTCGAGCGGCGTCTCGCCCGCGACGGCCTGTCGCTTGCGCAGGTGCGGCAGCGCCTTGGCGGGGCGCGCCGCAAGGCTTGCGCGCCAGTGCCGGCCTGGGCCGCCGACGCCGCCTGGATCGAGGCGGCGCTTGGCGATCGCGCGGCGGCGTCGCAAGGTGATGGCAAGCAACCTGACCAGCCGGCTTGCGCTTTCGACCGGCTGCTCATGCCGGTGGTCGCCAAGGCCGACGCGATCATGCGCGCGGATCTGGCGCCGCGCGTGATCGAGCTTCTGACCGCGCGCGCGCAGGCCGATCTGCGCCATGTCCTGCTGCGCGATCTGTCGGCGCTAGCCGCACCGGCGCTCTATGAGCGTTTTGCCAAAGCGCGCAGCGATGCCGCGGCGAGCGACCGAGGCGCGCAGGCGGGCGGCACGGCAGTCTACGACGCCTTTGTCAGCGCTATGCAAGCGAGCGGCTTGCACGAGCTTTTCACGGCAAAGCCGGTGCTGTTGCGCCTGATCGCGACACTCACACGGCAATGGATCGACACGACGCGCGAATTCCTGTTGCGGCTTGATGCCGACTGGCCGCTCATTCGCCGCGATCTGCTCGGCGAGGCGGCGCACAAAGTCAGCGAGCCGGCGCACAAGGTCGAGCGCATCGAAGGCGATCTGTCCGACCCGCACAATTTTGGCCGATCGGTGCGGATCATCGCGTTCACCGATGGCGCGCGCGTGGTCTATAAGCCCAAAGACGTGCAGGTCGAAGCGGCTTGGCATGCGCTGATCGATCGCCTCAATCGCGCCGATCCGCCGCTTGCGCTACGTGCCCCCAGCAGCATCCCGCGCCACGACGCCGCCGGCCACTATGGCTGGAGCGAATTCATAGCGCATGCGGGATGCGGGGATGCCGACGGCTGCCAGCGATTTTTCCGCCGCGCCGGTGCGTGGCTGGCGCTGTTTCACGTCTTCGCGGCGACCGACATGCATCAGGAAAACATGATTGCAGCGGGCGACCATCCGGTGCCGGTCGATCTCGAAACGATTTTGCAGCCGAGCGCCGAAGAGCACAAAGCCGGGGAGCCGGAAAGCGAAGCTTTCGATGCCGCGCTCGACATCATAGCCAATTCGGTGATGACGGTCGGCCTCCTGCCCGCCTATGGGCGCGGGGTCGACAACAGCGTGTTCGCCATGGGCGGACTGACGGCGGACTGGGGTGCAAGAACGGTCATCGCCTGGAACGACATCAATTCCGACGCGATGCGGCCGGCCAAGGCCAAGGAGGCGGGCTATCGCAATACCAACCTGCCGCATGTCGGCGGCCGCTACGCCAAGTTCGCCGATCACATCGACGATTTTGTCGCCGGCTTTGCCGAATTTGCACATTTCCTGCGACGCCGCATCAGCGAGGCAACGCCGACGGCTTTGTTGGCAGGCTTTGCCGGCCTGCTGGTGCGCAAAGTCGTCCGCCCCACCCGTTTCTACTCGATGCTGCTGCAGCGCCTGCGCAATCATCAGGCGATGGACGACGGCGTCCTCTGGTCGGCGCAGGCCGACTTTGTCGCGCGGCTCGCCGAATGGGACAGGGAGAACGAGCCGCTGTGGCCGCTCTTGCGCGCCGAGCGGTCGGCGCTTGTCGCCCTCAACGTGCCGCACTTTATGACGCCGAGCGACGGCGACGTGATCATCGACGCGACCGGCATCGCGGCAAAGACCGCGGCCACACCCGGCCTGCGGCGCGCGCTGGCGCGTGCCGAAAATCTCGACGCGCGCGAGATTGCTTGGCAGGCCGAGGTCATCGGCGCAAACACGAATTCGCTCGCCAAGCCTGCAGCAGCCGCAAGCGCCGCGACGCCCGAGCCGGCAAATCTCTCTTCCATTGCGGCGCAGCAGGCGTTCTTGCGGGAAGCCGACGCGATCGCGACCGAATTGTCCCGCCTCGCCATTCGCCGTGGACCCGGCGCCGCCTGGATCGGGCTCGATTGGCTCGGTGACAGCGAGGTCTTTCAACTCGTCTGTCTGGGTCCGGACCTCTACAACGGCACTGCGGGCATTGCGGTTTTTTTCGCTGCGCATGCCGCGGTGACGCGGCAAGCTTCGTCCGGCGAGCTTGCGCGGGCAGCGCTTGCGCATCTGCGCAGGAACCTGAACGGCGCAAACGCGGCGCGCTTCGCGCGCGCGCTGGGCACCGGCGGCGCGACCGGCCTGGGCTCCGTCGTCTATGCCTTGGCGGTGATCGCAAAGCTTATCGACGATGAGGTCTCGCTGGCCGACGCGCACCGTGCCGCCAGCCTCTTCTCCGATGACTTGATCGCCGCCGACAAGCAACTCGACGTGATCGGCGGCAGCGCCGGCGGCATTCTCGGCCTGCTTCGTCTCCACCGCGACACGCAGTCGGGCGACGCGCTCGCGCGCGCGGTCAAATGCGGCGAGCATCTGTTGGCGCAGCCGCGCGTCGGAACGGAAGGGCGCCGCAGCTGGCCGGTGCAGGGCAAGACGCTCAACGGCATGTCGCATGGCGCGGCCGGCTTTGCTTATGCGCTGGCTTTGCTCGCCGCCGCGAGCGGCCGCGATGACTTTGCCGATGCTGCGGCCGAATGCATCGCTTTTGAAGATTCCACTTACGACGCGGCGCGCCACAATTGGCCGGATCTGCGTGCGCGCGAACCGCATTGGCCGTGCCAATGGTGCCATGGCGCAATCGGCATCGGCCTGTCGCGGCTTGGCCTGCACAAAGGCCGCGCCGGCATCGCCGCCGCCTCCGACATCGACAAGGCGATCGCCGGCGTGCAAGACAACGCGCCCACGCCGCTTGATACGCTCTGCTGCGGCACGCTGGGCGGCATCGAATTTCTGTGCGAAGCCGGTACGGCACTTGATCGCGGCGATCTGCGCGAGGCGGCATCGCGCCGCCTGCTCGCGGTCATCGCGCGGGCAAAGGCCGCGGGCGATTACCGCTGGAACAGCGGACAGCGGCGGTTCAATTTGGGACTGTTCCGCGGGCTTGCCGGCATCGGCTACACTTTGCTACGGCAGGCGGCGCAATCGCGCGCCGATATTTCATTGCCCAATGTGCTGATCTGGGACTAGCCGCGGATCGATCGCGCGGCAACGCCGATGAACGCGACTTCAGCGTCAATGTTGCGCTTGAATTGTCGCGAATTCGTACGCGAATTGAAATTTTCGGATCGGAATCGAAATAGGCTTGGCGGATCCTCGACCGACTCTTGACGTGCTGCTCCCAGCCGTTGCTGCGCACAAGGAATTTACGCTCGATCTCGAAATTCATGCAGAGCCTGCAAGTCCCTTTGTGACACAGTCATGACAATGATATAGGCAATGCACCGGATTCGACGCAAGTTGCCCGGCGTAGCAAGCAACGTTGACCCGCTACGGTTTGCAAAGCGGCAATCGCGAAAATGCAAAGCGCGGAGATGGTCCGGTTTTTGCCCGGACGGGCGGCTTCCGCCTAAAGAATGAGCCCCAACAGGGGGCTGTCGGGCTCACGAGAACGCGCAACGGGGTTGCGCTCCTTCAGTTTCGCATGCCTGGTAGCAATGTTGTGCGACAGGTTTATGCGAAGATACAACGATGCCGGCGCTTACTGCGCTTTCGCCTTCGCTCCCGTGCATGATGCGTTGATCACGGCTTTGAACACATCGAAGGATTGCACGGCGACCTGACAGTTCGTGGAGGCATCAGGTGCCACATTGATCACCTGACCGGCAGTCGCGACCTGTTGCTTGCCGTTGATATTGAGCGTGATGCTTTCGTTGCCGGGCGCGCCGACCAGGCCGACATTCAAGCGGCCGTCGCCGACGACCAAGTTCTGATTCGGGATGATGTTGTAGGTGTTTTTCGAGGGCATGATTGCATCGAGCTGCGCCTGCGTCTTGTCGAGCCGGGCCTGCAGCGAGGTCAGCGCCGCGCTTTGCTGATCGATCTTGCGCTTCTGCTCCTGACCCTGCGCGACCAATTGCTCGATGGCGGCGTCGCGGCCGCCCAGATCCCTGCTGGCGAGATAGCGGCCGTAGAAGTGGCCGCCGATCAAGATCACCAACAGCGACACAATGCTGGCGGCAATCAGCACGAAAGGAACATCGCCCGACAGATTGCGGCGCCGGCGGGTCGGAGCTGGTTGCATTCGCTCGCTCACCGTCTTCTCCGCTCAGTGTTGCGACGAGGCCGGCGACGGCGCCGGGGCGGGCGCCGTCAGTTCGGCGCCGGCGCGCAGCACACCGGAAATGCGCGACAACAGCGAGCGTACGCCAGGGACATCGAGCGGTCCGGCAGCGCGCGCGGTGTTGCCTGCCTCCGCGGTCAGAGCGCTTGACGCCGTCGCGTCGTTGTCCGGCGGCGCGGTGCTCGATGATTTGCCCTGTGTCCCCGGCGCGCTTGGCGCCGCGGGCGTCGCGCCGCCGCCCTGCGGCGGCGCTTGGATCGCCGGCGCGGTCGGACCGGATTGCGGATTCGGACTTGATGCGGCGTTCGGCGTTGCGCCCGGCGCCGGCGGCGTCCCCGACGGTCCGGACGTATTGCCACCACCGGTTCCCGGTTGCGCAGCGGTGCCCACGCCAAGCGGGCTCTCGCCGCTATTGAGGATGATCGGCAGACCATCCTTGCCGCTGCCGATCACGACGATCTTGGCATTCGGCGATTGGGCGAGTTCGAGCGTGGCCTCAATGCCGCGCCAGCGCAAATAGGAATCGGAAATACCCTGACTGACGGTCTTTTGGAAAGCGGCAATGCCGTCGGCTTCGATCTGCTTGCGCCTGGATTCCTCGGCCTCGCGTTGCACGCGGAACTTATATTCCTGGATCATGTAGTACTGTTCGGTCTGCCGATTGATCGCCGAGACAATCTCGGGCGGGAGTTCGATCGACAGCACCAGCGTGTCGAGGATCTGAATCGAATCCTGCAGGAAGTCATTGTAGTGTTTCGGATCCGGCTGCTCCATCGCTTCCGGCTGCACCAGTTTGTTAAGATTGGCAGCCAGGCTGCGCTGCGCATTATCGCGGATCTGCTTCTGGATCGACTCGCGCGACGTATAGACCTCTTCCGCCGTATAGAGCGAAATCACCTGCCGCGCCTGGCTGCCGATCTCGGGGCTGATCACCGAATTGAAATAATCCGGGCCGATGAATTTGTGCAGCACGGCGACCGGGTTGTGCAACAACTGGTAGCGCACGCTGATCTGCGCTTTGACGTTCACGCCGTCCTTGGAAATCGCATTGTAGGTCTGTGTCGAGGACTGCAGCCGCAGATCATAGAGGAATAATTTATCCCACGGCCAGACCAGGTGCAGGCCTTCTTCGCGGATCTCGCGCGGGTCGAGCACGGTGCCGCGGCCGACCCAGCACCAGCAATAGATGTAGATGCCGTTGAAGCGCTTCCACAGCACACCGACCCGCCCGCTCGGAATGGTGATCACCACATAGGGCCACAGCACAACGATGATCAGAATCGCCGACAAGAGCAGGACCGAAAGGGCCGGCAGGTGGCGCCAGAGATAGCGTCGCCAGCCCCGCTGCCGCGGCAGCGCCTTGAGGTCGTCAATGGACTGCGGATAGTTCGCCATCACCGGGTCTCCAGGCCCCCATCATCAGCCCATTGTGCGTTGGTCGACAATACGTCCCTCATCCATCCGGATCCTGCGCGCCGGCAGATGCAGCTCGTCGAGATAGCGGTCGTCGTGGGTAATGACCACGATGGTGGCGCCGGCCTGCATCATTTCCGGCAGCAGCTCGTCATAGAATTTGCGGCGATATTCGGGATCCTGCTCGGCGGTCCACTCGTCAAGCAGCATGATCGGCCGCTTTTCCAGCATGCTGACGATCAAGGCAAGGCGCCGGCGCTGGCCGCCGGACAGATCAAGGGTGCGGAATTCGCCGTCGACCAGAGCGGTCTTGTCATCGAGGCGAAATTGTCGCAGCAGGCGGTCGAGCTCCGCCGGCTCCGCCGCCTCGATCCCATACAGCTTCTGGAACAGGTGGTAATCGAAGAATATCGCCGACATCAGCGCGCGATAATCATCGCGATTGTTGTCGTTGATGCGCATCCCGTCCAGGAAAATGTCGCCAGAATCGGGCGGGTAAAGTCCCGCGAGCACGCGCAGGAAGGTGGATTTGCCCGAGCCATTGCCGCCGGTGATGAAGACAAGATCGCCCGCATGCAACGTGAAATCGATCGGCCCGATCTTGAACACGGTGTCGGAAAAGCGGTCGGTATAGCGGAAGACGATGTTCTGCAGTGTGATCGTCTGGAACCGAGGCCGCGCGGCGATCTCGCGCGGTTCGATCCCGGCTAGCGTCGATTGCAACGCGGCTTCCAGGCGATCGATGCGGTCGGCCGCGGCATTGGCATTGAGCAGGATCGGGATCGACTGCACCAGGCCGAAACAGGCGCCGACCACGAACAACAACGCCGTGGTGGTTTTGGCGATGGAAGAACCGCCGAGCGAGTCGCTCAAGTTCGGGGCGATGAAGACGACTGCGCCGAGCAGCACATACATCGAGATCTGCGAGGTGACGATCATCCTGAAGGTTTCGGCCTGGGTGCGGATCTTGATATTGGCCGCGGTCTTGGAGACGTCCAGCGCATCGGCAAACAGATCGTTGCTGCGTGCACGATTAAGGCGCACTTCCTTGAAGCCGTTGAGAAAGTCGGTCAGCCGATCGAACAGCCGGCGCTCCCACGCCGCCGACTCGCCCTTTTGCGCCGCGAGACGCCTGTTCTTGTAGTGAAAGATGACCGCCGCGCCGGACACAATGACCACGGTAAGCAGAAAGGCCGCAAGCGACAGATAGGCCACATAGAGACCGACGAAAAAGATCAGCACCGCGCCCTGCGTGGTGAAGGCAAGCATGTTGCTCGCCTGCGTGAGGATGGCGGTATCGCTGGTCACCGCAGCGACGATGCGCGAGCGGCCGATCTTTTCCAGCTCCAGAAGCTCGGAACGGCGGATCATGTCCATCAGCCGCACGCGCAGCTTGTGGATGATCGCCTCGATTTCGGCGGTCGCCGTGATCGTTACATATTGCTGCGTCTTGAAAAACAGAAACAGCGCGACCAGAAACAGCACCGCGGCCCACAGTCCAGGCTTCGAGCCGCCGCTGGTATCCTGCACGCCGGCATTGATGGCGGCCAGAATCGAAGCATTGCTGATGCCGCCGAGGCCGGACATGAAGACCAGCTTCGGCAGCGAGCCGTGCATTTCGCGGCGAACGAGCTGGAAGAAGGACATGGGACGCCATCGATCTTCGATTCAACAGAGCACGGGCGGCAGGGTGCGGATGATGCAGGCGGCGCCCGGCGCGGCAAGAGCTGACGGCGCGCGAGCGCCGGCCAGCCCGCGGGCGCGCCGGCCCGCCCCCAGGGCATGGGACAGATCTAGTCGCGCGTGCGCCATTCGACGTGCCGCGATGGCCCGGTGATGAACAGAACAGGCAGGGTGATCAATGGGGTCGTCAACAGCGCGAAGAAGAAAGTACCCCAAAAGCCCATGCGGCGATGGGTGCCGGCGAAGCCCGTAAGCAGGCAAACGACGATATAGGCGAGAATGGCTACGGCCATTGGCACTTGAGCGGCTTTCGATCGCGTTTGTCGATACTTGTCATGCCGAGCGACGCGCCGCGCTCGGCATGGCCGCTTGCCCGCCAGCCGGCATGCGCCGGGGCGGAGCCAGCTGAAAGATCAAGGTGTGGTCGCTGTCGTCGTCTCGCTCTTGCGCGCGCTCGACCGCGACTCCCACATTTCCTTCTGCGCTTTGACGAATTCGCGGTAATCCGGAGGGTTGAAATCGAGCAGCGTGCCCCCGGATTCGAAGTGCTGGATGAACGCCTTGCCGATGGCATAGGTGGCGCCCGCCGACAGCACCGGCATGACAAAACCGGCCGCCAGCATACCGAGAATCGGCACGGTCTTGACCGCGCTCGCCGCGCCCATGCCGCTGGTCGCCGGAATCATGGTTCCGGCGAGCGCCGCAATCAGCACCTTGCCGCGGTTTTCCGAGAACTCGACATTATAAATCTGCGACAGCCGACGCAGCATCTGCACCTGAAGACCGCCGACGCAGAGCAAGTCGACCACCGGGATCGGGACAAAGCCGGCAACGCCGGACCACACCGCAAAGCGGTCGACCAGCTTGTTGGCCAGCACATCGCGAGCCTCGGTCTCGGTCGTAGTCGAACCTGCCGCGATGGCTTCGTCTCTCTCTGGGCTGGCGGACGCGGTCGGTTTCTGTGCCATAGCGGATCCTTTCTCCCCCGGGGCGGCCTTCCGATCGCCACAAAGCGAACGGCGAAAGCGGCTTCACTGATGCAGTTTTACACCACGCGATACGGACGCGACACGGACGCGATCGACAAGCGCACAAAAAGGCTATCATGGCGGTTTGCCGGTGCCAAGCGCTTGGTAATCCGGCCGAATTGGTCGCAAGGCCGTCAACGCCGCGTCATGATTTTGGGCCTGCGCAACAGGCCACCGCCGCACGCCTCAGCGCCGGGCACCCCTCACGCCGAATGCAGTTCCGGCGCCAGCGTCGGCGGCCTCTCGCCGTGCTGCTTGAGCGGGCGCATGCCGCTCACGCTGCGCAGCAACAGATAGAAGACCGGGGTCAGGAACAGGCCGAACAAGGTCACGCCGAGCATGCCGAAGAACACCGCCACCCCCATCGCATGACGCATCTCGGCGCCGGCACCGGAGGAAAGCACCAGCGGCACTACGCCCATGATGAAGGCAAAGCTCGTCATCAGAATCGGGCGCAGTCGCAGCCGCGCCGCTTCGATCGCCGCCTCCAGCGGCCGGCGGCCCTGAAATTCCAGTTCGCGCGCGAACTCCACGATCAGGATCGCGTTCTTGCAGGCCAGGCCGATCAACACGAACAGGCCGATCTGGGTGAAGATGTTGTTGTCGCCGCCGGTGAGCCACACGCCGGTGATCGCCGAGAACAGGCACATCGGCACGATCAGAATGATTGCCAGCGGCAGCATCAGGCTTTCGTATTGCGCCGCCAGCACCAGAAACACGAGCAGCACGCAGAGCGGAAACACCAAGAGCGCGGTATTGCCGGCGAGGATCTGCTGATAGGTCAGATCGGTCCACTCGAATTGCATGCCCTTCGGCAGGCTTTCGGCGAGGATCTTGCTGATTGCGTCCTGGGCCTGGCCGGACGAATAGCCGGGCGCCGGCACGCCATTGAGGTCGGCGCTGCGGAAGCCGTTGTAACGCAGCGCCGAATCCGGCCCCGCGGTCGGCGTAATGGTCACGACCGCGCCGAGCGGCACCATCTTGCCTGCATTATTGCGCACCTGCAGCCGCAGGATGTCGTCGACGCGCGTGCGGAACGGCGTGTCGGCCTGCGCAATGACTTCATAGGTGCGGCCGAAACGGTTGAAGTCATTGACATAGATCGAGCCGAGATAGGTCTGCATCGTATCGAAGATGTCCTGCACCTCGACGCCCAATTGCATCGCCTTGATGCGGTCGACGTGAGCTTCCAGCTGCGGCACGCGGATATTGAAATTGGAAAACACCGCCATCAGCTGCGGCGTCTTCGCCGCCTTGGCCTGGATGTCGCCCATCACGCGGTTGAGCGCCTCGTTGCCCTGATCGGCGCGATCCTCCACCTGCAGCTTGAATCCGGCGATGGTGCCCAGCCCGTTCACCGGCGGCGGCGGAAAGATCGCGATCATCGCGTCGGGAATACCGGCAAATTTGGCCTGCAATTTCTGCGAAATCGCGAAACCGGACAGATCCGGCGCGGTGCGCTCCTCGAACGGCTTGAGTGTCACGAAGACGATGCCGGCGGAAGGGCTGTTGATGAAGCCGTTGATCGAGAGCCCCGGAAAGGCGACAGCGCTCTGCACGCCCGGCTCTTTCATGGCGATGTCGGACATTTCGCGAATGACCTTCTCGGCCCGGTCGAGCGTGGCGCCCTGCGGCAATTGCGCGAAGCTGACGAGATACTGCTTGTCCTGCAGTGGCACGAAGCCCGGCGGCACGATGCGGAACACGACGAAGGTCGCCGCGAGCAGTACCGCATAGACCGCGACCGCAGCGAGCTTATGCGAGAGAATGCTGCCGACGCCGCGGCTGTAGCCCTGTGAGCCGGCCCGGAACACGCGGTTGAATTGTCGGAACAACGGTCCGAGCACCTTTTCCATGCCGCGGGTCAAAATATCCTTCGGCTCGTCATGGCCTTTGAGCAGAAGCGCCGACAAAGCCGGCGACAGGGTGAGCGAGTTGAAGGCGGAGATTATCGTCGAAAACGCGATGGTCAGCGCAAACTGCCGATAGAATTCGCCGGTCAGACCGCTGATGAAGGCGATCGGCACGAATACCGCGCAGAGCACGAGCGCGATCGCGATGATCGGTCCGGTCACTTCGCTCATCGCCTGCACCGTCGCGGCGCGCGGCGACAGGCCGGCCTCGATATTGCGCTCGACATTCTCCACCACGACGATGGCGTCGTCGACGACGATGCCGATCGCCAGCACCAGGCCGAACAGCGACAGCGCATTGATGGAAAAGCCGCACAGATACATGGCGGCAAAAGTGCCGATGATCGAGGTCGGCACCGCCAACAGCGGAATGATCGAAGCGCGCCAGGTCTGCAGGAACACGATGACGACGAGCACGACCAGCGCCACTGCTTCGAGCAGCGTATGCACCACCGCTTTGATTGAATCGCGCACGAAGACGGTCGGATCATAGACGATGCTGTAATCCAAGCCGTCCGGGAAATTCTTCTTCAGCTCCTCCATGGTCGAGCGCACGCGATTGGAAATTTCGATGGCGTTCGAGCCGGGCGACTGAAAGATCGGAATGGCGACGGCCTGCTTGTTATCCAGAAGCGAGCGCAGGCTGTATTGGGCGGCGTCGATCTCCACCCGCGCCACGTCGCGCAGCCGCGTCACCACGCCATTCTGATTTTTGATCACGATCTGGCCGAATTGCTCGGGATCGGACAGGCGGCCCTCGACATTGATCGGCAGCTGCAATTGCCCCTTGTCGCTATAGGGCGGGCCGTTGACGACGCCGGCGGCGACCTGGACGTTCTGCCGGCGCACCGCATTGACGACATCGTCGGCGGAGAGGCCGAGCTCGGCGATCTTCTGCGGATTGAGCCAGATCCGCATTGCGTAATCGCCGGAGCCGAACAGCTGCACGCTGCCGACGCCCTGGATCTTGGCGAGCTGATCCTTGACGTTCAGCGTCGCGTAATTGCGCAGATAGAGCATGTCATAGCGGTCATCCTTTGAGAGCAGATGCACCACCATGGTGAGATCGGGCGAGGCTTTGACCGTGGTTACGCCGAGATTGCGGGTGACGTCGGGCAGCCGCGGCAGCGCCTGGTTGACGCGATTCTGCACCAGCTCCTGCGCCAGGTTCGGATCGGTGCCGAGCTTGAAGGTGACGGTCAAAGTGAGCGTGCCGTCGCTTGCCGCCTGCGACGACATATAGAGCATGTTCTCGACGCCGTTGATCTGCTCCTCCAGCGGCGTCGCCACCGTATTGGCGACGGTTTCCGGATTGGCGCCGGGAAACTGGGCCGTCACTTGCACCGACGGCGGCACGACTTCCGGATATTCGGAAATCGGCAGCTGCGGCATTGCGATCAGGCCGGCGAGAAAAATGACGGCCGAGATGACGCCGGCAAAAATCGGCCGGTCGATGAAGAATCGCGACAGATGCATAATGGTGCCCGGCCTGCCCGGCGGTTTAGGTTGTTTCGGATCAGCCGTTGCTGGCGGTGCGGCTGCGCTCGACTTGCGGCACGACCGGAGCGCCGGGGGAGAGCCGCTGCAGATGATCGAGGATCACGCGATCGCCGGCCTTCAGTCCGGCGAGCACGACCCGATTACCGTCGATCTGCGGCCCGAGTTCGACGCTGCGATATTCGGCCTTGTTGCCACTACCGACGACAAAGACGAAGCGCTTGCTCTGGTCGTTGCCGATAGCGCTTTCCGGCACCAGCAGCGCATCGTTGATCTCGCCATTGCCCATGCGCACCGAAACGAACATACCGGGAATGAGGCTGCCGTCGGCATTGTCGAAGCGAGCACGGGCGCGGATCGTGCCGGAGCCAGAATCGATCCTGTTGTCGAAGCTCTCGATATGACCGCGATAGGCGCGATTGTCGCCGCCGCGCGCGACGACCTCGACCGGGATCTTCTGCTGCTCGTCGTGCGTCGGGCCGTAGGCGCGCACATTGTTCAGATAGGTCTGCTCGTCGACTTCAAAATCGGCATAGACGCCGTTGTCCGACACGATCGAAGTGAGCAGTTGCGGCGCCTGCACGCCAACCAGATTGCCGAGCGTGATTTCGGCGCGGCTGACGCGCCCGGAGATCGGCGCCTTCACATAGGCGTAGTCGAGGTTGATCTGCGCCGATTCCAGGGCGGCCTGGGCGGAAGCCACCGCGGCTTGCGCCACCTCGTCGGCATTGACACGCTGATCATAGGTCTCCTGCGACAGCGTGTTGGTCTTGACCAGCTGGCTGCCGCGCTCGCGCTCGGCCTTGGCGTATTTGGCGTTGTGGATCGCGGTCTGCAGATCCGCCTGCGCCTTGTCAACAGCCGCCTGATAGGGCCGCGGATCGATGACGAACAGCACATCGCCTGCGTTCACATGCTGGCCATCGCGAAAGCGGATTTCGGTGATGCGGCCGGACACCTGCGGCCGAATCTCGGCATAATCGACCGCATTGATGCGGCCGGAAAATTCGACAAAGGGTTTGACGCTCTGCGGCTCGACTTGGCTGACGCTGACCGGCACGCCGGCGGCCGCCCCTGGCGCGGCGCCGGCCTGGGCGTTGCGAGTGTATTTGTTGACGAGGCCGGCGGCGAAGGCGATGGCCGCCGCTCCGGCAAGAAGCACGACGATTGCCAGCCGGCGCGGCCGCTTTACGATACGCGCGGAAAGCGATGAGACGGACCATTGACCCACGGGGACACCCCACTTATGTAGCAATCGCTACAGATGTAGGAGCCCAACCGAGTCCGTCAAGACTACTTCTGTAGCGAATACTATAAAGATTGGGAGGTGAGCGCAAATGAACCTGGAGCGAGCCTTGGAGCGAACCTTGGGCCGGCCCCGGGAATTCGACATCGAAAAGGCCCTCGACGAGGCCATGGAGATATTTTGGCGCCACGGCTATGAGGGCGCCACCATCGCGCAACTGACCGGCGCGATGGGCATCAATCCGCCCAGCCTCTACGCGGCCTTCGGCAGCAAGGAAGGGCTGCTCAAGGCGGCGCTGGACCGCTACACCGCCAAGCGCAACGAATGCATGCGCGAGATCCTGGCGGCGCCGACCGCCCGCGAGGTGGTGGAGCGCGGCCTGCTCAAACTTGCCGACATGCAGACCGATCCCGCCAATCCCCCCGGCTGTCTGTTGGTGGCCGGCGGACTTGCCTGCGGCGTCGGCTCCGAAAACATCCCCTTCGAGCTCGCCGCGCATCGCGCGCAGAGCGAGGCCCTGCTGCGCGAGCGCTTCATCCGCGCGCGCGAGGAAGGCGATCTCGCCGAAGACTCCGACCCGGCGGCCTTGGCGCGCTATGTCTCGGCGGTCATCGCCGGCATCGGCGTGCTCGCCTCGGCCGGCGCCACGCGCGAAGAGTTGCGCGAAGTCGCGATGGTCGCGGTGAAGGCGTTCGATGAGTAGACGAGTAGCCGTGCCGAGCGCCTCCATTCATTGAATCACCTCGTCGGCAAGCGCGAGGAAGCCGGCCGAGAACGTGATGCCGAGCGCCTTGGCCGTCTTGAGATTGACAGTGAGATCGAATTTGGTGGGCTGTTCGAACGGCAGGTCCTGCGGTTTGGTCCCCCGCAAGATTTTATCGACATAGCGCGCGCCCTGACGAAACAGATCGGCAAAATTGGCGCCGTACGACATCAGCCCGCCATCGACCACGTTCTGCCGGATCTGAAACATCCCCGCGATTCGATGCTTCAACAGAAAGTCGATCACTTCGGCCATATGGTCATGATGCAAAGGATCGTTTGTCGCAAGCAGCGCATCCGGCGGAGCGGCGGCGAGCTGCGCATAGACTTGCTTGAAGTCGTCCACGGTCCTTGCCGGCAGCGAAACGAGCGCCATGTGAAACAGCGGCACGGCCTGGCGCAGCTGCTCCAGGATGGCTGCATTGGATGCATTGTCGGGATTCCACAGCAAGGCGATGCGCGAGGCCGAAGGAAGGGCGTCCTTTATGATTTGCAGCCGCTTGGTCACCACGTCCGGTCCGAGAATGGTGTTGCCGGTGATATTGCCGCCGGGGCGCGCAAAGCCTGACACCAGTCCGGATCCGATCGGATCGCCGATCGATACTGCCACGATCGGCACTGTTGCTGTTGCCCGTTTCGCGGCGAGTGCCGCCGGCGTTCCAAACACGACGATCACGTCCACAGGCATTTTCGCCAAGGCAGTCGCCGCCGCTTCCAGTCTGTCGGGAACCCCATCGGCCTTCTGATAGTCGAAGACGATGTTCTCCCCTTCGACATAGCCGAGCTCGCGCAATTGCTGCCGGAAAGGGTCCCAGGCGGGCGTGTTGTCGACGATGCCGACATGCGCCGGTCGCCGCCGGTCCTGCTGCGCTTGGACGCCGAAGGGCGTTCCGATGGCGCCCGCGACGACGCCGGACACAAGCGCGATAAAATCCCGCCGTTTCATCGCTCCCCACTCGAGGCAGCCGGGTTTGTAGTGTAGCACCGAATTTCGCATGACAGGCACCACTTCTGGATGGAGTGTGGCGCGCTAGGCCGCTTCCGAAAGCCCCGAGAGCGCTTGCGCTGCATCGGCGGGCTTCCACCACAGTTTGAGGCCGAGATCGCGGGCGACGATGCCGGCCGTGATGTAGCCAGCGCCGCCCGAGATCGCCCCGCCGGGATGGCCGGACGAGCCGGCGAGATAGAGATTTTTGATCGGCGTACGGTAGCCGAAGTGATTGTACATCACCTGCTCGGCATTGAAGGCGCCCATGAAAATGTCGCCGTTGCGCATATTGGGGAATTCGGCGGTGTAGTCGTCGGCGGTGTAGATATATCGGCCGATGACATTCTTTTTGGTCATGTTCGGGCAATAGCGGGCCCAGGTATCCAGGATCGCGTCGGCAAACTCCTCTTTGAATTGCTCGGCGGTACGGCCGCCAAGATCGGGATGGCGCGGCATGACGTGCCAGGCATAGGTCGTGTGCTTGCCGGGCGGCGCCTGCGTCGGATCAAGCACACTTAATGGTCCGGAGCCGAATTGGACGATGCGCGGCACGCGGCCGGCTTTGACGTCTTCGAAGGCGGAAGACAGGTCGTGCATGGTTTCCGCACCGATGCTCCATTTCAGCGTGCGATTGATGTTGGGATCGAATTTTTCCGCAGCAAAGCGCGGGCTTTCGTGCAGGGCGAGATGCAGGCCGAATAGCGTCCAGCCGGTATATTGAAATCTGTCGAGACGCTCGAGCAGCGCTTTGGGCAATTGCTCCCGGCCGATCAAGGTCTCGAAAGTCTGATGCACGTCGATCGCGCTCGCGACGAACTGTCTGGCGCGCACTGTACGGCCGTCGCGCAATGCGATGGCGGCGGCGCGGCCGCCCTCGATAATGATACGCTCGATATCGGCCTGCGGCCGGAACGTTCCGCCGCCCGCAATGAACGTTTCCATCAGTCCGCGCGCCAGGTTGAACGAGCCGCCCTGGCAGAGCTGATAGCCGCTTTCGAGATCGAACGCGCGGATCACCGCGCCCATCGGGCTCGACTTGGACAGCGTGTCGGTGAGCCAGGTGCCGAACAGCGAGACCTTGAACAGGAACAGCAGCTTCACATGCTCGTTCTCGAACAGCTCGTCGACCACGTCGAACGGCTGCCGACGGGTCACCGCAAGGAAATCGCGGCCGATCGCCGTGCGCGATAGAAGATGCTCGCGCTGATCGCGCGGCAGCGGCTCGGCATAGCGCTCGGGCAACAGAATGCGTCGCGTGATCTCTTCGGCCTTGCGATTCCACTCGCGAAAGGTCGCGGCGTCCTTTTGCGAAAACCGCGCGACATTCGCCAGCGTCTCCTCCAGATTGCGGCCGAAGACCAGCGCCGTGCCGTCGCGATGCGCCTGCCCGAACTCATAACGCGGCGTGATATAGGTCACCTTCTCGGCAAGCCCGAGATCGGCAAACCACGGCGTGTGGCTGATGTGGAAATGATTGATGGAATGCAGATTGTGATAGAAGCCCGGCCGAATGACTTCCCGGGTGCTCAAGCCGCCGCCATAGTCCAGCCGCCGATCGAGGAGCAGCACGTCGAGCCCGCATCGGACAAGATAGCATCCCAGGATCAGGCCGTGGTGCCCGGCGCCGATGATGATGCCGTCGTAAGTGCGGTCGAGATTGTTCGTCATTGCAAAGGCGCTCCGCGCCTGCCGCCCGGTTGGATGCAATGACGAACACTATCCCATGGGCAAGACTTGAAACAACGCTCCGCGCTCCCGGGGAGCGACCCCCAAGGTAGTCGGCGCACCCTCTACGCAGCCGGAAACTCGCGCGCGAGGGCGTCGCTTCGCCGGATATCTGTCAAATCAAGGGGCCGTCGCCGCCTCGTTCATCCGCTTGACCGCGTCCTCCGCAAGCTGTGTCGACAGTTCCGAGGTGCGCCGCGCGGTGTGAAGAAGCGCCTCGATATTGTCGCGTACGATCCGCGTCTGCAGCTCCAGACATTCATGCGGCGAACGACAGCCCATGAAATCGTCTATATGCTCCAAATTGCCCTCGACGCGCTGCTGCAGGAACCTCATCCACTCCCCGGACAGGTTCTGCAGCGCGCCGGCAAATACGGTCGAGCTGTCAATCAGAGCCTGAACATTCTCGGCCGATTGCTGCATGGTTTGGCGCGCCGTGTCGCCGTTGAAGCCAAAAAGCTTCGTGAACTGATCCATTGACCGCTCCGCGATCCGCGTGGCGGTTTCGCCGCTCTCGCGCCATGCATTGCTGAGACCCTCTGCATTGCGCCGGAAGGCCTCGGCTCCAGCTTGCGCGGTCCGTTTGGCCGCATCCGACATGGCTCGGCTGGTTCGCGTTGCTTGCTCAACAGTTTCTCGTTCGGCTTGTCGTGGGTTGGCTGACATCCGTCCCTCCTTTTGTTTTGTTATTCTCGTGCGTGACAGGCAACGTGGCGGGGGTGACACTCGTTCCTGAGCACGCGCAATAAAAGCTCATCAATCCGGGCGGTTCCGATGCGCGACGCTGACGCCTCGCTCCGAGCGAGCAAGACGCTTTTGCGGCGCATGGCCCAGGCGCTGTGAATTGATGCAGCAGCTATTCAAAAATCCAAAAACCGACATTTTTATGCCGGTCTGCGTTTGTCGCATTAGGCGGCGTGTTCCACGGCCGCATCAAGGCAATAGGTCGCAGCGAAATCGATTTGCGATGCCGGAACCGGGCGCTGGAACAGGTAGCCCTGGAGGAACGTGACGCCGGCCAAGCGTAGCAACCGATGCTGATCGGCGGTTTCCACGCCCTCGGCCGTGGTCGCGATGTCGAGCCTCTGGGCCAGCGTCAGCGTCGCCGAGATGATCGCGGCGCATTCGCTGCGCTTGGTCAGATTCTGCGTAAACGACTTATCGATCTTGATCTTGTCGAACGGGAACATCGCCAGCTGACTGAGCGAGGAATAGCCGGTGCCGAAGTCGTCGAGAACGATGGTGATGCCGAGCCGCTTGAATTGCCGCAGCGCCGGCAAGCACTCCGCAGCCGATTCGATCAGCGCCGTTTCGGTCACTTCGAGTTCCAGCCGTTCCGGAGCCAATCCCGATTCGGCAAGGGCCAGCATCACCACGTCCGCGAGATTGGGCTTTTGGAACTGAATCACCGAGAGATTGACGGCTACCCTGACGTCGGCCGGCCAGCCGGCCGCTTCGGTGCAAGCCGTGCGCAGCACCCAATCGCCGATCTGGACGATCAGGCCGGTTTCCTCGGCTAGCGGAATAAATGAATCGGGAAGGATGAGCCCCTTCGTCGGATGCCGCCAGCGGATCAAGGCCTCCGCGCTGCAGATCTTGCCTGACTTGGAATCGACGATCGGCTGGTAATGCAGTTCAAGCTCGTTCTGCTGGATCGCGCGGCGCAGGTCGCTTTCGATTGCCTGCCGAGCTGTCGCCAGCGCGCTCATTTCGGGGTCAAAGAAGCGATAGGCGTTGCGTCCGGCCGATTTGGCTCGATATAGCGCCAGGTCCGCCATCTTGAGGAGCTCATCGCTCGAGCCTTCGTGCTGCGAGGCCAATGCAATGCCGATAGAGGTGCCGATGGTGATCTCGTCGCCGTCGACAAGGAACGGCTTTCCGATCGCCTCAATGATGCGGTCCGCCAGCGCGGCCGCCGCCTCGTGCGGGTCGCCGTCCCCCGCCTGGATTATGGCAAATTCGTCGCCGCCAAGCCGGGCGAGCGCGTCGGTTTCGCGCAGGAGAAGTTTCAGGCGTGCCGCGACTTCGGTCAGCAGCCGGTCGCCGGTCGGATGCCCCAAACTGTCGTTGACCTGCTTGAACCGGTCGAGATCGAGCAGCAGCACCCCGAACAGCTCGCCTCGTGAGCGCCAGCGGGCCGCCGCCTCGTCGATCTTCTGCAGCAGCGCGGTTCGGTTCGCCAATCCGGTCAGGCCATCGTGATGGGCCAGATAGGCGATGCGATGCTCGACCTTCTTTCGTTCGGTGATGTCGTCGATGACGGCGATCAGGTATTTCGGCTCGCCCTTGTCGTCGCGAACAACGAAGCGCCGTGTACCCTGGATGCGCCGGCCGCCTTTCGGCGCCTCGACCGCGTATTCCTTGTAGAGGCTCTCCGCGCCGGCTTGGGTCGATTCGATGTCGGTGCGGTCGATGAACTCCGCATCCTCGCGGTTGAAGATGTCAAAAGCCGTCTTGCCAAGGATGTCGTGCCGCGGCATTTCGATCATCGCTTCAAAGGCCCGATTGACCAGAATGTATTTGCGGCTCTTCGCGTCCTTCACCGCCACCGAGATCGGAATATTCTCGATGATGGAGTCGAGAAATCTTTTGGTCTCATCGAGCGCCTTCTCGGCGCGGCGCTGGTCGGTGATATCGACATGCGTGCCCACCCAGCCGCCCCCCGGCATCGGCTGATGGCTGATGGCATAGACGCTGCCGTTTTTGAGCTCGGTCTCGGTACGCTGCGCGACGCCGATGGCAATCTGGTCGAGTCGGCTGCGAATGTAGCTTTCGGCGTCCTCGGACGACATGCCGGCGTCGACGCGGGCCTCGAGAATCGACCGGATCGGCGTGCCGGGCCTGGTTTGCTCCGGGGTGAGGCCGTACATCGCGCCATATCGGTCGTTGCAGATGACCAGCCGCTTGTCCTGATCGAACATGCACAGGCCGTGAGTCATATTGGTGAGCGCCATATTCAGGAGACGGTTGGACTGCTCGAGCGAGCGCTTCGAGCCCCGCAGCTCGAGCGCCGTCGACAACATCTGGGCCTGTCGGCGTGCCGCCATCACCACAACGAGCAGCACCGCCGCCGTCAGGTAGGCGGCGATCACCAGATATTTTTGCAGCGACTCGTCGGCTTGCCGAAAAATCGTCCCGTCCGCCAATCCGACCACTGCGACTAGCGGCAGCCCCGAGACGACGCGATAGGAAATGAGGCGCCTGATGCCCTCGAATTGCGCGCTACTCGCCGCGGTATTCCAAAAGCTTCCGGTCGGGCTGTTTTGGATCGCTTCAAAGAATCGCGGGTTCGCGATCTTCACACCCGCATAAGCGCCGGCGCCGGACCCTGAGCCGCCCCGGGCAAGGACGACACCGTCGGCATGCACCAGGGAAACCGTTCCAGCAGGGCCAAGATCGAGGGAGCTGAAGAATTTCTCAAGCTCGCCGATATTGAGCGAAATGGCGACGGTGCCTGCGAAGACCCCATCCGGGTTGTTGATCGGGCGGGTGAATTGAATCGCAAGCTCGTTGCTGACATGTCCGACCACCGGATCGCTGATAAAGAGCCGGTCGGCGGCGGCAAAGTCGCGCTGGAATTTGAACGGCGCGCGATCGCCGACATAAACGGGCGCGCTCAGGCGCCTGAGGCTCGAATGCGTGACATAGCCTTTCGCATCGGTGATGCCGATATTCGCCGTCAGTCTGTTGTGAAATTGCGTATCCTTGGCCCAGTCGACCAGATCGAAATGGTTCGGGTCCCTTTGATAGTCGCGGCGCAAGGCCAGCAAGATGTTGTCGGATTGCAGGACGATACGCTGGACGTATTCTTCCAGCACGAGCGCAAGATTGCCGCCTTGCCGAACGGCATCGTCATAAGCGCGTTGATGCTCCTGCTCGTTGAGCAGAAAAACGCCCGACCAGATCGCCGCGATCACCGCAAGACCCAAATAGGTCGTCGTCTGTCGAATGGACTGAGCCCATTTGGTCATGGCAGGTGTTCGCAAGGCATTTTGGCTTCATCGGCTTCGCTTTTGTGCCAGAGATTTGTTACTGCCCAGTTTTTGTGCGGCACCGGCGCGCGTTAAGCGCCCGGTAACCTTGCGCCCCACTCGCGCTGCCAACGCGAGCACAAGCCCAAACTTGGCGCCTCCTTGCGTCGGCCACGCTTGATGGGCATTCGCCCGCACCGCCTTAACCCGATGCCGGCCCAGCGAGCGGCTCGACGAGCCGTGGGCGCAAATATCGACGTGTCCATAAAACACAAAGCCGATTGACTGACAGAGAATGGGCACCTGCCCCAGCCGGTGCGAACTCATGCCCGCTCGACCATATCCGCTCCACCCCTATCCTCTCGACTCATGCCCGCTCGGCCTATGTCCCGCGTGCCTGATGTCGGATCGGCCCACGCCTTGACGAAAACCGCGCATCAACAACAATCTGCGGCGGTGGATAGCTGCGGCGACAAGGTGGTGACCACGCTTTTCAGGATCCGCCGCAAGAAGTCTGCGCGCTGCGTGAAGCGACGGTGCACGAAACTACCACTGGGATAAAACGAGAAAGACAATGAGCAGCGCTGTCGAGTGAACAGCGGCGCTGTGATCGACAGGGAGAGGAATCATGCGAGCATCAGCGTATCTGGCTTTGGTCGCACTTGCGGCAGCGTCTCTGCTGCCCGCAGGGAGCGCGACGGCGCAGGATAGTTACAAGATCGGTGTGACCGCCGCCATGACCGGTCCGGCCGCGGCGACACAGGCGCCGGTGATCGAGATGCTTCGCATCTATGTCGATCGCCTCAATGCCAAGGGCGGGATCAACGGCCATCAGGTTGACTTGCTGATCGAGGACGATCAGGCCGAACCGTCGAAGGCTGCCGCGAACGCCACCAAGCTGGTTCGGCAGGAGGGCGTGATCCTTCTGATCAATTCGAGCTTTTCCTCCACCTATGGGCCGGTGATCGCCGAAGCCAAGCGCGGCAACGTGCCGCTCTGGTTTGCCGGCGCGGTCTGTCCGAAGGAGACCCATCCACCCAAGGCCGATCCGCTGTTGTTCTGTTCGACCGGATTCGATTTTAGCGTCGACATTCCGGTTGCGGTGAAAGCGATCAAGGATATGGCCAAGGAGCCGGCGAAGCTGGCACTGGTCGGCATTCCGGTGCCGATCTCGCGCATCGGCATCGATGGCGCAGAGAAGCTTGCCGCGTCTCTTGGCATGCAGGCCGTGGACAAGGAATTCGTCCCGCCGGCGACCGCGGACTACACGCCGTTTGCCACCAAGATCAAAGGCGCCGATGCGAATTGGGGCTTCGCCTATGCGCCGTGGCCGGCCGAGGCGAAGACCTTTGAAGCGCTGCGCCGGCTCGGCTGGACGGGCCAGTACCTCGCCTATGGTCACATCCAGGCCGAGGATGAGCTCACGCGTATTGCCGACGGCGGATTTGAGATCTTCATGGCAAACAGCCTGTTCCAGGACGATCTGCCGGTGCATAAGCAAATTCGCGACGCGGCCGCGGCCGGCAAGTACTCGTTTCCACCGACATACGGCACGGAAGGCTGGCTCAGCGGACGCATTCTCGAACAGATTCTGACCAAAACGGGCTGGCCGGCGAGCGCCGAAAAAGTCACGGCCAGCATGTCGAGCCTGAATCTCGACACCCAGGGCATTCGCGGCGGGCCGCTGGTCTGGACCGCGGACAATCACTTCAGGACCAAGCAGTCCTATCGTTTCTACCGCTATGATCCTGACAAGAAGAGCATTGTTCGCATGCGCGACTGGCTTACAGTTGATGTGACCGACTGACGCAAATCCACGGCAGCGCGCAATCCGCGCTGCCGCCATGCTGGCCCGGCTCGCTGCATGTCGCCGCAACTGATCGCCAACATCGTCGTGCTGGCCGCGATCTACGCGCTGGTGAGCGCCGGCTACGTACTGGTTTATCGCGTCAGCCACGTGCTCAATCTGGCCCATGGCGAGTTGATGATGATCGGTGCCTATATTCTGGTGGCGACGGCGGGCCTGTTTAGCGGCAACCCCATTCTCGCGTTGCTTCTCGCCGCCGTATCCGGTCTCGTCATGGGCCTTGTGGTCTATGCCGTGCTGATGCGCTGGCTCACCGGGGAAGCGGTGCTTGCCGCGGTATTGGTCACCATCGCGCTTGGCATCCTGCTGCGCGGACTCTCGATCCTGATCTGGACCACGCAGCAATTCTATCCCGCAGCGATATTCGGCTGGCGCAATCCGCCGGTTCACATCCTGCCCGGCGTGCAGATCTCGGTCGCGAGCCTTGCCATTGTCGCGCTGACCATCATTGTCTACGCGGCGCTATTCCTGTTTCTGCAATTCACCGCCTGGGGCGTGCGTATGCGCGCCGCCGGCCAGAATCCCTTGCTTGCCGAGCAGCGGGGCATTCGCCTGCATGCCGTCTATGCCCTCGCCTGGGGGCTCTCGACCTTCACGGCATCGCTCGCCGGCATGCTGCTGTCGCTCGATTCCGGGGTCGAATCAACGATGGCGACGATCGGATTGAAAGCCTTCCCGGCGGCGCTGGTCGGCGGCCTCGATAGCCTGTTCGGCGCGCTCGTCGGCGCGCTGATCGTCGCCGCGGCCGAGATCGCGGCCATTCAATTCGTCAATCCGCTGCTGTCCGACGTCGTCCCATTTCTGGTGTTGCTGCTGGTGCTCGCGGTCCGCCCATGGGGCCTCTTTGGCAGCCGCGAGCAGCTCGACCGGGTCTGACATGAAAGATGCGGGCTCTTCTGACCTCGCCTTGTTCGGTACGCCCGCGCGCCGCATCCGGCTTGCCGTTGCCCTCGTGGCGTTGTTGCTGCTCCCTTTTGTCGCAAGCCCGTTCCTGCTCGATCTCGCCAACCAGGTGCTGCTCGCGGTGATCGGTGCGTTGGCGCTGATGCTGCTGACGGGATTCGCCGGTTTGATTTCGTTGGGCACCGCGGGTCTCCTGGGCGCCGGCGCCTATACTGTCGGCGTGCTGGTGCGCGAAGCGGCGGCGGCGTTCTGGGTGACGCTGCCTGCGGCGGCTCTGCTCGGCGCCATTCTCGGTTTGGTGTTCGGGCTGCCGTCGCTGCGGCTGCGCGGACTTTATCTGGCGATCAGCACGCTCGGCCTGCACTTCGTGGTCGTTTATCTCGGCGGCGAATACGAGGCGCGCGAGGCGCTGTCGACCGGCGTGATGATCGACCCCCCGTCGATCGGCCGCTTCTCGCTCACCAGCGACATCGGCTGGTATTTCGTGCTGCTGGCATTTGCGGCGCTCGCGCTGCTGATCAGTGTCAATCTGAAGCGCTCCCGCACCGGCCGCGCCTGGCGGGCGCTGCGCGAGCGCGATGTGGTCGCCGAAGCGCTCGGCATCGACGTACACCGCTTCAAGCTCCTCGCCTTCGTGGTCAGCGCAACCATGACATCGGTTGCCGGCGCGCTGTTCGCCTACTATCGCAATTTCGTCTCGATCGACGCTTTCTCGCTTTATCTGACCGTGCAGTACGTCGCCATGATCATCATCGGCGGCATGGGCTCGATCCCGGGAGCGCTGCTCGGCGCGGCTTTTGTGATGCTTTTTCCTTATGCGATCGAGGCCGCCGCGGGCTTTCTGCCGAGCCGCTTCGGCAATGTCGTGTTTGCTCTCGACTACGCCGCATTCGGCGTGGTCATGATCCTGTTTCTGCTGCTCGAGCCAGCGGGCCTCATGGGCATTTGGCACCGGATCAGGGCCGCGTTTGCGGCGCGCCGCGCGACATCCGCCCCAAAATCCGCGCCGGGATCCGCGTCAGGATCCGCGCCAGGATCCGCGCCATGACCAATGTGCCACAAGCTGCGCCGCTGCTCGCCATCGACGACCTGCGTGTCGCCTACCATCGCGTGGCTGTGGCCCTGCACGGCGTGACGCTGCGCGTGATGCCGCAGACTATCGTGGCGCTGGTCGGCAACAACGGCGCCGGCAAGACCACCGCGCTGCGGGCGATCTCGGGTTTCATCGGTGTTGACGATGCGCGCGTCATCGGCGGCAGCATCCGCTTCGCCGGTCGGCGGATCGAGAACGAGCCGCCGCACGCGAATACGGCGCGCGGTATCGTGCTAGTGCCCGAGCGTGACAAGGTGTTTCCCAATCTCACGGTCGCCGAGAATCTGACGGTCGCCGCCACGCGGCGGGCGAGCAGCGCCGAGCGGCGGCGCCTTGACGAGCTGGTCTTTGCGCTGTTTCCGGCGCTCGCGCCGCTGCGCGCGCGGCTCGCCGGCCTGCTCTCCGGCGGTGAGCGCCAGATGCTCGCCTTCGGCAGCGCCATTGTCTGCAAGCCCGAACTGCTGCTGGTCGACGAGCTTTCGCTTGGACTTGCGCCGGTCGTGGTCGACGACTTGGCGCGGCGCGTGCGTGCGATCAGGCGGGAACTCGGCATCACCGTACTGTTGGTCGAGCAAAATGTCGGCGTTGCGCTTGCCATCGCCGATTACGGCTATGTGATCGAGAGCGGTCATGTCGTGCTGGAGGGCCCGGCGGGCGAGTTGCGCGGCCGTCCGGAAATTCAGCAGTTCTATCTGGGTTTGGCGACTGGCAACCAGGTGCGGCGTTACCGGGCGTTGCGCGAACGGCCGGCGAATGGGCCTGGAGATCGCCGGCAATGATCGAGCTTGCTGTCGAGCACTTGTCGCTGCATTTCGGCGGCCTGGCCGTGCTCAACGACGTCAGCCTGCATGTCGAGCAAGGCGAATTGCTCGCGCTGATCGGCCCGAACGGCGCCGGCAAGACGAGCGTATTGAACTGCATCAGCGGCATTTATCGCGGCGACGGCGCGATCCGACTGCGCGGCCAAGACATCAGCGGCCGCGCGCCGCACGAGATCGCCCGTCTCGGCATCGCCCGCACGTTTCAGCACGGCGAGCTCTTCGCGCAGATGACGGTGCTGGAGAATCTGCTCGCCGGCCGCCACGCCTTGATCGCGACGACGATCTGGTCGGAGATGTTTTTTCTACCCGCCGTCCGGCGTGAGGAACTGCGCCATCGCGATGCCGCCGAAAAGCTCTTGTCGTTCGTCGGCCTTTCTCGCCATCGTCACACGCTGGTCGGGGCGCTGCCGTTCGGCCTGCAGAAGCTGGTCGGCTTCGCTCGGGCGCTGGCGCTCGAACCCAAGCTGTTGCTGCTCGACGAGCCCTCGGCCGGCCTCAATCGCAGCGAACGCGAGGAGCTGGCGCGCTTCATCCTTCGCATCAAGGATGAGCTTGGACTGGCCATGATCTGGATCGAGCACGACATGCAGATGGTGGCGGACCTGGCCGATCGGCTGCACGTGCTCGACTATGGGCGCACGCTCGGTGTCGGCTCCGCGGCCGAGGTGCTGAGCAATCCCGCGGTGATCGCGGCCTATATCGGCACGCAGCGCTCGCCTGACGGCTGAGCTTGCCGGCTGCTGCGCTTTGCCTCGGACCGGCTGGAGCGTCGCGCGCTTCGCTTTGCTCGGAATGACCATAGAAAATACGCTGCGCTGAAATCATCACGGCCCAGGCCGCGGCCAAGCGATCGAAGATCAGCTCCGATCCCATCTGGCCGCCCTTGAGCACGATATCCAGGCCATCAAACCGCGGCTCGTCGCTGATGGCGTGGGTCGGCTTATTCTCCAACCTGCGCGCCGGCCGTCTCGCCATGGCCGGCATCCGGTCGGCTCGCAGCGAGATCATTTTGCGCGACGCCTTGCGGTAAGCGCGAGCCACCGCGTCCCGCTCAGCCCGATCACTTCACGTTCGGATAAAGCCCCGACGCCCTGACCACGGCGCGGCCCTCGGCGCGGTCGGCCACCAGCTCCTTGTCGAATTGTTCGGCGGTTTCGAGAACCGGCGTCAGCCCGCGATTGATCAGATATTTCTTCTGGAAATCAGGATCCGATTCCGCCGCGACGATCGCCCTGTTGAGCTTATCGATGATCGGCTTTGGCGTGCCGGTCGGCGCGTAAATGCCGAAGAAGATCGGCGTGATGTGCTCCGTGTAGCCGATCTCCTTGAACGTCGGAATGTCGGGGGCAAGCGGCGAGCGCTTGTCGCCGTCGATGGCGAGCCCGACGATCTTGCCGTCGCGCAGATAGGGCAACAGATTGCCGATGCCGAAAATCGCGATCTGGGTCGTGCCGGTGAGCATGCTGTTGACCGCGTCGCCGCCGCCCTTGAACGGCACGCGCACGATGTCGATCCCGTTCTTCTTGTTGAACTCCTCCATGAAAGCGACCTTGGACAGCGACGGCGCCATGTAGTTGAGCGCGTTCGGCTTGGCCTTGGCCAGCGCCGCAAGCCCGGGGAAAGACTTCACGTTCAGCGCGGCGGTCACGGCAAACACCTGCGTCAGATAATAGGGCCGCGCGATCGGAACGAGGCTCTTCGCCGGGTCGAAATCCGACTGCGGCTGGATGATCGGATTGATGGTGACCGCTTCCCCGGGCAGGATGCAGATCGTGTAGCCGTCGGGTGCGGCGGCGGCGCAGGCCTGCGCACCGATCGTGCCTTCGGCGCCGACCCGATCCTCGACCACGATCGACGTACCCAGCGCCGGGCCGATCTCGCTGCCGAGCGCGCGCATGAACAGGTCGCTGAGGCCGCCCGGTCCCTGCGAGGCGATCGCGCGGATCGGCCGCGATGGATAATTGTCCGCGGCCGCCGACAGCATGGGCGTCAGCAGCGCGGCGACGCCGAGCGCGAGTATCCTGCCAAGCATGTTTCCTCCATCTGCGATTTGTTTTTGTCGGCTAACAATGCCCCAGCCGAATGCGACGCAAGCATGCGGCCTAATCGCGCAGCCGATGACGGCGTCCGCCAGAATCGGAGAAAAGGGTGGCCGATCACGGGATGCACGGGATGAAGGTCGAGCGAGATATTGCCCTCACCATGCGGGCCGGCGTGCGCATTTCGCTGTGCGTTTACCGCCGGCCGTTTTCCCGCCCTGTTCTCCGGGTCGCCTACCAATACCAGATGGGCGAGGCGCCGGCCTATTTGCTGTTCTTGTGGCGCGAGACCGGGCCGATCGAATGGTATGTCGGCAAGGGCTGGGCCTATGTGCACGCCGATGTGCGCGGCTCGGGGCGCTCGGAGGGCGAGTGTTCGCAAAGGCCGAACCTATCGCTTCGTGCGGAAGCCCGACCCGAGCCGGAAATCTCTCAAGGCTGATCCGCTATATACTTCGCCGTTCGCGGGCATTATAGTTTTTCGCGGTTCAGTCTTGGGGTGGCGATGTCAGACTGTTTCGACATTGAAGCGTTCCGCGAAACCGCGCTCGTCAACGAGCCGTTCCCGTACTTGATTGTTCCTCATTTTGTTAATTCCGCTGCATTGGCGAGAATCAATGCGGATTATCCGAAAATCGCGTCGCCCGGCAGCTTTCCTGTCGACCAGCTTGCATTTGGACCGGCCTTTCGTGCCTTCGTGGACGAGCTGGAGAGTGACGAATTTCGCGAAGCCTTCGAAGAAAAGTTCGATGTCGATCTCTCGCAGCGGCCGACGATAACCACCGTGCGCGGCTGGTGCAGCCCCAGGGACGGCAAGATACACACTGACTCTGTCACCAAGATCATAACGGTTCTGATCTATATGAATGAAGACTGGGATCAGCACGGCGGGCGCTTGCGCTTGTTGCGTTCCGGCAACAATCTTGGCGACATCATCGTTGAAGTGCCGCCGGTAGCGGGCACGCTGCTCGCCTTCAAACGCAGCAATAATTCATGGCATGGCCATGAAAGTTTTTCGGGTGAACGGCGTGTCGTCCAATTCAATTGGCTGACATCGCCGAGTAACCAGCGGATTGCGGTCTTAAGGCATCAAACCTCCGCAATGATCAAGCGTCTCACGCGAATGCTCTTGCCACGCCCCGCCGAGTAACCTAACAGGCTGACCTGCCGAATCTTTCGTTGGGTCTGACCACGGGTCCTGGGGGAATGTAGTTTTGTCCGCGCGCGATCTTCGCAGTACCGAGTTCAGCAGGATTCTGCTGATCAAACTGTCAGCCCTTGGCGACGTCATTCACACAATCCCGGTGCTCAATAAGCTCCGGCGCCGCTACCCGAGCGCCCGGATAGACTGGTTGGTCACACCCGCCATTGGCGAATTGCTCCGGCACCATCCCGCAATCACCAATGTCATCGCGTTTGCGCGCGATGAGTGGGCCGTGCCGTGGCGGCTCGCGCCCTTTGCGAGCTTCCTGCGTCTGGCCAAGACGTTGCGCGAGACGGCTTATGATCTTGTGCTCGACATCCACGGACAATTCCGAACGGCTGCCCTGACGGTTTCAACTGGCGCTGCGGTACGTATCGGGTTCGACAGGCCGCGGTCGGAAGTATGGAACGCCTCGCCACGCCAATTTGGTGAGCAAGCGCGCAAACACGCATGGCAGGGCGCACGCGAAGGAAGCTGGCTCGCATATACGCACCACATAAGGGTACCCACGCTCGATCTTCACGCCGTCGACCGATATCTAAATGTCGCGCCCATGCTGGGTCTCGACGATGATCCTGCAGATTTTTCCTTTCCTGTTCCGCAGGCGGCCAGATCGCGCGTCGAAGCGCTGTTGACACAACACGCCGTGCGCGACCATAGGCTTATTACCATCGCGCCCGGCACGGTGTGGGAAACCAAGAAATGGGGAAACGACAAGTTCGCGAAAGTCGCCGATCATTTCCTTCGGAAGGGTTTTGCCGTGCTGCTGATTGGCTCGCCGCGTGAGCGCATTCTTTGCGAAGAGGTTGCGAGATTGGCGCCGGGCGCTGTGAACGTGGCCGGTGCAACGACGGTGAGTGAGCTCGCAGCGCTGATTCAACGCTCCACCCTGAGCATCACCAATGACTCTGGACCGATGCACCTCGCCGTCGCGCTGAATCGGCCGGTCGTGAGCATCTTCGGCCCGACTGATCCGCTGTGGATCGGTCCTTACCGCCGCGCAAACGCAGTGTTGCAGAGTGGCGTGTCTTGCGCCCCGTGCTATCTGCGGCGCCTTGGCCAGTGTCATCGCGGCCACAGCTGCATGACCGGCGTTTCCCCGGGCGCGGTCATCGATCGCGCGGAACGCTTTCTGGCGCGGCCTGACGCGCAGCCGGCCGCGGCGGCAGCAGCTGCTGGCTAGGTTCGGCCCTCTGCCGATTCGCAAGCCAAGCCTTCATGTAGCGATAGTAGCTGCCCTCGGCATTCGCGACCGCCAGCAAAAATCCCTCCGCTCCATCGATAAAGGCCGCCCGCAGGATATAGATGCGAAAGAACGAATATAGTCCGTGCCCGATTCCCGTCAGGAACGAGACTCTTCGACCCGATGAAACGATCTTTTCCGCGCTCGCGCTCGAGTAACGATCCATCCGCGACAACGCGTCCTCCAGCTTGAGCACGGGGTGATGCATCAGCGGCTGACGAAGCCGCTTCACCACGCCATCGCATCGCACGCGCTCATGCACGATAACATTGTCGAACTCGGCCTTCCCTCGCCGGAACAGGCGCAGCACGTAATCCGGACGCAATTTCTGGTGACGCATCGGCCGGCCGCAAAAGCTCGAATAGCGGGGAAACTCCCAGGCATCCGCCTCTTCGTCCTCCGTCGCGGCCATGATCGCCGCAGCCAGATCCGGCGTAATCCACTCGTCGGCGTCAATCGAGAGTACCCACGCTCCGGTCGCAAGTGACAGTGCGAAATTCTTCTGCGGACCGAATCCTTGCCACTCGTGAAAGGCAACCCGCGCACCCCGATCCCGCGCGATGGCAACCGTTGCATCGGCACTGCCGCAATCGACCACAATGCGCTCGTCGCAAAACGCCAAACTATCCAAGCAGGCGCCGATGTTCCGCGCCTCGTTCTTGGTGATTACAATAGCGCTGATATTTGGCATCGATGCTCGCCGCGAAGAATTCCGATCCAGTTCGAGGAAGGCCCCGAGGATTAGCGCAAACGAAGACCGCCGGCTAGCAGCATCAAGTGAAGCATCGCGCCCGGAGTCGAGGCCCTCATGCGTGGCGCCGCCACGCGGACCTGCACCCTTCCCGAAATTTACGGGCCAGCGAAATGTTACGCCAGAAACTTTACCCTAGCGCACCAACCACGAGAGGGGCTTTGCGTGCGATCAAGGGCGCAGCGCGCCTGCCCTGTTTCGCAACCACCCCATTGATTTCTCCTTGATCCAATTCTGTGCATCCCGCTCAGATGCGAAGCCGCTGACGTGCTCCACTTGGCCGTGCCTCCATGAAACTCGTACATACCATCCAGGAGCAGACTTCAGCCGGTGCGCCTCAAACGTCGGGTCGGATCTGTCTTCTTCGATGCGGTGATATGAATGAGGTTTGATTGACATCGCTTCAGTCCGTCTCGCGAGACGGCGCAACAACGCTAGCCTCACCCGTGGCGCGACGTCGCGCCAACTCCTTCAGCAGCGGCTCTGCTTCCTTTTCCATTCCCATCCAGTGCAGCTTGCAAACGAGCTTGACCAGTTCGCTCGACGTTCGTAGTTCCGGTGACAAGGCATCGGGAGGCTCTTGTTGTTGATCCGGCCTCTGCATGACCATTTCTCCCACATGTTTTCTCTCATATCCGAGATATGCCTTGACTCTTGAATTGTGGCGGGCCGCGCAACGAACGCGCCACGGTCAGGGTATTCATACCTTGCTTTGCAGCGAGCGCCGCACCCGGTCTTGTCCGGGTGCGGCACCGCGCCCTCCCGGCTTGCCCGCTGTCACGGGCAGCTGCAAAACGGTTGCCCGTTGACCCTCGGAAAGATTGTGGAGCAATACAATTCTGCCGCTGGGAAACTCAAGCGCATCGCGGTGCATGTCGCGCTTGTCCAAATTGATCTGCCGAAATCGAGCGACAGTTTCTTCGATCGTACTACCGTCCCGGCATGCGACTGTCTGCGCAAACGCAAGCTCCGTCCCAGGAAGGAGGCATACCGCCACTCCCGGCACTCCAAGCTCCGCAAAGCCTCGTGTGAACGAGTTGTCGAAGCGGGTTGATAAGAGCTTATCTCCCACCCTTGCAGGTCGAGAAGCCACGAAGTCCAAACTGAAATCGCACATGTAAGGCGCTCCTCCAATGGAACAGCCGAGACGGCTGTCCTCTTTAGCTTCGATCACATCAAGTCGCGATTCCCCCACACAATGAATGCTTCCTCGCTCGCCGCGACCACAAGCCCTTGCTTTCCCTGGTTGGAGCTCAAGAGATCGCAAAAGCTCCCGTGAATTTCATGATTCGAGCACTACACCGCACCCTCGCGCCCCATTTCTCTCGGGCCGTGCGCCGGTTCCCGTCCACCGCAATCCTTCCCACACTAAGTTTCGCGTCTGATCCGCGGGATAACTGAACCGACGCGACCTCACGCAAACGGAATCACCAGATATAGCGCCATGCGATCACGATGAGGATAATTACAGCGATGGCCAGCAAAGCGAGTTGAGCAGAGAGGCTGTTCAACAAGCCGCCGCTCTTCGGAGCACTTTGCGGATTCATCTGGATGCCTCCCGACGTTATTGGACCCGAAATTCTCTGACATCCGCGTCATACACAAGTTGTTCACCTGTGATCAGCGGAATGTCCAAGAGACTCCGGTCACATTCGAGTCTTTGCCGCGCCGTGCCCTCCACAAGGGCATGAGTCTTGAGCAGCATGGACCAAACTGTCGAAAAATCCTTTCCCTGCCGCACCAACTCAGTGCAGTGGCGCGCCAGATCGTTTGCTCTCTCCATCGACATTTGCGTTCTCCACGTCGATCTTTGTGATTTCGCTGTCGTCCGCAGCACGTGGACTGCTTGATCTTCAAAAAGCCTCGCATGCACTATCGAACGGCGACGCCAAGTCGTTGTCGGCTCCGTATCGAACGCTGCGGCTTTCAGAAGGTTTTGCTTTGACATCGACGCGCTCGCTGAGAGCTTGCATCGTGTTGCGAACTTGCGGTAAGCAATTATATGCGCGACAGGATGCGTTGGCGATAACTTTCGGGCCGCACTTTCTGCGGCGGAAACATGAGTTTTCATATTTCACGCATCGAAAGTTATGTTTCAAATCACAGAGACATTTGCTGTTCGATTTGGAGGTGAGGCGCATCGCAACACCAAGGCATCGCAACACCAAATGCCTGCGGTGAGACATAAGACAGCTGACCTGGGGGAACTGAGATGATCCGACGCGGAAAACCGCATTGATCTCGATCAAAGCGACGGGCGGCGCCGCGCATCACCGATATGCTTCATGGCAGAGCGGGCATACGACCGGGCGGCGAGGTGCACCGCGTAGGTACGGAAAGGAAACGACTTCCCGCCTGTGTGGATGACGGTTCTCGAAGGCAATGCAACGGCTCTGCTATGCGGCTCGCCTCGGGTTGAGCGCGCGTCATCTGGTCACGGTGCCGCTAGGGAGCGAAAGATGTCTTGGGAGACCATGCGCGATCTTGGCTTGATTACATTTGCCACTGGCGCTTTGGCTGCGTTTGGGCTGACCAGAATTTTGCATCGACAGCTCGACTGCGCAAAAGTTGCATTGATGGCAACTATTGGCGATGCAATGATGCTTTTCGGCGCATGTCTGGCGGTAACAGCAATGGCGATTGGATTTTTGGTATCAAGCGCGAGTCCGTCATGATAGCGAAACCGGATAGAATCGATGTTTTCGACCGCGAGTGCTGTTAGCGGATTCGCGATATTGTTTGAAACGAGGCGAGGTGACACGCCGTTCCGCTCCTTGACGACTTCTTGACGCTAACCGCAACGCGCGGGTTGCCTCAGCGCAAGAAGGACGACGCAGTCCAATGTCCGACAGAATAGCCGAGATTACTGCGGCTTTCGGCTGGCATCCGCGGCGCCCTGCGGACCCAGAATTAAGCAGGCCCTTGCCTTCCAGCTCGTAACGCGCGTTACAGCGTAACGCGTTACGAAGGGAGAGATCCAATGACGGCGCCCGCCGAAAGGATGAAGATGATGCGGCAGCGCAGGCGCGCCCGGGGATTACGTGAGCTGCGTCTCGTGGTAGCCGATGCCCGCTCACCGGCGGTTCGACGACGGGTGGCGAAGCAGGTTGCCAGTCTCGATCCAGATCGCGAGCGCGACGCGCTGCAGTGGATCGAGTCGGTCTCCGAGTTTGATGCAGATGCGACGCGGTGACGTGGTGACCGTTGCCGCGACCGGTGACTATGGCAAGCCCCGCCCGGCGGTCATCGTGCAGAGTGACGCCTTCCCGGAGAACCATGGCTCCGTGGTGGTCTGCCAGTTGACTCCCGAGCTGGTGGACGCTGCGGATTTTCGCCTCACCATCGAGCCAACCCCCGAGAATGGATTGCGGCTTAAATCGCAGGTGATGGCCGACAAGCCGGTCACCGTGAGACGCGAACGGATCGGGAAGAAGATGGGGCGTCTCGGTAACCAAGACATGGCTCGGCTCGGGATTGCTTTGGCGTTCGCCTTGGGGCTTGCGGATTAGTTTAGCAATGCTTCCGGTTCAGTCGACGGACAGCAAGAGCTTCGTGCGACTGTCGGCGGCGTGATGCGGTATTTTCCGATGCCCGGCGACGACATCGTGCAAGATCGTAAAGTGGCGCGCCACGGCCTATGAGGATGGGCACTACTCGTTCGCCGTGGCGCTATGATGCGCTATCCGAGCCTACGATGCGCCACGCTGGCGTAGCCACGGCCTGTTGGAAAGTACTGCGATGAAAGACCCTTCAGGCCGCGGCCCGCTTCGCCGCCCGCCGCGCCTGTTTGGGCGGCGGAATGAGGAGGTCAGCCGGCACACGAAAGCGCGCCCGCAGCCGCTGCACCATCGCCATGCTCAGCTCCTTCTTGCCTCGCAGGACTTCGCTAACTCGGCTAGGTGTTCCGAGGATCGGGACCATATCAGCCCGCGTGAGTCCGTGCTGATCCATGAGGTGTCGGATCAGCTCCGCCGTGCTTGGCGGTCGGCGGGGCCACTTGCTCTCCTCATATGCAGCGATCAGACGTGCCTGTGCCTGCAGCTGTGCGACATCGGCCGGGTTATCCGAGCTCCATAGCCGATCAACGAGTGCGCGAGCGCGAGCAAGTTCCGCATCGCTGTCGATCACGATCAGGGTCGCATCCATTACACGGTCTCCGCATCAATCTCATCGTACTCGGCATGGCTTCCGAAGAACCGGATCGCCAGGGCTCCTGCGCGATACTGGACGGCCGCTACCAATCGGTAGTCGTTACCCTTGATGTTGAAGACGGCCCGGCTGGCCTTGAGAATAGTCGCTTTCGGGTACGAGGCCTTCACGTCCTCCGGATTGCGCCAATTGGCGCGAGTCACGATGTCGAGCCAAGCTTGATATTGCGACCTCGCGGCTTTGATACCCTTGTGGCCGGCGTGATCGGCCAGATAGTTTTCGACCACGTCAGTGCCGATGACGATCATCTCGGCATATAGTACACGAATTTCCAAAAATTGGAAGCGGTATACGTCGTCGCACCGGATCGCACGACCGGTGCCTCCCGGCTGCCGTGGCGTGCTCTGTGCCCTTCCTGAGAGATGGGTAACAGTTCATTCCGGAGACATGGGTTACACGGCCTCACCGACCGCTCACGCCGGCCGTATCGCCATGCCAACCAGCTGCCGGTCCAGATCGAGATGCAGATCGTGCGCCTCAAAGAGGACAAGCCGAGTTGGGGCGCACCGAAGATCAGGGAGAAGCTGGCGCGGCTCTATCCGGATGTGCACACGCCGGCAATCAGCACCGTCCATGCAGTTCTTGATCGCCGCGGCCTGGTCAAGCGCAGAATGAGGCGAAGGAACAGAGCAAAGGGAACACCTCTTTCCCTTCCCGCCCAGCCCAACGATTTGTGGTGCGCCGATTACAAAGGCGAGTTCATGCTCGCCGATCGGCGCTATTGCTATCCGCTCACCATCACTGACTTTGCAAGCCGCTACCTGTTCGCCTGCGAGGCGCTCGCCACCACCAAGGAAGCCTATGCGTTTCCGGTGTTTGAGGCCGTCTTCAAGGAGTACGGTCTGCCCAGGGCGATCCGCACTGACAACGGCGTTCCCTTCGCCAGCCCCAATGCGCTCTTTGGCTTGAGCAGGCTGTCGGTCTGGTGGCTCAGGCTCGGCATCGCGATCGAGCGCATCAAGCCCGGCCACCTGCAGCAGAACGGCCGTCACGAGCGTATGCATCTGACCCTCAAGCTCGAGACCACCAAGCCGGCCGGCAAGAATTTCCTCCAACAGCAGGCCAAGTTCGATGACTTCATCGAATGCTACAACACCGAGCGGCCGCACCCGGCGCTGAGCATGCGCTACCCGGCAGAGCGTTACCTGCCATCAACGCGTCCCTATAGAGGCCTGCCTGAGCTCGACTACCCGTTCCACGACAGGACCGCCACCGTGACCACATGCGGGCGCATCTGCTTCAATCGGCGAAAGATCAATCTCAGCACCGTCTTCGCCGGCCAGAGCGTCGGCATCAAGCAGGTCAGCGAGCACATCTGGCTGGTCAGCTTCATGGACTAGGATCTCGGCTATTTCGACCACGAGGCATGCAGGCTCGAACCGATCGATAACCCGTTCGGACCAAAAGTGTTGGGCGCGCCCGACTGACCTTTGATGTTTTGCTCGCAATCAGCGGCCACTGCCGGGCTCGCTTCTCTTGGGTCCATTCTTTGGTTCGACCCGCACCGCGAGCATTCTTCCGTCCCG